>JBFWVT010000068.1:0-26990 GCA_050246595.1 Alphaproteobacteria bacterium
GATCCGCGCACCACCGAGGACACGTGGCGCCAGATCGGCTCCTTGCTCGATCATTTCTCCGCACAGGAATGCGCAAACTACCTCGCCAATGCCGGCTACGCTTCAACCTGAAACGATCACGCTCTAATGGTGGGAACGGCGATCCGAGAAGCGCGGCGCGGCGTCTCTTGGCGCGGTGCGTCGGGTCTAATCGGCCAGGGCGCTGCGCAGGGCGCGCGCCGGACCGGCCAGCGCGGTCAAAGCCTGCCGCGTTTCGCAAGCCAGCCCGAACAGCGCCCCGATCTGCCAGGGCCGGCGCAAGACTTCGCTGAACACGCGGTGCACCGCCGGCGTGCCGTTTTTCCACAACGGGATCAGCGCCGCGGGCGGCAATTTGCGCGTTGCCGGATCGGCGATCGTGCGCAGGACAAGAAACGGCAGACCGGCGGCTTCGGCGGTGCGCGCGACAATCGCGCTTTCGAGATCGACCGCCAGCGCGCCGGTATTGCGCCAGGCCCGCAGCTTGTCCTCCTCGGTGGAAAGGATATCGCTCGAACCGAGGACCGGGCCTTCGAGCGCGCCGATGCGGCGGGCCAGCTCGCCGACCTGCCGGTGAAACCTTTGGTTGGGAAGCCATCGCCGGTCGTCGCCGATGACCTCGGCCGACAGGATTACCTGTCCCGAGCGCAGTTGCGGCGCCAGCCCGCCGGCGACGCCAAAGCTGATCAGAAATTTTGCGCGTCTGGCGGCAAGTTCGACGAGTTCTGCCGTGCGCCGCGGGTCCCCGGCGCCGACAATGACCTGAAAGCCGGCGGCACGGGCCACTCTAGCCTCCGCGGCGAGGCCGGAGGTGCAGAGCACCGGTGTCAATGTGCGCATTGCGCAGCCCCCCTTCGCTGCGAAAACGGCTGTCGGCAGGTTGGACGAAAAGGTTCCGCGGGCGGGTCCACCGCGGCCGCCAAGTGCCGCGGCTGGGTTGACGCTTTCACGGGCGAGGGCGGCAATCTGCCATCCGCGCCGGGCGCAATCCCTACGCGAGCGGAGGCCCGAAGACCAGGAAAAAAACGCCGCGCGGCGCGTCCGGGAAGGAACTTTCCCCGGCCTGTGACCATTCCGCAGCCGTCGCGCGGCACCCCGGAAACCTGGATGGCGAGCCTTGCGACGCGGCGGCGGGCGGCGATTTCCGGAGCGGCCGGTCGCGCCGTTCGGCCGCATTCGCCACCCTGCGGCGGCGCTGAGGCTATCGCTGCGTCCCCGCACCCGCTATGTTCGGCCGATCGTCTCTCGTGAATTTCCGCCGATTTTGACCGTGCTCCGCATCGTCCGCCATCCCGGTCCCGAATCCAGCCATCCGCGCGGCGCGGTGCTGGCGATGGGCAATTTCGACGGGCTGCATCGCGGCCATGCGGCGCTGATCGAAGAGGCGTACGAGCGCGCCCGCGCGGCCGAGCTGCCCGCCGGGGTGTTGACCTTCGAGCCGCACCCGCGCAGCGTGTTCATGCCCGATGGCGAGCCGTTCCGGCTGACCCCGTTCCGGGTCAAGCAGCGCGAGATCGCGCGGCTCGGGGTCGATCTGCTGTTCGTGCAGCATTTCGACCTCGATTTCGCCCATAAGAGCGCCGAATCGTTTGTCGCCGATGTGCTGGTCGGCGCGATCGGCGCGAGCCATATCGTCGTCGGACATGACGGCACGTTCGGCAACCGCCGCCGCGGCACGCCGGACATGCTGCGCGCGGCCGGGCGCGAGCACGGGTTCGGCGTGACCGTTGTCGAGCCGGTGCGCGGTCCCGATGCCGCGATCTGTTCCTCGACCCATATCCGCGAGTTGCTGCGCGCCGGCAAGCCGCGCGAGGCGGCGATGCAGCTCGGCCGCTGGTGGGAGATCGACGGGCGCGTCATGGAAGGCGACCGGCGCGGCCGCACGATCGGCTTTCCGACTGTCAATCTCGGTCTCGCCGAGTATCTGCGCCCGGCTTTCGGCGTTTACGCGGTGCGGGTGGCGGGAGACGGTCCCGACGATCCGTTCGCCGGGCGCTGGATCGACGGCGTCGCCAATATCGGGCTGCGTCCGACGGTCGGCACGCCGGAGCCGCGGCTCGAAGCCAATCTGTTCGATGTGGATGCCGATCTGTACGGACGGCACTTGCGGGTCGCGCTGATCGAATTCATCCGGCCGGAACGCAGATTCGCCGGGCTCGATGCGCTGAAGGCGCAGATCGCCGAGGACGCGGCCCGGGCGCGCAGCATTCTCGCCGCTGCGCCGCAGGAAGTGGCGGGATCTCTGTAGAGCCGCCCGGCATGCGGCGGAGATTCTGTGCTCGGCTCACCGGGTTGACGCAACGCTAGTCCATCACGCCGCGCTGCCAGTCGTAGATGTCGAGGCGCTGGTAGATGCCGTTTGTGCAATACGGCTCGTCGCGGAAGAAATCGTCGAGCGCGGCGCGGCTCTCGAATTCGTAGATCATCGCACTGCCGAGCCATTCCCTGCCGCCGGAATCGGTCAGATAGCCGCGCGACAGGCAATTGCTCGCGTCCTTCTGTTGCAGATGCGCGCGGTGGGCGGCGAGGATCGTGTTGCGGAACTCGGTGATACCCGGCTTGCCGATGCCGTGAAAGAAAAACCCCGTGAGACCGGGGCGCGGCGGCGCGGTCTTCTGGCGGGTGGCGAGTGCGCAGTGCCAGTCGCTGATCTCGTCGCTCTCGACGATGCCGTGCATGGCTAGCGGGTCCTCGGCGACGAAACGCGCGGTCGCCTCCGGCACGGTGCCCGGCAGATCGAGCTGATAGAGATAACCGGCCGGCGCGTCGCCGCGAAAGATCGGGCCGTAGGTCACCAGCGCGTCGCGCCAGTCGCGCAGAAACCGCGCATGGTCCTCGCGCAGGCTGCGCGGCAGACCGGGCAGGTCGACCGTGGAACGACGGATCACCACCTGTGCCACTTCTTTCCTCCCGGCAGTCCCGGCGCGCTTGGCTTTCGCCACGCGGCCGGAGGATATTAGCCGGACGGGCGCGGTGGAAAGAGGGATGCGGCATGGCGTGGCGGATCGGCGTTGATATCGGCGGCACATTTACCGATGTCGCGCTGGTCGATGAAGCGAGCGGCCGGATCGGTCTCGTCAAATTGCTGACGACCCCTGATGATTTCAGCCGCGCCGTTGTCGCCGGGCTGAAAAGCGGTCTGGAGCGCGAGGTGATCGACCCGGCCGCGGTTACGCTGCTGGCGCATGCGACAACGATCGTCACCAACGCGCTGTTCGAGAAAAAGGGCGCCCGCACCGGTCTCGTCACGACACGGGGGTTTCGCGACCTGCTCGAACTGCGCCGCTCGTCGCGCGCCGATCTGTACGATCTGTTTCAGGACCCGCCCGACATGCTGGTGCCGCGCCGCTGGCGCTTTGAGATCACCGAGCGGGTCGGCGCGGCGGGAGAGATCGTGACCCCGCTCGCCGAGGACGAGATCGACGGGGTGATCAGTGCGATCCGTGCCGCCGAACTGGAGAGCGTCGCGGTCGGGCTGCTGTTCTCGTTTCTCAACGACACGCACGAGCGGCGTCTCGGCGAGCGGCTGCGGGCCGCGCTGCCCGATGTCGGAATCTATCTGTCCTGCGAGATCCTGCCCGAAATCCGCGAGTTCGAGCGGATCAGCACGACCGCGGTCTGCGCCTATGTCGGAAAGCTGCTTGCCGCCTATCTCGACCGGTTGCAACGCGCCGCTTCCGGTCTCGGATTGCCGCCGCTTTACGTAATGGGGTCGAGCGGCGGCATGTTCGATGTCGCCGAGGCGCTGCGGATGCCGGCGATGGCGGTCGAGAGCGGACCCGCCGCCGGGGTCGTCGCGGCGCAACTGGCCGGCGCGCAGCTCGGCGTGGCCAATCTGATCTCGTTCGATATGGGCGGCACGACCGCGAAGGCGAGCCTGATCGCAGGGGGAGAAATCACGGTCACGGCCGAGTACGAGGTCGGCGGCGGCGCGGCGAAGCGCTGGCTGCAAGGCACCGGGCATCCGGTGCGCGTGCCGGTCATCGACCTCGCCGAGGTCAGCGCCGGCGGCGGCAGCATCGCCTGGGTCGATCCCGGCGGCGCGCTCAGGGTCGGGCCGGAAAGCGCCGGCGCGATACCGGGTCCGGCCGCCTATGGACAAGGCGGCAGCAGGCCGACGGTCAGCGACGCCGATATCGTGCTCGGCTGGCTCGACCGCAAGGCGCTGCTCGGCGGCGATCTGCCGATCGACGCGGGGGCGGCCGAGAGCGCGATCGCGCGCGAGGTTGCGGCCCCGCTCGCTCTGTCGGTCGCGGAGGCCGCCGCCAAGATCGTCGAGATCGTCAACGCCAACATGGCCGAGGCGCTGCGCATCGTCTCGGTCGAGCGCGGCCACGATCCGCGGGAGTTTGCGCTGATCGCGTTTGGCGGGGCCGGGCCGGTGCACGCCGTGTTCCTTGCCGCCGAACTCGGGATCGGCGAGGTCATCGTGCCGCCGGCGCCGGGCGCGTTCTCGGCGCTGGGTCTGGTCGCCAGCGACATCAAGCGCGGCTACAGCCGCACGCTCTACGCCGATCTCGGCACGGTCGAACCCGAGCGGATTGCCGCCGCGCTCGACGCGATGGCGGGGGAGGCCGGGGCGATGCTGGAGGCGGCGCGCGTACCGCCGGAGCGCCGGGCATTGCTGCGCTCGGCCGATGTCCGCTACCGCCGGCAGGCCTACGAACTGACCGTGCCGCTCGCCGACGGGCCGGTTACGCGCGAGACGCTCGATGCGCTCGCGGCGTCGTTTCACGACCGGCACCGCCGGACCTACGGTCACGCCAACCCGAACGAGACCGTGCAGCTCGTCAATCTGCGGCTGACCGCATCAGGCCGCTCTCCGGAACTGATATTGCGCCAGCACGGCGGCGCCGATCGCCCGAAGCGCGAGCGCTCAGCGTGGTTTCCCGAGACCGGGTTCATCGCCTGCCCGGTGCATTGGCGCGACGGTCTCGTGCCCGAAACGGTGCTGACCGGGCCGGCGATCGTCGAGGCGCTCGACACAACTGTTGTCGTGCCGCCGGGCTGGACCGCACTGGTCGATGTACGCGGTTACATCAGATTGCGTAGTAATTAAGTATTAACTTATAGTAGCTGAAAATTCCTGTTGCTATCGATTTGGAGGACATGCATGAATTTTTTACCATACGGTCCGGTACGTTTACCGAGAGATGATGAGGGATTGTTGCTTCTTGACAGCCAGACCAGGAGAGAGTTTTGGGACAAGGCCGACGAGCTGGACCAAGGCTTGTCGGAAGCTTGCGGCTGTTACGTGTTCGCTGTCAAGACCGGGAAGGTTGCGAAGCCCTGGTATGTGGGAAAAGCTGAGCGCCAGCCATTTAAGCGAGAATGTCTAACAGAGCACAAGGTGAACAAGTATAACTCAATTTTGCAAAGTAGCGCGCGAGGGATTCCATGTCTGTACCTCTATGCTCGTGTCACTGCTGCGTACCAAAATTTTTCTAAACCAACTACATCTCAATACAGGGATATTCCATATCTTGAGAAAATGCTGATTGGCGCGGCTCTCGGCAAAAATAAAGATCTCTTGAATATCCAAGAAACTAAGTTGTTGAAGGAAATGTATGTTCCGGGCCTCATAAACACCGGGAAGGGGCGCCCTAGCCCAGCGATGCAGGAGTTGAAATATGTGATGGGGTATTAAGTTAAACTTGAACTCTATCGTTCGTGCTTCGGAGAGATTTTGATGCCCGACACAGTTGCCCGGCTGCCCCACCCTCATGCTCCCCCCCAGCTGGTGGATGGAGTTGGGCAGGTTGTGCCGAGAAAGATCGACCCGGCCCGCTTCGAAGTCGTCAAGAACGCGCTGATCTCGGCGGCCGAGGAGATGAAGATCGTCCTCGCCAAGACCGCGTATTCGCCGCTGTTGAAGGTGGCCGGCGATTATTCCTGCGGGATTTTCGACCGGGCCGGCAATATGGTCGCGCAAGGCCCCGACCTGCCGATCCATCTCGGATCGATGCCGGATGCGGTGCGCGCGGTGATCGCCGCGTTCCCGCAGATCGAAGCCGGAGATGTGTTTATCCACAACGACCCGTATCACGGCGGATCGCACCTGCCCGATGTCAACGTCGTCGCGCCGTGCTTTTTTGGCGAGCGCCTGCTCGGGTTTGGCTGCGTGCGGGCGCATTGGCCGGATGTCGGCAGCGCGACGCCGGGCAGCTACGGCGCGGTTACCGAAATCTACGGCGAGGGGCTGCGCCTGCCGCCGGTCCGGCTCTACCGCGATGGCGAGCCGGACCCGAATGTCGAGGCGATCATCTTCGCCAATGTCCGCACGCCCGAGGAACGCAGGGGCGATCTGCGCGCCCAGGTCGCCGCCAATCGACGCGCCCAGACCCGGCTGTCCGCTCTCGCCGACCGCTACGGCGCCGACGAGCTATGCGCGATCATGGACGAGGTGCTCGACTATTCGGAGCGCATGATGCGCGCCGCGCTGGCCAGGCTGCCGGATGGCGAGGCCGGTTTTACGGATGTGTTCGACGGCGACGGCGTGCTGACGCCGGGAAGCGACCGGGACGAGCCGTTTACGGTGCGGCTGACCGTGCGCAAACAGGGCGACACGATCACCGCCGATTTCGCCGGCTCCGATCCCGCGGTGCCGGGACCGATGAATGCGCCGCTGACCGTGACGGCATCCGGCGTGTACTGCGCGCTGAAGATGATCGCCGACCCGAAAAGCCTGATCCCGCCCAATTCCGGCTGCTGGCGCCCGGTTACCGTGACCGCGCCGGCCGGCTCGGTCGTCAATGCCCAGCCGCCCTCGCCGGTCGTCTACGCCAACCACGAGATGTCGCACCGGGTTGCCGATATGGTGATGGCCGCGATGGCAAAGATCACGCCCGACACGGTGATGGCCGGCTCGCAGGGCACCTCGGCGGTCATCACCTTCGGCGGACGCGACCCGCAGCGCGGCGAGCGCTATGTCAGCTACGAGTCGCTGAAGGGCGGGTTCGGCGCGCGGCCGGTGAAGGACGGAATCAACGCCGTCGCCAGCACGGTCAGCAACATGATGAACACGCCAATTGAAATCCTCGAAATGAGTTTCCCGCTGCGGGTCGAGGAATACGCGCTGGTGCCGGACAGCGGCGGCCCTGGAAAGTGGCGGGGCGGTCTCGGGGCGCGGCGGGTATGGCGCGTGCTTGGTCACGAGGCGCATGCGGCGGTGTGTTGCGAGCGCACTGTGACGCCGCCCTTCGGTCTCGCCGACGGGCAGGACGGCGGCGCGATGCGGCTGTGGCTCGAACTGCCCGACGGCGGCACGCAACCCCTCAACTCAAAGGGCGCGTTTCGGGTGCCGTCGGGCGGGCGGGTCGTGATGGAGGCGCCGGGGTCCGGAGGGTTCGGCCCGCCCGAGGAGCGCGATCCGGCGCATCTCGCCGCCGATCTCGCGGACGGCTATGTCAGTCCCGAGGCGGCGCGGCGGGATTACCAAAGCGGCGCTTAGCGTCCTTCGAGACAGACGCCGCGCGGCCTCGAAGGAGGCATGACGCCGGGGCCGATCAAATCAGGACGCTACGCCCGCACCAGCGGCTTGTATTTGATGCGGTGCGGCTGGTCGGCTTCAGCGCCGAGACGACGGCGGCGGTCGGCTTCGTAATCGGCGTAATTACCCTCAAACCACTCGACACGGCTGTCGCCCTCAAAGGCGAGAATGTGCGTCGCGACCCGGTCGAGAAACCAGCGGTCGTGGCTGATGATGACGGCGCAGCCGGGATAGTCGAGCAACGCTTCTTCGAGTGCGCGCAGCGTATCGATATCGAGATCGTTGGTCGGCTCGTCGAGCAGCAGGAGGTTGGCGCCTTCTTTGAGCATCTTGGCGAGGTGCACGCGGTTGCGCTCGCCGCCCGATAGCTGGCCGACCTTTTTCTGCTGGTCCGGGCCGCGGAAGTTGAACAGCGCGCAATAGGCACGGCTCGCGATTTTGCGGCGACCCAGGTCGATCTCGTCCTGCCCGCCGGAAATCTCCTGCCAGACGGTATTGTTCGCGCCGAGCGCGTCGCGCGACTGATCGACATAACCGAGCTTGACGGTCTCGCCGATCCGAAAATACCCGGTATCAGGTTTTTCCTGCCCCGTAATCATGCGGAACAGCGTGGTTTTTCCCGCTCCGTTCGGACCGATCACGCCGACGATGCCGCCCGGAGGCAACCGGAAACTCAGGTCCTCGATCAACAGCCGGTCGCCAAACCCCTTGCCGACATGCTCGGCCTCGACGACGAGGTCGCCGAGCCGGGGACCCGGAGGCAGTACGATCTGCGCCGTCTCGGGCGCCTTCTCGCGGCTCTGCGCGACCAGCGCGTCATAGGCTTGCAGACGCGCCTTGCTCTTCGCTTGCCGGGCACGCGGGCTCTGGCGGACCCATTCGAGTTCGCGCTCCAAGGTGCGGCGGCGCGCCTCCTCCTGGCGGCCCTCCTGCGCCAGCCGCGCCTGTTTCTGTTCGAGCCAGCCCGAGTAATTTCCCTCGAACGGAATGCCGTGGCCGCGATCGAGTTCGAGAATCCAGCCGGCGACCTCGTCGAGAAAATAGCGGTCGTGTGTCACCGTGACGACGGTGCCGGAATAGTCCTTGAGAAATCTTTGCAGCCACGCGACCGACTCGGCGTCGAGATGGTTGGTCGGCTCGTCGAGCAGCAGCAGATCGGGGCGCTGGAGGAGCAGCCGGCACAGCGCGACCCGCCGGCGCTCGCCGCCCGACAGATTGGCCACCGGCGTGTCGCCCGGCGGGCAGCGCAGCGCATCCATCGCGATCTCGACGGTGCGGTCGAGTTCCCAGGCGTCGGCCTGGTCGATTTTTTCCTGCAACTCGCCCTGTTCGGCGATCAGCGCGTCCATCTCCTCTTGTGACAGCTCCTCGGCGAAGCGGGCGCTGACCTCCTCGAAGCGGTCGAGCAATGCCTTTGTCGCGGCCAGCCCCTCCATCACATTGCCGGCGACGTCCTTTGTCGGGTCGAGCGCCGGCTCCTGCGGCAGATAGCCGACCGTGGCGCCCTCGGCGGCCCAGGCCTCGCCCGAGAAGTCGCGCTCCTGCCCGGCCATGATCCGCAGCAATGTCGATTTGCCGGCGCCGTTGAGGCCGAGCACGCCGATCTTGGCGCCGGGCAGAAACGACAGCCAGATATTGCGCAGCACCTCGCGCCCGCCGGGATAGGTCTTTCCCAGACCTTTCATGACGTAGATGTATTGATAGGCGGCCATCGTCTTCTTCACGTTGAGGGGACTTCGCGAGAATGGGGGCTGGGCCGGGCGTAATGAGCGCCGGGCGGCCCGTCAAGGCTATTCTCGCGGCGACCCGATGACTCGCGAGCCGATCGTGCGCGCCTCCGGGGCAGCGTTCGCGTCTTGCGGGCGTGGGGGGCAGCGGCTACGGTCGCGCTCCCCGGCGACCCCCTGGCGAACCACGGAAGCGGCCGAATGAGTGCGGTTTTCTGGCTGATCGATACGATTATCACGATCTATATCTGGCTGCTGATCGCGCAGGCGATCCTGAGCTGGCTGCTGGCGTTCGGCGTCGTCAACCGGTGGAACCGCGGCGTCGCGGTGATCGGCGATTTTCTCTACCGGGTCACCGAGCCGCTGCTGCGGCCGATCCGCTCGTTTCTGCCCAATTTCGGCGGGATCGACATCTCGCCGGTGATCCTGATCCTGCTGCTGATGTTTCTGCGGCGGCTGATCCTGTACGATCTTGCCTCGGCCTTCCTTTGAAATTTCCGAGAGGCTGCCGCTCGCGGCGGCTCCGGACGGGGTGCGGGTCGCGGTGCGGCTGACCCCGCGCGGGCGGGCCGACCGGATCGACGCAATCGCGTGTCTCGCAGACGGGACGCCGGTGTTGAAGGCGTCGGTCGCCGCGCCGCCCGAGGACGGGCGCGCCAACGCGGCGCTCTTACGGCTTCTCGCGGCGGAATGGGGGCTGGCTCGGCGCGACCTGACGCTTGCCGCCGGTGCGAAAAGCCGCAACAAGAGCGTGCATATCGCCGGCGACCCAGCCGCTCTTGCCGAGCGCATCGGCGCGGCGCTCGCCGCGTTGCCGCGGTCGTGAGGGCGGTCATTAGGAGGAGCAACGCGACGACGCAGTCTCGATCCGTCCGAGACCGGCAGCACGAGATTGCTTCGCTTTGCTCGCAATGACAGACTCTTATCGAGAATGTGCTGAGCAGGAGAAGCGCCATGCTGTTGCCGCTATCGGGACGCCGCATCGCTTATGATCTCGTCGGCCCAGGGGACGCATCCGGGGACGCGCCGACCGTCTGCATCACCCATTCGCTGGCCTCCGACGGCGGGAGTTGGGCCGAGCAGGTTCCGGCCCTGTTGCAGAACGGGTTTCGCGTGCTGCGGATCGACATGCGCGGGCATGGCGGCAGCGATCCGGTGGCCGGCGATTATACGATGGCGGCGCTGGCCGATGATGTCGCGCAGGTCCTGCGAGCATTGTCGATCCCGCGCGTGCACTATGTCGGGCTGTCGATCGGCGGCATGATCGGGCAGGCTTTTGCGCTGGCGCATGGCGACCGGCTGATCTCGGCGCTGTGGTGCGACACCCTGCCGGCCAGCCCGCGGGGCGCCCGCGACCTGTGGGATCAGCGGATCAACACGGTGCGCGCCGCCAATTCATTGGAGCCGCTGGCCGATCCGACCGTCGAGCGCTGGCTGACCGACGATTTCAAGACCCGGCATCCCGGCCGCTGGCAGCAGATCCGCGACACCGTGGTCGGCACGACCCCGGCCGGGTATCTCGGCTGCTGCGCCGCGATCCTCGATTTCGACTTCGCGCCGCGCCTGCCGGAGGTGCGCGTGCCGGTGCTGGTCGTCTGCGGCGCCGATGATGCCGGCACCCCGCCTGCCGAAAACCGCCGCCTCGCCGGTCTCGTGCCGGGGGCGCGCTACGAGGAGATGGCGGGATGCCGGCATTTCCCGAATGTCGAGCGCCCGGACGAATTCAACCGCATCATGACGGGGTGGCTCGAAGCACATAAACGCGCGCGGTAAGGAGAGGGAGCGGACCGCGGTCGTTCCCGGCGTGAATGTGCGGGCGAGACGCCCGCGGTCCTATTTGCCGGAAGACCTTGCCGCTAGACGCAGCCGCAGCGCGTTGAGCCTGATAAAGCCCTCGGCGTCGCGCTGGTCGTAGACCTGGTCCTCCTCGAATGTGACGTGCGCCAGGCTGTACAGACTGTTCGGCGACTGCCTTCCGACGACGCGCGCGAGGCCTTTGTACAGCTTCAGCCGCACCCGGCCCTCGACCCGTTCCTGGCTCTTGTCGATCAGCGCTTGCAGCATCTCGCGCTCGGGCGAGAACCAGAACCCGTTGTAGATCAGTTCGGCGTAGCGCGGCATCAGCTCGTCCTTCAGGTGCATCGCGCCGCGATCGAGGGTCAGGCTCTCGATGCCGCGATGCGCCTGATGCAGGATCGTGCCGCCGGGGGTCTCGTAGACGCCGCGCGATTTCATGCCGACAAACCGGTTTTCGACCAGATCGAGCCGGCCGATCCCGTGCCGGCCGCCGATTTCGTTGAGGCGGGTCAAGAGCGCCGCCGACGACAGCGCCGCGCCGTCGATCGCGACCGGATCGCCGCGCAGAAAGTCGATCTCGACATAGTCCGGCCGGTCAGGCGCCTGTTCCGGTGCGACGGTGCGGCTGTAGACGTATTCCTCCGGCTCGACCCAGGGGTCTTCCAGCACCTTGCCCTCGGCCGAGACGTGCAGCAGGTTGGCATCGACCGAGAACGGCGCCTCGCCGCGCTTGTCGCGGGCAATCGGGATTTGGTGCCGGTCGGCGTAATCGACGAGGCGGGTGCGCGAGGTCAGGTCCCATTCACGCCACGGCGCGATGACCTTGATGTCGGGGGCGAGCGCGTAATAGCTCAGTTCGAAACGCACCTGATCGTTACCCTTGCCGGTCGCGCCGTGCGCGACGGCGTCGGCGCCGGTCTGCCGCGCGATCTCGATCTGGCGCTTGGCGATCAGCGGCCGCGCGATCGAGGTGCCGAGCAGGTATTGCCCTTCGTAGAGCGCGTTGGCGCGGAACATCGGAAAGACAAAATCGCGGACGAACTCCTCGCGCAGATCGTCGATAAAGATCTCGCGCACCCCCATCAGCTCGGCCTTCTTGCGCGCCGGCTCCAATTCCTCGCCCTGACCGAGATCGGCGGTAAAGGTGACGATCTCGCATCGATAGGTTTCCTGCAGCCAGCGCAGGATCACCGAGGTGTCGAGCCCGCCCGAATAGGCCAGGACGACTTTTCGCACAGTTCCCGACATTGTATCCCTCGATATTGACCCGGTCGCGCTCTCCAAGCGGACCAACTGCTCAGAGAGGGGATGCAGATGAGCATCTCGATAAAGTCAGTCTACCTCATTGCCGCGATCACGCTGCCCGCGACGGTTCTGGCGCAGACTGCCGGCGTTACCGCCTTCGACGGCACGTATCGAGGCGTGTCCCGACAGTTGGAGGGCGCTACGTTCGGTCAAAGAGCTCAATCGTGCCCGTCACCGGACGGCCCACCGGGACCGCTGAGGATTGTAAATGGAGTCGCTCGCTTCGGCTCCAGCCAGAATCCGTGGGAGGGCTCGGTAACGGCGCAAGGAGTGCTGGTTATGCGCACGTCACGGGGCGCCAGGTTTGAAGGGCAGATTGACGGCCACGGGCGGGTCGTGGGCAGATTGATGAGCGGCTGTAGCTATCAATTTTCTTGGCAAAAGCAGTAGCCCCCACCCAGCTCCGATCGGACGCAGGCGCCGAGCACACCGGTCGCTAGCCGCCGAAAATCTTGCGCATAAAGGCGGTGCGGGCGGTGGCGGCGGCCATCATGAACGGCCCGTCCTGCCCGGCCAGCACAAACCGCACCCCCATCTCGATATAGCGCGGCATCAGATCCTCGGTGTAGACGCCGCCCATGCCGGGAAACTTGCCGTGCTTCTTGCACGCCGCGATCAGCGCGTGATACGCCTCGACAACGCGGTCGTGACCGAACTGGCCGTGAATCCCCATCTCGGCGCACAGATCGTTGGTGCCCATCAGCAGCACGTCGATGCCGGGCACCGCGGCGATCGCGTCGGCATTGGCGATCGCGGTCGGAGTTTCGAGCATGACGATCGTCAGATTGGCCGCGTTCATCGCCTCGGCCGCCTCGCCGGTCGACGCCGTGCGCAGCCCGTAATGCGGTCCGATGCCGCCCATCGAACGGTGACCGAGCGGCGGGTATTTCAGTTTGCTGACGACCTCGCGCGCCTCGGCTTCGGTATCGACATGCGGCACGACGATGCCGAGCACGCCGTTGTCGAGCGCGCGCGTCGCGATCGAATACTCGCCGTTCGGCACGCGCGCGATCGGCGCGATGCCGGCGTCGAGCGCCGCGGTCGCGATCTGCGCGCAGCTTTCCAGCGACATGACGCCGTGCTCCATGTCGAGAAACAGCCAGTCGAACCCGGCCACCGCCATCGCCTTGGCGATCTCGACACTGCGCGTCATGCGGATGCCGACCCCGAGCGACAATTTTCCCTCGACGAGCTTGTCGTGGGCGACATTACGGATGGCGGCTGGCATTGGTGATCTCCATGGCGTGACCTGTCTCTGGCGAGAATGGTTGATTCCAGCCTGATCGTCATCCCCGGAAAGAACGGGCCGCGCAAACAAGCTCGGATATGCCGGGCGCGTGCTCTACGATGGGCGGGCGCGGCTGTCGGGCGAGCGGTCAGGAGGAAAGGCGTGGACATTCCCGAGCATGATCTGATCGTCGTCGGCGCCGGCAACGCGGCGACCTGCGCCGCGCTGTCGGCCAGGGAAAACGGTGCTTCGGTGCTGATGCTCGAAGTCGCGCCCGAGCACTGGCGCGGCGGCAATTCGGCCTTTACCGGCGGCGCCTGGCGCATCGTCTATCGCGGTTTTGACGATCTGGCGCGGCTGATCCCCGATATCGGCGATCACGAGCTGGAAAATGTCGATGTCGGCACCTACACCGAGGCGCAGTATTACGACGATATCGGCCGGCTGACCGAATACCGCAGCGACCCGGACCTGACCGAGATCCTGATTACAAAGAGCTTCGAGACCGGTGTTTGGATGCGCGAAAAGGGCGTGCGCTTTCAGCTCGGCCTCGGAAGGCAGGCGTTTCGGGTCGATGGAAAATTCAAGTTCTGGGGCGGTCTTGCCTGCCACATCTGGGGCGGCGGCAAGGAATTGATGAAGGCGCTGCACGGCCGCGCCGAGCGCGAGGGCATCCCGATCCTGTACGACACTCCGGCGGTGTCGCTGTTGCAGGGTGATGACGGCATCGCCGGGGTGCGGGTGCGCCGCAACGGGCGGTTTGTCGATCTGCGCTCGAAAGCGGTGGTGCTCGCCTGCGGCGGGTTCGAGGCGAATGCCGAGATGCGGGCGCGCTATCTCGGCCCCGGCTGGGACCTCGCAAAGGTGCGCGGCTCGCGCTACAACACCGGTCAGGGCCACCGGATGGCGCTCGATATCGGTGCGGCCCCGGCCGGGCACTGGTCAGGGGCGCATGCCTGCGCCTGGGACCTCAACGCGCCGCCGGTCGGCGATCTCGATGTCGGCGACCGGTTTCAGAAACACGGCTACCCGTTCGGCATCGTCGTCAATGCGCGCGGTCAGCGTTTTCTCGACGAGGGCGCCGATTTCCACTCCTATACCTACGCCAAATACGGCGGCGAAATCCTCAAACAGCCCGGCATGTTCGCCTGGCAGGTCTTCGGCAGCAAGACCCTGCATCTGCTGCGCGACGAGTACCGCATCCCGCGCACGACAAAGGAAAAGGCCGACACGCTGGAGGCGCTCGCCGAAAAGCTCGAAGGAGTGGACCCGCAAGGTTTTCTCGACACGGTGCGTGCGTTCAACGCGGCGCCGCGGCCGGAGGTGCCGTTCAACCCGAACATTCATGACGGGCTGCGCACCTCGGGTCTGCCGATCGACAAAAGCAATTGGGCGCAGCGTCTCGATACGCCGCCCTACGAGGCCTATGCCGTGACGACCGGCATCACTTTTACTTTTGGCGGGGTCAAGATCACCAATGACGCGCAGGTCGAGGATGTGACCGGACGGGCGATCCCGGGTCTGTTCGCCGCCGGCGAGATCGTCGGCGGGCTTTATTACCACAACTACGCCAGCGGCACCGGGCTGATGGCCGGCTCCGTGTTCGGCCGTATCGCCGGGCGCAGCGCGGCAGCTTATGTGAAAGGATAGGGTTATCCGGCCGCAATGTCGGTCCGGGAGAAATCGTCGCCTTTGTAGAGCAGCGGCACCCCGAGCGCGCGGGCGCAGGCATAGGCAAAGCAGTCGCCCATATTGAGCTGCGCCGGATGCCGTCCTCTGCCGTAGCGCTCGAAAGCGCGGATTGCGGTGCGCGCGATCTCCTCGGTGATCGGCACGATCTCGACCTTGGCACGAGCGAGGAGATCGTGAATTGCGGTTTCGGCATCGATAACCGAAATCTTCCGGGAACGCGCCAGTCCGAGCACAGCCTCATAAATAGCCACGGGCGAGGTTATGACGTGTTCCGCCTTAACGAATCGAGCCGATAACTCGGTCGCATCATCTTCCGCTGCGAGTATCGCGACGATTGCCGAAGCGTCCACAAACATCAGAACTCGCCCGACAATTCATCATAAAATGCTTTGTCGGCCGGCAGTCCCGGACCTTTTGAACGGGCCTTGACCCATTCTTGGATAAGCCTGATCTGTTCTGTCAACGGCACGCCGCGGTCCTTACATTCTCGCCGGTACTCGTTTTCGACCGCTTCCCGCACCGTCTCTGTCAGGCTCTTGCCCTTGAGCTTGGCAAGGCGGCGCACCGCCTCGTCGGTGGCCGGGTCTCTGATGTGAAAAGCCATGTCGTGCGCCTGTCTATACCACAATGGTCGCCAGTGTAGATTGCCGCACGGCCGTCCCGTGTCAATCGCACCCGCAACCAAGCGACCGGCGGAGCATTGAATCGGCATGGCCGGGGCGGGGTCGATCGGAGGAGCGAGGTGAGGTCGGATCGGCATCGCGATGCGCAGCCTTACCGGATCGATGCCGCCGCTCTCCGCCGTCAGCGGGCGCTCAATCGTGTCCACTCGACGATCATCCTGTTCGGCCTCATGGCGCTTGCGGCGTGCATGGGGTTCGTGCTCGCCGGGATCGAGGGAGTGATCGTCGGCATCCTGATCGCCGGCGCCGGCCTTCTGGTCGGCTCGGTTTCCGGCACCGCGATGTTCCGCCGGATTTATGGCGCCATCGCGCTGGACATGCGCAACGCTCCGGACCTGGTGCTGCTGCTCGGCGAACTGGCGCGGCGCGCCGGGCTCGCCCGGGCGCCGACGCTGCATCTTCTGCCGTCGCGCCTGCCGCAAGCCATGTCGGCCGGGGAGCGCGAGGAGCCGGCTGTCGCGGTCACGCTCGGCCTGTTGCAGGTGCTGCCGCCGCGCGAGCTTGCCGCGGTTCTGGCGCACGAGGTCGCACATGTCCGCCACGGCGACGCGTTTGTGATGCGGCTCGCCGCTGCCGCCGGAACGCTGACGCAGACGATGTCGACTATCGGGATATTTCTGCTCATCGTCTTTCTTCCCGTCCTCGTGATGACCGGGGAGGCGTTCGTATCGCCGCTGGCGATCGTGCTGCTGATATTCTCGCCGGTGGTCGGCGATCTGCTGCAACTTGCACTGTCCCGCAGGCGGGAATTCCTGGCCGATGCGGGGGCGGTCGAACTCACCGGCGATCCGGTTGCGCTTGCCGCCGCGCTGCAACGGCTCGAACGGCTGCGGGGGGACGATTGGGAGCGTTTCCCGTCTCGCGGCAGGGGCCGGCCGCACTGGTTCAGAACGCATCCGAGCACAAAGGAGCGCATCGACCGGCTGCTGCGACTGGTTCCGCCGGCTCGCCCCGATCTGCCGCTTGCCACGCAGCCCTCCGACCTGCGGCAACTGTTTGGCGGCCATGACCCGCGGCAGCGCCGCTTCGCGAGACCCTTTCGCCGGTAGAGACCACGCGCGCCCGGCGGGATCGAAGCGGAGCCTTAGAGCAGGAGCGCCGCCGGAAGGGACAACTCCGGCTTCCGCCGTGGTTATCCGCCCTGCTGCCGAGCGCGTTCCACGCGGCGGCCGGTGGCGAGCCAGAGAGCGCATTCCTCGCCGAGCCGTTCGCGTGCTGTCGTCTCGTAGCGCCTGATATCGTCCGCGGTCAGCACGTCGCGCCAGCGGCCGTTGGTGCCCTTGTTGACAAAGACCTGCGCGCCGCCGTCCCAGAACGCGCCGCCGAGCGGCGTGCTCTTGGTTGCGTTCCGTTTCATCCAGGCGAAGCCGCAATGCTCGACGATGGTCGGGAAGCGCCGCTCGTCGATCGGGATGTCGAGAAAGGCGGCGATGCGGCGGATCGTGCCGGGCAAATCGGCGCGCAATTCCTCGAAATGCAGCAGCAGCAAATTTGGCAGATCGCGCGCCGCCCACCAGCTCGCGATGTGTTCCCAGAACGGCCAGAACGGGTGCCCGTCTTTATCCATCCAGTCGAGGGAATACTGGCGGGTCGATCCCGGCGGCTTCTCGATCGGCGGTCCGACCCGGCCCGGCGTGTCGTTCAGCGTGCGATACCAGAACGCGTTTGCGTTGGCGTGATGGTTGTACATGCTCCACACGACATCGCGGCCGTCGCGCGCGATATAGAGATATCTGGCACGCGGCGAATAGACCAGCACGTCGAGCGGCAGGTGCGTTTTGATGAAACGCCGGTGCGTCTGCGCGTCGAGCGCGGCGAGCTTTACGTCGTTCGGCGGCACCCGCAGGTCGAGCCACGGCGACATATCCGCGACCGGCAGCGCGTCGGCGTCCTCGAACAGAAGCTGCGCGATGATTTGCTGCGTCCAGGTCGTCCCGGTCTTTGCGTAGGTGGCGACGATGATGTCGTCGTCGCGGAAGCGGAGCCCGTTCCAGACCGTGCTGTCGAAATGATGATTATGGAATTCGCGGGTTTTGACGGGCCAGTTCGGTTCGGTCAGCTGCATTTGCCAAATCCGCTTGCGCAAGTATCCGAGAAAATTTCCTCAGTTATCATTATCGCATCTATTTTTGAAACTTGCTCTTTTCTGCAAGAATGCTACGCATACCGGTCAAGGCATGCATCGCACCTCCTCCTGCCGTAACCGTTGCTCCACCTAGTAGAGCCCAGGATATTTGGGTGATTGTTTCCGGAAGTGCGGTGGCTCCGAAAACCGAAATGAAAAGATTAGTATTTTTAGCAAAAATTTCGCCAAGACCCAGATAATTAATTAGTCCTACTAGGGAATATAAGAAACTTATAAAAAAAAGGAATCCCGAACGTATCATTATTTGTTCTCTAGTTCTAAATTGGTCTCCGATTGGTGTGGAAAAAGGATACGCCCGCTCCGCGGCTTTGTCGTTTTGATCTGCTATAAAAAAGAAAAACGCTGCTGCTGCGAGTGTAGCTTGCATAAATCCTAAAAAAATGTCGGCTTTAATCACTGTGGGTGCAAGCTCGGTGTGTCCGGCGGTTAACAAATCAATACCCGCAAGCGCACTTAACCCTAATGGTAAGCCAGCAACATATTCACTAAAATAAAACACCTTCTTCAAGCTTCCTCGATTTTGCTCGACCATCACAGTATTCCTGGTGTTTGCCGCATCGAGAATCTTGCTTTCGCTGGCACTTGGACCTGATTGATTGCCCGGAAGTATATATTGAAGTATATATTATTGAGTGTGTAGCGACAAGTGTTTTTGGGGCAATGATTGCTACAGCGGCATCCCCCTGGCGAGACGGGGCCGGTCGCCGAGCAGACCCATTGCCTGCTGCATCAGGACCCGCTTTAAGGGCGGCAGACC
The DNA here is from genome assembly GCA_050246595.1 of Alphaproteobacteria bacterium. Lineage (GTDB taxonomy): Bacteria > Pseudomonadota > Alphaproteobacteria > ATCC43930 > CGMCC-115725 > DATARH01. The sequence continues at coordinate 18,843 of JBFWVT010000068.1, forward strand.
GTTGACGATCGCGAGGCCGACATCGCGGGCCAGGCGCACGGGGGGGATCGTGTTGGAGAACAGGCGATTGAGACCGTCGGTGACGGCGGCGAGCAGCAGCGCGTCGGTGCGCCGCCAGCGCTGATAGCGCTCCAGCAATCCCTGGTCGCCGATGTCGAGACCGAGGCGGCGGCGATCGACGATCAGCTCGGCCAGCGCGGCGACATCGCGAATGCCGATATTGAGACCCTGGCCGGCGATCGGATGGATCACATGCGCCGCCTCGCCGATCAGCGCCAGCCGCCGCGCGACATAGCGCTCGGCCTGCATCAGCGCGAGAGGATAGCTCCAGCGCGGCCCGATCGGTTCGATCGCGCCGAGAAACCCGCCAAAGCGGGCGCGCAATTCGGCGGCGAAGTCCGGTTCCGGCAATGCGAGCAGGCGCGGCGCAAGATCGGCGTGCTCGGTCCACACGATCGAGGAGCGGCCGCGCCGCGGCTTGCCCGGTCGCAGCTCCTCGTCGGTCATCGGCAGGATCGCGAACGGGCCGGACGGAAGAAAATGTTCGATGGCGATACCGGCATGCGGCCGCTCATGCGCGACGGTCGTTACGATGCTGATCTGATGATAGCGCCACTCGATTGCGCGGATTCCGGCGGCGCGGCGCAGCGGCGAATTTTTCCCATCCGCGGCGATGACGAGCCGCATGCGCAGGCGGGTGCCGTCATCAAGCCTGATCTCGGCACCGGTTTCGGCGGCGTGCATCGCGGCGACGCGGCGGCGGCCGATCAGCCTGAGACTCGGCAGCGCGCGGGCCCGGTCGAGCAACACGCGGCGCAGGATGCGGTTCTCGACGATGTAGCCGAGCGGCATCGCATCGCCGTCTCCGGGGATCAGCTCGCGGCAATCATAATGCAGGAACAGCGGCGACCCGTCGTCGGCGATGCGGATTTCGCGGATCGGCGCGGCATCGGCGGCGATCTCCGGCCACAGACCGAGCCCGTCGAGAACCAGCCGCGAGCCATAGGCGATCGCCGAGGTGCGCCCGTCAAAACCGCGATCGAGCATCGCCTCCGGGTCCTGCGGATCGACAATCGCGACCGACAGACCCGCGCCAGCGCAGGCAACGGCGAGCAGCATCCCGTTCAGCCCGGCTCCGGCGACCGCCAACTCGGCATCATCGGCCATGCCGGGAGGATGTGGTCTCGGAGCGGCGGAGTCCAGGGCGGTGCGAGATTGCTTCGCTTCGTTCGCAATGACAGGGAGGCTGAAAGGAGCAGTGGCCGTCATTGCGAAGCGCGCAGCGGCGAAGCAATCTCGGGCCATCCGCGCGCGCTTTCGGGAAGGCAGTCGATCGCGTAAGCTGATCCCGATGTCTGCGATCAGGAACGCCGTGTGCTGAACCCGCAACTTGAGACCCTGTCGGATTATCCGTTCGAGGCGCTGCGCACGCTGCTCAATCCGGTGGCGCCGCTGGTCAACGACCCGCCGATCCTGATGTCGCTCGGCGAGCCGCAGCACCAGCCGCCGGCGCTGCTGACCGAGACCCTGGCGGCGCATGCGCATGAGTGGAACAAGTATCCGCCGATGGCCGGCACGCCGGAATTGCGGCAGGCGATCGCCGGCTGGCTGACAAGGCGCTATCGGTTGCCGCAAGGGGCGGTCGATCCCGACAGGCATGTGCTGAGCCTGGGCGGCACCAAGGAGGGGCTGTACCTGTTTTCGAGCCTCGTCGTGCCGCGCGAAAAGGCCGGAAGGCGCCCCGTGGTGCTGGTGCCGAACCCGTACTACCTCGTCTATAACGGCGCGGCGACGATGGCCGGGGCCGATGCCGTATTTCTCGACGCGACGGCCGACAACGGGTTCATGCCCGACCTTGCTTCGATCCCGCGCGAGACCTGGGAGCGCACCGCGCTGTTCTATCTGTGCTCGCCTTCCAACCCGCAAGGCACGATCGCCAGCCTCGACTACCTGAAACAGGCGATCACGCTGGCCCGGCGGTACGATTTCGTGCTGGCGGTCGATGAGTGCTATGCCGAGATCTGGGACCGGACGCCACCGCCGGGGGCGCTCGAAGCCTGCGCCGCGCTGGCCCACCCCCACCCTAACCCTCCCCCGCAACCGGGGGAGGGGATAATGCAGAATCCTCCCCCGCTTGCGGGGGAGGGCAGGGTGGGGGCGATGCTTGGCAGGGTGTCCGCCGATAATCCATTCAAAAACGTCGTCGTATTCCATTCGCTGTCGAAGCGGTCGAGCGCGGCCGGGCTGCGCTCCGGGTTTGTCGCCGGCGACCCCGCCCTGATCGGCCATTTCAAGCATCTGCGCGATTACGGCGGCTGTCAGGTGCCGCTGCCGATCCAGGCCGCGGCGGCGGCGCTGTGGCGCGACGAGGCGCATGTCGAGGAAAACCGTGCCCGCTATCGCCGCAAATTCGATATCGCCGAGGCCGCGCTCGGCGGCCGATTCGGCTTTTACCGGCCGCAGGGCGGGTTCTTTCTGTGGCTCGATGTCGACGACGGCGAGAGTGCGGCGCTGCGGCTGTGGCGCGAGGCGGCGGTGCGTGTATTGCCGGGCGGCTACACGGCGCGCGCCGCCGCGGGCCGCGACAATCCCGGAGCGCGTTATATCCGCGTCGCGATCGTGCACGATGAGACGACGCTCGAAACCGCTTTTGCGCGGATCGCGCGCGTGTTGTAGCACCGGGTTCGCTCGGTGCTACAAAGCGAGCGGCGTGCCGGTGGGGGCCGGCGGGATGCCGCGTTGAAAAACAGGGGCCGGGGGAATGCCCAGTACCGCATCGATCTCGATTTTCGGCTGGCACCGGCTGAGCCGGCGCGGCGGCGATCTATTGCATACCGCGATCCGCCGAGTGCTGCCGGCGCTCGGCATTGCGTTGATTGTAGCGAGCGCGCTGTTCTTCCTGGCGCTGCTGACCTATCACTCGGGCGATCCCTCGTTCGATACCGCCTCCGATGCGCCGCCGCGCAACTATCTCGGCCATAGCGGGGCGGTCGTCGCCGATCTGCTGCTGCAATATCTCGGGTTCGCCGCCTACCTGCTGCCGCTCGCGATCCTCGGCTGGGCTTTTGGACTGCTGATGCAGCATCCGGTGCGCCGGCCGCTGCGGAAGCTGGTCCTGCTGCCGCTCGCGCTCGCTCTCGGCGCGGCGGCGTTCGCGGTGCTTCGCACCGACGGGGCGTTGGCAGGGGCCGGCGGCGTGATCGGGTCGCTGTTGCTGGGGCTGGCCGGGCGGGCCGGTCTGGGCGCGGTGGAGCTGCCGCTGGCGATGATTGCGGCGGCGCTGGTCGGGCCGTTGCTGCTGTCGATCATCGGTCTGTCGGCCGGCCAATGGCGCCTTCTCGGCAGCGGGGCGGGGCGCGGCGCCGGCAGACTGGCTGTCGCATCGGGACGCGGTTCGGCGGTGCTCGGCGGGTTTCTGATGCGATCGTGGCAGGCGGCGCGCAGCGCGCGGCGCGACGCGGAACCCGACTGGACCGCGCCGGAAGCGGCACCGCGCGACCCGCGGTTGCGCTCCGTCGTGACCCCGCTGCCGCAGCGGCGCGAGCCGCAGATGAGCCGACCCGATATTTCTCCCGCCCCCCCGGCGCGGTTTGCGGACACGAGCGCGGCGGCTTCCGAGGAGGAAGAGGGTGGCCGACTGGTGCGGTTGGTGCTGCCGCGGCCAAACCCGGCTTCTCCCGCCGGGCGGGCCGAACCGGCGGGGCGGGCGGCGCGCCAGATCGGGCCTGCGCCGGAGCCGGTGCTGCCCTCGCTTGGACTGCTGGCGAACGCGCCGGTCGGACGCACCGAGACGGTTGATGAGGAAGCGCTGGCCCGCAACGCCCGGATGCTTGAGACGGTCCTTGAGGATTACGGCGTGCGCGGCCAGATCGTGCAGGTGCGTCCGGGGCCGGTCGTAACGCTGTACGAGCTGGAGCCGGCGCCGGGCATCAAGGCGTCGCGCGTGATCGGGCTGGCCGACGACATCGCCCGCTCGATGAGCGCGATCTCGGTGCGCGTCGCGGTCGTGCCGGGTCGTACCGTGATCGGTATCGAATTGCCCAACCGCCGGGCCGAAACGGTCTATCTGCGCGAATTGCTCGCCTCGCCGGCGTTCGAAAAGCATGGCGGGCGGCTGGTGCTGGCGCTCGGCAAGGACATCTCGGGCGAGCCGGTCATCGCCGATCTGGCGCGCATGCCGCATCTCTTGATCGCCGGCACGACCGGCTCCGGCAAATCGGTCGGCATCAACACGATGATCCTGTCGATCCTGTACCGGATGCCGCCCTCCACGTGCAAATTCATCATGATCGACCCGAAGATGCTGGAATTGTCGGTCTATGACGGCATTCCGCATTTGCTGTCGCCGGTCGTCACCGACCCGAAAAAGGCGGTGCTGGCGCTGAAATGGACCGTGCGCGAGATGGAAAGCCGCTATCAGAAGATGTCGCGGCTCGGGGTGCGCAACATCGACGGGTTCAACACGCGGCTGCGCGAGGCGGCCGAGAAGGGCGAGAGCCTGACCCGCAAGGTGCAGACCGGGTTCGACGCCGAGACCGGCGAACCCGTGCTGGAAGAACAACCCTTTGACGCCAGCGAGTTGCCGCTGATTGTCGTTGTCGTTGATGAAATGGCCGATCTGATGCTGGTCGCCGGCAAGGAGATCGAGGCGGCGGTGCAGCGTCTGGCGCAGATGGCGCGCGCCGCCGGCATCCACCTGATCACCGCGACGCAGCGCCCGTCGGTCGATGTCATCACCGGCACGATCAAGGCCAATTTCCCGACCCGCATCAGCTTTCAGGTAACCTCTAAGATCGACAGCCGCACGATCCTCGGCGAGGGCGGCGCCGAGCAGCTTCTCGGGCGCGGCGACATGCTCTATATGGCCGGCGGCGGGCGGGTGACTCGGGTGCACGGGCCGTTTGTGTCGGACGAGGAGGTCGAGCGGGTCGTCTCCTTCCTGAAAACGCAGGGGATGCCCGACTATATCGACGACATCACCGAGGATGACGGCGCCGCGCCGGGTGAGGTGTTCGGCGGCGACGAGGACAGCGGCTCGGGCAACGAATTGTACGATCAGGCGGTGGCGCTGGTGACCCGCGAGCGCAAAGCCTCGACGAGCTTTGTGCAGCGGCACCTGCAGATCGGCTATAACCGCGCCGCCAAGCTGATCGAACGGATGGAAGCCGAGGGCGTCGTCAGCGCCGCCAACCACGTCGGCAAGCGCGAGGTGCTGGCCCCGCCGCCGCCGCGATGAGGATTATGAGACGCGGCGCGCGGGGTGTTGTTGCGTGAGCATGTGGCGGCAAGTCCTCGCGCCGATCCATCCGGACGGCTGGAAATTCATCGCGATCGCCGCGGTCGCGACGCTGGTGCTGTTTCTACTATGGGAGCTGGCCGGGTGGGTCGGGGTGATCGCGACAATATGGATGGCGTATTTCTTTCGCGATCCCTGGCGCGTGACGCCGACCCGGCCCGGTCTGATCGTCAGCCCGGCGGACGGGATCGTCGCTGCGATCCGCCCGGCGCCGCCGCCGCCCGAACTCGACATGGGCAACGCGCCGGTGCCGCGCATCAGCATTTTTCTCAACCTGTTCGACGTGCATGTCGCGCGCACGCCGGTCGGCGGCCGGGTCGCGGCGCGGCGCTACACAAAGGGGCTGTTCGTCAATGCCAGCCTCGACAAGGCGAGCACCGACAACGAACGCCTCGCGATCCGCATCGCGTGCACCGACGGGCCGGATGCCGGGGGGCCGGATATTGCCTTTGTGCTGATCGCCGGGCTTGTCGCGCGCCGGATCGTCTGCCCGGTCTACGAGGGTCAGATTCTCGGACGGGGCGAGCGGATCGGCGTGATCCGCTTCGGCTCGCGCGCCGACATTTACTGCCCGCCGCCCTATCTCCCGGTGGTCGCCGTCGGACAGCGCACGATTGCCGGCGAAACCGTGCTCGCCGACCGCAACGCGGCCGGGCCGGAGCGCGGCGGGGTGGCGCATTGAGCGCGAATGCAGGCCGGCAATTACCATCCGGCGGCAAGCCCCCACTCTGACCCTCCCCCGTGATCCCCGGGTCAGGCCCGGGGAGGGAAGGGTAGGGGTATCGGGGCAGCAATTCGTGTAGGGTGATTAGAGAGGATTTTTGAGGGAAGGGAAGGGGATGCGTTCCGCCCGGATGCGGATACGGCGCCCGCGGGTGCGGCGGATCGCGCCGTTCTCGGTCAACCGCATGGTGCCGAATATCCTGACGTTGCTGGCTTTGTGCGCCGGGATGACGGCGATCCGTTTCGCGGTGAATGGCCAGTTCGAGTACGCCGTGTTTGCGATCATCGTCGCCGGCATTTTCGACGGGCTCGACGGCCGCCTTGCGCGCTTGTTGAAGGCCACGTCGAGCTTCGGGGCCGAACTCGACAGCCTGTCCGATTTTATCAGCTTTGGCGCGGCCCCCGCGGTTGTGCTCTATCTGTGGACGATGTCGGGATTGCAGAGCATCGGCTGGGCGATGGTGCTGTTCTACGCGGTCTGTTGTGCGCTGCGCCTGGCCCGCTTCAATACCCAGCTCGCCGCTGAGCCGCCGCCGTGGCGGTCGAATTTTTTCAGCGGTGTCCCGGCGCCGGCCGGGGCCGGGCTGATCATGATCCCGATGTTCGCCAGTTTCGAAACGGGCCACTGGCTGGCGCGCTCGCCAATTCTGAACGCGGTGTGGATCGGGATTGTCGCGCTGCTGATGGTCAGCACGATCCCGACCTTTTCGCTCAAGCGCATCCGCATCCCGAGCCACTACGTCATGCCGACCTTGCTCGGGGTCGGGTTGATGGCGGCGTTTCTGACGACCGCGCCGTGGGCCACGCTGATGGTCGTGGGGGTTGTCTATGTCGGATCGATCCCGCTGACGGTGCGGGCCTCGCGCCGGATGCGCCGCGATTATCAGACCGGGCACGAACAAGCCGCCGAGCCGTTGCAGCCGGCACCCGCCGGACCCCCGGTCTGGTCGGCCGCGCCGGCGCCGCCGATCGAGTCCGACAACGACCCGCCGGCCTCCGAGTGGCGGCACGAGCGCCATACGCCGCAGGAGCCGCAGCGATGAGCGCGACCCCAAGCTATGTGCACGGCGCGGTCGATACGCCTCTGATCGGCGAGACGATCGGTGCCGCGTTCGACAGGACCGTCGCTCGGTACGGCGAGTGCCACGCGCTGACGGTGCGTCAGCAGGGCATCCGCTGGAACTACCGCGAGTTTGGCGAGCGGGTCGATGCGTTCGCGGCGGGGCTGCTGGCGCTCGGTTTCGAGCCGGGCGAGCGGGTTGCGATCTGGGCGCCGAACTGCGCCGAATGGGTCGTGACGCAATTCGCGACCGCGAAGGCCGGGCTGATCCTGGTCAACATCAACCCGGCCTACCGCCTCGCCGAACTGGAATACGCGCTGAACAAGGTCGGCGTTGCCGGTATCATTACGGCGACCGCGTTCAAGACCAGCGACTATGTCGGCATGCTGAACACGCTGGCGCCGGAGCTGAGAAGCGCTGCGCCGGGACGGCTGCGGGCAGCGAAGCTGCCGCATTTGCGGAGCGTGATCCAGATCGGCGGCCCCACGGCCGCGGGCATGTTCGCCTTTGACGAGGTCGCGGCGACGGGCGGGGAGGCTGAGCGCACGCGTCTCGCGGAACTGGCCGGACGGCTGCAATTCGACGACCCGATCAACATCCAGTTCACCTCCGGCACGACCGGGACGCCGAAAGGCGCGACCCTGACGCATCACAACATCCTCAACAACGGTTTTTTCCTCGGTGAGGCGATGCGCTTCGGCGAGCGCGACAAGGTGTGCATCCCGGTGCCGCTGTATCACTGTTTCGGTATGGTGATCGGCAATCTGGCTTGCGTGACGCACGGCGCCGCGATGGTGTATCCTGGCAAGGGGTTCGACCCGCTCGCGACATTGCAGACCGTCGCCGAGGAGCGCTGCACCGCGCTTTACGGCGTGCCGACGATGTTCATCGCCGAGTTGGAGCACCCCGATTTCGACAAATTCGACCTGACCAGTCTGCGCACCGGGATGATGGCCGGCTCGCCGTGCCCAATCGAGATCATGCGGCAATGCATCGACAGGATGCACCTGACCGTGTTGTCGATCGGCTACGGTATGTCCGAAACCAGCCCGGTCAGTTTCAAGACCG
>JBFWVT010000069.1:0-26944 GCA_050246595.1 Alphaproteobacteria bacterium
ACTGCGCTCGTGCCGGGCGCGACATCCCGCTGGAACGGCGGGCGCGCTACCGCTGGGACGCCGGCAAGGCGATCGACTGGAGTGTGCGGGCCACCGACCGCGTGTTCGAGGCGAGCGGCGGTCATGGTCTGTTTCTCGACAACCCGATCCAGCGCGCCTGGCGTGACGTCCACGCGATGCGGGCGCATGCCGGCAACAACCCGGAAGCGGCCGCGCTCGTCTTCGCCCGCTCCGAGCTCGGCCTTCCTCCCAACGATTTCCGGTTCTAGCGCTGATTTGGGACGGCACCCGCGGCGTCTTGACCGGTTTGTCTGCCGCGGGCCAGTCTTCCCGGCTGTCAAGCGGCGGCCGGATGGACAATTGGAGGAAACACCATGCCCGACAAGCGCATCGAAAAACTCGATCCCGCGCTCGACGCGATCATCGACACCTCGGAGACGATCCACGACCTGGCCGACGGGTTCGGCGGCGAGCACGGCCCGGCGGAAGGGCCGCTGTGGTGGCACGAGGGCGGCTATCTGCTGTTCAGCGACATCCACAACAACAAGCGGATGAAATACCAGCCGGGCGGCGGTGTGTCGCTGTTTCTGGAGCCGACCAATCGCGCCAACGGACTCACCCGCGACCTGCAAGGCCGTCTCGTTGCCTGCGAGCATGACAGCCGCCGCGTCACCCGGCTTGAAGGCGACGGAAGCCTCACCGTCATCTGCAACAGCTTTCAGGGCCGCCAGCTCAATCGCCCGAACGATGTCGTCGTCAAGTCCGATGGGTCGATCTATTTCACCGACCCGTGGACCAGCCCCAACCCGCCGCAGCAATGGGACCTGACCTTTTCCGGCGTCTACCGGCTGAGCGCCGATCTCGGCACGTTGAGCCTGCTGGTCGACGATTTTGTGCTGCCGAACGGGCTGGCCTTTTCGCCCGATGAAGCGGTGCTGTACATCAACGACAGCCGCCGCGGCCACATCCGCGCTTTTGACGTGCTGCCGAACGGCACCCTGGCGCGGGCAAGCGACCGTGTCTTCGCCGATCTGCGCGGCGCCGAGCCGGGCGTTCCCGACGGCATGAAGATCGACACCGAGGGCAATGTCTATTGCGGCGGCGCCGGCGGTATTCACATCATGGACAGAACCGGCAGGAAGTTGGGCCGCATCGTCCATGGCGCGCCGGCAACAACCAACATCGCCTTTGGCGGCGACGATTGGAAAACGCTCTATTTCACCAGCCGCAACCATCTGGGTTCGGTCCGGGTGAAGATCCCCGGCATCCCGGTGCCGACCCGGCTCGGCTGAGCCGCCCGCCCGCTCCGCGGCAGGAGGGGGCGCGCGTTCGGCTGCGCCGGCCAGGAACACAGGTCACGGGACCGCGTTGGTTTTCGCAGTCCCGAGTTCCTGGAGTCGGCCTCTGCTCGAAAACCCGCACCCGCTTGCCGAGTCCGATAGCGAAACCGCCGACCCGGGCGGCGCGGTCCCGTGGATCGGGGTGGCTGGCGAGGTGCCGTATTTTGTCGATCAGCGCGGCAAGCCGTGGACCCCGATCGGCCAGAACGATGCGATCCCGTGGACCGAGTTATCGGGACTGATCCGCCGCCGCGACCTGGCCGCCGTGGAACGCCATCTGGTCTGGCTGCGCGCGCACGGCGTGACCTGTCTGCGGCTGATGCTCGAATATTGCGAGGACGGCGCGTGCCACCTCGAAAACCCGGCGGGCGTGTTCCGGCCGGAGATGGTCGGATTGTGGGACGATCTGATCGCGCTGTGCGAGCGCTACCGCCTGTATCTGCTGCTGACTCCGTTCGACACGTTCTTCACCTGGAACAACTGGGGCCAGCACCCCTACAATGCCGCCAATGGCGGCCCCTGCGCCGACCGCACCCGGCTGTTGACCTGCCCCGCGACGCGGGCGCTGATCAAGGCGCGGCTCGCCTTCGCGACCGAGCGCTGGGGCGGCAGCGGCGTAGTCTTCGCGTGGGATCTGTGGAACGAGATGCACCCGGTGCAGGGCGAGGACCGGCCCCGTGTCTTCGAGGATTTTATCGAGGATGTCGGCCCGTTTCTGCGCGGGCTGGAGCGGCAGCGTCACGGTCGCGCGCATCTGCAAACCGTGTCGGTGTTCGGCCCTGAATTGATCTGGAAACCATGGCTGCGCGAACCGATCTTCCGCCACAAATTGCTCGATTTCGCCTCGGTGCACCTCTACCAGGAGGGCACGATCGATTTCCCGCTCGATACGGTCGCGCCGGCCCTGGCCACCGGAAGACTGATCCGCGACGCGCTCGACGAGATCCGCGACCTCCGCCCCGTGCTCGACACCGAGCACGGTCCGATTCACGCTTTCAAGGATTACGGCCGCACCCTGCCCGAGGCTTTTGACGACGAGTATTTCCGCCACATGCAATGGGCGCATTTCGCGTCGGGAGCGGCCGGCGGCGGCATGCGCTGGCCGAACCGTCACCCGCACGTCCTGACCCCCGGAATGCGCGCCGCACAGCGGGCACTCGCGGGGTTTCTGCCGCTGATCGACTGGCCGCGCTTCTCTCGGCGCAACCTGCATGGCGAAATCGGCGTCGCGGGCGGCGGGGTCGCCTGCTTCGCCTGCGGCGACGCGCACCAGACCGTCCTATGGCTTCTGCGCACCGACTGCATCGCCGAGAACGGCCGTGTGCACCGCGACGCAAGACCCGCGCGGGTGCGGCTCCAACTGCCCGGTCTCGCCCGCGGCCGCTACCGCGTCACCTGTTGGGATACGCTGGCGGGCCGTGCCGTCGCTGCGGCCGAACGGGAGCATGGCGGCGGAATGCTGGCTCTCCGGCCGCCCGGCATCGCCGCCGATCTCGCGATCGCGGTCCGCCGGATCGGTTGATCCCTAAGCCGGAGCGGAACGCGCCGCGCGGCGCCGGTCGTCGCCGGCATCGGCCGGCTCCCGGCCGCCAAGGCGGGCATACAGCGACAGCGCCTGCGCGACGACCTGGTCCATGTTGTAATACCGATAGCTGCCGAGTCGGCCGACGAATTCGACATCCGGCAGACCGTCGGCGAGTTCCCGGTACCGGCGGTAAATTTCGGCGTTTGCCGGGTTCGGGACCGGGTAGTACGGCTCGCCGCCCCAGCACGGGTATTCGTACGAAACCGTCGTCTTCGGATGGCGCTGACCGGTCAGGTGCTTGTACTCGGTGATCCTTGTATACGGCACTTCCGGCGACGGATAGTTGACGACCGCCACCGGCTGGAACCGCTCCCGGTCGAGCGTCACATGGCGCAGCTCGATCGAGCGGTACGGCAGCTTGCCAAAGCGGTAATCGAAAAACTCGTCAATCGGCCCGGTATGGATCAGCTTCCCGAACCGCGCCTCCCTCAGCGCGTCGCGGTAATCGGTCGCCAGCGCCAGCGTGATGCCCGGATGATCGAGCATGTTCTCGAACAGAAGCGTGAACCCGTCGCGCGGCATCATCTGAAAGCGGTCGGTGAAATAGCGGTCGTCGTCGTCAAAGCGCACCGGGATGCGCGCAGTCACCGCCTTGTCGAGCGCTTCCGGGTCGGCGTCCCACTGCTTGCGGGTGTAGAAGCGAAAGAATTTCTCGTACAGCTCGCGTCCGACCCGCGACAGCACGACATCCGCCGCATTGCGGATCGCGTCGAGCGGTTCGGCGCGTGCCGCCAGAAACGCTTCGGCTTCTTCCGACGACAGGTCGAGACCGTAAAGCCGGTTGAGGGTCGTGCGGTTGATCGGGATCGGAAGCTTCTTGCCGTCGATCTGCGCCAGAACCCGGTGCTCATACGGGCGCCATCGCGTAAAGTGCGACAGATAGGAAAAGACCTGCTCGGAATTCGTGTGAAAAATGTGCGGCCCGTAGGCGTGCACCAGCACGCCGTCTTCATTGTAAAAATCATGGGCGTTGCCGCCGATATGCGGACGGCGATCGATCAGCAGAACCCGCTTTCCGGACCCCGCGGCAAGCCGCTCGGCCAGCACGCTGCCGGCAAACCCCGCCCCGACGATCAGGTAATCGAACCGGCCGCCACCGGATGTGCGCACGACCGGCGCGCCGGTGATCGGCGTACCCGACGGACGCTGTCCGGGTCGCCGCAGCACGTCGCCGAGCAGCCGCGCCATGCTCTGCCACGTTGCGTCCCACGACAGCGGCGCGAGCTTGCGGTCCACCCGTTCGAGCCAGCCGGCCCGGTCCGTTCCGGCGAGCGCGGCTGTGATCGCGCGCTCGAAGGACGGGGCGTCGCCGGCGATCGCGACAAGACCGTCGCTTCCCCACGCCGCCGCCACATCGGCGATCGGCGTCGAGACGACGGGCTTGCCGCCGGCCAGGTACTCGGGGGTCTTGGTCGGGCTGATAAAGCGGGTCGCCCGGTTTCTCGCGAACAACAGCAGCGCCGCGTCCCAACCGGCCAGATACGCCGGCAGCGTCTCGTAGGGCTTGGCGCCGAGATAGTGGATGTTTTCCCGGCGCGGCAGCGCGGTCTCGTCGATTTTCGCGACCGGGCCGATCATGACAAACTGCCAATCCGGCCGCTGCGCGGCCAGTTCGGCGAGCAGGAAGCGGTCGAACCGCTCGTCGATGACCCCGAACCAGCCGAGCCGCGGATGCCGGATCGGGCGCTGGTCGGGCGGGTCGGGCTGCGTCGCGCGCGCTTGCGCAAAATGCTCCAGATCGACCGCGCTCGGAAACAGATGGGTGGCCGGGTTGCGGCCGCGCTTTGCCTCGTAAAGACTGCGCCCGCCGGCGAACACCAGATCGGCGCGACCGGTCAGCTCGCCCTCCCGCGCGGCGAGGTCGGGGAGCGCGAAATCGAACGCGGACAACTCGTCCATGCAGTCGTAGACCGTCGCCGCCGCCGGAAAATGGCGGCTGACGGCCAGCGCCGTCGGCGTATAGTACCACAGGATCGGCCGCTCCGGCCGGGTCTCCGCCCACCATCGGTCGAGCAGTTCGCGCACCGCTTCCGCCGGCCGGTTGTCCCAATCGTCGCTGGGCAGGCAGGGGGTGAGCACCCGGACCCCCGACGGCGTGATCCGGTGTTCGAGCCGGCGCGGCGGCGCCGTCCATAGCGGCTCTTCGATGTAGAAGACCGGCAGGTGCCGGGCGAACCGGCGCATCAAATGGTGCGGCCGCTGTTGCACCATGTCCCAGCGAAGGTGGGAAAAGCAGATCAGCGTATGTCGGGAGAGACTCCCGGTCGGGGCGTCCTGGTTCGCGGAGCAACCGGTCGCGGTCACAAACCCTCCGGGGCTGATTTCGCGCGAGGACCCTATCGGAAGCATCCGGCCAAAGCCGCCCCGACACGCACGAGCACGGATAAATAGCTGGATTGCAAACAGACAAGATGTCAGGAACGTTCCTGTGACAAGTATCCGGCAATTATATCTTTGACAGGTAGTGTCTCAGTTTGATTGTAACATCGTCATTCCGGGGCGCATGCTGCATAAGTCCGTTTCGTTGCCATCCGACGAAATCAGTAACGCGGAATTGTGTTCGAAGAACTTGACAATCCGCCATTCGCGCCCCGCGCATCAATCCCGATTCTCGACGCTCCCGCCCGAACCCCTGCGCGTCCAGGACAGCGGTCCGGGTCAATAAACGCCGGCAACCGGCACCGGACCGGGACCCTTGCGCCGGTGCGCCAGCAGGGTGCGCAGCTCATCGTGGCGTCCGAGTTCGGCGCAGGCGCGCAGCACCGTGAACTCGATCAGGTCGAGCTGCGCCCGGCTGGCCTGACCGACGCGGTCCAGCTCGGGAAGCAGTGGCGCCAGCGTGGCGACGGCGCCGGCCCGGTCGCCGCTTGCGTAGGAGGCGAGACCCCGCGCAATGGCCTGCGGCACGCCGCCCGCCGGGTAGCGGCCGGCCTGCTCCAGCTCGTCCATCTGCGCCAGCCGCTCGGCCAGACCCGCATCGTTGCCGGCGAGGGCGTCCGACAGCGCGACATGGATGTCGGGGAAGGAGATCGCCGCTCTCGGCAGCAAGCCGCGAGCGAATGCATCGAGCGTGCGCCAGCGCTCCGGGTCGTGCGGATATCCGGCGAGCTCCCAGCGCCAGAGGAACTGCACCGCATCATAGACTTTGATGCGCGGCAGCCCGGTATGAACCTCCGGCGCGACATCCGCCTCGAACCTCGCGCGCGCCGCCTCATGATTGCCGGCATGCAGTTCCGCGATCGCAAGATGCCATGCGAGATGACCCCAGAAAGCGCACTCCCGCGGCGCGGCGGCAAGAAACGCGGCCAGCACCGCGCGTGCGCCTTCCGGCTCGCCGGCCTCGTAGGCGAGATGGGCGCGGGAGTGGATGGCCCACGGGTTGCGCGGCTCGCTGCGCAGCGCGTGCTCCGCAAGCGGACGCGCCTCATCGAACCGGCCGACATCAGCGAGCGCCATCGCGTGATGGGCCGTAAACCACCAATCGTCGCCGTAATGCCGTGCGAAGGCACCCATGACCTCAGCCTGCCGACGCTTGCTGCCCGGCGCTCCCTGCATGCTGATGAGGCCGACAATCGGTCCGTAAACGTTGAATACGGCGGCATCGCGCGGCCAGGCGTCGAGATGCGCGCGCGCCGCCTCGACGGCGGCAGCGAGCCGACCGGCGAACAGCGTCTCGAAAACGCCGAGATGGCTCGCCTCGCGGTCGCTGAGCCGGACGGCGGCGGTTTTGGCCGCGGCGAGCGCGGCCTGCATGGCCGGACCGTTGCCCCACATCGCCGCCACCTGCGCGCTGCCGAGATAGGCGAGCGCGAAACCCGGGTCCGCTTCGGTCGCACGCGCGAATTCCGTGTCGGCTCCCGGCCAAGTCATGAACAGCAGGCGGTAGCCGGCAACATAGGCATCACGGGCAGCCGAAGACGTCGTTGTCAGCGGGTTGCCGTAATCGTCGGCAAGCATCGTGTCCTCCCCTCGGTGTCGTCTCTCGAACGCGGCGAGAAGCATCGCTGCCCCCAGGGGCGAGACGCTTACCCGTCGCCGAAGAAAAGGATTCCTCTTCTTTTTGCCGTCGGACAGGGCCAGAATTGCCGTGGCCGGACCGATCTGGTCATCGCGCCGGGATCAACGCGGCATGACGCAGCGCCGTCGATTGAAGATCGATATTCTGGCCGCGCCGGATTCTGTCGGGTCCGTAATATACGGGCTCTACGACGCGCTCTCGATGCCGGGCATATCGTGGCCGCGTATTGTCACCGGCGAACCGGGCGAGCCGCTCGCCGAGATACGGATTGTCGCATCCGGCAGGAAACAATTCACCTGTCGCGGCGGTGTGCCCGTCAGACCGCACGCCTCGATCGCGCAGGCGGGCGACGCCGATCTGATCTGTGTCCCGAGCATGTCGCTGCCGGTGGATCGGCCGCCCTACGGATGCTTTCCGCGGGAAGTCGCTTGGCTCCGCGAGAGATTTCTCCAGGGAGCGACAATCGCGACGGTGTGCTCGGGAGCGATACTGGCTGCCGAAGCCGGACTTTTGAACGGCTGCGAAGCGACGGCTCACTGGGCCTACGCCGATGTGTTTCGACGCTATTACCCGCAAATCAAATTCCGTCCCGAAAGGATTCTCACCTTTGCCGGGGAAGGAAACCGTTTGATCCTGGCCGGCGGGATTGCCGCCTGGCAGGATTTAGCGGTGCATATAATCGCAAAATTCTTCGGAATCGAGCATGCGGCGCAAACCGCCAAGATTTATGTGTTCAGCGATCATGCGCAAGGACAGCTTCCCTATGCGGCGATGTCTCGTCGTATTCAGAAAGACGATCCGGCAATCGCGGAGTGTCAGGTCTGGATCGCGGAGAACTATGCTACCTCGAACCCCGTTGCCCAAATCTTGAAGCTCAGCAATCTGCCCCAGAGAACGTTCAACCGGCGATTCGAGGCCGCGACCGGTTATCGGCCGATGGAATATGTCCACGCGGTTCGGATCGAAGAGGCGAAACAGTTGCTTGAAACAACAGGCAAGCCGATCGACGACATCGCTCAGGAGGTCGGCTATCAGGACCCGCGGCCCTTCTCTCGTCTATTCTTCCGAAAAACCGGGCTGTCGCCCGCTTCCTATCGAAAACGCTTTGGTTACCGCACCCTCCTGAGCGCTCGATGACACGTTTGCGAGTGGGCGCGGCGGACGGTATAATCGCTCGATGCCCTTTATCGAATTCGGCAGCTCCAATCTGTTGTCGTTTCCCTGATCTATCTCACACGGCCTGCTTGGGTGCTCTGCCGCCGTTTCCCACTGGTCTTTATGGCGAGATGGGTTGGATAATCCGTGAACCATCCGCTCTTCGGCGCCACGCGGAGCGCGCGGCGCATTTCGCCGGATCGTCTCGGTGAGCGTTTCGGTTGGAGAGCGGGATCGCCGGTCAGGTCATGGCAGCCTGACCCGGACAGGATCGCCCCCGGAAAGCCCGGGGCGGTTCACGGTATGAACCCGACAGGCGACTGTACCCGCGATCAATATCCCTCGCGCTCCATGCGCTTGCGCAGCAGCTTGCGGTAGCGGCGAACCGCCTCGGCCTTTTCGCGGGCGCGGCGCTCCGAGGGTTTCTCGTAATTGCGCCGGAGCTTCATTTCCCGGAACACCCCTTCGCGCTGCATCTTCTTTTTGAGGGCTCGGAGAGCCTGATCGACGTTGTTATCGCGAACGAGGACTTGCACGGGCGCTATTCTCCGCAGGTTAAATGTGTCATCCGGACGGAACGCATACCATGTCGGGCGGTTCCTGGAAAGCCCGCGCGGGCTGATCGAGGCCGGTGCGGCCGACGCCGAAACCGGAGAAGCCGCGCTCGGCGCCTGCGAGTTCTTCTTGAGGAATCCGAAACCGTGCCGGCCGTTGCCGTCGCCTCGCCCGCCCATATCGGCACCGGGAGAACGTCTTGACGACCCTCACGACCCTTACCGACGAGGCGCGGATCGTTTTCGACAACGTGCTCGATGCCGCGATCGGAGGCGGCACGCCAAGCGTGCGGCTCGGCGTTACCGGCCTTTCCCGCGCCGGCAAGACCGTTTTCATCACCGCCCTCGTCCACAACCTCGTGCATGGCGGCCGTTTGCCGCTCTTCGAGGCCCGCGCCAGCGGGCGGATCGCCCAGGCCCGGCTCATGCCGCAGCCCGACGACGATGTGCCGCGGTTCGATTACGAGGCCCATGTGGCGGACCTCGTCGACAAGCGCATCTGGCCGAATTCGACACGGCGCATCAGCGAGCTCCGGATCACGATCGACTATGAATCGGCGCGGATGCTGAAACGCACCTTGGGGCGCGGGCGGCTCAATCTCGATATCGTCGATTACCCCGGCGAATGGCTGCTCGACCTGGCTTTGCTGCGCAAATCCTACGCCGGATGGTCGGCCGAGGTGCTCGCCGCGTCGCGCCAGCCGCACCGGGCCGGTCTCGCCGAAGCCTGGCATGCCGAGCTTGCCGGCGCCGATCCGACCGGTCCGGAGAACGAGGAGACGGCGCGCCGGCTGGCCGATGCCTTCACCGCCTATCTGCAACAGGCGCGGACACAGGAACACGCGCTCTCCACGCTGACACCAGGCCGGTTTCTGATGCCCGGCGATCTCGAAGGATCGCCCGCCCTGACCTTCTCGCCGCTCGACATCGCCGCGGATCATGCGAACGCACGGCACACGCTCGGCGCAATGATGGAGCGGCGCTACGAGGCCTACAAAACGCACATCGTAAAACCCTTCTTCCGCGACCATTTCGCCCGGCTCGACCGGCAGATCGTGCTCGTCGACGTGCTCACGGCGCTGAATGCCGGCGCGACCGCTCTGCGCGATCTTGAACAGTCCCTGACCGATGTGCTCGCCGCTTTCCGGCCCGGCCGGGCAAGCTGGCTCAAATCCATTCTGACGCGAAAGATCGACCGGGTTCTGTTCGCCGCGACAAAGGCCGACCACGTCCATCACGGCGACCATGACCGGCTCGCGCGCCTGCTCGGATGGCTCGTGCGTCATGCCGTCGAGCGCGCCGGCTTTGTCGGCGCCGAGGTGTTGATCCTGCCGCTTGCCGCCGTGCGGGCGACCCGCGAGGTATCGATCAAGCGCGGCGGCGAACGGCTTCCGGGGATTGCCGGCGTGCCGATGGCGGGCGAGCGGGTGGACGACTACATCTATGACGGCGACACGGAGATCGCCTTGTTTCCCGGCGATCTGCCGGAGGAGCCGGAGACGGTCTTCGATACCCGCCGGCCGGATGACGGGCGACACCGCGCCGAGGAAGTGCCGGCGGTCCGCTTTCTGCGGTTCCGGCCGCCGCGGCTTGAGCGCACCCCCGACGGCGTGACGCTTTCGCTGCCGCATATCCGCCTGGACCAGGCGCTGCAATTCCTGATCGGAGACAAGCTCGCATGAGCGCGCCACGCCCACTGGGAGATCAACCTGGCGGACGTCAGCCGGGGGGACGTCGGCCCGGTGCATTCCGCCTCGATGATCCGGCGGTCGAGGCTGCCGAGGAACCGGCATTCGAGTTGTCGGAGCCTGAAGCCGATGCCGTCCGTGCCGTTGATATGATCGTGCACCCGCGGCGGTGGGGCATCCGCTGGGCCGCCGTAGCGCTTTCGACCGGCGGAGCGTTGGTTGCGCTCTGGCTCGCTTTGACTCTCGATTCGCTCGTTCGCGCGCTGTTTGCCCGAGTCGACTGGCTCGGCTGGTTCGGCGTCGCGCTTGTCTGCGCGTTTCTGATCGCCATCGCTGTCATCATCGGACGGGAAGTGGTCGGGCTGCTCCGGCTGAAGCAACTGGCGCGGCTCAGGCTTCAGAGCGACGCAGCGGCATTGAACAACGACCGCGATGCAGCGGTCGCGGCGCTGCGTTCCCTGGTCGCGCTTTACGGCGACAGACCGGACACGGCGAGAGGGCGCCGGCTGGTCGCCGCAAATCTTGGCGAGGTCATCGACGGGCGCGATCTCCTCGTCCTGGCCGAGCGCGACCTGATCGCGCCGCTCGACCAGCGCGCCAAACGGCTTGTCTCGGCAGCCGCGCGGCGGGTCGCGGTGGTCACGGCGGTTAGCCCGCGCGCCGTCTTCGACCTGATTTTTGTCCTGTGGGAAAGTCTGCGCCTGATCCGCGGCGTGGCGGACCTCTATGGCGGCCGGCCCGGCGCGTTTGGACTTCTCCGACTGATAAAGGCCGTGCTGAGCCACCTCGCGGTGACCGGTTCGATCGCCGTCGGCGACGCGCTCTTGCAGCAGCTTGTCGGTCACGGCGTTGCCGCGCGGCTGTCGGCAAAGCTCGGCGAGGGGGTGGTGAACGGGCTCATGACGGCGCGCGTCGGTCTTTCCGCCATGGACATCTGCCGCCCGCTCCCCTTTCTCGCGGCGGAGCGTCCGCAACTCGGGGATCTTGCGGGCGATCTCGCCACGCTGCGCGACACCGCGGACGGCAACCCGGTCGCAAGACGTTGATGCTGTCGTTCACAAATGTCGGATGAACGCGTGGAAAACGCAGGCACCCGAAGGCGCCGATGTCGCCCGGCAGGTCGGCGGCGGGAATGCACCGAAAGCAGACCGTCAGCCGACGATCGCGCTCTTCCCGGCAATCGCGCCGCCGCGCAGGGCGCCGGCGCGCGTATCGCCCCATTGCACGGCATGAATTTCGGGCAGCGGACGGGTGAACGGCGCGGACAGCCAGATGCGCAACAGCACGCGATGGGCGCCGGCGGCGGCATCATCGGTGAAGCCGGTGCGGCCATGATAGGTGACGTGCTGGTTCATGAACTGGATGTCGCCGACCTCGAACGGCATCTGCAGGCAGACCTCCTCGCCGATCTCATGGATCAGGTCCATCGCCTCGGTCTGCGCCGCCGTCAGGCGGGGCACGGTCGGTACTTCCTGCGCTTGGCTGATATACGTGCGCGAATACTGGCTCGTAAAGCTGCCATCCGGACCCCGTGCGAAGACCGGCATCGGAAACGTGCGGTCGGCGCGCTCGGCGTCGCCCTCTTCGTCGTAGGGCCGCATACGCCAGTACGGTTCGTAAAGCACGCGCAGCAGATCGGGACGGCGACGCGCGATCTCGTTATGGAGCGTAACGCTGGAGACGATTTTTGACAGCCCGCCGGCGATACCGTTGCCGGCGCAAAGCAGGCAGATGATGTCGGTCTTATCGGTGTGAAAACGCAGCGCGCCGGTCGAACGGGCAATTGTGCGCGCCGATTTGAGCGGACCCGGCCCGTCATAGGTCAGGGCGGCGCCGGTGCCGGTCTCGTCTCTGACCTCGCCGAGGATCTCCCCGGCAGCGGTCTGGTACATCGGGATGCCGAGATTTACGCAAAACCCCCAGAACAGCCGCCGCAACCGGTCGCGCGTCAGCCGATCCACCGGCACGCCGGAAAGCCGCGCCATGCCGGGGCCGTTTTCGAGCCGGTCGGCGAGCCAGGACAAGAGCGGCCGCAACTCCTCGAGAGGGAATTCCGTCGGGCCGAAGCCGGTTGGGGCGATGCCGCGCGCCTCGGCGGCAGCGGCGACGCGTTCGAGAATAGCAGTTTCATCGTTCGTCAGGGTCCGCCGCCACGACGGGTCGCGAAGAAGCTCTGCTCCGCGCCACGCGGCGGGGCCTTCGATCGGTTGCAACCACGCGTCCAGCATGTGCCTTCTCCCGGGTGGCCGGCGCATCGGCCGTTGCAGCATGTAGGATATAGTGGCGCGATGATAGGCGGGCGCGGCGCTGCACGCTATCGCAGACGCCTTCTCGGCGCGCCGCAGTGCGGTTGGCAGGATGGCCACTCCGGACCGATCCCGTGCGACATTCGCAAACGCGATCTCGGACCGCTGCTCTCCGGTTCGATTATGCGGGCGGGTGCTGCTGTTCCTTCGGGATGACGAGCTGGGTCTGAGTGACCATTGCGGCGCGCTTGCCGTCCGGGCCGTAGATCGAGGTCTGCACGACGATCGTGCGCCGCCCGACATGCAACGGCACCGCCTCGGCCCGGAGGCGGCCGGGTTGCGAGGCGCGGAAGAAATTGGTCTTCGATTCGATCGTCGTCGTGGTCGTGCCGGGCGGCAGGTTGAGGTGAGCCGCTTGGCCGCCCAGCTCGTCGGCGAAGGCCATGTAGGCGCCGCCATGCACGATGCCGCGGGCATTGACGTGCCGCTCGTCGGCATCCAGCTCGCCGATCACCTTTTCCTTGTCACCGGCAACGATCCTTATCCCGAAATGCAGCGCCATGCCGGCGCGCGGCCAAGCCTCAGCCATGTCCTGCTGCCCTACCGCTCGACTGTTGCTGTTGCCGCGACGGAAGCGCCGGCGCTCGGTGTCGCCCTGGGCGGCATCTCCGCTTTGGTGGGCGGAGTCGCGAGCCGATCGACGATCTTCTCGGCAATCAACTCGTACCCGGCGGCGGTGAAATGGATGCCATCCGTACCGCGCAGACGCTGCGTCACGCCGCTGCGGTCCTTGCCATAGGCGGTGTAGTTCCCGTCCTCGTCGGCGATGATTGTCCACAACGGCATGAACTGGAAGCCGTAGCGGGTGATCGCCGCTTCATAGACTTTGTTGATGTAGCTCATGTCCTCGCTGTAGCGCTCGCTGCGCGCGATCGGGTTGCCGAGCCACAGGACGCGCAGCCGGGCGGCGGCAAGGCGGTCGAGAATCCGCTCGATTCGCGCGGTATACGCGGCGCGCCATGCCTCGCTGCGGAAGCGCAGCGTGTTGCGGCCCTCGCGCATGTCGAGACGGTCGTTGGCCCCGAACATCACCACCGCGATATCGGCCTGCTCGCGCCCGGCGAATTGCGCCACCGGCCCCAGCCACTCGTTCTCGTCGTGGGTCAGCGAGGCGCCGGCATGCGTGCGGTTCAGCACGCGAAACCGCGGGTCTTCGGCCAGAATCCGCTGCAAACCGCGCGCCAGACCGGCCGCCTGGCTGTCGCCGAAGACGACGATCGTCGGCTGGCTCCGTCCGCCCTGCGCCTGGGTCTGCGCGTGCGCCGGAGGGCAAGAAAACCCGAAGAGCACGACAAGCAACCCGGCGCACACAGCCCGGCGCGCGCTGTCAAAAACCCCGATCCACCGCTGCACGGCGTCAGTCCCCCGCGGCGACAACCCCCGATCCAAACCGGATATTCGCTTTTCGCCCGGATATACGCAACCGGGTCGGCCATGCCGTCTCCTCTGCCCTTCCTCCTTGCCGCGCAACTCTTGATCGCTTGCCGCAAGAGCCGCCGACCGCTACAAGCGGATCGGGGGAGCGGGGGTCAGAGGGGCATGAGCGCGCGATCGAGGGACCGGACCGGGAAGAGTGCGCGCGGCTGAGCCCCGATGCTGTTTCCGACTTCCGGTTTTCTGCTGTTCTTTTTGGCCGTGGCCGCCGCGATGGTGGCGCTCGACAACAGGTTCACGGCGAAAAAGGCCGTGCTCGTCGCCGCGAGCTATTTTTTTTATGCCCAGTGGGATTGGCGGTTCTGCTTTCTGCTCGGGTTCAGCTCGGCGGTCAGCTATCTCGCCGGGTTGCTGATCGACCGGGCAGGCGAGGACCGCACCAAGCGGATCATCCTCGGCGCCGCGGTCGCGGTGCATCTGTCATTGCTCGGCGTCTTCAAGTATTTCGATTTTTTTG
Organism: Alphaproteobacteria bacterium; assembly: GCA_050246595.1. Lineage (GTDB taxonomy): Bacteria > Pseudomonadota > Alphaproteobacteria > ATCC43930 > CGMCC-115725 > DATARH01. The sequence goes on from JBFWVT010000069.1 coordinate 14,538, forward strand.
TGCTGAGCGCCAACGAGCTGGCGCGCTCGCTCGGCCTCGCGCACGAATTGCCGTTTCTGGAAATCCTGCTGCCGGTCGGGATCAGCTTTTTCACGTTTCACGGCATTTCCTACGTCACCGACGTGTATCGCGGCGATGTCGCGGTGTGCCGCGACCCGCTCGACATGGCGCTGTACATGTCGTTCTTTCCGCAGCTTGTCGCCGGCCCGATCGTGCGCGCCGCCTATTTTCTGCCGCAGCTCGCGCGCCCTTCGACCGAGCCGATCCCGATCGGACCGGCGCTGCTGCTGATCCTGGTCGGGCTGTTCAAAAAGGTCGTCATCGCGAATTATCTGGCGACCGGGCTGGTCGATCCGGTCTTCGCCTCGCCGGGCAGTTACGGCGGGCCGGACCTGCTGCTCGGCGCCTATGCCTATGCGGTGCAGATATATTGCGATTTCAGCGCGTATAGCGATATCTCGATCGCGCTGGCGGCATTGCTCGGCTTCCGCTTTCCGCCGAATTTCAACCAGCCCTACCGGGCCGAGCGGCTGCGCGAGTTCTGGCAGCGTTGGCACATCTCATTGTCGAGCTGGCTGCGCGACTATCTCTACATACCGCTCGGCGGCAACCGGCACGGCAAGCTCGGCACGTATCGCAACCTAATGCTGACGATGCTGCTCGGCGGCATCTGGCACGGCGCGGCGTGGAAGTTCGTGATGTGGGGGGCATTGCACGGCGGCGGGCTGGCGGTGGAGAGAATGCTCGAACCGTGGATCGGACAGAGGCCGGCGACCCCGCTCGGGCGGATCGTCTCGGTCATCGTCGTGTTCCATTTTGTCTGCCTGGCCTGGATCTTTTTCCGGGCCGAGGATTTCACGATGGCCTGGCTCTATATCGCCGGGTTCGCGACGGGCTGGGACGAAGGGTTGACGCAGGCCGGGCCGCTAATGGTTGGGCTGATCGCGCTCGGTCTGGCAGGGCAGTTCCTGCCCGAGCGGCTGTTCGAGCGCACCGCCGAGATATTCGGCCGGATGCCGGTCTGGGGTCTCGGCGCGACTGCCGGGATTGTCGTCGCGGCGATCAACGCGCTCGGCCCCGAGGGAGTTGCGCCGTTCATCTACTTTCAGTTCTGAAATGGTCGCACTCGAAAAAGAACGTCCCCAGGCCATAGCGCCGATGCCGCCGTCCAGCGCCGACGCAATCCCGCTGCGGCTGCGCCGGGTCGGCGGAACACCGCGCCAGGTGCTGGCGATGACCGTGATCGGGACGCTGGTGCTTTCCGTGTTAGCCGCGCCCGATCTGTCGTCCTGGCTCAACCGCATGGGCGGCGGGCCGGTCCTGGAGCCTTTGCAAAACGCGGCGGCGGAATGGGAGACGGCGCTGGCGCGGCTCGATCTGACCGAACCGCACGAGGCGATCCGCGCGGCGATGCGGCGGGTGCTGGACTGGCGGTGGGGCGCAGCAGAGCCTTAAGCGGCCGGGTGCATCGCGATCCAGTGGCGGGCAATATCGGCGCGGCGGCAGACCCAGACCCGGTTATGGCGCAGGATGTGCTCGATAAATCGGATCAGCGCCGCGGCGCGCCCCGGATGTCCGGTCAGGCGCATATGCAGCCCGATCGACATCATGCGCGGCCGGTCGGCGCCCTCCTCGTACAACAGATCGAAACTGTCGCGCAGATAGGCGAAAAAATCCTCGCCGGGTCCGAATGTGCCGCCGATGAATTTCACGTCGTTGGCGGTCAGCGTGTACGGGATCACCAGATGCGGCTTGTTCGCGACCCGCACCCAATACGGCAATTCGTCGTTATAGGTGTCGCTGTCATAGAGAAACCCGCCATGCTCGGCGACCAGACGGCGCGTGTTCTCGGACGGCGCGTAGCGGCAATACCAGCCTTCGGTCGGTTTTCCGGTGGTCTGCCGGATCAGCGCGACGGCGCGCGCGATCTGGTCGCGCTCGGTCGCCTCGTCGAGTTCATAATGCTTGATCCAGCGATAGCCGTGGCCGCAGATGTCCCAATCGGTCGCGGCGATCGCGGCGGCGGCGGGCGGGTTGGCCTCCAGGGCGCGGGCGCAGGCGAACAAGGTCACCGGCAGCCGGTAGCGCGTAAAGATGCGATGCAGCCGCCACCAGCCGACGCGCGCGCCGTATTCGAACATGCTCTCGGCCGCGAGGTCGCGGCGATTGCCGGCATCGGTGCTGGCAAGCTCGATCAGCCCGGTTTCCGACACGCCGTCGCCGGCGGGATAGGACAATTCCGAGCCTTCCTCGAAATTGATGACGAAATTGACAGCGATCCGAGCCTCTCCGGGCCAGCGCGCATGCGGCGGCTCGGCGCCGTAGCCGATGAAATCGCGGGTCATGTTTCCTCCGGAACGGGTAGTTCGGGGTACCAGTCGTGCTCGAGAATCTGAGCGAGGGTATAAGGGCAATCGGCCGGCAGTGAGGCGGCGGCTTCCTGCTCTCCATAGTCTTCCAGATCGCTCGCCACGCGCTTGCGAGCAGCCGCGTAGACCTTATCGAGAGAGGTTGAAAGATCCTGCCGCAGGGTGGGCGACAGTTTGTCCGCGAGCTCGGTGCGGGCATCGATGATCGAGCCTCTCCATCCGTACCGCGGGTCGCCGGCAGGAGAATAAGCCAGCTTCAAGAAGTGAACCAGAATGCGACGCACTTGGCTTCTCACCGCGTCACGCGTGTTCCTGCCCAAATCCTCGATCTCCTCCGCGACGTGCTCGCGGTCGAAGCGGTTGTCGTCGCATGGCATCGAGCGCAGCACCTCGGCCTGATACTGCGTCCAGGCGTAGAAATCCTCGTCGTAGCCGGGGCCGTTGCGGCGCGTTCCGTCGGGCATCAGCGTTCCCTTTGTTCGGAACCGGATTGCGGCGGCTCGGGATACCAGTTCCGGTCGAGAACCTGGTCGAGCGTGTAGGGGCAGATCACCGGAAACTTTCGAGCAGCATCGGCTTTCCCATATTTTTCTATGCCTTCCCGCGCAATGTCTTTAGCCCGCGCATACAGCCGAGGCAGTACCTGTCGAACATCGCGGCGCAGCGTCGGCGTCAGTCGATCCTCCAACTCCGCGCGCGCGGCGGCTATCGATTCCCGCCAATCGGGTCTCGGATCCGGCGCCGGCGAATGGGCCAGCTTCAGAAAATGCACCAGGATGCGACGCACCTCGCTGCGCACGGCGTTGCGCTCGCTCTTACCCAAATCCTCGATCTCCTCGGCGACGTGGTCGCGGTCGAAGCGGTTGTCGTCGCACGGCATCGAGCGCAGCACCGCGGCTTGGTGCTGCGTCCAGGCGTAGAAATCCTCGTCGTAGCGCGGGCCGTTCGGAGGCGTTCCGTCGGGCATCAGCGGGCCTTTCCTTCAGAGCCGGATCGCGGCGGTTCGGGATACCGGTTCCGATCGAGAACCTGGTCGAGCGTGTAGGGACACGCATCCGGCAGCACGGCCGCCGCCGCATCCTCGCCATGGTCGAGCAGACCGAGCCGCGCCGCTTCCCGTGCGTCGCGATAGAGTTCGGCGAACTCGTTTTCGGCATGACGCCGCAGCGTGGCGGTCATCTTCTGTCTCAGGACCCGGCGCGCCTCAGCGGTCGAACTCATCCAGCCATAGCGAGGCCGATCGGCCGGCGAATGCGCCAGTTTCAGAAAATGCTCCAGTACCCGGATGATCTGGCTTTCGACAGCATGGCGCTCGCTCCTGCCCAAATCCTCGATCTCCTCGGCGACGTGGTCGCGGTCGAAGCGGTTGTCGTCGCACGGCATCGAGCGCAGCACCGCGGCCTGATGCTGCGTCCAGGCATAGAAATCCTCGTCGTAGTCGGGTCCGTTGCTTCCGGGTCCGTCCGGCATCGCCCAATCCTTTCCGTTGCACCGATATCACCCCGGCTCGGTCGCCTGTTCGGCCGCTCGGGCCTGCGAGACGCGCCGCGTGATCCGCGCGATCGGCACGCAGATCAGCAACAGCGCGACCCCGAGCACGACAAAGCTTTCGGTCAGGCCCCACAGATCGGCCACGATCCCCATGACCGGCGGGATGATGATCGCCGAAAACCGGTTCGCGGTCTGGCGCAGCCCGACCACCGAACCCTGACGGTAGCGGCCGACCGCCTTGGCTTGCACCGAGAACATCATCGGCTGAACCAGCCCCTGCAACCAGCCGCGCCCGATTTGCGCCAGCAGCAGCAACAGAAAGACGCCGCCGAGAAACGGCGTCGCGCAGATGAACAGGATCGAGGCCACCGTCCCGCTCAGCATTGTCTTCTGCGGGTCGCCCCAGCGCATCGCGCGGCCGGCGACCAGCGAGCCGAAACCGGCTGCAATTTCGATCGCGGCGAACAATACGCCGATCACGGTGCCGGTCAGCCCGATATGGTCGAGATAAACGATGTAGAGCGAGAACTGCACCCCCGAGGTGGCGGTGCGCAGAAACATGATCGCCATCGTCGCGGCGATCGCCGGGATCGCCAGCAGCGCAAAGCAGGCGACGTAATCCGACGGGCGCGGCAGCGCGTCGCGCCACCGGAAACGCGGCGGCGCCGGGTTCGCCCGGCCCTCGCCCGCTTGGCTTCCGACGGGAGCAGTCTCGGCCTCGGGAGCGCGCAGCAGCGCCGCGGTCAGCACGATTCCCCAGACCGCGCCGAGCAGATAAGCCGTCCAGGCGCCGCCGAAATCCCAGGCCAGCCCGGCGACGATCGGCGCCGCGGCGGTGCCGATCCGCGCGAAAAAGGTGAAACGGCCGATATAGCCGGCATCGCCCTCGGCGAGCTGCGCGATAAGGGTCTGCGACCCCGACCACGCAAAGGACAGCGCCCCGCCATTGACGATCTGGAGCAGCAGAAGCGGCCAGAACCACGGCACCAGCGGAAAGACCGGGGCGAGAGCGATGCCGACCCAGACAAAGAACAGCGTGACCCGGCGCGTGCCGAACCGATCCATCAGCGTGCCGATATGGATCGACAGGAACACTGCCAGCGCCGAGCGCGCGCCGACGATCGCACCGACCTCGCCCGCGCTCATACCGAGCGAAAGGCAGTAGAGCGGCATCAGAAAGATGTAGAAATCGACATAGCCCATGCTGAACAGGCCGACGACATAGAGCGGCGCCGGGCTCTTCAGGGCGGCGGGGCGGGGCGCCGTCATGCGCGGCACCAGGGCTTTGGCATCGTGTGTCGTCTCTCCCCGCCTTGTCGCAACGCAATCGCCGCGCCCGCGTTGGCGGCGCAGCGCCGTGCGCGTCCGTTACGGCTCATGCTATAGGCGGGGTGCCGCAAGACAATCGCCGGCAGCGCTGCCCAGCACGGCGCGCCCGGCATGATGCGCGATCATGATGATGCACGCCGCTAGCTTGCCCTGCGCGTGCCAAGCGGCGCCGCGGGGTGGCCTGGAAAGAGAGGTTGTACAGTGATCCGGAGAGTGAAACTGACCGCGGCCGTGCTCGCCGCCCTCTGTCTTGTTCCCGCCTGCCTCGCCCCGAGCGCGGCTCGCGCCGACGCCGCCGCCGGGGCGCGGATGGCGCTGCAATGGTGCGACAATTGCCATATCGTCAATGGCGGCCCGTCCACGACAATCCCGCAGGGTCCGCCGACCTTTCGCACGATTGCCGGCCGTATGGATGCCGACCAGCTGCGCGCCTTTCTGTCGCGTCCGCACGGCGCGATGCCGGACCTCGCCCTGACCCGGGCCGAAATCAACGACCTGATCGACTATATCCAGACCCTTCGGTAAGGACCGCCTGCCTCCCGATCTCAAGCGGCCGGCCTGTCGGTATCGCCGCCGATCGGCCCCGGATCAGCCTTGATCCGGTCTGGGGTCGCCGCTTTCGGGTTCGACCTCGCCGCGCGCTTGCAGCCACAGCGCGACGACCCAGCACAGCGCCGCCCAGGCCGCGCCGAGGCACCACCCCGCCAGCACATCGGTCGGATAATGGACACCGAGATAGACGCGGCTCAGCCCGACCGCGATCGTCAGCAGCACCGCCAGCGCCATGAAATAAATGTCGAGCCGGCGGTCGGTGTGAACGCGCGTCAGCAAGGCGCCGATCGTCAGAAACGTGACGGCGGAGAGCATCGCATGGCCGCTCGGGAAGCTGGCCGTGAAGACCTGCGCGCCATGCGCCACCAGTTCGGGCCGCGGCCGGCCGAACCCGATCTTCAGCACATTGCTGAGGACCTCGCCGCCGAGCACCGACACGCTCATCAGCACAGCAAGATGGCGTTTGCGGATCAGCAGCAGATAGCCGACCATCGCAAGGAACAGAAACCCGAGAAACGCGTAACTGCCCAATGCCGTGACATCGCGGCCGAACTCTTCGAGCCAGGGCGGACCGATCGGGTCGGCGGTATCGCCGGGGGTTCGGAACGCGAGCAGGATTGCCTCGTCGAACGCCGCGGTATCGCCCTCGACGACCTCATCGGCCAGCAGACCGAACCCGAGGATGAGAGCGGCGACGACGAACAAACCCGCGATCAGCCCGATTTCTCGCCGGCCGAGCCGGGCGAGAAACGCGAGCTGCTGAGACACCGAAGGAGGGAAACCGATCATTCCGGGAGCCGCGTTTCGGCCAGTTGCCGATAATCAACGCCGGTGGCGCGATCTTGACGGCGCCGCACTTTCTCGATGTCGCCGGGCGGCAATCCCGGCGTCGCGGTCGATCCGGCACGCGGCTGTCGCGCGCCGCGGAACGCGCCGCCCGAGGATCTTGTTCTCCGGCCAAGTATGTCCCTCTTCGGAGAACGGGAATGAAGCGGATTATCAAGATGATGGCCGCGTTTGCCGTCGGGTTCGCGATTCCCGCAGCCGCGGTCGCGGGCAAGATGATCGGTATCGGTTAGACCCGAGACGAGGCACAGGACGCGGTAAGGGCCGCCAAGGTCCGCTCACAGGACCGTTGGTTCGAGCGTTGCGGCCCGATCACGGCCATCGGTTCCGGTTCTTCCGAGCGGGGGGCCGGAGCCGGCCGTCCGCTCCCGACCGAGCGGCTGTTACCGCTCGACCCCCCACGCGATCGCATTGCGCAGCAGCATCGCGAACGCCTCGGTGTCCCAGGGTCCGTGAAACCGCGGCGGCGTCCTGTCGGACGGATCGCGGCTGCGGGTCGCGTGGATCGCCGGGTTGTGGCAATGGCCGAGCGCGACATAGGCGACCTCGCCCTTTCCGACCTCCTTCGAGTAGCCGAGCACGCGCGTGCGGCCGTCGGGCAGCAGCGATGTGTCGGAGCCGTACAGGGCGGCGGCAACCGGCCACTCGCCGCTCGCCCCGTAATCCGCGGTCAGCAGGATGCGCGTCGCCGCCGGGTCCTGCAATTCGACAAAATACGGTTCGTCCTCGACCACAAACGAGGTGCCGAGACCCCGCGTCAGCGGCGAGTCGCGATCCTTGACCTCGACGCGGATTTCGCAGACCGGCGGATGCGTCAGGAAAAACCCGCCGAGCAGCGCGTGGTGCTCCATCTTAACCGTGCGGCGCTGGCGCACATCCTCGACCCGCTGGGCGCGCCCGCCGCTGGTGCCGTGCAATGCCAGCCAGCGTCCGCCCGCTTCGAGCCACTCCCGCATCACCCGGCATTGTTCCGCGTCCGGATACGGGCCGGCTACGTAGGTAATCAACAGCCCGGCGCCCGGCAGAAATTTCGCCACGTCGGCGAAATCGCTCGCCACCGTGGTCGGGGTGTCGCGCTCGTTGAGCAATGTCAAAAGCCGCAGCCTGGCGTAATCCTGGTCGTGTCCGGCATAGGAACCGGGCGGAAAACCGCCCGCGATCAGATGCGCACGTCCGCCTGGGATCGTCTCCGCCATCGGTTCCCTCCTTTGCCGCAATCGGACCCTAATCGGGCGTCTTGGTCGATTGCCAGGCGACCATCTGCCAGTTGCCGCCCTTGTTGGCCCAGACATCGGTAAAGCGGACGCCGAAATTCATCGCATTGTCGCCCGATTTGACGCTGATCCGCGCGTTCCCGGTCAGCACGACCGTATCGCCGTAATCCTGCGCCTGGACATCGGACGGCACGACCGCGGTGTAGACGGTTTTCCCGGTCTGCATGTTCTCGATCAGGCTCTTTTTTGTGTCGAGCCGCGCCGAGGAGTGGGTGTAGACGAGTTCGTCGGCGATCAGCGCGTTGAGCGTGCCGACATCGCCCTGCGACATCGCCGTCATGCGCTGCGCGTCGAGCGCGACGACTCGGTTACCGTTTCCTGCCATTTGCGTCCTCCTTTGCGGGTGAGTCAGTGTGCGCTCAGCGCGCGATCAGCACCAGTTTCCCTTGCAGGTGGCGTCCCTCGCTGACCCGGTGCGCCTCGGCGGCGTCCTTGAGGGGGTAGCGGGTGATCGCCGGCGGCCACACCGCGCCGGCGGCGAGCAGCTCCTTCATCCGTTCGAGATGCGCCCGGTCGCGCGCGACGCGCGGACGCAGCACCTCGACATCCTTGCGCGACGGCTGAAACCCGGCGGGAGCCGGCGCGATCCACACCAGCCTCCCGCCCGGTTTCAGCACCTCATAGGAGCGCGCCTGCACCTCGCCGCCGACCGTATCGAACACGACATCGACGCCCGATACGGTCTTTGTAAAATCCTCGGTGTTGTAGTCGATGACCCGGTCGGCGCCGAGCTTGCGCACGTAATCATGGTTGCGCGCGCTGGCGGTGGTGATGACGGTCGCGCCGATATGTTTGGCGAGCTGGATCGCAAACCCGGCGACCCCGCCGGCGCCACCCTGGATCAGGATCGTCTCGCCCGGTTGCAGCTTTGCGGTGTCTTCGAGCGCCCAGATCGCGGTCAGACTGGTCAGCGCCATCGCCGCCGCCTCGGCATCGTCGAGACTGTCGGGTTTGCGTGCGACGATCGCCGCCGCGATCCTGATCTTCTCGGCGTAACAGCCCTCGATCCCCGCATCCATGACGCCGAATACCGGGTCGCCGACCGCGAAATCGGTGACGCCGGGGCCGAGCGCGGCCACCGTGCCCGAGAAATCGCGTCCGAGGATATACGGAAATTTCAGGTTGGTCGCGCCGCTATACGCCCCGCCGCCGAGCCTTACCTTGTAATCGGCGGCGTTGACGCTCGCGGCGTGGACATCAACGACGACCTCGCCGGGTCCGGCGACCGGGTCCGGCAGATCGCCATAGACAAATTTATCGACCCCGCCATGGCCGGTCAGATAGGCCGCTTTCATGCGTTTCTCCCTCTCAGACCGGCGGCGCCACCGACAGCCGGCCGACAACCCCGTGCCGTTCGATCAGGCTCGCGATCAGCCCGTTCTTTTTCGACTCCTCGACAAAATCGCGCAGAAACGCAAACGCCGCGCCGTTCTTTTTCGGCGTGCCGACCGCCTGCTGCACCGCGGTGAACTGGCCGTCGAGGATGCGCGACCCCGGCAGTTTCGCGGCGACATCGATCAGCCCCGGACGCAGCCCGGCATAGGCGTCCATCTTCTGCTCGGTAAAGGCCCGGATCGCCTCGTCGGCATTGTCGAATTGCAGCAATTCGCCTTGCTTGTAGTTGTTTTCGAGCCACAGCCCATAGGCGCTGCGCGCCGTCACCGCAAGCCGCCGGCCCGGCCGATCAACCTCGGCGACGCTGCGGATCGGCGAGCCGGAAGGCACCAGATAAGTCGCCTCGATCTCGCAATAGGCCGCCGTGAAGTTGATGACCGCGGCGCGCTGCGGCTCGGCGCCGATATTGCCGATATCCCACTTGTCGTTCTCGGCGTCGTCGGCGATCTGTCCCGGCCGCTCATACGGCACGAATTTGACCGGCACGCCGAGCCGCGCCGCGATCGCCGCCGCCATATCGGGCGACACGCCGGTCGGATCGCCCGACGGCGCCCTGCCGGTGACCAGCAGAAAATTGCTCATATTGATCGCGGCGCGCAGCGCCCCGCTCGGGGCCAGCTCGGAGATGATTTGCGGCGACGGCGTGACGGGCATGATCCAAGGTCCGGAATTGGTGATGTCGGCCGAGCTTAGCCCGATCGCCGCCGGGTTGTAAGCAAGTTGATATCGCCCTCCCGTAATGCGCTCGGCCGCTGTTTTGCCGCGCGCCGCCTCTCGTGCGATCGGACCGGGTTGCGCTAGACTGCGGCGATTGGTCCAAGCACGGGCGCGGCGGATGCCCGGAGGAGCGAAGAATATGAAGGCGGATTACGTGATTGTCGGCGCCGGCTCGGCGGGGTGCGTGCTGGCCAATCGGCTGACCGAGGACCCGTCGGTGCGGGTCATCCTGATCGAGGCCGGCGGGCGCGACTGGAACCCGCTGATCCATATCCCGGCCGGCTTTATGAAGATGCTCGACCACAAGACCCTGACCTGGGGGTTCAAGGCTGATGCCTGCGACGGGCGCGAGATCATCTATCCGCGCGGCCGGGTGCTCGGCGGCTCGTCGTCGATCAACGGTCTCATTTATATCCGCGGCCAGCCCGAGGATTACGACCACTGGGCGCAGCTCGGCAATCGCGGCTGGTCGTGGGACGACTGCCTGCCGTATTTCAAACGGGCCGAGCGCTGGGAAGGCGAGCACGACGATGTGCACGGCAAGGACGGGTTTCTGTTCACGTCGAAAATGGACCAGTCGCCGCTCTGCACCAAGGTCATCGAGGCCGGCATGCAGCTCGGTCTGGAATATCGCGAGGATGTCAACAACCTGCCGCCGAGCGCCGGCCCGAGCATCGGCTGGTGTCAGCAGACCCGCGGCGGCCGCCGTCGCGCCAGCACGGCGCGCTCCTATCTGCGCCCGGCGTTGAAGCGGCCGAACCTGCACCTCGTGACAAAGGCGCTGGTGCATCGGGTGCTATTCGAGGGCAGGCGGGCGGTTGGGGTCGAATTCTCGCGCAACGGTGTCGTCGAGGGGGTCGATGCCGGGCGCGGGGTGATCCTGTCCGCCGGCGCGATCGGCTCGCCGCATATCCTGCAATTATCCGGGGTCGGCGATCCCGAGCATCTCGGCCGCATCGGGGTGCCGGTCGTGCATGAATTGCGCGGGGTCGGCAGGAACATGCAGGACCACTACGTCGTGCGCGTCACCTACCCGATCCACGGTCTGGCGACCGCCAACGAGCGCGCGCGCGGTCTGCCGCTCGCCAGCGAGGTCCTGCGCTACGCGCTCACCGGCAAGGGCATCCTGAGCTACAGCGCCTCGCTGATCGCCGCGTCCGTGAAAATCCTGCCGGAATCGGCGACCCCCGATGTGCAGATTTCGTTCGCGCCGGGCAGCTTCAAGGACGGGCAGATCGGCCAGCTCGAAGCCGAACCCGGTCTGACCGGCGGCCCCTGGCAGATGCGGCCATTGTCGCGCGGCTATGTCGAGGCCAAGACCAACCGGCCCGGCGAGGCGCCGGCGATCAACCCGCGCTATTTGACCGAGGAGAGCGATCGGCGCGCGATTGTCGGCGGGCTGAAGTACGTGCGTCAGATTTTCGCCGCGCCGGCGCTGGCTCCGTATGTCGGCGAGGAGCGGCTGCCCGGCCAGCAGGTGCAGACCGACGACGAACTCTTGGATTACGCCAAGCGCAACGGCAACACGGTCTATCACGCGAGCTGCACCTGCATGATGGGGCCGCAGGCGAACTGCGTCGTGGACAGCGAATTGCGCGTCCACGGCATCGAGGGCTTGCGCGTCATCGACGCCTCGGTGATGCCGTCGGTGACCTCGACCAACACCAACGCCCCGACAATTATGATCGCCGAGAAAGGCGCCGAGATGATAAAGGCGGCGGCAAGGCAGCGGTTGGCGGCGTAGGGCGGCGGACCCTCTCCGCCCTTCAGGGCGGAGAGGGAGGGGGCCCAGCGCGTCAGCGCTGGGAGGGTGAGGCGGGTGCCGGCAAGCGCTCTGGAATCCCCCATCCCGGATCAAGTCCAGGGCAGGCTCTCACCTCGACCCTCTCCGCCCCGCCATGGTCCATTGGGGGCAGAGAGGGGGATTTGGTTCACGGACACGAAACGAATGTTTCGAGCACGCACCCATATTGCTCGCAGGCTGCGCCGCGACGCCCCTGACACCGAGACGATCCTCTGGCGGGGTCTGCGCGAGGCGATGCCCGGAATCCGGTTCCGTCGCCAGCACCCGGTAGGCCCCTATATCGTCGATTTCGCCTGCCCGACGGCAAAGCTCGCGATCGAACTCGACGGCGGCCAGCACGCCGCGCAGCAAGAGGCCGATGCCGAGCGGACTGCCGAACTCCGGCGCCGGGGTTATCGGGTTGTCCGGTTCTGGAACAATGATGTGCACCAGAACCTCGCAGGGGTTCTGGAATCGATACAGACGATTATCGCGAATTATTCCCTCTCCGCCCTTCAGGGCGGAGAGGGAGGGGCCCGCGCCGCAAGGCGCGGGAGGGTGAGGTGGGTGCCGGCAACCGCTCTGGAATCCCCCACCTCACCCCGGCCCTCTCCGCCCCCAGGGGCGGAGTGGTGGTAATATCGGGAGAGA
>JBFWVT010000070.1:0-26696 GCA_050246595.1 Alphaproteobacteria bacterium
CCGCAAATCCTGTGAATAGGGTCTCGGCATGCGCGATGGCCTCCACCCCCCAGCCGGCATCTTGCGCCCAAACCCCCGCGCTTGGAAATCTTCAGCCTCGCTTCAACCTAAAACGATCAGGCTCTAAACCGCCTCGACCTGCTGCAATCAGGCCGCCACCGCGCTATTTTCGCCGATAATCGGATGCGGAGAGGAGCGGGCGATGCCCTACGGTGATGAATCCGGCGACCCGGTGATGCTGGCGCTTGGCGAGGACTATCCCGAATTGCGCCAATCGGTGCGCAGGATTTGCGAGAAATATCCCGGCGCCTATTGGCGCGGTCTCGAAGACGCGCAGGAATACCCGACCGAATTCGTCAACGAATTGACCGAGGCCGGGTTTCTCGCCTCCCTGATCCCGGAGGAATATGGCGGCTCCGGTCTGCCGCTGCGCGCCGCCGCGGTGATCCTCGAAGAGATCAACGCCTCGGGCTGCACCGCCAGCCAGGGCCATGCCCAGATGTACATCATGGGCACCCTGTTGCGGCACGGCAGCCCCGAGCAGAAACAGCGCTATCTGCCGGGGATCGCATCGGGCGAATTGCGCTTGCAGGCGTTTGGCGTCACCGAGCCGACCACCGGCTCCGACACGACCAGGCTGAAGACCCGCGCGGTGCGGTCCGGCAATGGCGACCATTATCTCGTAACCGGGCAGAAGGTGTGGACCTCGCGCGCGCGGCACTCCGATCTGATGCTGCTGCTGGCGCGCACGACCCCGATCGAGGAGGTCAAACGGCGTACCGAGGGGCTGTCGGTGTTTCTCGTCGATCTGCGCGACAGCCTCGGCCAGGGCCTCGAAATCCGGCCGATCGAGGCGATGATCAACCACAACACCAACGAGGTGTTTTTCGACAATCTCAAGGTGCCGGCGGAAAACCTGATCGGCGAGGAGGGGAAAGGGTTTCGCTATATTCTCGACGGCATGAATGCCGAGCGCATCCTGGTCGCGCAGGAATGCATCGGCGACGGCCGCTGGCTGCTCAACAAGGGGATCGAATACGCCAAGGAGCGGGTCGTGTTCGACCGGCCGATCGGGCAGAACCAGGGGGTGCAGTTCCCGCTGGCGCGCGCCTGGGCCGAGCTGGAGGCGGCCGACATGATCTGCCGCCGCGCCGCGGCGCTGTTCGACGCCGGACGCGAGTGCGGCGCCGACGCGAACATGGCCAAGCTGCTCGCCTCGGAGGCGACCTGGCACGCCGCCGAGGCGACGATGCAGACCTATGGCGGGTTCGCCTATGCCCGCGAATACGATATCGAGCGCAAATGGCGCGAGTGCCGCCTGTACCAGACCGCACCGATCTCGACCAATCTGATCCTGGCCTATATCGGCCAGCACGTGCTCGGGATGCCGCGCTCCTACTGAGCCGGGTCCGGAACGCAGCACGGGCCGGGCGGGGTCTGGCCTCCTCACCTTGTCCCCCTCCCCGCTTGCGGGGAGAGGGAACCCACCGCGGCAGCGTGGGCGGGCTTGTCGAGAGACCCGCCGCCTCAGCGCGAGGGCGGCGGCGCCTGCCGCGGCGGTAGGTTCTGCCGGGCCAGACAATCCTTCAGCTTTGCGTCGCGCTTGGCGTGCGCCTCGGCGGTGAAATCGGGGAAGGCGCGCTGCGCCTCGATCGCGCAGGCATCCATCGCGTTCCATTTGCCAATCGCGATCAACCCCTGCGAGCTGAGGGCGTGCGCCGCGACCGGGACGAAAGCCGGGAAGAAAAATGCCGCGAGCAGCACGAGGACGGACCACGGCGCGGACGCCAAACGGGAGCGCCGCGGCCCCGAAATCGCACACCGGCTTGTCAGAGGATGGGTTGCGCGTTCGGCCAAACTGAGGCTCCATACCAGACCCGTCGTCGCGAGGATCACGACTATGCTGAAGATCTGGGGGCGCGCAACCTCGTCGAATGTGCAGAAGGTTCTGTGGTGCTGCGCCGAGCTCGATCTCGAATTCGAGCGGCTCGATGTCGGCGGGCCGTTCGGTGGCAACCGCGACCCGGAATATCTGGCGCTGAACCCGAACGGTCTCGTGCCGACGGTCAAGGACGGCGATCTCGTGATGTGGGAATCGAACACGATCTGCCGCTATCTGGCGGCGACCCGCAACGGCGAGCCTCTCTATCCGCGCGATCCCGCCGCGCGCACCCATGTCGAGCGCTGGATGGACTGGCAGCTCGCGGTGGCCGCGCCGCCGATGGGTCAGCTTTTGTTCGGCCTCGTGCGCAGCACCCCCGAGACACGCAACCCGGACGCGATCGAGGCGGCGCGCCGCCGCGCCGCCACCGCCTGGACCATCGTCGACGACGCGGTCAAGGACCGGCCCTATCTCGCCGGCGGCCATCTCAGCCTCGCCGAGATCGTCCTGGGCACGCTGATCTACCGCTGGTTCGCCTTTCCGATCGAACGGCCGGAACTGCCCAATCTGCGAGCCTGGTACGACCGGCTGCACCAGCGCGCCGGCTTCAAAAAGCATATCGAGACAGCCATAACCTGACTGTCGCCAATCGTTCCGGTTGCTTTTCCGCAGCAGCGGGTTATTTAAGTCGCAAGCCGGCAGGCATTCACGATCCAGCAGGCACGATCCGGCAGGGAGGAGCGACATGAAGTCCCGCAGGATAAGACTCGCCGTCGCCGCGGCCGGTTTCGGTCTCGCGATTGCGGGCGCCGGAGCAAGCCTGGCCCAGGATGCGCAGTCGGTGATCAATCAGCGCCAGGAACTGATGAAACAGCAGGGCCGGGACGTGGCCGCGGTGCGGGCCTTTGTCGAAGGCCGCGGCGATCAGGCCGCCGCGCAGCGCGGCGCGGCCGACCTGCTGACGACGATACCGCGGATTGCGAGCCTGTTCCCGCAGCGCACCTCTTCCGCCGAATTCCCCGGCAGGACCCGGGCGAGACCGGTCATCTGGAGCGAATGGGACCAGTTCAACGCCGCGCAGCAGAACGCGCTGTCGCGCGCCCAGGCACTCAACGCGGCGCTCAATACCGGCAACACCGCCGCGGTTCAGACCGCCCTCACCGATCTCGTTAACAGCGGCTGCAACGGATGCCATGGCAGGTTCCGCGAACCGCAGCAATAGCCGGCGCAATGCTCCGCCACCCGCTTCCGGCGCCATCGGCCCCGCCGCGCAGTCCGCGCGCAACCGTGCCTGTTTGCGACGTGTTCACAGGGAGGACCATATGACATCACGCGTCCGGGTCGCCGTTTTGGCGGTTGCCCTCGGGCTGGCCTTGACCGGCACCGCCACGGTCTCGGCGCAAGACGCAAACCCGACCGTCAGCCAGCGCCAGGATAGAATGAAGGCGATCGGCCGGGCGCTGGGCGCGGTTCGCGCTTATACCGAAGACAAGGGAGACCTCGCCGCCGCGCGGGCGGGAGGCGCCGAGCTTGTCAACCTGGTGGCGGACATTCCCGCCCTGTTTCCGCAGCGGACGGGGATGACCGAGTTTCCGGGCACCTCCTACGCGAAACCGGAAATCTGGGCGCAGTGGCAGAATTTCACCCAGGCGGCACAGCAGGCGCATGCCAGCGTCGTGGCGCTCAATACCGCCCTGGCAACCGGCGACAAGGCCGCGATCACGGCCGCCTTCCAGGCTGTCGGCCGGGACGGCTGCACCGGCTGCCACCGGCCGTTCCGCCAGCCGAAGAGCTGAGGCTGGATCGGGTTCCGCATCCGGCGTTGATCCTCGGTCTGTTCGCCCTCGCCGCAATCGTTCTGCTCGGCGGGACGGCGCCGTCCCGAGCGGCCGACCCGGCGCACGGCCGGTATCTCGCCGAGGCTGCCGGGTGCAGCAGGTGTCACACCGCGACCGAAGCGGGCGCGCCTGCCTATGCCGGCGGGCGCGGCTTCGACACCGAGTTCGGCGTCGTGACCGCGCCGAACATCACACCCGACCGCGCAACCGGGATCGGCGGCTGGAGCACAGCCGATTTTATCAGGGCGATGCGCTGGGGCATCGCGCCCGACGATTCGCACTATGTTCCGGTTTTTCCGTTTCCCTATTACAACCGGCTGACCGACCGCGACCTCGCCGATATAAAAGCATTTCTCGACAGCCTGCCGCCGGTCTCGGTCCCTGACCCGCCAAGCGCCGGCTCGATGGCGCTGTGGGAACGCGCCCGCGCCGCGGTGGCGGTCGCGGCAACCCCGCTGCCCGGCCCCTGGCCCGATGATCCGACCCAGAACCCGGCAGGGAACCGTGGCGCCTATCTGGTCGCGACGATCGGACGGTGCGGCGAGTGCCATACGCCGCGTACCTGGCTCGGGGCGCCCGATCCGGACCGCTTTCTGATGGGCGGGATCGACCGGAACGGACGCCGGGCGCCCAACATCACCGCGAGCCGCGAAGCCGGGATCGGCAATTGGAGCACCGACGACATCGTGACGATGCTGACCGACGGTACGACCCCGAATTTTGACGAGGTCGGCGGCAGCATGGCCGAGATTGTCAGGAATACGGCCAGGCTGAGCGAGGAGGATCGCCATGCCATAGCGGTCTACCTGCAATCGGTCCGGCCGGCATCCGGACCGGAGCGGAAATGATCGGTCAAACGTTTCGGGATTGGACGGTTGGACGCGACTTCGTATGATGCTTTTGCTCTGCGGCTTCTCGCACTCGTATGCCGTCATCGGTGAGGCGGGAAAGCGGAGCGGCGGCTTCACGCACGGGATGGAGCGACGGCGCCGTTGTTCTCGCGACATCAGGCGCGGCTCGGGGAGAAGGCTTTGGCGCGCGCGCGATCCGAAAAGAGCCTGGCCCGTTTCGACCGGATCGCGCTGGTTCTGTCGAGCGGCGGCGGTCTCGGGGCGTATCAGGCCGGGGCCTATGCCGGGCTCGAGCATTCCGGTGTGCGGCCAAACTGGGTCGCCGGCACCGCGATCGGCGCGATCAATGCCGCGATCATCGCCGGCAATCTGCCGCATGAACGGGTGCCGCGGCTGCGCCAGTTCTGGCAGGAGCTGGGCCGGCGCGGCTCGGGACGCGGCGAGGGCTGGGTCCCGCGCCGGGTGCGTCGCTGGCTTCCCGGGCGCCCCGCCGGACTCGGACTCCCGGCCGAACCCGCCGCCGCGGATGCCGCGCGCGAACCGCCGCTGATCGAACTCGCGCAGCTGCGCGAGCTGCTGCACGCGACGATCGATTTCGACCGGGTCAATTCCGGCGCGGTCCGTCTCGTTCTCGGCGCCGTCAACCTCGTCACCGGCGCCGAGGCCTATTTCGACAACGACCGCCATGTGCTCGGTCCCGAGCACGTGCTAGCCAGCACGCCGCTGCCGGGATTGCCGCCCGCGATCATCGACGGCCAGCGCTACGGCGGCGCGGCGGTGTCGGTGGCGGCGCTCGACGAGGCCCGTCCGGCCGACACGCTGTGTTTCGTCATCGACGGTTATGACCCGATGCCCGGCAGCCGGGGGGGCACCAGCCGCTCAGCCCGCGAAATCGCCGCGCTGCGCCGCAACCATGATTTGCGTCGGATGATCGCGCTGCTCGGCGAGCGGGTGCCGGCCGGGCTGCGCGGCGATCCCGACATCCGCAAATGCCTTGCCGAGGCGAGCGAGGCGACGATGACGATCCTGCACCTCGTGCATGACGGCAGCGCCGAGCGTCTCGCCGCGAGAATGGCGGATTTCTCGTCGGAGGCGGTGGCGCGCCGCTGGCAGGCCGGCGAAAGCGACGTGGCGACGAGCCTGGCGCACCCGCTGTGGCTGGCGCCGCCGCCGCGCCGGGTCGGCGTCGTCGTTCACGAATTGCGCGGCGGCGTCGCCGGCTCGCCGCGCTGAAGTTTTCGCTGTCTGCCGTCGCGGTCAGCCCCCGCCGCCGCCCTGGCAGATCACGTTGAGCAGCGCCTGGCGCTTTTCGACATTGACCGCATGCAGCGCGCGTTCAAGCGCCCGCGGCAACTCGGCCGGGTCCTCAACCCGCTCGCCATAACCGCCCGCAGCGGCGCAGACCTGCTCGAACGCGGGCAATTCGTCGAGATCGATAAACGGCGGACGGTTGCTGCGCGCCGCCTCGCCCTGCGGATACATGCCGAGCGTCGCGCGACGCACCGCGCCCCACATCGCGTTGTTGACGACGACAAACAGCACCGGCAGCCGGTGCAGCGCCGCCGCGTGATGCACCGCGACCGGGTTCGCGAACAGGTATGACCCGTCGCCGAGCACCGCGATCACCTGCCGCTCGGGTTCGGCCAGCTTGACCCCGAGCGCCGCCCCGGCGCCCCAGCCGAGCCCCGCCGCCGGGCTCGACCCGAAAAACCCGCCGGGCCGGATCGACGGGCAATGCTCGGGGAGCAGCGTGTATTCGTTGACGATCGTCGAGTCCGGATCGCGCGCCTCTCTCAGACACGCGCTGACCCGGACCGGGCTGATCGGCCGCATCTCCTTCGTATCGTCTTCGAGCTTGCGCCAGCCTTCCCGCATTGCGCCGCGCCGCTTGGCTATGCGTTGCCGGCGTGCCGCAACCGCCGCCGTGTCGGCGAGCGGCGCCATTGCCTCGGCAAGCTGCGGCAAGGCCTGAGACGGAGCGGCGGCGATCGCAACATCGCAAGGGAAACCGCGGATCGGATAGCGGGCGAAGAGCGGGTCCACCCCGAGATTGACGACAGGGCAGTCGGGACGCGGCTTTTTGCGGCTGGGTATCCACGGCACGTCGCATTCGAGCACCAGGATCGCGTCGGCCTCGTCGAGCAGAGCGGCCGGGTTGTAGCCGAGATGGCACGGATGGTCGGCCGGCAGGTTCATGTAGCGCTGCCGATGCTCGACGACCGGGATCGCGAAACGCTCGGCCAGTGCGGCGAGCGCCGGCACCGCTTCGCGCTTGCGCCCGGCATCGGCGGTGACGATCAGCGGGTTTTTTGCCGCCCCCAGCAGCCGTGCCGCCTCCCCGATCGCGGCCGGATCGGCAGCAGGCGGCGACACCGCCACCCGCCGTGCCGGGCTGTCATAGGCGAAACCGGGTAGCGGCGCGGCCAGCACCTCGCGCGGCAGTGACAGACAGACGGGACCTTCGGGCGGGCTGGTCGCGATCGTCAGCGCGCGGTCGAGCACGGTTTCGAGCTGCACGCCGTGGCGCAGCTCGTACTCCCATTTGACGGCCTCGCGCAGCATCCCGGCCTGGTCGAACATCTCCTGCGCCCAGTGGATATAGGTGTCGCGCGCCCCGGCAAGCCCCTCCTCGGTCAGCGGCGAGCGGCCGGCGGTGAACAGGATCGGCACATTGGTGCGCGCCGCGTTCCAGACGCCGCACAGCGCGTTGGCGGTGCCGACGCTGACATGCACCATCACCGCCGGCACGCGGCCCGACGCCACGGCATAGCCGTGCGCCATCGACATCGCGAGGTTCTCGTGCGTTGCAAGCAGCGGTTTCGGCACGGGCATGCCGGTATGCGCTGCCTTTGCATAGGCCTCGACGATCGGCGCGAAATCGGTGCCGGCATTGGCGAACAGATACTCGACGCCGCGCTCGGCGAGCAGCGCCAGATAGGCCTCCGCGACGCTCTCGACCGCCAGTTCCTTGCGGGGCATGTCTTCCGTCTCCCGACAAACGCGCTCTTGAGGCGGCACATATACCCTCTCCACCCTTCAGGGGAGAGGGGGGATCCACCGCCTAGCAGTGAGAGGGTGAGGCCGGTCTCGATCGGATCGCCGGCGTCTCGCCGGCCCGGGCGAAGCTTTGCTTCGCCCGATGCCGGCCGGAGGCCGGCGGTCCTTCTGGAATCCCTATCTCATTCCGACCCTCTCCGCACCGCCATGGATATGGCGGGTGAAGGGGGAGTGTCTCAAAGGCCCGATCTGTATGTCACCCGATATGCAGCACCGCCTTGCCGGTGAAGTCGCGGTCGATCAGCCGGCGGGCGATCGTGCCGATCTCGTTCCACGACGCCTCGACCGCGATCTGCGGCCGCAATTTTCCGGCGTCGATCAATTCGGCCAGGAGGCGCAACCCGATGCCGGCGCGCTCGATGCTCATCAATTCGTGGAACAGGGTCAGCCCGTAAAGTCTGACCCCGCCGGTCGAAAAGAAATCGCGGCTCTCGAAGGTCGCGGTGTTGCCCTCGGAGACGCCCAAGGTGACACAGGTGCCGTTTGGCGCCAGCATGCCGAGCGCCGCGCCCAAGGCCGAGGCGCCGACCGAGTCGACGATCAGCCAGAACGGCCCGTGCGGCTTTGCGGCCGAGAGATCGGGACCGAGCACGACCCGCCCGTCGCACCATCCGGCGACCGCGTCGCGATATTCCGCCCGGCGCACATGCCCCCAGACCTGCGCCCCGGCCGCATTGGCGAGCTGGCACGCCAGATGCCCGACCCCGCCCGACGCGCCGTCCACCAGCACCTTGCGGCCGAGCAGCAACCCGCCCTGGCGCAGCGCGTGCAATGCGGTCAACCCGGCGACCGGCAAGGTCGCGGCCTGCGCCTCGCTGCATCCGTCGGGCAGCACCGCGACCGCATGGCTGCGGCAATTGACCCGCTCGGCCCATGCCCCCGACGGCAATATGCCGACGACCCGGGAGCCGGATTTGGGGCCGCTGCCGTCTCTCGCCTCGCGTTCGACAATCCCGGAAAAGTCCCAGCCCGGCCGCCAGCCCGGCGCGGCAAGCTGCAACGCGCGTCTTGTCTCGCCGCGGTTGAGCGAGATCGCCGTAACGCGGACCTGCACCTCGTCGCGGTCCGGGTCGCGCAACTCGACCGGGTGGATCGCCAGTTTTCCCGGCGCTTCGGGATCGACGGTGACGGCACGGATCTGCACTGGCATGGGCCTTCTCGCGATCAGGGACTGAGCTTCTCGCGCGTGACGACGACATCGCCATTGGCAATCAGCTGCACGACGTTCACGGTCTCGGCGTGATGCGGCGCGCCCGAGTAGTAGGCCGGCACGGTGCCGCACCCGACCTGCGCGGCGCGGTCCCAATGGCCGAGCGCGACATAATCGGACCCGGTCTCGCGGATCATCGCGTCGCTGATCAGCCATGACGGACGCAGCGGGTTGGCCCAGGTCTCGGGCGGCTCGTAATGACCGTGACCGACCGCGATCCGCCGGCGGGCTTCGCGCGGCGGCGGATCGCGCAGCGGCACCATGTCGTGATAATCACGATGCGCGTTGCCCCAGATTTCGAGATCGAGAGACGGAAACGCGACTTTGCGCTGATTGGTGATGCCGATGATCGCGACATTGCCGATCTCGTCGAACCTTCCGCGCAGCCAGATCGAATCCGGGGTCGCCGGGTCGTGATTGCCGGGCAGGACCACGATCGGCAGCCCGGCATCGGCGAGCAGCCGGCCGGCGCGGTCGATCGTCGCCGTCGTGACCTGATGGTTGTCAAAGGTATCGCCGGCCAGGATCACGATATCGGCGCCGAACTCGCGCGCCGTGTCGAGGACGCCGCGCAGCCCGGCCGCGCCATCGCCGCCATGCATCGAAGCGATCCGGTCGTCATCGACGTGCAGATCGGAGGAATGGACGAGGAGGATGTCGCGCGCCGGGTGAATGTCATGCATGTCCGATCTATAGCCCCGGCGGCGCGCGACGCGCAACCGAGCACTCTCGGCCTGCGCCGGCGGCTTGGTCTCGCCGCCTCAACGGATCAGTACGTCGCGCAGCACCACCGCGTCGTTATGGTGTTCGTCCCGCGCCGAATAGACGAGCGTGACGACACCGTTGCGCGCCAATTCGCGCAATTCGCACAACAATTCCGGATGGGCGGAGAGTTCGTGACGATAGCGCCGCCGGAACTCGTCCCAGCGGCTCGGGTCGTGGCCAAACCAGCGGCGCAGCTCGGTGCTCGGCGCGATGTTCTTGAGCCAGCGGTCGATCGCGGCGTCCGCCTTGCGCAACCCGCGCGGCCACAGACGATCCACCAGCACGCGCACACCGTCCTCAGGCGATGGCGGATCGTAGGCTCGCTTGATGCGGATGCGCGGTGTCGCGTGCGGCATGGGGGAACATCCGGGCGGAACCGTGCGGCCGGCGGGCGCTCGCTTTCTCTTCCGCCACGTCGGTTTTTTGTATCTGTTCCTCCCTATATACCATGCAGGCGAGGCGACTCGACCCCGCCCTGCGCAACAGCGGGGGTCAGCATCGATGACAGCCATCCCGCGATACCGGTCGCATACCGGGCCGGTCATCCTGTCGGCCGGCTTCCGGCCGTTCTTTCTCGCCGCCGCGATCTGGGCGGCTATCGCGATACCGCTCTGGCTCGCTGTCTACAGCGGCGGGACCACGGTCCCGAGCCTTTTGCAGCCATTCGTCTGGCACGGGCACGAGATGGTATTCGGCTTTGGCGCCGCGGTCGTCGCCGGGTTTCTGCTGACCGCGATCCCGAACTGGACCGGAAGGCTGCCGTTGCAGGGAGCGCCGCTGCTCATCCTTGTGCTGCTCTGGGCGATCGGGCGCATCGCGGTTCTGTTGTCCGCGCATATCGGCGCGCCGCTCGCCGCGATCGCCGATTTGGCGTTCCCGGCGCTCTTTCTTGCGGTTGTCGCGCGCGAGATCATCGCCGGCCGGAACTGGCGCAATCTGCCGATGCTCGTCGCGCTGGCCCTGCTTTTGGGAGCGAACCTTCTGGTGCATCTCGAAGCGCTGGGGGTGGCCGACACCGCGGCGCTCGGCAACCGCCTCGGGATCGCCACGCTGCTGATGCTGATCGCGTTGGTCGGCGGCCGTATCGTTCCGAGCTTTACGCGCAACTGGCTGACAAAGCAGCGTCCCGGCGTAAGGCCGCCGGCGCCGGAAAGCGCTCTCGACCGGGCCGCGTTGATCGTGACGGCACTGGGTCTCGCGCTCTGGGCCTTTGCGCCGGATACCGACTTCTCCGGTTGGGCGCTGATCGCCGCAGGCGTCGCAGCAGGGCTGCGTCTCGCGCGTTGGCGCGGCCTCCATACCGCGGCCGATCCGCTGCTGCTGATCCTGCATGTCGGGTATGCCTGGCTGGCGCTCGGCTTGCTGCTGCTCGGCGCCGAGCGGGTCTTTCTGATGTTGCCCTTTGGAGCCGCGCTGCACGTGCTGACGGTCGGCGCGATCGGCACGATGACGCTGGCGGTCATGACCCGCGCCTCGCTCGGCCACACCGGAAGACCGCTGATCACCGGACCCGCGACCCTGGCGATTTATGGGCTGATTACGATCGCCGCGGTGCTGCGCCTCGCCGCGCCATTCGATCCCGAAATTATGGCGCCGCTGCTGTCGGCATCCGGCGCCGCATGGAGCGGTGCGTTTGCGTTGTTCGCGGTATTCTATGGCGGCGCGCTGACACAGCCGAGACTGCACGGCGAGGCGGCAAGACCGATCTGACCGCCGTGCCACAAGAGGGCGGCACGGCGCGGCGGCGGATTAGCGCCGGTCGCAATGTCCGCCGCGGCCGGCGCTGCGCACCGTCTGCTCTGAGCGGGCCTCTCAGCTCCGCTCGAAATCGATGCGCTCGGTGACCGGCAGCCCGTAGAGCTGGCGGCGCAGGCAGTCGAGGCCGAGTTCGACCGCGCCGAGCCGCACCCATTCGCGGCCGCCGAGAATCCGCGAGCGGCGCGACTCGACCCCGGTTTCGGTCGCGATCGCGAGACAGATCGTACCGCCGAAATCGATCCGGTCGGGGCCGTCGTCGAGATCGATCAGCACGGCCAGTGCATGGCTCGCGCCGCACTCGCGGCGGATCGCCTGCGCCACAGCCTCGGCGCTCTCGCGGGTGATCTCGACCGGGGCAATCAGGTGCAGCGCCTCCCATAAATCGGCCGGGTTGCGCGCCACGATGTCGCGCCGGAACACGGTCTCGGCTCCCGGCAGCGGCGCGACCCGCGCCGCGATCTGGCCGCTCGTAAATGTTTCGACAACGGCGAGCGAGCCGCCTCTGTCGCGCAGCGCCTTCAGGACGACACCTTCGAGCGTGTCATCGTCCTCGGCCAGGATGAAGTTGCCGAGCCGTTTGCGTACTTCGGCGATGACCGGGGCGAGTTTTGTCTCGATGTCGTCCGCATCGCGACCGGACAGCGTCAGCTTGGTCTCGATCTGCGGGTAATGCGCGCGGAAGCCGAGTTTGAGACTGCCGTCCGGGACCAGCGCCTCGACGCCTTGCAGCAGGTGATCGACATGCGACTCGCCGAGACCATAGCAATGAAAGCGCTTGAGACGGATCGCGGTCTGCATGCCGCTGCGGGCCAAGAGGCGCGGGACGATCTGCTCCTCCAGCATGCGGCGCAATTCGCGCGGCACGCCCGGGGTGAAGAAAAAGCGCGCCTTGCCGATATCCATCGCAAAGCCGCAGGCCGTGCCGATCGGATTGTCGAGGACCTCGGAAGTCGTCGGCAGCATGGCCTGCTTTTTGTTGTTCGGCGACATCGTGCGGCCGCGGCGGCTGAAGAATTCCTCCATCGTCGCGAGCCATTGCTCGTTGAGCACGAGTTCGTCGCCGGCCGCCTTGGCCGCGATCTCCTGCGACAGATCGTCGATCGTCGGCCCGAGACCGCCATTGACGATGACCGCATCGGCGCGCTGGCCGGCCTGCAGAAAGGCGGCGAGCAATGTCTCGCGGTCGTCGCCGACCGTCGTGCCCCAGCGCACCGACAGCCCGACATCCTCGAGCTTCTGCGCGATATAGGTGAAATTGGTGTTGACGATCTTGCCGGTCAGGACTTCGTCGCCGGTGCAGATGACTTCGATTTGCATGTTTGATCCTTCGGCAATCACGGGCTATCGAGGCGGGAACAGCAACAACGTCAAGAAAACATTCTGGCTCTGCGGCCCCACCATCTTGAACAATGTCAGAGCGCGACGGGCTGTGCGAATGGCCAGACGAGCCTCCGACGGACTGAAGGTGGTCATGGGATCATAATCCGCTGAGTGTCGTTTGCCCTGCAACTCCACAACTGCCAAAGCAAATGCCTGAATTGCGAGAGGAGGCCATTGTCTAGGAACATATCGGATATATTTCTTCGGAAGCGTTTGTTTTCCGACATCATCGCAAAACTCCCGCAACGCCCGATGGTCGATGCTGCGGTAAACGAGAGAATAGAGTGGATCAGATTGTTTTCTCTTACCGACAAATTGATCAGCACTAGCTATCGAGACCGCGTGAAACAAGGCATAGTACGAATTCGAAATTGCTCTCCTGAGATCTACCTGCCGTGGCGCACCTCGTCCGCCCGGGGCAATCAATCGTTCGGCTTGATCAAGTAGATGCTCAGCATTCGGGATCGTCACCGGCCGCCAGCTCTTCCTCGGTTGCGTAACGCAAATGCGGTCTTCTTTCGTCCCTTAGCTTATAGAAAAAATCGTTGATCGCGACCAGATTATCGACAACCTCATCGCCGGTGATCCGATCGGCCGCATCGGGAGCCAACACGACCGTGAACACCATGAGCGGTTCGGCATCGATGCCGCTGCCGGGCTCGGAGAAGACGCGGACGACATTCTCTCGTCCAAGCTTCGACTTAGCGATCTTTTCCACTTTTTCGACAATCTGCGTATCGGTAAGCATTGGCACACTCAATTCAAACGCCCCATCGAATCGTGCCTTCGACGGGGCGCCGACCGGGTTCAGCACATAAAGTTGAGCTTGAGACCCGGTTCCGGCCAGGGCATCGCGGCGAGCTGGCCGCCGGCGGACAGCGTGATGTAGGCGGTGCGCAGGTCGGTGCCGCCAAAGCAGATGTTGGTCGGATAGACATCCGGCATCTTGACCTGCCGCACGACCTGGCCGGACGGCGAAATCACCGTAATGTGGCCGGTGACAAGCGTCGCGACGCAGATATTGCCGGAGGCTTCGACCGCGAGACTGTCGAAACGCTGAAAGCCGGGCAGACCGCACACCAGACGGCCGCCGAACGGGGCCGGGAAGTGTTCCGTCCTGACGATCCCGGGTTCGACGATGTCAAAGGCGAAAAGCCGCGAGCTTTCGGTATCGGCGACATAGACGGTCTTTTCATCCGGCGACAGACCGACCCCGTTCGGGGTCAGCATCGGATAGACCAGCTCGACAATCTCTGACCCGTCCGGCAGAGCGTAATACAGCCCGCCATTGTCGCGGTGATAGGCGTAGCGTTTCCCAAGATCGGTGAAATAGAACCCGCCCTGCCGGTCGAATACGAGATCGTTCGGCGCCGACAATTTGTGGCCGTTGCACTCGGTGTAGAGCGTCCTCGTCTCGCCGGTCTTGATGTCGATGCGCTGGATCGACCCGTGCTTGTAGTCGGGCGCCGGCCCGGTCGACAGAAAGCTCGGCGTCGTCTCGTAGACCGCGCCGCCGTTGTTGCAGACATAAAGCGCGCCGTCGGGACCGGTCGCAACACCGTTCGGCCCGCCGCCGGCCTTGCCGATCTCGGTCTTGGTGCCGTCCAGGGCGACCCTGGTCACCTTCTTGCCGGAAATTTCTCCCAGGATGACCGAACCGTCGGCCATCCAGACTGGACCTTCCGGGAAGCCGAGACCGTCTGCGATGATGCGGATGTCGCCTTCGGGCATGTTGTCGCTCCTTTTGTTACCCTCTCCGCCCTTCAGGGGGGAGAGGGAGGGGCCCATCGCGTCAGCGATGGGAGGGCGAGGTGGGTGTCGGCCGGCGCTCTGGAATCCCCCACCCCGGATCAAGTCCGGGGCAGGCTCTCACCCCGGCCCTCTCCGCCCCTGGGGGCGGAGAGGGAGTGTATTGTTAACCGTTCACCTGGCGCATGATGCCGGCCCATTTGTCCAAGAGCGGCAGGGTCTTGTCGGCCGGTTCGGGCGGACAGCCGCCGACGATCCGGGCGACACCCTGATCGCGGTAGCGCTTCACCAGATCCGCATCCGGCGCCACGCCGAACATCGTGATCGGCACGTCGTCGAGACTGCGCCCGGCCTCCGCCAGCATCTCCTTGAACGGCGGCAGAAAGTTCTCGATCTGGCCGTAGGGGCCGCGGCCGGCGATCGGGACCCAGCCATTGCCGTAACGAGCCGCGCGGCGCGCCGCATGCGGAAAGGCGCCGCCAATAATGACCGGCGGGTGCGGCTTCTGCACCGGTTTCGGCCACGTCATCATCGGCGGGAAATCGACGATCTCGCCGTGATATTCCGGTTTGTTCTCGGTCCAGATGACCTTCATTGCCTCGATCTGCTCGCGCATCCGCTTGAAGCGCGTCGCATAGACCGTGCCGTGATCCTCCATTTCGTCCTGGTTCCAGCCGCCGCCGATACCGAACAGAAACCGGCCCTTCGACACCTGATCGATCGAGGCGACCAGTTTCGCGGTCTGGATCGTGTCGCGCTGGATCACCAGACACACGCCGGTGCCGACCTTCAGCTTTGTCGTCACCGCCGCCGCGACGCTCAAGGTCACAAACGGGTCCATCGCGTCGTAATACATTTTCGGCAATTCACCGCCGCCGGGAAACGGCGTCTTGCGCGACAGCGGGATGTGCGAGTGCTCCGGGTTCCACAGCGACTCGAAGCCGCGCTCCTCAAGCGCGCGGGCCAGCTCGGCCGCCCCGATCGCGTAGTCGGTCATAAACATCGACACGCCGAAATCCATCGCTCACCTCCTGGTGCGGTCGCTTGTCCCGGTGCGGGCGTTCAGATGTTACCGCCCTCTTGTTCCGGTTGACCAGAGCAGGCGTGCTCGCCGGGCAGCACCGCTGCCTCGCCGAGGATCGCCGGCCCGATATCGAGCAGCCCGGCGGCGCGCAATTCATCGATGCCGGGCAGGTCCTTGAGGCTGTCGAGACCGAAATGCGCGAGAAATTGCGGGGTCGTCGCCCAGATCAGCGGCCGGCCCGGCGTCTCGCGCCGTCCGGCCGGTCGCACCCAGCCCGCCTCCATCAGCCGGTCGAGCGTACCGCGGGCCAGCGCGACGCCGCGGATCGCCTCGATCTCGGCGCGCGTGACCGGCTGGTGGTAGGCGACGATCGCCAGCGTCTCGACCGCGGCGCGGGACAATCTGCGCGCGACCAGGCGTTCGCGCTGCAAGGCGGGGCCGAGATCGGGCGCGGTGCGGAAGGTCCAGCCGCCGGCGGCACGCACGAGGTTGACGCCGCGCCCGGCATAGGTGTCGGCAAGCTCGCCCACCAGCTTAGCGATATCGGCGTCCGGGCCGAGATATTGCGCCAGCTCGCCCTCGCCGAGCGGCTCCGGCGCCGCGAAAAGCAGCGCTTCCAGAAGGCGCAGCCGGTGCCGGTTCTCGCTCATCCAGGGATTTCGCGGAGCCCGGTTTCGCGAAGAGTTGGGGGACTGCGCAGATGGATCGGCCCGAACGCGCTCTCCTGGCGCAATTCGATGCGTCCGGCGCGCGCCAGTTCGAGCACCGCCGCGAAGGTCGCGGCCAGGGCCGAGCGGCGAAAGATGCCGCCGCGGAACTCGTCGGGCAGAAACGCTGTCAGCTCGCGCCATTCCGGCACATGCCCGACCAGCCGGGCAAGGCGCTGCAACGCCTCGTCGATCGAGTGCAGCGCGGGCGGCGCAACAACCAGAACCTCGCTGTTGCGGCGGCGATGGAGATCGCCATAGGCACACAAAAGCTCGTACAGGCTCAGCTCGTAAACCGGCCGGTCAATATGCGGAATTCCCTCGGGCGCGCCGCGCGGGAACACATCGCGCCCGAGCAGGGGACGGTCCATCAGCGCCGCGCCGGCCCGCTGCATCGCCTCCAGCAATCGCAGACGGTGGCTCAGCACCGCCGCCATCGCCTCGCCGCTCGGTCCGTCATCTTCCTCGGGCGGATCGGGCAGCAGCAGACGGGATTTCAGAAACGCCAGCCACGCCGCCATGACGAGGTAATCGGCCGCGACTTCGAGGCGCAGTTGCCGCGTCGCCGCGATAAAGGCGAGATATTGCTCGGCCAGGGCCAGGATCGAGATCCCGGTCAGATCGAGTTTCTGCTCGCGCGCGAGGGTCAGCAGCAGATCGATCGGCCCCTCGAACCCGTCGAGATCGAGAAGCAGCGCCGGCTCGGAGTTTTCGCAGCCTTCGGGCGCAGCCGCCCCGTTCATCCCGGAGGTCCGCTCATCCCGGATGTCCGGTAATCGCCAGGACAAACCGGATCAACAACTCGGCCGGCACCGCGATCAGCAAACCGAAGATGTTGAGTTCCAACCCGAACTGGCTGCCGACATAGGGCAGCAGAAAAATCAGCAGCAGCAGGATCGGAATGCCGAGCGGCTCCAGCCGCGCCAACGGGAATGCCAGCGCGTCCGGCAGCAACCCGACCGCAACCCGGCCCCCGTCGAGCGGCGGCAGCGGGAGCAGATTGAACACGCACAGCAGCGCATTGATAATCCAGGCATTCGCGAGGTTCTTCGCAATCCAGGCGGGCGCGCCGGGGGGGAGCTGGTCGAGCCCCGCATTGAGCAGCACCCAGGGATTGCCGAGGGGGCCCTCGAACAGCCCGACAATTTTTCCAAGCGTGAACAGCAGACCGGCGACAATCGCCAGAAGCACATTCGTCCCCGGCCCGGCGAGGGCCACCCAGACCATGTCGCGTCGCGGGCGGTTCAGTCGGCTGAAATCGACCGGCACCGGTTTGGCGTAGCCGAACAGAAAGGGCGACCGGAGCAGGATCAGCAGCGCCGGCAGCACAATCGTGCCAAACGTATCGACATGCCGCAGCGGGTTCAGCGACAGCCGGCCGGCGCGGCGCGCCGTGTCGTCGCCAAACCGCAGCGCCGCGTAGCCGTGCGCCGCCTCGTGGAACGTCACGGCGAAGAGGACCGGCAACACCCAGGCGCTGCCCGCATACACTGCCGGCGCCCAATCCGCGAAAGCATTCATGCCTGGACCGATCTCGTCGCGGCGTCGCCGGACATCAACTCGGCAAAACGTCGCTCGGCCGCGCGCGCATCGAAATCGCCGCGGGCGCGTCGGCGCAATTCCTCGCCGCGCGCGATGCGGGCTTGCGCCTGCGGGGTCAGCGGACGGGCGGCGGCGGCGATCTCCATCATCTCGCGCCCGTCGCCGTTGCAGTGCAGCACCAGATCGACGCCGGCGTCGAGGGCGCGGCTGGTGCGCTCGGCAAAACCGCCGGAAAGCGCGCCCATCGAGATATCGTCCGACACCAGCACGCCATCGAAACCGATCTCACCGCGAATCGCACTGTCGATCACGGTGCGCGACAGCGTCGCCGGCGCCGCATCGTCGATCGCGGTGTAGACAATATGCGCGGTCATCGCCCAGGGCATGTCGGCCAGCGCTCGAAACGGCGCGAAATCGGTCCGGCTCAGCACCGCGCGCCGGTCATCGACACGCGGCAGTGCCTTGTGGCTGTCCACCCGGGCGCGTCCGTGTCCCGGGATGTGCTTGACGATCGGCAGGACGCCGCCGGCCAGCAGCCCCTCGCAGACGGCACGCCCGAGCGAGACGATTCGGGCCGGATCGGTGCCCCAGGCGCGGTCGCCGATCACCGGATCGGCGTCTTGCGCCGGCAGGTCGAGAACCGGCGCGGCATCGACCGTGATGCCGAGTTCGGCGAGGTCTGCGGCGATCAGCCGGGCCGACAGACGCGCCGCTTCGCGCGCGGCCGGGTCGGGCAATGCCGCGATTTGCGCCGCCGCCGGATAGGCGCGCCATTGCGGCGGTCGCAGCCGCGCGACGCGTCCCCCTTCCTGATCGATCAGAACCGGCGCGTCCTCCCGTCCGACCGCGTCGCGTAACGACTCGATCAGGGCGCGGAGCTGATCGCGGCTGGCGCAATTGCGCCGGAACAGGACAAAGCCGAGCGGATCGGAATCGGCGAGAAACCGTCTTTCGTCCGGGGTCAGTCGCTCGCCGGCAACCCCGAGGATGATCGCGAGCGGCCGCTTGCCGGCGCCGTCTCCCGTCTCACCGCGCCCCGCCTTATCGCGCCCCGCCTTATCGCGCAACGATGCACCCGTGATTGCGCCGTTTCATCTCATCGCACAGCCGCTCGGCCGCCGCGTCATCCAACGGTCCCGCCATGATGCGGTAATAGATGCCCTTCTCGCCGAGATCGATCGACACCGCGTTCGCCCTGAGATGCGCCAGCAGATCAGCGTTAACGCGTTTCAGCCGCTGCCATTCCTCGCGCGCCGCTTCGGGGCTGCGCAACGAGCCGAGCCGGACCTGAACCGTCCCGGAAGCCGGCTCGGCCGGAGCCGCAACCGCCGCCTTCTGCGCGGGCTGAGGCGCAGCGGTCTGCGGGGTGATGGTCTGGGGCGGCGCAATACCCGATCCGGTTTCGGCCGGGGCCGTCGCGGCCGACGTTATCCGGAGCGCTTGTCCGCGCGGTACGGCGACCGCTTGCGCCGACCCCGCTGCCGCCGGGTTCGGCTCGGGCGGAGGCATCGGAACCGGCGGGGCGGCAACCGGTGTGATCGGCGCCGGCGCCGGACGGGGCAGCGGCTGCTCCGGCGGCGGCAGCAGCTTCTCGACCGGCGCCTTGGCGAGCCTCTCATTGTACAGCGAAATATTCTGGTCCGGCACCGGCATGCCGCCGGGCTGCTCGGGTCTGACCTTGAGCGGACCCGCCTCGGCGCGCAGCAGCGGCACCGCGCTCGCACCCGGCGCCGCCGGGCCGTCGGCATGCCGCATCCCCTGGACATAGGCGAACCACAACCCGCCCGCGAACAGCACCATGACAGCCAGGGTCAGCGCGATCGCCGCCAGCCGGCGACCGCCTTTCGACGGCTCCTCGTCGCGCTGCTCGCCGACCAGTTCGAAGCCGCCGTCGCGCTCCTCGTATTCGTCATACTGCCTGACCGGCTGCGCCACGTTACATCTCCTCCACCGGCGCGACCCCGAACACCGCCAGCCCCGAGGCGATGACGAGCGCCGTCCCGCGCACCAGCGCGAGGCGCGCCCGGGTCAGATCGGGTTCCGCCGCTACCAGAAACCTCAGTGTCGCGTCGTCCTTCCCCTTCGTCCACAACAGGTGGAACTGCGCCGCGACCTCCTGCAGGAAAAAAGCGATCCGGTGCGGTTCGTAGGCCTCGGCAGCGCTGGCGACGATCCGAGGCCAGCCCGCCAGCAGCCGCAGCAGACCAAGCTCCGCCGAATCGGCGAGCCGGTCGAGCGGCGCCCCCCTTGGCGTTGCATCGGCCAGCGCCGCGTCGCTCAGCGCCGCTTCCGGAAACAGCTCGGCCGCGTGACGCATGACCGAGGCGGCGCGGGCATGCGCGTATTGCACATAAAAAACCGGGTTGTCCTTTGACTGCTCGGTGACCTTCGCAAAGTCGAATTCGAGCGTCTGGTCGTTTCTCCGGGTCAGCATCATAAAGCGGAAAACGTCTTTTCCGACTTCATCGACGACCTCGCGCAAGGTCACAAAGGTGCCGGCGCGTTTTGACATGCGCACCGGCTCGCCATTGTCGAACAGGTGAACGAGCTGCGTCAGCTTGACATCGAGGACCGCGCCGCCCTCGCTCAAGGCCTTGACCGCGGCCTGCATGCGCTTGACATAGCCGCCGTGATCGGCGCCCCAGACATCGATAAGATTGTCAAAACCGCGGCGCATCTTGTCGTGGTGATAGGCGATATCGGCCGCGAAATAGGTCCATGACCCGTCCGACTTTTTCAGGGGCCGGTCCACCTCGTCACCGAATTGCGTGGCGCGGAACAGGGTTTGCGGGCGCGGCTCCCAATCATCGGGCAGTTTGCCCTTTGGCGGTTCGAGCACGCCCTCGTAGATCAGCCCGCGCCCGGAGAGCGTGGCCAGCGCCTTATCGACCGCGCCGCTCGCAACCAGCTCCCGCTCTGAGGTGAAGGTGTCGAAATCGACCCCGAGCGCCGCGAGGTCGGAGCGGATCAGCCGCATCATCTCGGCCACCGCGAAGTCGCGCACCGGCCCGAGCCACTCGGCCTCCGGACGGCCGAGCCATTTTTCCCCGTCGCGCTCGGCCAAGGCCCGGCCCGTGGCGACGAGGTACTCGCCGGGATAGAACCCCTCCGGGATCGGTCCGACCATCTCGCCGAGCGCCTCGCGATAGCGCAGATGGGTCGAGCGCGCCAGCACCTCGACCTGCGCCCCGGCGTCGTTGATGTAATACTCGCGATGCACCGCGAACCCGGCCTTCGCCAGCAGCGACGCGAGCGCGTCGCCGACCACCGCGCCGCGGCCGTGCCCGACATGCATCGGCCCGGTCGGATTGGCCGAGACGAATTCGACATTGACCTCAGGGCCAAGCCGGCTTGGCCCGAGCCCGCCGCCGCCGAGATCGGCATCGCCATAGGCCGTCCCGGCGCGCAGGATCGCCCGCAATTGCGCGTGCCATACCGCCGGGTCGAACCGCACATTGAGAAAACCGGGCCGCGTCGCCGTCACCGTAAAACCGCCGCCCTTGTACCCGGCGCTTTCCAGCTCGCGTCCCGACAGCGCCGCCGCGATCCGCTCGGCCAATGCCATCGGGTTCTGCTTCGCCTGTCCGGCTAGCACCATCGCCGCGTTTGTCGCGAGATCGCCATGCGCCGGGTCGCGCGGCGGCTCGACCGCGACACGGGAAAGATCGAGCCCGGAAGGCAGCGCGCCCTGCGCCGCCAAATCGTCGAGCGCCGCGATCACGAGGCGGCGGAAATCGCCAAAGATGTCAGTCATGACAGAGGTTTTATACGGGCGCGTAGGTATCGAACAAGCGGCGGTGCTCGTCGAGGGCAAACCGGTCGGTCATCCCGGCCAGATAATCGGCGACGATCCGCGCCCGCTCGGCCGCGCTCGCGCCGGACGGCACGGCCCATTCACACGGCAGGCATCCCGGCTCGGCGAGAAACAGCTGAAACAGCTCATGGACGACGCGGCGCGCCTTTGACGCCATCCGGTTGACCCGCGGATGGCGGTACATGCGCTCGAACAGAAAGCGCTTCAGCGTCCGGTCGTGGCTGCGCATTTCATCCGAAAACGCCGCCACCGGCGTTGCCAGCAAGCGCACGGCGTCGGCGCTGTCGACGCCGCTCGCCGCCAGCCGGCGCCCGGTCTCGCCGATCAGATCGCGCACCATCAGGTCGATCACGCGGCGGATCGTCTCGTGGATCAGCCGCCCGTCCTCGATCCCCGGATAGCGCCGCCCGACTTCCGCCAAGACCGGACCGACCAGCGGTACGTCGGCGAGATCGGCGACCGCGAACAGCCCGGCGCGCAGCCCGTCATCGAGATCGTGGTTGTTGTAGGCGATATCGTCGGCGAGCGAAGCGATCTGCGCCTCGGGGCCGGGATGGGTGTGCAGGTCGAGCGGATGAACCCGGTCGTATGCGGCGATCGAGGCCGGCGGTTCGTCGATCCCGGCGAGCGGTCCGCGCAGCGGCCCGTTGTGCTTGACGGTGCCTTCGAGCGTCTCCCAGGTCAGGTTCAGCCCGTCGAACCCGGCATAACGGCGTTCGAGCCGGGTCAGGATGCGCAGGGTCTGGTCGTTGTGCGAAAACCCGCCATAGGGACGCATCGCGTCGTTGAGCGCCTCCTCGCCGACATGCCCGAACGGCGTGTGACCGAGATCGTGCGCCAGGGAAAGCGCCTCGGCGAGGTCCTCGTCAAGACCGAGCGCGCGCGCCACGGTGCGGGCGATCTGCGCGACTTCGATACTGTGCGTCAGTCTGGTGCGGTAGTGATCGCCCTCGTGATAGACAAAGACCTGCGTCTTGTGCTTCAGGCGCCGGAACGCGGTCGAATGGATGACGCGGTCGCGGTCGCGCTGAAACGGCGAGCGCATATCGCTCTCCGGCTCCTTATGCAGCCGGAGGCGGCTGTTTTTCGGGTTTGACGCATACGTCGCGCGGGCAACGGCCCAGAGCATACCCGGAACCTACAGCGGGCCACCGCAAGCGTCCACCCGCCGCACGGCGGAGACGGGCTTGATTTGCACGCTCGATTCACCTATTAGCTAATCCAGCTAAGGGGTGCAGGGTGGCCGAAATCGTCAACATGCACAAGGCGAAAACGACGCTCTCGCGCCTTGTCGAGCGAGCTCTCGCCGGCGAGGAAGTGATCATCGCCCGTGACGGTACGCCTCTGGTCCGCCTCGTCCCCGTTCCGCAGAACCCCGAGAAGCGGATTCCCGGCCGTTCGCAGGGCAAAATCCGGATATCCCCTGATTTCGAATTTACCGACCAGGAGATCGACGAATTCGAACGCGGGTGATGCGCTTCCTGCTCGACACCCATGTGCTGCTGTGGTGGCGGGACGCCTCTCCCCTCCTTTCGCCCCGTGCCGCAGAGAAGATCGCCGCCGGCGAGAACGAGGTGCTCGTCAGCATCGCGAGCCTCTGGGAGATCACGATAAAGCGCCGTCTCGGCAAACTCGTGTTTGCCGGGGACTTCGAGACCGTCTTGAATGAAGAACGGTTCGGGCTGCTCGGTGTTTCGTTGCAGCACCTGCGGTGCCTGGATACGCTGCCGCTGCTGCACCGCGACCCGTTCGACCGCTTATTGATCGCGCAGGCGCTGGCGGAGCACGTGCCGATCATCACCGGCGACAGCGTATTTGCGGCCTACGGCGCGATGCTGATCTGGTAAGCCGCCCGGCACCGCTCTCCCGCGCCAAGCCGCGTTATGCGGCCTCATCGATACCGGCAATCAGGTCAGGCAAGCGCCGCGGGGGCTTGCGGCACGGTCCGCCAGAATTCCGGATCGTGGCCGAAAAAGACCCGCGCTCCGGCGGCTTCGAGTGCGGCAAGCCGGTCGAGCGAGGCCAGCATCTGCTCGCGGTCGTATAGGAAGCGCGGCAGGCGCCTCTCGCGCAAGGTACGGCAGAAATAGCAGCTGTCGGCCGCCAGCACGACATCGCCGCCGGGCAGGCGCAGTCTCAGCGATTGGTGCCCCGGCGTGTGGCCATGGGTCGGCAGGCAGACGACCGAACCGTCGCCGAATACGTCATGCTCGCCGTCGACGAGGCGCAATTTATGGCCAAGGTCGAAATCGCGCCGGTCGAAGCCGCTGCGGGTGCCGTTATCGGGATCCATGCCGGCGTCCCATTCGCGGCGCTGCACGATGAGCGTGGCGTTCGGGATTTGCGCGTTGCCGCCGCAATGGTCGAAATGAAAATGCGAGTTGATCAGCAGATCGATTTTGCCGGGATCGCGGTCGAGCGCACGCAGTCGGGCACTGATCTCGTCGCCGGGATGATAGTCGAACGCAAACAGGCCGGCGAGACGAGGCCCGAGCCGACCGGCCGGATCGTGCTGGCAATCGGGGTGCATGCCGGCATCGAACAGCGCCGTGCCTTTCGGATGCTCGATCAGATAGGCCGGGATCGGCAGCCGGATGCGGCCCTCGCCGCCTTCCATCAGACGGCCGAAATCGCCTTCGAGCCAGCCGCAGGTGAATGCGTATACGTTCAGCATTGACGACCTCCGAACCGCTGATGCCGAGTCGCGTTCGAGCAGAGGCTCCGGGTCCGGCGGCGCGCGAACAACCGCCCGGACCATCGGTGGAGCCTATGTCGGGCAGACGCTTCGATCCCACGGCGGCGGAGCAGTGAACTTAAGCCATTTCGGGGAGCGGGGCTTCGATGCGTTGACCGGCCAGTTCCAGAACCAGGGTCCCTTGCGCGCCGTCGCGCAACTGGGCGTTGGCGTTGAGCAATTCGATTCCGTAAGCCGATCCATCAGACGCAAGATCGATATTCACCTCATCGCTGACCTTGACGGTTTCAACCTCCACGCCCGCCGCCTCGCGCAGCCGCATATACGCGATATTCCGCCGCGGATCGTAGCTGAGATACACCGTATCGCTCCTCTCTAAAATAAAAAGTATTTCACGATGACGCTGATGACCAACCAATCGTCATCTTCATAGGTTGCAATCGCTTCGATCTGCTTTATTGCGAAGCTGCGCCCGCCAGCTTCCATCGAAGCGGAAATTGCGGCGAAATCCTGCCCGCCCGAATTTCGCCGGGATACGCTCGCCGTCGCGGATAGCGGCTTCGACCTCTTCTTCCGTCGCGCCGCGCTCGCGCATGCGCTCTCGGGCATGGGGATGAAGCCGCATGCGCGGCTCAGGCGGCGTTCGCCTCCTCGAACATGCGGCGGTGCAGCGCGTAGTCGTAATCGCGTTCGAGCAGGTTTTCCGGGTCCCAGTCGCTGCGGCCGCCGCCGTAGAAATCGCCGCCATAGACGTGGATCGCGGCGGTCAGCCGGTCGAGCGGGTTGGTCACCGAATGGATGACATCGCGCCCCAGCGGCTCGGCGCACCCCGCACCGAGCGACTTGGCCCCGGCCGCCTCGATCAGCCCGCCGGCAGCGCTTGGCACGCGGCGCCAGAAGATGTTGTCCTCGCGCCCGGTATAAACGCCGATCACGGCCCACATCCGGTGGTCGTGCGGCATGATCGTCATCCGCCTGCCCCAGACGACGTTGAGAATTGTAACCGTGTCCGATTTGTAGAGCGGCGTCACCCCGGCGCGGGCCGGCTCGCCGAGCGCGGCGAGGATCGCTTCCGGCTCCGAATTGGCCCGCGCCAGCACCTCGCGCGCCGCCTTGTGGCTCGAGTCCTGCCGCACCGCGTCGCGGCAATCCTCGATAAACCGATCGAGATCGAACATCGCGCTCCCTTTCCTGCCTGATGACGAGGGGTCGGGGGATTTACCAGCCTCCACCGCCGTCGCCAGCTTCACCGCCGTCGCCGGGGCTATCCCACCTGGGCTCCAACTCAAGATAGGCGGCATATACTCCATTACCACTGCCGCCGGGATCGTCCGACCAGCCGGTAAACAGATCGGAATCTGTCGAGAATGCCGTAAGGTCGGCATACTCGAAAGCCGCCGGATCGCCGAAAGCAGCGAAATTATCAAGGGCACCAGCCGGCGCGGCCGGCGCGTTCCCGCTCAGATCGGTGATGATGGCGTCAGGCGCTGTAGCGGCAAGCGGATCGTCCGCGACGGTCATTGCCCCGGTTCCGTCCTGGATCAGGATTTGGAAGACATGCGGCGCTGTTTGCGTGCCGTCGCGGTCGGTCACTGTAAACGTGAAGCTGTCGACGAGCGCTTCGCCGCCGTTCTGAAAATAACCAAAGCCGCCAAGATCGATGTCAGCCTGCGTAAACGAGGTTGCCGGCTTGCCGTCAATCCACAGGGTTCCGTGCGACGGTCCGGCTGTGATCGTATAGACCATCTCGTCCGGATCATTGCCGAGCGCTACCGTACAGAGCGCATCCTTCCAGATATTGTACGTACCGCCTGCCGATACCGTAATCGTGTCGTTCTCGAACACGACTGGGTCGGCAGTATCGACGATGGCGATCGTGAACGGCTCCGGCCCGATCCAGTTGCCAGCCTCATCAGCAACGGTGAACGTGAATCCGTCTTGTGTGCCGGCAGCGCCATCCTGGCGGTATTGCACGCGGCCGGAATCGATGTCGGCCTGCGTAAATGTGCTCGTCGCCACGCCGTCGAGGAGCAGCGTGCCGTAGCCCGGCGCCGTGACGATAGTATAGGTCAACCCTTCGGGTCCGCTGTAATTGTCGGTGGACAGCAGAAACTCTGTCGAGATCGTGGCAGTACCGCCAACCGCAACCGGCAGCGTGCTCTGCGGCTCTTCCGGAAAAGTGTCGTCGAGCGTAATTGCAATCTTGTATGAATTATTATCACGATTCAAATCATTAACTTTGTCGTCGTAATCCGCTACAACGATAAGATAATTTGTTCTAGAAAAGAGGCGACTACTTAATCTTACTGCGTCATAGAAATGGATGGGCGCCGGTAGTTTGGCGTGGGGCGTTGCAGCATGGACATCGCGCCAGGGTGGTTGCGAGGGCAACGATCAGGTGTCGGCGGATCGTCGCGATCGAGT
>JBFWVT010000071.1:0-26552 GCA_050246595.1 Alphaproteobacteria bacterium
CGTCCGCAAGGTCAGGTCCGGCTTTTCCGCGATCCGCGCCAGCAGCCAGTCGCGTTTGCCGGACAGACGGTGCGGCCGGCGCCCACCCATCGTCAGGGCCGCTGCGCTCCCCGTCGTGCGGAAACGCCGTGACCACCTCACGACCGTGGCGACGCTCACGCTGAATAGCTTCGCGGTGGCGCGGCGCGAGCGACCGCCCGCCACCGCGGCCACCACCCGGTCCCGCAAATCCTGTGAATAGGGTCTGGGCATGCGCGATGGCCTCCGCCCCCCAGCCAGCATCTTGCGCAGAGATCCCCGCGCCGGGGAACCCCTATCCCGTTTCAACCAGACCCGATCACACTCTAAATGGCCGCCGCCGCGAGAATGCCGTCAAGACTCGGCGACCGCGTTCAACATAGGCTATTCCGTTCGGCGTCCCGGCGCGGATCAGCAGCGGCGTTATCACGCTGCCCGCACGGGATCGGCCGGCACCATGAGTTCCGGTAGCCACCACATGCCGCACCCGAATGATTTGCCCGTGCTGGGACCGCCGTTGCACAGCAATTCGCGGTCTATCAGAGCGGCGTCATCGACGTAGATTTTGCCGACCGCATCGGCGATCGGCAGCGTGAATCGGCGCGTCGTCAGAAGGCGCACATTCTCGACCCGGACATACCGGACAGAACCGCCGCGCGGCGCCGCGAACCGCGCGATTCGCGTTTTCATCTCACCGGGGTCGGTAATCTCGACCACGCGCGGGACGCGGGCGCGCCGTGTGCCATCCGGCCGGCTGTCGCTCCCGTGGATATTGCGCACCCGCTTGAACGTCAGCCGAAAATCGTAGGTCACGCCGCGCTCGGGAGAGACGCGGCGCGCATCCGGGGCTACGGGACGCAGAGACGAGCCGACTGCGAGTCGCTCGCGCGTCAGCAGCCGAAACACATAGGGGCGCGGATCGCCGCGCGTCACCTGCGGAAAATAGCTGTAAAGCATGACGTGGATCTGCTCGAATGGCACATCCGGTCCGAACCCGACAGTTGCCAACCACATCACACCGCTCCCAATAACGCTGTTATTTCTGGCCGACGCGCCATAAGCCACTCATGGAGAGCAGGATTTATGGGTCGGATGATCCCTTTCGATCCGATTCTGCTCTATACAAGCGGCGAGTTGCGGTCGAGCAGCGCCGGGCTGATCGGCATAAAGCGCGGCCCGTCGGTCCATAACAGCGCGCACTCGATCGGGCGGTCGCGGTAGATGCGGGCGAGCGCGGCACGGTACATCGCAAGCTGGTGCAGATAGAGGGTCGGAACCTCGTCTTCCCGCTCCGGGACCGGCCGCATGGTTTTGAAATCGACGACCAGCACCCGCTCTCGGGTCGCGATGACGCGATCGATCTGCCCCGACAGCGCATGGGACGTGCCGGGCACCTCGCCGGGGATCAACCCGACGACCGGAACCTCGGCCTGCGATTGCGGCCCCCATAATTCGGTAAGCCGAGGATCGGTCAGTACGGCCATCGTCTCGGCGCGGATCTCGTCCCGCTCCTCTTGCGTCAGCCCGTGCACCGGCAAGGCGAGAAACGCCTGGGCGGCCGCCTCCCGCTCCGTTTCCGGCAGCTCGGGCAGGCTCTGCAACAGCCGATGCACGAGCAGGCCGCGCTTGAAGCGGTCGCGGCCGTCCACCGCGAGCGGCGACAGGGTCGCCGGCTCGGGACCGCTCGGTCGTGACGGCGCCAGCGGCTTGGGTGGGCGCGGCTCGGGCGGCGGCGGCGCCGATACCCAGGCGGGCAGCGTTCCGGAGACGCGCATTCCGGCGACCCGCTCGTCGCGGCGCGGCGGTGCGGTCTGAGAACTGCTGAGCCGCAGCGCCTCGCCGGCCCAGCCGTGACGCTCGCCGATCAGCGGCCGGGTATCGAACGGGACCGGCTCGGCCAGCCCGCTCCAGCCCGACTGGCACAGCGCATGCCAGCACGGCGCCTCGCGCGTCGGCCGCTGGTTCTGCCAGCCGCAGACATAGAGGCGGTGCTGCGCGCGGGTCAGCGCGACATAGAGGAGGCGCCGGTACTCCTGCAATTCGCGGAGGCGCAGTGCGTCGCGCTGCCGCGCATAGGCCGGAGCGGCCATTCTGCCGCGCGGACACCACAGCGGCAGCCCGTCGCCATCGGTCCACAACACCCCGTTATGCCGGTCCGGCAACTGCACGGTGTCGGGCAGAAACACGACCGGGGCCTCCAATCCTTTGGCGCCGTGCACGGTCAGGATGCGCAGTTCGTCGCGCTGGCGCTCGCCGAAATCGCGCTTGACCTCGATGTCCCCGGCCGTAATCCAGCGCAGAAATCCCTGCAATGAGGGTACGTGCTCGCGCTCGTAGACCAGCGCCAGCGCGAGAAACTCCTCGACCGGATCGGCGGCTTCCGCCCCGAGCCGTTCGAGGATCGCGCGCCGCCCGTTGTTGGTCCCGGGGTCGGTCCCGAGGATTTCGGCGTAGAGCTCGAAGGGCGGGACGAAATCGGCGCGGGCAAGCAGCGCCCGGAGACGCTCGTAGGCCTCCCGCATCCTCGGCTGCTGGCGGGCAAGGCGGCGCAGCCGGGTCCACAGCCGGTCGTTGCCGCGATCATAGGCGAGCACGAACAGCTCGTCCTCCGAAAAGCCGAACAATGGCCCTTTCAGCACCGTCGCCAGGGTCAAATCGTCTTCCGGCAGCAGCAGAAAGCGGCCGAGCGCGATTAGGTCCTGCACGGCGAGTTCGTCGGCAAGCGCCAGGCGGTCGGCGCCGGCGACCGGTACGCCGCGTTGCTTCAGCGCCCGCAACAGATCGCCGACAAAGGCATTGCGCCGGCGCACCAGCACGATCACGTCGCCGGCCTGCAACGGGCGTCCGCGCGGTTCCAGCCGTTCGCCGCCGTCGAGCCAGGAGGCGATCGTCGCCGCGATCGCGCGCGCCAGCCGGGTGCGCGGTTCGAGCGTGCGGCGCGGACCGGCGCTGTCGCCGCGCTCCCCGGCGGCATCGGCATCGGCGTCGGCCGGCACCGGCGGCCACAGCTCGACCAGCCCGGCCTGTCCGGGATGGGCCGCCACATGGCGGATCGGAGCGCCGTCGAGCGCCACCCCGTCGGCCGCCTCGATCTGCCGGAATACCGCATCGACCGCGTTCAGCAGCGGTTCGGCGGCACGAAATGAGATGTCGAGCGGCACCTCGACCCAGCGCTGCTTGGCCGCGATCACGCGCGTCTCAAAATGCCGCCGCATCTCGACAAAGGCGCGCGGGTCGGCGCGCTGAAAACTGTATATCGACTGCTTCGGATCGCCGACCGCGAAGACCGTGCGAGCGTAATCGTGGCCGCCGTCGCCGGCGAAAAACTCGGCGGCGAGCGCCGCGACGATCTCCCACTGCTCGGGGTTGGTGTCCTGCGCCTCGTCGATCAGGATGTGGTCGAGCCCGCCGTCGAGCTTGAACAGAACCCACGGCGCGATCCCCGGCCGGCGCAGCAGATCGAGCGCCTTCAGCACGAGATCGTCGTAATCGAGCAGACCGAGCAGCCGCTTGCGCCTGTTATAGGCGGCCAGCACCGCGTCGGCGATCCGCGCCAGCGCCAGCGTCGTCTCGACCAGACCATGACCGGCGCGGTCGGCAACAAAGCGCAGCACCCGAGCGGCTTCCTCCTGCAAGACCGCCTCCGGGTCGCAAGCGGCCTTGGCCGCCTCTTTTGTGATCAGGCGCTTTCGGATTTCCCCCTTGTCGGTCAGAAAGGCGGCCAGGTAGTCTTCGATCATCGCGGCGCGCGCCGCCGGTTCTCCGCACCAGCGGGCCAGGACGACGCCGCGCGGGTGATCGCTGTTCTTTCCCTCGGCGAGCGCTGCCGCGGCCGCGCGCAGCCCCACCTCGTCGCACGCGCCATCGGCGCAGAACGCCGCGACCAGCCCGTCGCCGGTGGTCTCGGGCGCGATCGAAAAGGCGGCGCAGAGCCGCCGGCGCAGCGCGGTTTCGCCTCCGGCCAGCGCGAGGCGCAGTTTGCCGCGCTCCGCGGCGATCTCGGCCATCAGTCCGGTGAAACGCTCCTCTGCGGCGTGGCGGGCAACGATCGCCAGCGCCTCGGCTAGTTCGGCCGTTTTCTCGTGCCCGGCACGCGCCGCGTTGACGACGGTTTCGGCCGCCTCGGCGAGCGCCTCGCCGGCGCCGCGTTCGTCAAGCACCGTGAATTCCGGCGGCACGCCGGCTTCAAGCGGAAAGCGGCTCAGCAGCGACTGGCAGAAGGCGTGGATCGTCAGGATCTTGGCGCCGCCGGGAACATCGAGGACGCGGGCGAACAATTGACGGGCCAGCGCGATGTCGTATTCGTCGGGATTGCGGCCGGTCAGCTCGACCAGCTCCTGCGCCAGCGCGCCGGGCGGCATCGTCGTCCATTTGGCCAGCCGGTCGTTGACCCGGTTCGCCATCTCGGCGGCGGCGGCGCGGGTAAACGTCAGGCACAGAATATGCGCCGGATCGGTGCCGCCGAGCATCAGCGCGAGCAGCCGATCGGTCAGCACCTTTGTCTTGCCGGTGCCGGCCGAGGCGGCCACCCATACCGATTCGTCCGGGCGCAGCGCGCGGCGCTGCGCTGCGCGGGCCGCCTCGACTCCGTTCATGCGACGCTCCCGGTCCCCGTCTCCGCCGCGGCCTCGCCGAGCCGTTCGAGGTGGGCGTAGTCGGAATAGCGCGGCGCCAGGCGCGGGTCCGGCACCGGGGTATAGGGCGTGCGCGGGTCGTCGAAACGGTCGATCAGCGCCCGGACTTGTTCGAGCGCCAGATCGATCAGTCCCAGCGGGCTGTCGGCGGCGATCGGGAAGCAGGAGGCGGGCGGATCGCCGCCCGACAGCCGCCAGTATTCGAGCGCCGCCGGCACCCCGCTCAGCCCGCCGAAACTGCCGTCGCGGGCGATCGCGCCTTCGAGCGGCAATTGCACCGCGACCGCTTCCTCGATCTCCCGCTTTGATGGCAGGGCGCCCGTCTTGTAGTCGATCACGACCAGCTCGCCGCTGCGCAGCCGGTCGATCCGGTCGGCCCTGGCCGTGATCGTGAACGGCCCGGCGCGGGCCGGTATCCGCAGGCTCCCGTCGCACTCGGCCACCCGTTCGACGACCTCGGCGCGGCGCGCGCGCTCCTTGGCCACGAACCAGCACGCGATGCGCGTGAAGCGCGGCCACCAGAAGGCCCAGACGCCGGGCCGCGACAGCATCGCGCTAAAGCAGTCCCGGCCGATTTCGA
Organism: Alphaproteobacteria bacterium; assembly: GCA_050246595.1. Classification (GTDB taxonomy): domain Bacteria; phylum Pseudomonadota; class Alphaproteobacteria; order ATCC43930; family CGMCC-115725; genus DATARH01. Next base: position 5,233 of record JBFWVT010000071.1, read on the forward strand.
GCAATTCCTCCTCGGGGAAGAGCGGCAGGATCGAGGGGTGGCGCGTAACGAACTTGTGCAGCGCCTCGTGTATCTTGATCCCGAGATCGGCGCGTCCGGGGTCTTGGTCGAGTTCGTCGAGCGCCTTCAGGCGCAGGATGTGGCGGGCATAGATCGCATAGGGATCGCGGATCCAGGTCTCGATCTGCGTCACCGACAATCGGCGCGGGCGAGCGGCCAGCGGCGGGCGCGGCTCCGGCGGCGGCGCCGGGCGGCGCTGCGCCGGTTGGTCGCGCAGAATTGCGGCGGCGGCGATGTCGGGTTCGGGTCCGAGCGCGCCGGCGAGGCCGACCGCGCGCAGCACCGTATCGAGGCGCAACAGCCAGCGCGACGGCACGGTCGGCACCCCCTCGCGCCGTGCCGCGCGGGTCAGCGCGACAAAGCGCGCCCCGAGCCCCTGCGCGAAATCATGCGCCGCGATGCCGATCGCGCGCTCGGGCAGCGCGATGCCGAACTCCCGGCGCATCTGCCGCGACATCCACGGGTCATAAGCCGCCGGACCGGGCCAAGTGCCTTCGTTGAGGCCACCGAGCACGAGCAGGTCGGCCTGTTGCAGCCGCGCCTCCATGAGGCCCCAGATCGCCAGGCGCGGATGCCGCCCGTACACCGGACGCACCACCGTGCCGGCAGCAAGCGCCTCGAACAGCGCCGGGTAATGCCGCCCCGGCAGCGCCGGAAAATCGGCAGCGGCGTCGATCAGCTCGTGACAGAACCGCGCCGTCGCCTCGCCGGCCGCATCGCGCCACAATCGCGCGGTCCCGGTCTCCTTGTCGGTTGCGGCGAGACGCTCGGCCGCCTCGACATGCGCCGAGGCCAGTTCGGCGAGCGGGGCCGTCTCGGCTTCCATCAACCCGACAAGGGTTCCGAGGCAGGTTTCAAGGCGATCGATAAAGCGCCGCAGATGGTGCGGGTCCTTGCCGGCCAGCGCCGCTCTCAGACCGGCGAAGCCGGGGGCCGGGCGCGGCCCGCGGATCGCCGCTTCGAGACGCCGGGCGCGCTCGCGGAACGCCTCGGGCGCCAGTCCGCCGGCGGCAAGCGGATGCTTCAGCGCGGCCAGCAGCGGCACCGGGGCGAGTGCGTTTGCCGCCATATCGAGCACGAGGCGCAGAAACACGCCGGGCGGGGTGCGGGCGAGCGGCACGCCGGCCGAATCGTCGATCTCGATATCCCAGCGGCGCAACTCGGCGGCGACGCGGCGCGCCAGCTCGCGGTCGGGCGTGACCAGCGCCGCCGTCATGCCCGAGGTTTCGAGCGCCCGCCGCATCAGCAGTGCGATCGTCACCCCCTCGTCCTGCGGGCTGGCGCAGTCGTAGCGTGATAACCCGACGAGCGCATCGTCGCGTTCCGCCGCGAGATCGCGCCACGAATCGGTCAAGACGGCCGGGCGCAGCGCCTGCGCGACGAGATGCAGCCGGCGTTTCCGGGCATCAGCCCCCACCCCTCCTTCCTCCGCCTGCGGAGGAAGGTTTCCGAGCGCTCGCGGTAGCAGGTTCGCCGCAATTCCCTTCCCCGCAAGCGGGGGAGGGATAGGGTGGGGGCGAGCCGCCGCGGGGTGCGGCGACGGCCAGTCGGACACCTCGTCCGGCGCGAGTTCCAGGTCGCGCAGCAGCAAGGCCATCTGGTGCTGCGGGTGGCTCGGCTCCGCTTCGATCAACTCCCATTCCTCGGGACCGGCGCTGCGGTCGAGACCGGGGAGGATCACGGCGCCCCGGTCGAGCCAGGCGACCGCGGACAGCAGATCCGACAGCGCCGGCATGCCGCCCATCAGCCCGGCCGCGATGACCGGAGCGCGCGGCGGAGTCTCGCGCCACAGTCGGGCCTGGCGCCGCAACAGAAGGTTGCGCCGGTCGGCCGGATCGATCGCGCCTTCCGCCGCGAGGATCGGCGGCCACAGACGCGGCAGCATTTCGAGAAAATCGAGCACGAGCTGCCAATGCTCGGCGTATTCCGCCGGTGCCAGCTCGGGCAGCCGGTCGAAACTCGTCTCCTCGCTCGCCGCCATGTCGAGCAGCCGGGCCAGCGCGGCGGCCAGCGCGGCAGCCTGGCCGGGCAGCAGCGCGGTGTCGTCCTTGGCGGCGCTCCAGCTGAGCACGAGCCGGGTCAGCAGCAGCCGCCGCCGCAATTCCGGGATCGCGGGCGGGATCGCCAGCGTCGCCTCGTCCGCGCCGCCGATACCGATCTCCCCGATACCGATCTCGTCCTCGTCGAGATCGCCGATCGGGCGCAGCCGCGGCAGCAGCAGCGGCGCAGCATCGTCCTCTCCCGTCGTGAGCCGCAGAAACGCCTCGCGCAGCGAGCGCGCGGCGCGCCGCGTCGGCAGCAGCACGGTCATGCGTGGCAGCAGCAGCGGATCGTCCCCGGCGAGCGCCACCAGCCCCCGCGCCAGCGTTTCGAGAAACGGCCGGTCTGGCGCGATCGTATAGACGTTCGGACCCATGGATTCACCACGGAGACACGGAGGTCACGGAGATGAACTCAGCTCACAGGACGAAACGCCGAAGACCGTTCTTAAGAACGATATGTTGAAATTAATCAAAAGAGCTACCCGAAGTCGGCTCAGGCGCAAGTAGGTCAGGATTTGTGCCTCGTGGATGGGAAGAATGCGTTCCACTGCTTTGACCTCGATTATCAGCCGCCGCCCGGCAACAATGTTCATCCGATAACCGCAATCGAGTCGAATATCCTTATAGACGACCGGCAGCGCGACCTGTCGACGGCATTCAATACCAGATTGTTGCAACTCGAAGGCTAGACATTCCTCGTAAGCCGATTCGAGAAGCCCCGGCCCTAGATGGCGATGCACCTCAATGGCCAGCCCGATTATCCGCTCGGTCAATTCATGCTCGATCAATTCATGGCCGTGGGAGAGGTTCATCGACTCTCCGTGTTCTCTGTGTCTCTGTGGTGAATAACCTTATCGCTCGATGCGGTGCGACGAGAGGCGGACGCGGGTCATGGCCAGCCCGTCTTGTGTGCCGACATGATACCATTCGCCGTCGTGCAGGATCGCGTGCAGGCGGCCGGCGGCCTCGGCGCGGTCATAAATCCGGTTGAGCGAGAAACGCGGTTCGGCGATGCCGTCGAAGACGCGGCGGTGCAGCAGCTGGATGCCGGCGAACAGATACGGCGCGATCTCGCGCTCGCCGCGCCGGCGCGGGGTTCCGAACGGGTCGAGAAAATAATCGCCGCTGCCCTCGTAGCCGATCGCGGTCGCGGTACGGTGAAACAGCAGCACGGCGTCCATCGTCTCCGGATCGAACGCGGCGGCGAGCCGCGCCAGCGCATGTTCCCTGCCATCGAGCCAGAACACGTCGGAATTGACGACAAAGAACGCCTCGCCGAGAAACGGCAATGCCCGTGCCACGCCGCCGCCGGTTTCCAGCAGTTCCGCCTCGCGCGACAGCTCGATGCGGGGATGCGTCCGGCCTGCCAGCGCGGCTTCGATCTGTTCGGCCCTGTAATGCGCGTTGACGACAACCCGCTCGACGCCGACCAGCGCGAGCCGATCGATCGCATGGTCGAGCAAGCTCCGGCCGCCGAGTTCGACAAGCGGTTTCGGTATCGTATCGGTGATCGGGCGCAGCCGCGTGCCGAGACCGGCAGCCAGAATCATCGCCGTTTTCGGCACACCGGTCATACGGCTTCAACCTGCGGCGATGCCGTCCTCGGGACACGCCGGAGGTTTGGCGGCAGGTGGCGGTCGAGCCAGTCCGCGATCGGGCGCAGAGCCTTCTCGCGCCCGAGATCGTCTTCGAGCAGCCGCCAGACGCGCGGGATATGGGCGAGATAGGCGGGCTTGCCGTCGCGCCGCCACAGCCGCGTAAAGATGCCGATAATCTTGCAGTTGCGCTGTGCCGCCAGGATCGCGGCGGAACGGGCGAAGGCGGCGCGGTCGATCTGCGGAAAAGAAGCGAGGTAGCGCTTGGTCATCGCCGCGCCCAGGTCTCCCGGCACGTCGCGGCGGGCATCTTCGAGCAGCGAGACCACGTCGTAGCTCGCCGGCCCGCAGACCGCATCCTGGAAATCGAGCAGCCCGCAGGCGCGCACCCCCGGCCTGCCGGGCAGCAGCATCAGATTATCGACATGGTAGTCGCGCAACACCAGCGTCGGCCCGTTTTGAGCGCCGAGGGGCAGCGCGGCGAAGGGCAGGATCTCCCGCCAGCGCGCGAGATAGTCGTCGCGTGCCGCGTCCGGCAATGCTCCACCGAGCACGCTTGGGGCATACCAATCCGCCAGCAGCGCGGCTTCGTCGAGCAGACGCGTCTCGTCATAAGGTGGGAGCGCCGGCCAGCCGCGCTCGGCGACGGCCCGATGCAGCGCCGCCAGCGTATCGATCGCGAGCGCGTACAGCGCGCTCTCGTCGGCGCCGCGCGCCAGCAGCCGCGTATAAACGTCGTCGCCGAAATCCTCGATCAGCAGAAATCCGTGCCGACGATCTTCGGCGTAAATCTCCGGCGCGCTGAGCCCGAGATCGCGCAATATCTCGGCGACCGCGATAAACGGTCCGACATCCTCCATCGGCGGCGGTGCGTCCATCAGCACGGCGCGGCGGCCGGCATCCGTCAGCCGGTAATAGCGGCGGAACGACGCGTCGCCGGCGAGCATGGCGGGTGCGATGCCGGCCCAGCCCGCGGCGGCGAGAAACCTGTCCAGCGCCGTCCTGCGTTCCTCGGCCGTACCGCTCTCACCCCCCCGGATCATCCGTCAGCGCTCCATTGCGAGGTCCGCCAGTCGCCCGGCCCAGTCGCCGCCGGGGTCGATCCCCGGATCGAGAGTTGCGCAGCGGGCGTTCGGGGACCCGGCATCGGACAGAACGATCCGCAGCCGCCGGGCCGGCAGCAGCGTCCCGAGCCGCTCCGGCCATTCAATGAGAGAAATGCCGTCGCGAAAGGCGTCCTCGATACCGAGTTCCCAGGCCTCGTCCGGGTCGCGCAACCGGTACGCGTCGAAATGCCAGATCGGGACATCGTCGATCTCGTAGATTTGGACCAGCGTAAAGGTCGGACTCGGCACGGTTTCTTCGCCGCCGCGGGCCAGAATAAAGGCGCGCGCGAATGTCGTCTTGCCGGTGCCCAGCTCGCCTTCGAGTGCGATCACGTCGCCCGCCCGCGCCAGCGCGGCAATGCGCGTCGCCAGCAAAGCGGTGGCCGTCTCGTCGGGCAGCTCGGTAACGATCATTATCCGGCTGTTGTATATCCCTGAGGCGAGAGGCCGCAATGCGTGCTTGCATCAGGCGCTCGCGGGGCGAGGCGATCAGGGGGGCGCCATGCGCAATGATGCCGAAAGCTGCGACGTCGCGATCGTCGGCGCCGGACCGGTCGGGCTTTTCGCGGTGTTCGAGTGCGGCATGCTCGACATGGGTTGCCATGTCTTCGACGCGCTGCCGGCGCCCGGCGGGCAATGCGCCGCGCTCTACCCGGAAAAACCGATCTACGACATACCGGGTTATCCGCGAATCGACGCGGCTCTGCTGATCGACCGGCTGATGGAACAGGCCGCACCGTTCGCGCCGACCTTTCATCTCGGGGCCGCGGTTTCGGGGCTCGCCGCTGCCGGGGAGGGCGGGTTCGCCGTCGAGACCGCTTCCGGCAAGCGGGTCGCCGCTCGCGCCGTCATCATCGCGGCCGGGGCCGGCGCGTTCGGCCCGAACCGTCCGCCGCTCGCCGGCATCGCCGAATTCGAGGAGAAAAGCGTCTTTTATCTGGTGCGGCGGCGCGAGGAGTTTCGCGGCAAGCGGGTCGTCATCGCCGGCGGCGGCGACTCGGCGGTCGATTGGGCGCTGTCGCTCGCCGAGATCGCCGAGCGGGTCCTTGTCGTGCATCGACGGCCCAAATTCAGGGCCGCGCCGCAATCGGCCGCGCGGCTGCAAAGCCTCGCCGACGAGGGACGCATCGATCTCGTCATCCCGTACCAGCTGCACGCGCTCGACGGCGCCGGCGGGCAGCTCTCGGCGGTGATCGTCGCCGACCTCGCCGGCAGCACGCGCCGTCTCGACGCCGACGTTCTGCTGCCGTTTTTCGGTCTCGCGACCGATCTCGGCCCGCTCGCCGCGTGGGGGCTCGCTATCGAGCAGCACCATATCCGCGTCGATCCGGCGAGTTGCGCGACCTCGCGCCCCGGAATCTTTGCGATCGGCGATATCGCGACCTATCCGGGCAAGCTCAAGCTGATCCTGTCGGGTTTCGCCGAAGCCGCGCTGGCGGCGCATGCGATCCATCCGCTGGTGCATCCGGGCCAGGCGCTGCATTTCGAGTACTCGACGACAAAGGGTGTGCCCGGAAGCTGAAATCGCGTTCGCCGCCGCCACGGCGGAGCGGAACCGCCGCCAATGGAAAGGCGCGCGATTTTGTGCAAAGGAATTGCTATGACACCGATCCGCCGGCTTCAGGGCGGCGCCGCAATCTTCTCGTCCGGTGGGCAGGGATGGAACACGATCTGGCGTATTTCCGACTCAAGGAAGAGATCGAGGATTTCCTCTACGAGGAAGCCGATCTGCTGGACCGGCGCCGGTTCGGCGAATGGCTCGATCGTCTCGCCGAGGATCTGCACTATTTCATGCCGATGCGGCGCAACGTGCCGTTCGGCAGCCACGCCGAGCATGAGAACACCCGCGCCGGGCAGGACATCAGCTGGTTCGACGAGGACAAGTGGACGCTGTCAAAGCGGGTCGATCAGATCATGACCGGCATCCACTGGGCCGAGGAGCCGCTGTCGCGAATCTGTCATTTTGTGACCAACATCCGGCTCGCCGCGGCTAGACCCGGCGTCGCGGCGGCGACCGAGGTCGAGGTCGGCAGCCGCTTTATCGTCTACCAGAACCGGGTCGAGACCGAGACCCATCTGTTCGCCGGCCGCCGCAACGACCTGCTGCGCCGCGATGCCGGCGGCTGGCGGCTGGCTCGGCGCGAAATCCTGCTCGACCAGAACGTGCTTCTGGCGAAGAACCTGACCACGTTTTTTTAAGCGGCAGGACAAACCGGAAGCGCGTCCTCAAGCGTCCAGCACGCGCCTGATCTTCAGAGCCAGCTCCGAATAGCGGAACGGCTTGAATACGACCTCGACCCCCGGGTCGAGCCTTCCGTCATGCACGATCGCGTCACGGGCGTAGCCGGTCGTGAACAGCACTTTCAGCTGCTTGTGCCGTTGCCTGGCCTCGTCGGCGAGCTGGCGCCCGTGGATTCCGCCGGGCAGCCCGACATCGGTGAACAGCAGGTCCACATCCGGGTGCGCGTCAAGCACGCGCAGCGCGGTGTCCGCATCGGCAGCGGTGAGAACCCGGTAGCCAAGCTCGCCGACCATGCCCTCGGTGTAGGCGCGCACATCGGGATCGTCCTCGACGACCAGCACGGTTTCCTCGATCCGCCCCCGCGGCGGCGGCGGGAGCGGCGCGTCGCTCGCCGTTGCCGCGGGCTCCAGCCGGCGCGGCAGGTACAGGATTACGGTCGTGCCACGGCCGATTGCGGTGCAGATCCCGACATGCCCGCCCGACTGCTTGATAAATCCGTAGACCTGCGACAGACCCAGCCCGGTTCCCTGACCGATATCCTTGGTCGTGAAAAACGGCTCGAACGCCTTCGCCCGCACTTCCTCCGACATGCCGTAACCGGTGTCGCTGACGGAAATGCGGACATATTGCCCCGGCTGCAGTTCGTCCTGGGTGGCCGCTTCGGCGGCGTCGATTTCGCAATTTGCCGTCTCGATCGTCAGCGTGCCGCCCTCGGGCATCGCATCGCGAGCATTGACGGCCAGGTTTATCAACGCGTTTTCGAGCTGGCCGGTGTCCACAAAGGCCGGCCACAGCCCCGCGGCAAGCACCGTCCCGATCTCGATGCCCTCGCCGAGCGTGCTGCGGAGCAGATCGGACATGCCCGCCACCAGGGCATTCACGTCGATGACATCGGGCGCCAGCGGCTGGCGCCGCGAAAAGGCGAGCAGCCGGTCGGTCAGCAGGGCGGCCCGCGAGGCGCCGCGCATCGCCGCCGCGACATGGCGCTGCAGCTTGTCGTCCGGCGAGAGACGGTGTTCGAGATTTTCCAGATTGCCGAGGATGATCGTCAGCAGGTTGTTGAAATCATGCGCGACACCGCCGGTGAGCTGGCCGATCGCCTCCATCTTCTGCGACTGGCGCAACGCCTCTTCGATATTCTGGCGGCGGGCGATCTCCTCCGCTGCGCGCTGTTCGAGATTTTCGTTCAGCGCCCGCAGCTTTCTCTCCGCCGCTCGGAGCGCCCGTTCCGTCCGGTATCGCTCCGTGATGTCGCCGAATGCGATCAGGGCGCTCTGCACCCGGCCGTTCTCGATCATCGGGGCGGCATTGACCGACAGCATGACGCTGCGGTTGTCGGCCGGACTGAACATTTCGAGTTCGGTGCCGATCACCAGTTCGCCGGCCAGGGCGCGCGCGCCGGGCAATTGGGCCGCCGACAGCGTTTCTCCGTCCGGGGTCCGCAGCACCCACCCGATATCCTCGTATCGCCGTCCTTCCAGCTCGGCGCGCCCGGCGCGCAGTATCCGCTCGGCGGTCGCGTTGATGTAAAGAAATTCGCCGTGCGGGGTTACCTCGACGATACCGACCGGCGAGGTATCGAGGACGCGTTCCAGCCGGGCGCGGCTGCTGCGCAACTCGGCCTCCGCCTGCTGCCGCTCGGCGTCGCGTCGGCGCAGCTCGATTGCGGCGTGGTCGAGCGCAGCGGACACGTTCGACACTTCGGCAATCGCCGAGGCGGTCAGCCGCACGGTTTCGCCGCGTCCCAGCCGCTCGGCCTGCACCGTAAGGCCGCGCAGCGGGGCGACCAGACGCCGCGCGAAATATCCGGCGAGCAGCGCGGAGATCGTCAGCGCGGCGGCGCCGATGCCGAGCAGCCACATGAGCGAGCGATAAAGAGGCCGTTCGAGCACCGCGACCGGCACCCCGACCGCGATCCGCCAATCAGCCATCGCCGATCGTGCATAAGCCCCGAGCACCGGCAGCCCCTCGGCCGTGCTGCCGATCCACAAGCCTCCCGGCCCGGTCGCATTCTCCCGCAGATCCCTGCTGGCGAGGCCGCCGACGAATTCGTCGTGTCTGCGGGTTCGGGCGATGATCCGGTCGGCGCCATCGACGATTGCCGCGAGCCACTCCTGCGGCAGCTCGACCTGGCTCAGCACGGCGGTGAGGCGCGCCGGGTCGATGCCGGCATTGACGAGGCCGACGACATTGCCCTCGCGGATGATCGGTACGTTGACGCTGACGATCGGCCGCCGTGCGGTCTCGCCGATAAACAGGTCCGATACGATCGGCTGCCTGGTCGCGATCGCCTTCCGGTCGCCCTCGGGCAGCGAAACCGGAAGCGGTTCGGACCGGCCGAGGCGCGTATTGACGAGCTGCTGTCCCGATGCCGCCTTTACCAGAATTTCGGAACTCAGGATGCGCTTGATGGCCGCCGCGTCGTGATACAGCGCGTCGATGTCGCCCCGATCGAAGGCGGGGGACGATGCAAGAACCTGCAAAGCCCAGATAAAGCCCTGCAATTGCCGATCGACCCTGGCGGCCGATGTATCGGCGAGACCAACCGCTTCCTGCTGTAGCTGCTGGCGCTGCGTCTGCGCCACCTCCCACAACAGCAGCCCGGCGAAGACAAGCATCGGAACGAGTACGGCCAAGACGAGAGCCGTGAGATGCCGCCGGGTTGACCATCGCAGCCACGCTCCGCGGGGAACCGCGCCGGGCGGCTGCGCGGCTCTTTGATAGCGGCCGGGATCGCCGGGCGTGCCGCGGTGGAGGTCTGATTGTTCGGCGGCTTCAGATGGCTGCCGCATTGCTGGTTCGCTGGGTCTGATATCGCATGGTTGTGAGGCAGGCCGCGGTCTCGGGGCAACCCCGAACTAGAGTGAAAACGCCGTCCCGCGGGCAATGGCGCGCCTGCATGACGGGTCCGGAGACCGTGCGCGCGATCTCCGGCTGGCCGTGGGATCGTGGCGAGCCGCCGAGGGGCTCGGGCGGATATCGGTCCCGGCGGGTGCCGCCGTACCGCGCCCTGGCGGCGCACCTGCCGATCGCAAATCGAGCCGCGCCCGTGATCCCGCCGAATGTCTCTCTTGGGTAATGTCTCAGTTTGAATGTAACAGCGGCACTGTCATTCCGGGCCGTCCGCAGGGCGGAACCCGGAATCCATGAACATCAACCTCTCCAAGGACTTCAAAGGCCTGTGTTCATGGATTCCGGGCTCGCGGGCTACGCCCGCGCCCCGGAATGACAAGGTTGCAATTCAAACTGAGACACTACCCTCTCTTGCGGGTTGTGAGCGGGGCCGCTATCTGGCCCGCATGGCTGGCAGTCTAACGGTCCTCGGCATCGAGACAAGCTGCGATGAAACCGCGGTCGCGATCGTCTGCGACACGCCGCTGCCGGCGATCCGGGCAAATCTGATCCATTCCCAGATCGCCGAGCACGCTCCGTATGGCGGCGTCGTGCCCGAGATCGCGGCGCGGGCGCATCTCGCCCACATCAAGGGTCTGGTGCGGCGGGCGATGGCGGAAGCGGAAATCGGCTTTGACCGCCTCAATGGGGTCGCGGCCGCGTCGGGTCCCGGTCTGATCGGCGGGCTGATCGTCGGCGCAATGGCGGCCAAGGGTCTGGCCTGGTCCGCCCGGAAACCGTTTGTCGCGGTCAATCATCTCGAAGCGCATGCGCTGGCCGCACGGCTCGCGCCCGGTGTCGAATTCCCGTATCTGCTGCTGTTGGTCTCCGGAGGTCATACGCAGCTTCTCGCCTGCGCCGGGGTGGGATGCTACCGCCAGCTCGGCACCAGCCGCGACGACGCGGCCGGCGAGGCCTTCGACAAGACCGCGAAGCTCTTGGGCCTGAGCTATCCGGGCGGCCCGGCGATCGAGCGGGCGGCGCGCGACGGCGACCCGCGGCGCTTCGCGCTGCCGCGTCCGCTCAAGGGCCGGGAGGGCTGCGAATTCTCGTTTTCCGGGCTGAAGACCGCGGTGCGGCACATCGTGGCCGACCTGGATGCGCGCGCCGGCCCGATCGGTCCGCAGGATGTCTGCGATCTCGCAGCTTCGGTCGAGGCGGCGATCTGCGATACGCTCGCCGACCGTACTGCCAATGCGATCGCCCGGTTCCGCCGCGAGTACCCGCAGGGCAGAGCGCTGGTCGCAGCCGGCGGAGTCGCCGCCAACACGGTGCTGCGTCGCCGGTTGGCGGAACTGGCCGGGGCGGCGGGGTTCGAATTCGTCGCCCCGTCCCCGGCGCTGTGTACCGATAACGGCGCGATGGTCGCCTGGGCCGGGCTCGAACGGCTGCGTCTTGGCTTGAGCGACGGGTTCGATGCGCCGGTGCGCCCGCGCTGGCCGCTCGACATGGGGGTCAATCCCGTATCGGGAGTCTCGCGGCGGAGATCCGGTGCCGACCAAGTGCACCCCTCCCGGCTCTGAGGGTAACGGGGATAGGGGGAGGGCGGGAATCCCGAGGGACCGCCGGCCTCCGGCCGGCATGCCGGCCGAAGCCCACCCCGTCGTCCCCTCCATCGGCGCTGGCCTCCTCTCTCCCCTGAAGAGCTGAAAGGGTTATGCTGGGCCCCTCCGCCCAAAGACGGCGATACACGGCGATACGAAGTGCCCGGAGGATATGTGAAGCGGCTGGCGGTGATCGGGGGCGGGGCCTGGGGCAGCGCGCTGGCCCAGACGGCGGCGCGGGCCGGTGCCGCCGTTGTGCTGTGGGCGCGCGATCCGGCGGTGGTTGACGGAATTAACCGGAATCATGCGAATCCGGTGTATCTTCCCGACGTCGCACTCGACCCAGGCATCGTCGCGACCGCCGATCCGGCGAGCGCGCTGGCCGGCGCCGAGGGCGCTCTGATCGTGGTCCCGGCACAATTCCTGCGCGCCGTCGTTAGCAGAGTCGTGCCGCTGTTGTCGCCGGGTCTGCCGTTGCTGCTCTGTGCCAAGGGGATCGAGACGGGGTCGCTCAAGACGATGTCGGAAATCGCCGCCGAACTGGCCCCCGCCTGTCCGGTCGCCGTATTGTCGGGGCCGAGCTTCGCGGCCGAGGTGGCGTGCGGTTTGCCGACGGCGGTAACGATCGCGAGTCGCGATCCGGCCGTGGCCGGCGCCTGGGTGGCGGCGCTCGGAACGCTGTGTTTCCGACCCTATTCGTCGGGCGATCCGATCGGGGTCGAGATCGGCGGTGCCGTCAAGAACGTGCTGGCGATCGCCTGCGGCATCGTCGAGGGGCGGGGCCTTGGCGACAATGCGCGTGCCGCGCTGATCACGCGCGGACTGGCCGAGATGGTCCGCCTCGGCATCGCGAAGGGGGCCGAGGCGGAAACCTTTCGCGGTCTGTCCGGGCTTGGCGATGTGGTGCTGACCTGTACCGCGCCGCAGTCGCGCAACTATGCCTTGGGGCTGGCGCTCGGCCGGGGCGCCAGCTTGGCGGCGGCGCTGGCCGGGCGGCGCTCGGTCGTCGAGGGCGTGGCGAGCGCCGGGGCCGTCGCGGCGCTCGCGCGACGGCCGGGAGTGGAGATGCCGATCGTTGCCGCGGTCGATGCCGTGCTGCATCGCGGGATGGCAATTGATATGATGATCGAGGGCCTGCTGCGCCGGCCCTATCGCAGCGAATGAGAGCGCGCGCGCCGCCTGTGCTCGCCGGTCTTGTCACGCCAGGGCCGGGTCACGGCAGGGGCTTTTCGAGGGACCGGCGGAGCCAATATCTAGGAGGGGCATCGGCTCGGATCGACATGAGCGACAACGGAAGACGCGGCGAGGAAGGACCGGGGACGGGCGTCGTCGTCAAGGCCAAGCCGAAGACGAAGAAACCGTCGATGTACAAGGTTCTGATGCTGAACGACGACTACACGCCGATGGAGTTCGTCGTCCATATCCTCGAGCGGTTTTTCAACAAGAATCGCCAGGAAGCGACCCGCATCATGCTGCACGTGCATCGCCGCGGCGTCGGGATCTGCGGGGTTTACACCTACGAGGTCGCCGAGACCAAAGTGACGCAGGTGATGGATTTCGCCCGGCAGCACCAACATCCGCTGCAATGCACATTGGAAAAAGACTAGCCACACATCGTCAGGCCAAACTTAGTCAGGAAGGGAGCGGACGTTGCTCTCACGCAATCTGGAAAAATCTCTGCATCGGGCTTTGGCGCACGCCAACGAGCGGCGGCACGAATACGCGACGCTCGAACACCTGCTGCTCGCGCTGACCGAGGACCAGGACGCGGTCGCGGTGCTGCGCGCCTGCTCGGTCGATCTCGACCGGCTGCGCCGCGAGGTGCTGACCTATGTCGACAACGAGCTGACCAATCTCGTGTCGAACCACAGCGATGACGCAAAGCCGACCGCGAGCTTCCAGCGCGTGTTGCAGCGCGCCGCGATCCATGTGCAATCCTCGGGTCGCGAGGAGGTGACCGGCGCCAATGTGCTGGTCGCGATGTTCGCCGAGCGCGAGAGCCATGCGGTGTATTTCCTGCAGGAGCAGGACATGACCCGCTTCGACGCGGTCAATTACATCTCGCACGGCATCGCCAAGGCGCCGGGCCGCTCCGAGACGCGGCGGGTGCAGGGCGCCGAGGAGGAGGAACGCGGCGAGAAGGGCCAGAAGCGCAGTCACGACGCGCTCGACGCCTATTGCGTCAACCTCAACAAGAAAGCAAAGGCCGGCAAGGTCGATCCGCTGATCGGGCGCGAGCAGGAAGTCGAGCGCACGATCCAGATCCTGTGCCGCCGCTCGAAGAACAACCCGCTCTATGTCGGCGACCCCGGCGTCGGCAAAACCGCGATCGCCGAGGGTCTGGCGCGCCGCATCGTGCAGCGCGAGGTGCCCGAGGTGCTGCTCAACGCGACGATCTTCGCGCTCGACATGGGGGCGCTGCTCGCCGGCACGCGCTATCGCGGCGATTTCGAGGAGCGGCTGAAGGCGGTCCTGTCCGAGCTTGAGCAGCAGCCCGGCGCGGTGCTGTTCATCGACGAGATCCACACCGTGATCGGCGCCGGCGCGACCTCGGGCGGCGCGATGGATGCGTCGAACCTGCTGAAGCCGGCACTGGCCAGCGGCACGATCCGCTGCATCGGCTCGACGACCTACAAGGAATACCGCAACTATTTCGAGAAGGACCGGGCGCTGGTCCGCCGCTTCCAGAAGATCGACGTCAACGAGCCGACGATCGAGGATTCGATCAAGATCCTGAAGGGTCTGAAACCCTATTACGAGCGCCACCACAAGGTCCGCTACACGATCGACGCGATCAAGGCGGCGGTCGAGCTGTCGCACCGCTATATCGGCGACCGCAAACTGCCGGACAAGGCGATCGACGTGATCGACGAGACCGGCGCGGCGCAGATGCTGGTGCCGGAAAACAAGCGGCGCAAGACGATCACCGCCAAGGAGGTCGAGGCCTGCATTGCAACGATGGCGCGCATTCCGCCAAAGAGCGTGTCGCGCGACGACCGCGAGGTGCTGAAGAACCTCGACCGCGACCTGAAAATGGTTGTGTTCGGTCAGGACAACGCGATCGAGGCGCTGGTCTCGGCGATCAAGCTGGCCCGCGCCGGGCTGCGCGATCCCGAGAAGCCGATCGGCTCCTACCTGTTCTCGGGGCCGACCGGCGTCGGCAAGACCGAGGTCGCGCGGCAACTGGCGCGCACCCTGGGCATCGAGATCACCCGCTTCGACATGTCGGAATACATGGAGCGGCATACTGTCTCGCGGCTGATCGGCGCGCCGCCGGGCTATGTCGGCTTCGACCAGGGCGGGCTGTTGACCGACGCGGTCGATCAGCACCCGCATTGCGTGCTGCTGCTCGACGAGATCGAGAAGGCGCACCCGGATCTGTACAACATCCTGTTGCAGGTCATGGATTATGGAAAGCTGACCGACCATAACGGCAAGATCGTCGATTTCCGCAACGTGATCCTGATCATGACTACGAACGCCGGCGCCTCGGATCTGGCCAAGCCGGCGATCGGTTTCGGCAGCGGCATCCGCGAGGGCGACGATCAGGAAGCGATCAACCGGATGTTCACGCCGGAGTTCCGCAACCGGCTCGACGCGATCATCTCGTTCGCGCCGCTGGCGGCGGAGACGATCGGCCGCGTTGTCGACAAGTTCATCCTGCAACTCGAAGAGCAGCTTGCCGACCGCAACGTCACGATCGAGCTGAATTCCGATGCGCGCGGCTGGCTGGCGGCGAAGGGTTACGACCCGCTGTTCGGCGCCCGCCCGCTGGGTCGTATTATCCAGGAACACATCAAAAAGCCGCTCGCCGAGGAGTTGCTGTTCGGACAGCTCGCGAAAGGCGGCATCGTCACGGTGTCGGTGGACAAGGAAACCGACAAGCTCGCCTTCGCCTTCCGCCAGCGGCCTGCGACAACACCGGACGAGCCGCAGGAAGACGAGCCGAAAGAGGAAGAGCTGGTCGAATAACCCGCCGCGTTGCAAATCCCGTCATGCCCGCTTTCGCGGCAATGACTTGCGACGGAAAACCGGAGCGCGCCCCACCGAGATTGCTTCATCGCTCCGCTCCTCGCAATGACAATCCTTGCTGTCATTGCGAGCGGAGCGAAGCAATCTCGCTGAAATTACTCCAGGGCCTGTCGTCAAATTCCGTCCTGATCGTCGTCTCGGCCCACGGGTCCGGCCTGTGGCCGGCCCGAGAGCCTGCCCCGGACTTGATCCGAGGATAAACTCCGGCCGGGACCCACATTCGGCCATTCGTGCGGCTGTCCAGTGGATCGCGGCCTTCTCCACGGATCAAGTCCGTGGACTGAAGGTCCACGGGATGACAATAGGGAAGGGAAACCCGCCGAATTACTCATATGACGACAGGTCCTGGAGCGCGGCTGCCGGATGCGGCAATCGTGCCGTGTCGCGGGGGCGACATTGACTGGCCGGAACCGCGCGCCTATATAGCGGCCTCCATTTAAACAGGCGGTTTCCCGTCGGAGAGGTGCCGTGAAACGCACGTATCAGCCGAGCAGGCTTATTCGCAAACGCCGCCACGGCTTTCGTGCGCGGATGGCCACGCCGGGCGGCCGCCGGGTTATTGCCGCGCGCCGCGCCAAGGGGCGCAAGCGCCTGTCCGCCTGACCGGGATTTCCTGCCCGAGCGACCGGCATCCGGCCGGGGCCGGATGCGTATCGCGCGCAGGTTGCCGGTGGCGCCGCAATGACAAGCGGTCTTGCAAGACTCAAGACCCGCCCCGATTTTCTCCGTGTCGCAGCGTCTGGCCGCCGCGCGGTGCGTCCCGGTCTGATGCTGCAAGCGGCGGCATGTCCGTCCGGAGCCGCCAATGATACGTCTGTCAGGGTCGGGTTCACGGCGAGCCGCAAGGTTGGCAACGCGGTGGTCCGCAACCGGGCGAAGCGGCGCTTGCGCGCTGCCGCGGCCGATATCCTGACGCGTGACGGCAGGCCCGGAACCGATTACGTCCTGATTGCCCGCGCCGGAACCGGCGAGCGGCGGTATGCGGATCTTGTCGGCGATCTCGCGAGCGCGTTGCGGCAGGTCAGCCGGCAAACCGACCGGAACGCCGGGCGCCGCTCCGGCCCTGTTGCCGGCCGCGCGCGGGGCCGCGAATCCCGGCTCGACCGTGGCGAGGAGGATCGAATTGATGGTTGAGGGCGGGCCGGCCCGGTTGCTGGGTTTGACGCTGCGGGGAGCAATCCGTGCCTACCAGTTGCTGATATCGCCGCTCTTCCCGCCGTCATGCCGTTACCTTCCGACCTGTTCGCATTACGCCGCGGAAGCGGTCGAGCGCCACGGACCCTGGTGCGGCTCGTTGCTGGCCGCCGGACGCCTGCTGCGCTGCCATCCCTGGGGCGGCAGCGGTTATGATCCGGTCCCCGTCGAGCGGGGCCGCTGATCGGCGATGGAACAGCGCAACCTCCTGCTCGCGATCGTCCTCTCGGTCGGAATACTGATCGGGTTTCAATTCCTGATCGAGCACTTCCATCCCGCAAAACCGCCTCCACCGCCAACCCCGGCGACGGGAGCAGTCACGCCGGCCCCCGGCGTCGCGGTGCCGGGTGTCGGGCCGCAAGCGGTTCCCGGCGCCCCGCCGGCACCCGCCGTCCTGACCCGCGAAGCGGCCATCACCGAACAATCGCGGGTGCGGATCAATACGCCGCGATTGCACGGCTCGATCGCGCTGCGCGGTGGCCGTATCGACGATTTGACCCTCGCGACCTATCACGAGACGCCCAACCCCATGAGCCCCGAGGTCGTCCTGCTTGAGCCGAGCGGGACCGGACGGGCCTATTTCGCCGAGTTCGGCTGGGTGGCGGGCGCCCCCGGCGTGACCGTGCCCGGTCCGGAGACGGTGTGGACCGCCTCGGGCGGTCCGCTGACCCCGACCTCGCCGGTGACGCTGACCTGGGACAACGACCAGGGCCTTGTCTTTACGCGCACGATATCGATTGACGAGAATTACATGTTCACGGTGCGCGACGCGGTGCGCAACACCACCGGCGCGCCCGTCACGCTGTCGCCTTACGGGTTGATCAGCCGTACCGGCACACCGCAGGTCGGCGGCTATTTCATATTGCATGAAGGTCCGGTCGGGTATCTCGCGGGTTCGCTGCGCGAATACGGCTATACGTCGATCGAGCCGGGAAACCCGAGAGAATACACCTCAACCGGAGGCTGGCTCGGCTTTACCGACAAATACTGGCTGACCGCGCTGGTGCCGCCGCAGGACGCCGCCGTGAAGGCGCGCTTCACCCATCGGGTCGAGAGCGGGGTGGACCGCTACCAGACCGACTTTATCGCGCCCCCGGTCACGGTGCCGGCCGACGGCACGGCGGCAACCGCCATGCGGCTGTTCGCGGGCGCCAAGGAAGTCAAGCTGCTTGACGCCTATGCCGAATCGGGCATCCCGCATTTCGACCTGGCGATCGATTTCGGCTGGTTCTACTTTCTGACAAAGCCGATTTTCCTGGTCCTGCAATGGTTTTACGAGCTGCTCGGAAATTTCGGGCTGGCCATCCTGCTGCTGACCTTGATCATCAAGATCCTGTTCTTTCCTCTCGCCAATAAATCGTATCAGGCGATGAGCAAGATGAAGCTGTTGCAGCCGGAAATGATAAAGATACGCGAGCGGTTTCCGGACGACAAGGCGCGCCAGCAGCAGGAAATGATGGAGATGTACAAGCGGGTCGGCGCCAATCCGGTGGCCGGCTGCCTGCCGATCATCATCCAGATCCCGGTGTTTTTCGCGCTGTACAAGGTGCTGTTCGTCACGATCGAGATGCGGCACGCGCCGTTTTACGGCTGGATTCAGGACCTGTCGGCGCCGGACCCGACCACGATTTTCAACCTGTTCGGTCTGCTCCCCTATACGCCGCCGTATTTCCTGATGGTCGGCGCGTGGCCGCTGATCATGGGGATCACGATGTACCTGCAAATGAAGCTGAACCCGCAGCCGGTGGATCCGGTGCAGGCGCGCCTGTTTATGGCGCTGCCGTTTGTGTTTACCTACATGCTGGCGGCGTTTCCGGCCGGGCTGGTGATCTATTGGGCGTGGAACAACCTTCTCAGCATCGCGCAGCAATGGCTGATCATGCGCCGCGAGGGGGCAGCCTGAGCGAGCCGGTTGCGGATACGGATCTGTTTCCGCCGCGTGCGCTCGATCCCGACGAGGTCGAAGCCGGTCGCAAGCTGTTCGCGCGCGAGTGCCGCTTTGTCGCCGGTGCCGCCGATGCGGCCGCGCTGCCGCCGGAGACCCTGCCCGAGATCGCGTTTGTCGGCCGCTCGAATGTCGGCAAGTCAAGCCTGGTCAACGCGCTGACCGGGCGGCGCATGCTGGCGCGCACCTCGAACACGCCGGGGCGCACCCGCCAGCTCAATTTTTTCGCGCTCGACGGTCGGCTGATGCTGGTCGATCTGCCGGGTTACGGCTATGCCGAGGCGTCGAAGAGCGCGATCCGGGGCTGGACGCAGCTGATGCAGAACTACCTGCGCGGACGCTCCAGCCTGCGCCGCGTCTGTCTGCTGATCGATTCGCGCCACGGGATCAAGGAGCCGGACCGCGCGCTGACGGCGCTGTGCGACACCGCCGGTCTGTCGTATCAGGCGGTGCTGACCAAGATCGACAAGCTCGGCCTCGCCGATCGCACTGCCGTCGCCGAAAACGTCGCCGCCGAACTGGCGCGGCATGGCGCCGCCCATCCCGAGATCCATCTGACCAGCGCCGAAAAGCGGCTCGGTATCGCCGCCTTGCGCGCAACGCTGGCCGGGTTTGCCGACATGGCGTTGCCCCGGTCGCCGCGATAGAGTGCGCCGCCATGAACGCCGAACCCGACCCGAACCCGTCCTCGTTCGATGCGGCGACAATCGCCGCGGTGCTGAACCGGATCGTCCCGCACTGGACCCGCTACGCGGGGAAAACTGTCGTCGTCAAATACGGCGGGCATGCGATGGGCGCCGGCGCGGAAACCTTCGCCGCCGATATCGCGCTGCTGCACCAGCTCGGCATTCACCCGATCGTCGTGCATGGCGGCGGACCGCAGATCAACCGCATGCTCGACCGGCTCGGGATCAAGAGCCGCTTTGTCAACGGCCTGCGAGTCACCGACCCGGAGACGATGGAAATCGTCGAGATGGTTCTGGCGGGGACGATCAACAAACAGCTCGTCGCGGCGATCAACACCGCCGGCGGTCGCGCGATCGGGTTGACCGGCAAGGATGGCGGGCTGCTGCACGCCCGCAGGCTGACGCGCAACGGCGATATCGGGCTGGTTGGGGAGCCGGAACGGGTCGATGCCGATGTGCTCGGCGGGTTTCAGCGCACGAGGATGATCCCGGTGATCGCGCCGATCGGGGTCGGCGCCGCCGGCGAGACCTACAATATCAACGCCGATACCGTGGCCGGCGCGGTCGCCGCCGCGGTCCGGGCCTCGCGCTTTCTGCTGCTGACCGATGTTCCCGGAGTGCTCGATACGGAAAAAAGGCTGATTCCGGAGATCGGCGCCGACGCGGTGCGCCGCCTGGTCGCCGACGGCACGATTTCGGGCGGCATGATCCCGAAAGTCGAAACCTGTCTCGATGCGGTCGATAACGGGGTCGAGGCGGCGGTGATCCTCGACGGACGGGTGCCGCACGCGATCCTGCTCGAACTGCTCGGCGAGGGCGCCGGCACGCTGATCCGCGGCGGTTGAGAACGCGAGAGAGCATGGCTTACACGACAAGGCGCGAGGCCCGCCCGCTCGGCGAGATCGAGACCTGGATTTTCGATCTCGACAACACGCTCTACCCGGCCTCGTGCCGGCTGTTCGACCAGGTGCAGCAGCGCATGAACGAATACATCTGCACCCGTTTCGGATTGGAGCCGGAAGCGGCGGCGGAGCTGCGCCGCACCTATTTCCGCGAGCACGGCACGACCTTGCGCGGTCTGATGACGGTCAACCGGATCGACCCGCACGATTTTCTCGCCTTTGTGCACGAGATCGACCTGTCCTGCGTACCGCCCGATCCGGCGCTCGCCGCCGCGATGACCGAGCTGCGCGGCCACAAGATCATCCACACCAACGGCTCGGTGCGGCATGCCGAGCGGCTGCTGGAGCATCTCGGCCTGACCCGATCGTTCAGCGGCATCATCGATATCGCGGCGGCCGAGTTCGATCCGAAACCGTCGCTCGCCGGCTACAATCTGCTGTTGCGCCGCCATCAGGTCGATCCGCGCCGCGCGCTGATGGTCGAGGACATCGCGCGCAACCTCGCGCCGGCCGCCGAACTCGGCATGACGACCGCCTGGATGCGCAACGGGCTCGACTGGGCCTCGGCCGAATCCGACGCCGATTACATCCATCACGTCGTCGACGATCTGGCAGGTTTTCTGACCGCCGCCGCGCGTCTGCAAACAGACGCGCCGTCCGACGGACCCGCCCCGGAACCGCGATGAGCGTCGCCGAGACAATCCACCAAAAACTGACGGCCCATCTCGCGCCGGTCCGGCTCGAAATCGCCGACGAGTCACACCGTCACGCCGGCCACGCCGGAGCGCGACCCGAGGGCGAAACGCATTTCGCGGTCACGATTGTGTCCGCCGCGTTTACCGGTCTCGGCCGCGTCGCGCGGCAGCGTCTCGTTTACCAGATCCTCGCCGAGGAACTGGCGACCCGCGTTCACGCGCTGGGCCTGACGACGCTGGCCCCGGGCGAACCCGGTGCCTAGAGTGTGATCGGGTCTGGTTGAAACGGGATAGGGGTTCCCCGGCGCGGGGATCTCTGCGCAAGATGCTGGCTGGGGGGCGGAGGCCAGCACGCATGCCCAGACCCTATTCACAGGATTTGCGA
>JBFWVT010000072.1:0-26056 GCA_050246595.1 Alphaproteobacteria bacterium
CGCTGCGACCATCTCCTCGCCGGTTGCCGATGCCGGGCCGTGCAATTGCCCGACCCAGGGGCGGCCGGGATGATTGGGTTCGTAGGCGTGCACCTGGACGTCTATTACCGCCATCGATCGATCCTTTCAATTTCTAGTTGCCAATTCAGCTTAAAAGGCGTGTCATGGCAGGCGAGGCGGCCAGGACGTTCCCGTCTCGGGAGCGCCCCTCCCCTCTATTGCAAGCCCTGATCCATGGCCGCTGGCCAAAGGGCGGCGGTCATCCAAGGGAGGAAGATGACCTATGGCAACCTTCATAGGCACTGGTGCCAACGAGACCGTCACCCCCGCGACCGTCTCCGCAACCGTTACTCGCTTTCCGGCGGGCTCCTTCCCCGGCATTGGAGCCGACGTGCTCCTCGGCCGCGGCGGCAATGACGCGCTCGACGGTGGCGGCGGCAACGACGTGATAGAGGGCGGCGACGGGAATGATTTCCTGCGCGGCAACACCGGGGCGGATGTCCTGATCGGCGGCAGCGGGACGGATACGGCGAGCTACACCGAATCGACGGCGGGGATCAATGTGAGCCTCACCACCGGGCTCGGGTTTTTCGGCTCCGCGGCCGGTGACACGCTGTTCGAAATCGAAAACCTGAACGGCTCAAATTTTGGCGACATTCTGACCGGGAACGCCCTGGCGAACACGTTGAACGGCTTCAACGGCAATGACACGCTGAACGGCGGTGCCGGCAACGACACGCTGAACGGCGACGCCGGCAACGACACGCTGAACGGCGACACCGGGAATGACACACTGAACGGCGGCACCGGGGCCGATAACCTGATCGGCGGCGTTGGCAACGATGCATTGAACGGCGGCACCGGCAACGATACGTTGAACGGCGGTGCCGACAACGACACGCTGAACGGCGGCGACGGGACCGATAACCTGATCGGTGGTGCTGGCAATGACTCGCTCGACGGCGACAGCGGCAACGACACGCTGAACGGGGGGGATGGAAACGACTTCCTGCGCGGCGACATCGGAGCGGATGTCCTGAACGGCGGCGCTGGGACCGACACGGCGACCTACGCGGAATCGGCGGCGGGGGTCAATGTGAGCCTCACCACCGGGCTCGGGTTTTTTGGTTCGGCGGCAGGGGACACGCTGTCCTTTATCGAAGGTCTGACCGGCTCAAACTTCGCCGATACGCTGACTGGGAACGGCTTGGCGAACACGCTGAGCGGCGGCGGCGGCAACGATACGCTCAACGGCTTGGCGGGCAATGACACGCTGAACGGCGCCGGCGGCAGCGACACGCTGAATGGTGGGGACGGCAATGACTCGCTCGACGGCGACAGCGGCAACGACACGCTGAGCGGGGGGGATGGAAACGACTTCCTGCGCGGCGACATCGGAGCGGATGTCCTGAACGGCGGCGCTGGGACCGACACGGCGACCTACGCGGAATCGGCGGCGGGGGTCAATGTGAGCCTCACCACCGGGCTCGGGTTTTTTGGTTCGGCGGCAGGGGACACGCTGTCCTTTATCGAAGGTCTGACCGGCTCGAACTTCGCCGATACGCTGACTGGGAACGGCTTGGCGAACACGCTGAGCGGCGGTGGCGGCAACGATACGCTCAACGGCTTGGCGGGCAATGACACGCTGAAAGGTGCCGGCGGCAACGACACGCTGAATGGTGGGGACGGCAATGACACGCTGCTCGGCGAGGGTGGCGATGACATATTGAACGGCGATCTCGGCGACGATACGCTGATCGGCGGTCTCGGCCAGGATGATCTGACTGGCGGCGGCGGATTTGATACGTTCGACTTCAATTCCATTAACGAAAGCCTGCCGGGAGTGGGGATCCGCGACCTGATCTTCGACTTTGACGGCAACGGAATCTTCGCGGGGGATCGGATCGACGTTGAAACGATCGACGCCAACGAGCTCCTGGTCGGGAATCAGGTGTTCGACTTTATCGGGGGTGCGGTGTTCACCGCGACCGGTCAACTGCGCTATTCTGGGGATTTGTTGCAGGGGAATACGGACGCGGATCTATTTGCCGACTTTGAAGTCCGATTGATCGGCGCCCCTGTCTTGATAGAGGCCGACATCACTTTGTAGAGCGTTTAGGCGACGCGCCAGGGGCGGGGGGTGCCCAAGGGCGCCTTCCGCCCCGCTGCCCCATATCTTGATAGCTGCGACCTCGGCAGCCTTCCAAGGCTTTCTCGGCGCGGAGCGGGATCTTACTGCACGACGTCGCAGGCCGCCCAGTGGCCGGGCCGCAACTCGCGCAATCCCGGGCGAACCTGACGGCAGCGGTCGATCGCCAGCGGGCAGCGCGGGTGGAAGACGCAGCCCGGCGGCGGGTTGATCGGGCTCGGCACCTCGCCCTGCACGGGCCGGAATTCGCGGGTCGCCTCGACCTCCGGATCGGGTATCGGCACCGCCGCCAGCAAGGCCTGCGTGTACGGGTGCAGCGGGTTGTCGAACAGCTCGTCAGATTCCGCCAGCTCGACGACTCGCCCGAGATACATGACCGCGACGCGCTGGCACAGATGACGCACGACCGATAGATCGTGCGCGATGAACAGATAGGTCAGGTGCAGTCTTTCGCGCAGATCCTCGAGCAGGTTGATGATCTGCGCCTGGATCGAAACGTCGAGCGCCGATACCGCCTCGTCGCACACGATGAATTCCGGGTTCAGCGACAACGCCCGCGCGATGCCGACGCGCTGCCGCTGCCCGCCCGACATTTCGTGCGGATAGCGGTCGGCGAAATTCGGGTTGAGGCCGCAGATCGACAACAGCTCGGCGACCCGTTCGCGGCGGCGGCGCGCGTTCGGCTCGATACCGTGGACCCGCATCGGCTCGCTCAGGATTGTGCCAATCTTCTGGCGCGGGTTCAGCGAGCTGTACGGGTCCTGGAAGATGACCTGGATGCGCCGGCGCAACGCCAGCAGATCGCGCCGGCCGAGTTTGGCGATATCGACGCCGTCATAAATGATCTGGCCGGCAGTCGGCGTTTCGAGCCGCAGGATGCAGCGCCCCATCGTCGTCTTGCCGCAGCCGCTCTCGCCGACCAGCCCCAGCGTCTCGCCGCGCCCGATCGCCAGATCGACACCGTCAACCGCCTTTACCTCGCCGATCCGGCGCTGCATGATGATCCCTTCGGTGATCGGGAAATACATCTGCAGCCCGCGTACCTCGAGCAGCGGTTTTGCGGCGAGGGCCGGTGCCCTGGTCTGGCGTATGGCAGGGGTCGCGGTTTCGACGACCGTCATGCGGCCTCTCCCGATACGGCGCCGAGTTCATGGGCGCGATAGCAGGCCGACACCTGCCCTGGGTCGCCGGCCGGGATCAGCGGCGGCGGCGCCTCGGCGCAGCGCGCGATCGCAAAGCGGCAGCGCGGCCGGAACGAGCAGCCCGCATCGAGCTGCGTCAGATCGGGCGGCGACCCCTCGATCGGATCGAGCCGGGCCCGGCGCGGCTGATCGAGCCGCGGCACCGAGCGCAGCAGCGCGATCGTGTACGGATGACGCGGGCGATGGTAAACGGCGGCGGCGCTGCCGCTCTCGACGATGCGGCCGGCATACATGACGTTGACGCGCTGCGCGTAGCGCGCGACGACGCCGAGATTGTGCGTGATGATGATCAGCGCAACCCCGAGCCGCTTTGTCAGACTCTGCATTAATTCGAGAATCTGCGCCTGGATTGTTACGTCGAGCGCGGTTGTCGGCTCGTCGGCGATGATCAGCTTTGGCTCGCAGGCCAGCGCGATGGCGATCATGACGCGCTGCCGCATGCCGCCCGAAAGCTGATGCGGGTACTGGCGCAGGCGGCGCTCCGGGTCGGCGATGCCGACCAGGCGCAGCAATTCGAGGGCGCGGTCGCGCGCCGCTTCGGGGCTGGCACCGCGATGTTCCTCAAGCGTTTCGGTGATCTGCCGCTCGATCGACAGCACCGGGTTCAGCGACGTCATCGGCTCCTGGAAGATCATGCCGATCTCATTGCCGCGAACCCGGCGCATCTCCTCCTCGGACAGCTTCAACAGGTCGCGGCCGTTGAACAACACTTCGCCCTTGGTGATCCGGCCGGGCGGGTCGGGGATCAGCCGCAACAGCGACATCGCGGTGACCGATTTGCCGGACCCGCTTTCGCCGACCACCGCCACGGTCTCGCCGGGATCCACCGTGTAGGAAACGCCGTCCACCGCGCGCACCAAGCCGGCGCCGGTGCGAAACTCCGTGTGCAGATCCCTGATGTCCAGAAGCGGCGGCAAAGCGGTTCGTCCTCCCGTTCGCTGTACTTAGGGCCGGTAGTTAGCGGGCGGGACGGGCCGAGTCAACGTTGCCGGCGCCGAATCATTGCACCGGAAACCGGCTCCAGCCTGTCGCAGCAAGACGGATGATCGGCGCGCCAACAAAATCCGCAATTATGATCAGACAGCTACCTCCCAACGTATAGGCCGGTTCTTGAATTGCCATCGGATCGGGCGTCGCTTTCTTCGGCGGGCCTGTCGAGCGGTTCTGTTGCGGCGCAACGGCATTTGCCATCGTGATGCTCCAAGCGGCGAGAGCCGGCTGCTTCCCGATGCGGCGCCGCGGCGTGGGCGGGCCGACGACGCAGGCCCGGCTCGGCGGTTGTTATCGAGGCAGGAGCGACCGTATAGGGGTGCGCATGCACCAAGCCCAAGATCGGGACCGGCGCGATCCCTGGATGACCAGGACCGCGCAGCGTCTGCGTCGCTGGCTGGTCTCGATCGCGACATTCAGCTTCTACGCGCTGCATCGCTTCAACCATGACGGCTGCTGGGCGGCCTCGGGTGCGCTCAGCTATACGACGCTGGTCTCGCTGGTCCCGCTCGGCGTCATTGGGCTTGGCGTACTGTCGGCGTTTCCGAACCTCGCCGGCTCGCGCGAGGAGCTGCTGCAGCTGCTGTTCCGCAATTTCGTCCCCGGCATCAGCGAGCAGGCGGCCTGGTGGTTCCAGCATTTCGCCGGTTCGGCGGCGCAGGCGACCGCGATCGGCATTGTCGGCACGGCCGCGATCGGCGTTCTGCTGCTGGCCACCGTCGAGGATCAGCTCAACGCGCTGTGGCGGGTGACGGTGCCGCGTCCGTGGGTTCAGCGCATCCTCGCCTACTGGACGCTGATCACGATGGGGCCGCTGCTGGTCGGGACGAGCCTGACCCTGTCAACGTACCTGAACACAGTCGCCCGGCGGGCCGGTCTCGACCCGGACGCGATCGCCCAGTTCGCCAGCGGCTGGCCGCATTTGCTGGCCCGCATCGTGCCGTTCCTGCTCGAATGGCTCGCTTGCGTGCTGCTCTATATCGTCATCCCGAACTGCGCCGTGCGCTGGCGCGACGCGATGCTGGGCGCCACGGTCGCCGCCGTGTCGATCGAAATCCTGAAGATCGGCTTTGTCGTCTATATCGCCTCGCTGTCGTCGTATCAGATCGTCTACGGCGCGATCGCCACGATCCCGATCTTTCTGTTGTGGATGTACGTGTCGTGGATGGCGGTGCTGCTCGGCGCCGTCGTCGCCGCCAACCTGCCGACCTGGAAGGTGGACGAGCGTTTCAACCACCTGAGCAGCGGCGGTGTGCGACTCGGCTTCAGCCTGGCGCTGATCGCCGCGCTGGACCGCGGACAGCGCCGCGGCGTGACTTGCAGCACCGCCGAGCTGGCTTCCGAACTCGGCGTCCCCACCTCTGTCCTTGACGAGCATTTGAAGGTGCTGGCGCGCGCCGGGTTTACCGCGGCGACACAGGGCGGGCGCTGGGTGCTGGCGTGGAACCCCGAGACCGCGACATTGCACGATCTTTATCTTGCGCTGGGCCTGCCGCTCGCCGGGATGTGGCTGGCTCAGCCGACCACGCCGTGGCAGATGCAGGTGGCGCCGGCGATGGAGCGGATCATCCGGGCGGAGAGCGCGGCGATGCGCGTCACGCTCGCCGCGCTGCTCGCCGATATAAGCGGTTCGGCGGGACCGGCGTCTCTCGTGCCGCCGCGACGGGTTGCCGAGCGCGGCGGCTCGGAGTAGTGAGGCCGGGTTGTGCGGTGCCTCGGGGAGGCGGTTGAGATGGGGGCCGAGATGTCAGCGGAGTTGCCGGGGGAGTTGCCGGCGGCGTTGATCGACGAGATCGCCGACGACGAACCGTTCGCGCCATTCGCGCGCTGGTTCGCGGCGGCCACGAAAAGCGAGCCTCTGGCCGAGACGATGATGCTTGCGACCGCCACGCGCGACGGCGCGCCATCGGTGCGCGCGGTGCTGCTGAAAGGGGCCGACGCGAACGGGTTTGTCTTCTACACCAATCTCGAAAGCCGCAAGGCGGGAGAGCTGAGAGAAAACCCGCGCGCCGCGCTGTGCTTTCACTGGAAATCGCTGGGAAGACAGATCCGCATCGAAGGCCGGGTTTCGTCGGCCGCCGACGCGGAGGCCGATGCTTATTTTGCAACACGGTCGCGCGACAGCCAGATCGGCGCCTGGGCGTCGGCGCAGTCGCGGCCGCTCGCAAGCCGCGCCGTGCTCGAAGCAAGCTTCGCGGAATTCCGCGACAGCTATGCCGGCGAGGAGCGCGTAAAGCGGCCGGCCAACTGGTCGGGCTATCGCGTGCAACCGGAACGGTTCGAGTTCTGGCAGGAACGGCCGTTCCGGCTGCATGACCGTGTGATCTTTGTGCGCGAGGGCGAGGCGTGGCGCAAGGGCCGCCTGTATCCGTAGAAACCGCTCCCGAAATCGCCGCTCGGCATCGGCTGCGGCTGCGCGCGACTTATGCTTCGCTTGCCGTTGCCGTCGTGCTGATCGGCGTGAAATTCGCCGCTTGGACCGGCACCGGCTCGGTCGCGCTGCTGTCAAGCCTTGTCGACTCGCTGGTCGACGCCGCCGCCTCGCTGGTCACGTTTGTCGCGGTGCGCCAGGCGGCGATCCCGCCCGATCGCGAGCACCGCTTTGGCCACGGCAAGGCCGAGCCGCTCGCCGCGCTCGGGCAGGCGGCCTTTCTGCTCGGCAGTGCGCTGTTTCTGATCGCCGAGGCGGCACGCCGGCTGGTTTCCCCCGAACCGATCGAGAATACCGGTGTCGGCGTCGTAGTCATGCTGTTCTCGCTGGTCGTGACGATCGGTCTTGTCGCCTATCAGCGGCATGTGGTGCGCCGCACCGGATCGCTGGCGATCGACGCCGACGCGCTGCATTACAGCGGCGACATCCTGATGAATTTGAGCGTCATCGCGACGCTGCTGATCCAGTCCGCGCTGGCTCTGCCGATCATCGACCCGCTGTTCGGCGGCGCGGTCGGCGCGTACATCATTTACAACGCTGCGAGGATCGCGCGGCTGGCGCTGACGCAGCTGATGGACCGCGAATTGCCGGACGAGGAGCGCGCCCGGGTGCGCCAGATCGCCGAGAGCCATCCCGAGGTGACGGCGGTGCATGATATCCGCACCCGCGGGGCCGGGCCGACCGCGTTCATCCAGTTGCACATCGAGATGGACGGCGCGATGACCCTGCTGCACGCGCACGAGATTTCGGACGCGGTCGAAACGCAGCTGCGCGAGGCGTTTCCGCACGCCGAGATCATCATCCACGCCGACCCGGCCGGTATCGAGGAATATGTCGCGTTTCCGGCGCCGCGCACGGCGAGGCGATAAGCAAACCGCGGCGGGGCGGCGACCGCACCCTTGGCCGGGCGCGCCAAGCGGCGGTAATCTGACGCACGCGTCGCGACGACTCGGCGCAGGCGCGATCGGTGTTTTATGGTGATCGATGCGGCATGCTTTCGCGGCTCTGCTCCTGACCCTGCTCGCGGTTCTGCCGGCCAACGCGGCGGGGGTGGCGCTGGTGCTCGCGGTCGATGTGTCGGAAAGCGTGTCTTCCGGGCGCTACACGCTGCAGCGCGAAGGGATTGCCCGCGCTTTTGAATCGCCGCAGCTGGTCGAGGCGATCACCGCTGTTCCCGGCGGCATCCAGGCGCTCGTCCTGGAATGGTCGGACCCGGAGAAGATCGCGATCACGGTCGGCTGGACGCGCATCGCCAACCGCAGCAGCGCCGCCGCCTTTGCCGCCTCGGTACGGGCGAGCAAGCGCAGTTCGAGCGGGCTGACCGCGATCGGGCCGGCGTTGCTGGCCGCCGCCGCCGCCTTCGACTACATGCCGGGAGAGGCCTCGCACAAGGTCATCGATATTTCCGGCGACGGCATGGCCAATTTCGGCCTGCCGCCGGCCGAGGCGCGCGACAAGCTGGTCGGGCGCGGCATCACGATCAACGGGCTGGCGATTCTGTCCGAGGAACCGTGGCTCGACGAGTATTACCGCAAAAACGTGATCGGCGGGCCGGCCTCGTTTGTCACGGTCGCAAAGGATTACGACAGCTTCGCCGAGGCGATATTGCGCAAGCTGGTGCAGGAGGTCGCGAGCCTGCCGGCCGAGACGTTGCAAGACGATGCTTCGTGAGCCGGGGCGTCGCGAGCCGGGGCGTCGCGAGGGGGACGAGCGGGATGGAATTCGGCATTTTCCACGAGTTCTGGTCGACCGGCGCGGCCTCGCAGCAGGAGGCCTTTGCGAATTCGTTCGCGCAGATCGAAGCCGCCGAGGAATGGGGTCTCGACGCTGTCTGGCTCGCCGAAATCCATATGAATCCGACCCGTTCGCTGGTCTCGGCGCCGCTGACCGTGGCGAGCGCGATCGCGGCGTGCACGTCGCGGATCAGGATCGGCACCGCGGTGCAGATCCTGCCGCTGGGACACCCGCTGCGCCTCGCCGAGGAAACCGCGACGATCGACCAGATCAGCCGGGGGCGGCTGATTTTCGGCATCGGGCGCAGCGCCTTTCCGCGCGCCTATACCGCCTACGGCATCTCCTACGAGGAGAGCCAGGACCGTTTCGCCGAAAGCCTCGACATCATCCGCAAGGCGTGGACCGAGCCGGTCGCGTCGTACAAGGGCCGGTATCACAGTTTCGAGAATTTTACTCTCGTGCCGCGCCCGGTGCAGGTGCCGCACCCGGAAATCCGCATCGCCGCCAGCCAGCACGACACCTATACCGCGATCGGCCGGCTCGGCTATAGGCTGTTCTCGGCGGTGCGCGCCAGCCCGCTCGGCGAGTTGCCGGAGCACACGCGGGCCTATCGCGAGGCCTGGGCGGAGGCCGGTCATCCGGGCCGCCCGCAGCTATATTTGCAGGTGCCGGTCTATATCGCCGAAGACCGGGACCGCGCGCTGGCGGAGGCCAAGGACGGGATGATGCGGTTCTCGTCATACCGCGCCGATCTGCTGCGCGGTCCGCTGACTTACGACGAGGTGCTGCGCGAAAAAGGCATCGTCGGCACGCCGGACATGGTCGTCGACCGCCTGACCGAATTGCGGGAGAAAGCCGGTCTCGACGGCGTCTCGGCCGAGATCAACCCCGGCAGCATGCTGTCGCACGAGCAGGTCATGAGATCGCTGCGTCTGTGGTGCCGGGAGGTCATGCCACGGTTCAAGTGATCGGCCATTCGCCGCCTGTCTCATCCTGACAGGCAAACACAATCCGTGGCTGCGCCTTTCGGCAGGGCCAGTGGACTCTGCAACAAGTTTGCAGCCGATAACCCATTGCTTTTGCTAAATTCAACCATAGATTACGACATTCCGAAATCTTCTCCAATATCCCTCCGACGGAGCAGAGAATGGCACAGGATTGCGGCAATTTTTGCGATCACTCCGGGCCGTGAATGGGAAGGCGAGGAGCGCAGATGGGTTGAGCGCAGCAAAGCCCATCATCCGCCTGACCAGCATGGGTTTTGCGTTGCTCAGCCCATCTCACGATCCACTGAAGGCGATGAAATGAAGCGCGTTCTGACAGTCGGCTTGACCTATACGGGCGCTCCCATTGAGGAAGTTGAGATCGATAATCTGGGGCTTTGCCAACCCAGTGTGGATCAGGAGCAGGCGGCGTTTTCACTTTACGAATACGATATCATTATCATCAATCCACAGAGCTTCACCCATTTCCTCTTCGGGAAGGCTGGAAAATTCTCAGAATCTTCCAGTGAGTTGAGCCATCTCAAGCGACAGAAGAATAGCTATGACATTGACACAGCTTTCGATGGCCATGACCGAGAAAAAGAGATGCAAGCCGCAATCGAGGCTGGTGCAACGGTTGTCTGGTGCTTGTCTGAACCAAAGCGAATGAATTTTTTCGGCTACCGCGAAACCTACAATGGGTATGTAGCTCCGAAAGTTGCTAAGCTGGTGAAGCAATCAGCCTTGCTGGTCAAAAAGGGACGACGCATGGGCAGCATCGACCCAGATAATCCATTTATGCGATATTTAGATATTCTGGCGAGAACGGGCTGGACATTATGCCTTTCCGATGGGCAGGATGGATACTCTTCTTTCGCCTCAACGCCGGAAGGCTACAGTCTCGGGGGACGCGTTACTCTCGGCTCAACAGTAGGCTGGTTGATCACACCGCCTACTTCGGCTGAGACAGAGAACCAGCTTATACGAGACAGCCTGGCAATGGAGAGGGCTAACCCAAAGCTGGAGCGGTATCACGGCATCTTTCTTAGTCATACAAGTTCCGATAAGCATTTCGCGCGGCAGCTGCGGAATGATCTCTTAGAGCATGGCGTGCCGCGTGTCTGGATTGACGAGGCTGAGATAGAGATTGGCGATTCGCTCATTGCTAAAATAGAATCAGGCCTGAGAGAGACTCGCTACATTGGTGTTATTCTCTCAACAAAATCTATTAATGCGCCATGGGTCAAGAGAGAGCTTGATGTCGCGATGAACCGTGAGATTGCCGGGGGCGATGTTGTGGTACTGCCATTACTCTATGAGAAATGCGAATTGCCCGGTTTTCTGCAAGGGAAGCTGTATGCAGATTTTACCACAGTCGAGGAATACGAAGCCTCACTGTCTAAGCTGCTTCGGCGGCTGAGAATCCGGTAGACAGCGGCTGGTGGCAAACAACCACTCGGTAACTGCCGTAAGGAAGTTGTGATTTCCCATGAACGGGCTTATGCGGCTTCGGCCGGAAAGCGAGGGGAGCTCGTCATATCGCGGCGTTGCCACATGGGCTCCGCGTTACTCAGCCCCTCTTATATCACCCGGCCAAGACGCGGACAATTCCCCCACCCTGCCTCCCCCGCAAGCGGAGGAGGGTTATAAAGAGGGGGTGCGGTTATCCCTTGACCGAGTCAAGCGTCGGGAGATGGTAGCGGTCCTGGGGGTCGTCCCAGCCTTTCCAGTTCGGGCGGCGCTTTTCGGCGAAGGCGGCGCGCGATTCCATGCGGTCGCTGAGCGCGCCGTGCTGGTGCAACGCCTGCGCGAGGCGCTGCTGTTCCGGGGTCGGGGACGGGCGCATCTGGCGCATCATGTGCACTGTGTTGACCCGCGAGGCCGGCGGCAGAGTGAGAAGATGCTCGGCCATCGAGAGCGCGGTCGGGATCAGCGCGTCGGGTTCGGTGAGGCGGTTCAGGAAACCGATCTCGTAAAAGCGTTCGGCCGTGAAACGGAAGCCGAGCGCCATCTCCATCGCGATCGGGTAGGGCAAATTTGCGACATGGCCGTGATTGTAGCCGCCG
Organism: Alphaproteobacteria bacterium; assembly: GCA_050246595.1. GTDB lineage: Bacteria > Pseudomonadota > Alphaproteobacteria > ATCC43930 > CGMCC-115725 > DATARH01. The sequence goes on from JBFWVT010000072.1 coordinate 11,556, forward strand.
ACCAGCCAGCGCTTGGCCTCGGAGACCTCGAAGATCGCGCCTTTCGCCGCGACCCGCAGATCGCAGCGCTCGACGAGCATGAACCCGCCACCCATCGCAAACCCGTTGACCGCGGCGATGATCGGCTTTTCGAGCGCGCCGGTCATAAACGGGTCCTCGATCGCGGTTTTCGCGCCGCCGGGAGCGCCGCGCTGCAAACTCTCCTTCATATCCTCGCCGGCGCAGAAGCCGCGCCCGGAGCCGGTAAAGATCGCGACCTCGAAACGGTCGTCATGGCGGAACCGAGTCCAGGTCTCGGCAAGCAGGGTGCGCATCTCCGCGCTGAGCGCGTTGAGCCGCTCCGGGCGGTTCATCCGCACGATCAGGACCTGTCCGTGTTCCTCGGTTTCGACGACGGCCATTTTCCCCTCCGGTTGCTCGGGATTGCGGTGTTGCGCGCAAACTAGCACCACCGGACACGCCGGGCAAAACCCGGCAGACGCCGAAGAGCGGGGGCCGTCAGCGGTTGCGGCGCAGCGCCGGTTCGCTGGCCTTGTCGGCGATGTCGCCCTCGGTGTCGATCGGACCACGCTCGCTGTCGCGGTCCCAGGCGATCGCGGCGCGGCCGTGGACCGGGCAATCCCGGTCGATGTCGATCTCGCGCCCGGCGGTCTGCGCCGCCCCGCCGGGATCGGGGCAGGTGCAGCCCTGGGCGTGCGCCTCGGGCGAGCCGGGCAGCGGTGACTGGCGGTCGGGGGTCATGCGGCGGTCTGCTGTCATACCCGCAAGAACCGAGACAGGGCCGGTTTGTTCCGAACCGGCGCGGGCCGGAGAGAACCCGCCAAATTGCCAGCCGTATTGCCGGTCAAATCGCCAGAGGGCAAATTGACAGGCGGGTCGCGCCGGTTCTATGACCGGCCGGTACTGCCTAGGATGGTGCGATGGCGAACAAGGTCTATCCCGATGCCGCTGCGGCGCTCGACGGGCTGCTGCGCGACGGCATGACGATGATGGCCGGCGGGTTCGGTCTGTGCGGCATCCCCGAAAAGCTGATCCTGGCGATCCGCGACTCCGGGGTCAAAGACCTGACATTCGTCTCGAACAATGCCGGGATCGACGGCGCTGGGCTCGGCCTCTTGCTCGAAACCCGGCAGATCCGCAAGATGATCTCATCCTATGTCGGCGAGAACCGGCTGTTCGCCGATCTCTATTTGAAGGGCGAACTCGACCTCGAATTCAACCCGCAGGGCACCCTCGCCGAACGCATCCGGGCCGGCGGCGCCGGTATTCCGGCGTTTTTTACAAAGACCGGGGTCGGCACGCTGGTCGCCGAGGGCAAGGAAGTTCGGGAATTCGACGGCGAGATCTACCTGATGGAGCGCGGCATCGTCGCGGATCTGGCGATCGTGCATGCCTGGATGGGCGACCGCGAAGGCAATCTCGTCTATCGCAAGACCGCGCGCAATTTCAACCCGGTCATGGCGACCGCCGGTCGGGTGACGGTGGCCGAGGTCGAGCACCTCGTCGAACCCGGCGAGATCGATCCCGATCATATCCATACACCGGGAATTTTCGTGCAGCGCCTCGTGCACTACCCGGACTACGAGAAGCGCATCGAGCAGCGCACGGTCAGAAAACGCGGGAATTGAGGGAACTCCCCCTCTCCGCCCCCAGGGGGGGAGAAGGACGGGGTGAGGTGGGGGATTCCAGGGCGGTTGCCGATACCCACCTCACCCTCCCGCGCCTTGCGGCGCGGGCCCCTCCCTCTCCCCCCTGAAGGGTGGAGAGGGGTAGTGTTGCACCGGGCGAGAGGAGGGCCTGACATGCCTTGGTCACGCGACGACATGGCGCGGCGCGCCGCCGCCGAGCTTCAGGACGGGTTTTATGTGAATCTGGGGATCGGCATCCCGACCCTGGTGTCGAACTACATCCCGCCCGGCATCACCGTGCAATTGCAAAGCGAGAACGGGATGATGGGGATGGGGCCGTTCCCGTATGAGGGCGAGGAGGACCCCGACCTGATCAATGCCGGCAAGCAGACCGTCACCGAATTGCCGACCACCAGCTATTTCGACAGCGCGCAATCGTTCGGGATGATCCGCGGCGGGCATATCGATCTGTCGATTCTCGGCGCGATGCAGGTGGCCGAGAACGGCGATCTGGCGAACTGGATGATCCCCGGACGCATGGTCAAGGGGATGGGCGGCGCGATGGACCTCGTTGCCGGGGTCAAGCGGGTCGTCGTGCTGATGGAGCATACGGCGAAGGGCGAGCCGAAACTGCTGCACCGCTGCACCCTGCCGCTGACCGGGGCCGGGGTGGTCGATATCGTCATCACCGATCTGGCGGTTTTCACGATCGACAAAAAGGGCGGCGGGATGGAGCTGATCGAGCTGTCCCCCGACGTGTCGCTGGCCGAGGTCAGGCGGCAGACCGAGGCCGCGTTCCGGGTCCGCCCCGGTCTGGAATAGACCGCTCCGGGTGATACGCCGGGCCGGCTGATCCTCAGCGATCTCCGGCGGACCGTCACGCAGCGCCGGGTTTGCATGTCAGCATGCGGAGCCGCGTGCGGCCCCTGTCTTGCTAAAATGCGACGAGCCGGCGAGAGCCGGCTCGTTTGCTGGCGCAATGTGCTGAGAAGGTGCTGGCGTGGACGCTCTTCGGAAAGGTTCGTCGGGTGCGGAAAGGTGCGTGTCTGCCACTGAACGTTACGTTGTGTTACACAGTGTCATAAATCGGCGGCCCCTGCAAGCGTAAAATCAGCTTTTGCCTCTTATCCGCCCCGCAACCCGGAAAGCTGGTACGGTTGCGGCTGGCCGAGGCAGGCGGCGGGCCGGGAAGACCGGCCCGTCAGTCATGACCCTGACAACGTGCTGAGGCGGTGCGGAGGCGGATGCTTGCGAAAGGTGCGTTAAGCGCGGATGAAGATGCTTATTGGCCGCCGGACGTTACGATGTGTTACACAATGTCATGAATCGGCCGCAAGCGCAAGCGTCAATTTCCGTCATCGACAGCTTTTTTCAACGCCAGCAGGTCGAGCAGAAAGCGGTCGCGCTCCGCCATCAGCGTCGCGATATCGCGCCCCTCTGCCTCGGCGGCGACACCTTCGGTCAATTTCCGCCGGACCTCCCGGGTCAGGCTCGGGGAGCCGAGGTCGTCCCACCAGCTTTCCAGCGGGGGCCCGAGCTGTTCGAGAAAATGCCCCATGCCGCCCGTGCCGCCGGCGAGATGAAACGTCAGGTGCGGACCCATCAGCGCCCAGCGCAGCCCCGGCCCCTCGCTGATCGCGGCATCGACATCGGCGACGCCGGCCACCCCGGTCGCGACCAGATGCACCGCCTCGCGCCACAGCGCCGCCTGCAGCCGGTTGGCAACGTGGCCGGGAACCTCGCGGCGGATATGGATCGGGCGCTTGCCGATCGCGGCGTAGAATTCCATCGCGCGCGCGACCGTCTCGGAAGCGGTCCGCGCCCCGCCGACGACCTCGACCAGCGGGATCAGATGCGGCGGGTTGAACGGATGGCCGAGCACAACCCGCTCGGGATGCCGGCAGAAGGATTGCAGGCGGCTGATCAAAAGTCCGGATGAACTCGACGCGATGACGATCTCTTCCGGCAGCGCCGCGTCGATGCGCGCCAGCACCTCCTGTTTGATGTTCTCGCGCTCCGGGGCGCTCTCCTGCACAAAATCGGCACCTTCCGCCGCTCGCTCGGGGTCCGGATGGAATGTCAGCAAATCCTGCGGCGGCGCCGGCGCAACCGCTCCCAGCCGCGCCAAGACCGGCCAGGCATCCTCGACAAACCGCCGCAGGCGCGTCTCGGCCCCTTGTGCCGGGTCGCTCGCGGCGACCGCGAGACCGTTTGCCAGGAACAGCGCTGCCCAGCTCATGCCGATCGTGCCCGTGCCGATCGCCGCGACCCGCTCGATTTTGTGCGTTGGCATCGCCTCTGCTCCGCTGCAATCGCCTACTATAATTTCCGGGGCCGCCGGATCGACCGGAGGACCCGGGCTTGCTATTCTCGGGCGGCGCCGCCCGGCGCAGCCTGTCGGGAGCTTAGCCGGTCCTTGCCCGAACCGTCCATGCAACGCGATCTGCGTCTCGATTTCTTTCGCGGGCTGTCGCTGATCTTCATTTTTATCGATCATATCCCGTACAATGTCTTGAGTTATTTCACACTGCAATCGAATACATTTTTCGACGCGGCGGAAGTATTTATTTTCATTTCGGGCTATACAGCCGCGCTGGTCTATGGTCGCCGCCTCGCCGCCAAGGGCGCAATCTATGCCACTGCGCAGGTGTGGCGGCGCGCCTGGACACTGTACGTGGCACACATTTTCCTGTTTGTGCTTTTTATCGCCCAGGTGTCATATACGGCGGCGACGTTCAACAACCCGATGTACAACGAAGAGATGCGTGTCGCGGATTTTCTGGATGAGCCGCACGTCGCGATCGTGCAGGCTCTGCTGCTCCGGTTTCAGCCGGCATTCCTCGACATTTTGCCGATGTACATCGTCCTGCTGGTGATATTTCCGGCGGTGCTGCTCGGGCTGCGACTGCATTGGCTGCCGGTGCTGGCGCTGTCGGCGGCGCTCTATGCCGCGGTCCAGATCCTCGGCATTTCGTTTACGGCATACCCGGCGGGGTATTGGTATTTCAACCCGCTGGCGTGGCAGTTCCTGTTTGTCTCGGGAGCGGTTCTGGCGCATCTCAACGCGGAAGGGTATGACCTTACGCGGTTGTTGCGGACGGTGTTCCCGGTCGCGGCGCTGATTTTTGGTACTGCTCTCATCGTGCGGGTCAGCTGGACGTTGCACTCGCTGTGGGACGCGGTACCTGTCCTGCTGCTGAAACCGCTGTGGCCCGCGCCAAAGGACAGCCTGTCGCCGGTTCGGCTGATCCCGTTTTTTGCGCTGGTTGTGCTGGTCGCGGTCCTGATCCGGCCGCACGCCCGTTTTCTGGCGAGCCGGGCGGCGCGCCCGCTGGTGATCGCCGGACAGCAATCGCTCGAAATCTTTTGTCTCGGTATCCTGCTTTCCGCTCTTGCCCATGTGCTGATCAACGAGCTGGGGTATGGGCTGGGTCTGCGGCTGGCGGTGAACGCGCTCGGGATCGCGATCATGCTGATCACCGCCAAGGTGCTGGATTGGTACAAGGCGCTCGACCGGATGCCGGCGCAGCGGCCGGCGGCGGCGCCGGTCGGCCGGGCGGCGCAATGACGCGACGCTGTTTGTGCCGCCTCGCCGCTGCGGCGGTTGCCGCGGTTTTTGCCGTGTCGGCTGCGTCCGGGGCCGCGCGGCCCGGCGAGGTCGGTGCTGAGCCGCCGGTCTGCAATGTGCCGCCGGAGGTTGTCGAGGCGGCCCATGACCTGCCGAATTTGGCCGCCGCGATCCGCCGCAAGAAGCCGGTCCGCATTGTCGTGATCGGCGGCGCGTCAACCAGGGGCGCGGCGGCCGGCTCGCTCGAAAATGCCTATCCGTACCGTCTCCAGATGGCGCTGCGGAAGCGGTTTCCGGACGTGCCGATCACCGTCGTCAACCAGGGTGTGCCACGCCAAACCGCGCGCCAGATGGTTCAGCGGTTTCCGACCGAGATATCCGAGGACGAGCCGGCGCTGATCGTCTGGGAAGTCGGGATCAGCGACGCGGTGCGCGGGATCGATCTCGACGAATTCGCGAATGCCTTGCAGGCGGGCATCGACCTGGCGAAAAATCGGGCGATCGACATCCTGCTGGTCGATATGCAGTTCTCGCGCAAGACCAGCACCGTGATCGATTTCGACCGCTATCTCGACACGATCCGCAGTATCGGCGAAATGAACGACGTGTCCGTTTTTCCGCGCTTTGCGATCATGCGCAACTGGAGCGACGAGAACGTGTTCGATTACGACGAGGTTCCCGAGAGCGAGCGGACCCGGCTGGCGGCCCAGGTCTATGATTGTCTCGGCCGGGCGCTCGCCGAGGTGATCGCGGGAGGGGTGCGGTGACGCGCCTCGCGGCACGGGCGCTCGGCGCCGTCATCGCCCTGCTGTTGGCGGCATCGGCCGCGCCGGTCGGCGCCGGCGGCGCGGAACCCGCCTGCCCGACCCCGCCGACCCTGCTGTCGATCAAACCCGCTCTGACCTATGTCGCCGCAAAGCTCGCGAAACGCGAAAGGCTGACGATCCTTGCGATGGGTTCGTCCTCGACCGAGGGGGTCGGGGCCAGCAGCCCGGCGGCGAGCTATCCCAGCCGGCTCGAAGCCGAGTTGCGCCGGCGCTTTCCCGGTGTCGACATCCGCGTCATCAACCGCGGCAGGGGCGGGGAGGACGCGCCGGAGGGGGTGGTCCGCCTGGAGCGCCACGTGGTCGCCGACGACCCCGATCTGGTGATCTGGCAGATTGGGACAAACGCCGCGCTGCGCGGGATCGATCCGGCCGTTCAGCGCGCCGTGCTGCGCCGCGGCATCGCCCTGGTCAAGGAGAGCGCCGCCGATGTTGTGCTGATGGACCTGCAATACGCCCCGCGTGTTCTGGCCTCGCCGGCGCACGAGACAATGGAAAAGCTGATCGCCGAGGTCGCCGAGCGCAACCGGGTCGGCCTGTTCCGCCGGTTCGAGATCATGCGGCACTGGTTTGTCGCCGCGCCGTCGGAGACCGCCCCGGCGATCTCGGCGGACGGGCTGCACATGACGGATCGCAGCTACGCCTGTCTGGCGGCCGGGATGGCCGAGGCGATCGCGCGGAACTGGCGACAGTATCATGCGGAGCGCTCGCCGGCGACGTTCGCCTGGCGGCCGGGCGCTGCCGATTCGGATGCGGGCCGGGAACCGTAGCGGATGTGGAGCGTCGCCGCGCGCCAGGCCCGACGGGCGAGCGCCGTGCGCGCCGCGTCCCCGGTTGCGTGTTCGGCAGGCAGACGGCGCGAAAAAGAACACCGCCGCGCCGCGCACCGCGGGACGGGTTAATTCGCACTTAACGAAGAAAATCTGGATTGGGGATTGCCCAGCCCTCATATAGCCTTAGGACAAGCCCCACCGGGGGCGCAGGATACTGGTGGTTCCCCGCCTGTCGGAACGACGCCGCTGGACGGAGGGCGGGGATGAGACCAGGACGCCCGGTCGGGCCTGGGCAACGCCGACCGTAGAAAAGCCATGAACCTTTGGCACACTGATTGCGTCCTACAGGTATCGAGAACATTCGACTCGGGATTGCGGTCGCGCCGCGCTGCGGCGACCGCCCGCAAGGGGGAATCGTCCCGGCGATGCGCGGAACGATGGAAGTTCGAATTTTCTCAGTGCGCAGTCGTTTACCGACTGACGGGTGACTCTGTTGCGGTCGACGGACCTGTCGATTGAGGTGAAGCAAATGCGGTTTGACGACGGAATTTTCGGGCTCTATTCCCGACTCTACGAAAATCGGCGCGAGGTCGAATACTCGCTGGAGGATTACCTGCGCGCCTGCTCCGACGACCCCTCGTTCTACGCCGGGCCGGCCGAGCGGCTCTTGAAGGCGATCGGCGAGCCGGTCATGGTCGATACCAGCCAGGACCCGCGTCTCGGCCGGATCTTCATGAATCGAACGATAAAGATTTATCCGGCATTCGAGGATTTCTACGGGATGGAGGAGACGATCGAGCGGATCGTCGGCTTCTTCCGTCACGCGGCGCAGGGTCTCGAAGAGCGCAAACAGGTGCTCTACCTGCTCGGCCCGGTCGGCGGCGGCAAGTCGTCGCTGGCTGAACGGCTCAAGCTGCTGATGGAAAAAGAGCCGATCTATGCGCTGAAGGCGGGCGACGAGGTCAGCCCGATCTTTGAGAGCCCGCTCGGCCTGTTCGATCCGGTCACGCTCGGGCCGGCGCTTGAGGAGCGCTACGGCATCCCGCGGCGACGGCTGACCGGCACGATCTCGCCCTGGGCGGTCAAGCGTCTCGAAGAATTCGGCGGCGACATCACAAAGTTCACCGTCGTACGGCTGACGCCGTCGCGCCTGAAGCAGATCTGCGTCGCCAAGACCGAGCCGGGCGACGAGAACAACCAGGATGTCGCAAGCCTTGTCGGCAAGGTCGATATCCGCAAGCTCGAAATGTACAGCCAGAACGATCCCGACGCCTACAGCTTCTCCGGCGGGCTCAATCGGACCACGCAGGGTCTGATGGAATTCGTCGAGATGTTCAAGGCGCCGATCAAGATGCTGCACCCGCTCCTGACCGCGACGCAGGAGGGCAACTACGCCGGGACCGAGAATATCGGCGGCATTCCGTATCAGGGCATCATCCTGGCGCACTCGAACGAGGCCGAGTGGCAGAGCTTCAAGAACAACAAGAACAACGAAGCCTTTATCGACCGTATCTCGGTCATCAAGGTGCCGTACTGCCTGCGTGCGACCGAGGAACGCAAGATCTACGAAAAGCTGTTGCAGAGCAGCGAGCTGTCAAACGCGGCATGCGCCCCCTCGACCCTGGACATCCTGTCGCGGTTCTGCGTGCTGTCGCGCCTGAAGCCGCACGAGAACTCGAACCTGTACTCGAAGATGCGGGTCTATGACGGCGAAAGCCTGAAGGACACCGATCCGCGCGCCAAGTCGGTGCAGGAATACCGCGACGCGGCCGGCGTCGACGAGGGCATGGACGGGATCTCGACCCGCTTCGCGTTCAAGGTGCTGTCCTCCACGTTCAACTTCGACACGCAGGAGGTCGCGGCCGACCCGGTGCATCTGATGTACGTGCTCGAACAGCAGATCTGGCGCGAGCAGTTCCCCGAAGAACAGGAGAAGAAATACCTGAACTTCATCAAGGCCGAGCTGGCGCCGCGCTACGCCGAGTTCATCGGGCACGAGATTCAGAAGGCGTATCTCGAATCGTACTCGGATTACGGGCAGAACCTGTTCGACCGTTACGTCGCCTACGCCGATGCGTGGATCGAGGATCAGGACTACAAGGACCCCGATACCGGGCAGTTGATGAACCGCGAATTGCTGAACCAGGAACTCTCGAAGATCGAGAAGCCGGCCGGCATCGCCAACCCGAAGGATTTCCGCAACGAGGTCGTCAAATTCGCGCTGCGGGCGCGGGCGGCGAATAGCGGGCGCAACCCGTCCTGGACCTCGTACGAGAAATTGCGCGAGGTTATCGAGCGCCGCATGTTCAGTCAGGTCGAGGACCTGCTGCCGGTCATCAGCTTCGGCAGCAAGAGGGACTCGGAGACCGAGAAGAAGCACGCCGACTTTGTCGACCGCATGGTTGATCGCGGCTACACCGAGCGTCAGGTGAGGCGTCTGGTTGAATGGTACATGCGCGTGAACAAGGCCGGCTAGGCATCGCCTCGCCGGTCGGAGGGCCAGTCCGATGAACATGAACATTGTCGATCGCCGGGCCAATCCGAAAGGGAAGAGCCTCAGCAATCGCCAGCGGTTTCTGGGGCGCGCCCGGGTCGAGGTCAAATCCGCGGTGCAGGAGGCCCTGCGCAAGCGCAAGGTCGCCGATGTCGGGCATGGCGAGAAGGTCGCCATCCCGACCCGCGGCATCTCCGAGCCGATCTTCCACCACAACCGGCGCAGCGGCCGCACCGATCACGTCGTCCCCGGCAACAAGGAATACCTCCGGGGCGACGAGATCCCGCGGCCGAACGGCGGCGAGGGTCAGGGCGGGCGCGAGGGCAGCCCGGACGGCGGCGGCGAGGACGCTTTCGAGTTCACGCTGACAAGGGAAGAGTTCCTCGACATGTTTTTCGAGGACCTCGAACTGCCCGATCTGGTCAAGAAGAGCCTCAAGGACACGACGGCGGTCGATCTCCAGCGCGCCGGCTACACCGTGACCGGCACGCCCGCCAATCTCAGCGTGCCGCGCACGATGCGCAACAGCATGGGACGGCGCATCGCATTGCGGCGTCCGAAACTGTCCGAGCTCGAGGCGCTCCGCGCCAGGGTCGAGGAGGCGCGCGAGCGCGGCGACGACGAGGAGGCCGGCCGGCTCGCCAAGGAGCTGGAGCGGATCGAGCGGCGCAGCAAGATCATCCCGTTTATCGACCCGATCGACGTGCGCTACCGGCGTTTCGACCGCGTGCCGAAGCCGAACACCGAGGCGGTCATGTTCTGTCTGATGGACGTGTCCGGCTCGATGACCGAGGCGATGAAGGACCTCGCAAAACGGTTCTTCATGCTGCTGCACGTCTTTCTGACCCGGCGCTACCGGCATGTCGATATCGTCTTTATCCGGCACACCAGCACGGCCGAGGAGGTTGACGAGGAGACGTTTTTCTACAGCCGCGAGACCGGCGGTACGGTGGTCTCGACCGCGCTCGAAAAGATGCTCGAGATCGCGCGGGCGCGGTATCCGACCGACCGCTGGAACATATACGGTGCGCAGGCCTCGGACGGCGACAATTACGGCGCCGACAGCGGCCGTTGCGTGGCGCTGCTCGGCAACGACGTGCTGCCGCTGTGCCAGTACTTTGCCTATATCGAGGTGGGAGACGGTCTCGGCGGCAGCCTGACCGGGTTGTCGCGCGACAGCGATCTGTGGCGCGCCTATAACGAGGTGGCGCCGGCGCACCCGCATTTCGCGATGCGGCGGGTCGGCGATCCGGCCCAGATCTTCTCCGTGTTCCACGAATTGTTTGCAAAGGGGGGTGTGCGTGCTTAGCAGACTGGACGCCGCACAGCTCAAGGCGGACGCGCCGCTGTTCACCGGTCCCAACTGGGATTTCGGCTCGTTGCGGCGGGTGTACGAGGCAATCGAGCGCATCGCAGTGGACGATCTCGGTCTCGACATCTATCCGGTGCAGATCGAGGTCATCACGTCGGAGCAGATGCTCGACGCCTACGCCTCGGTCGGTCTGCCGCTGATGTACCGCCACTGGAGCTTCGGCAAGCGCTTCGCGTATCACGAAACGCTGTACCGCAAGGGATTGCAGGGTCTCGCCTACGAGATCGTCATCAACTCGAACCCGTGCATCTGCTACATCATGGAGGAGAACTCCATGACGATGCAGACGCTCGTGCTCGCGCACGCCGCGTTCGGCCACAACCATTTTTTCAAGAACAACTATCTGTTCCGGCAGTGGACCGACGCCGGCGGCATTCTCGACTATCTCGCCTTCGCGCGGGACTATGTCACCAAATGCGAGGAAAAATACGGGTTGGAAGCGGTCGAGCGGGTGCTCGACGCGGCGCATGCGCTCAAGGAGCACGGCGTCAACCGCTACGCCCACCGCTCGAAACCCAACCTCGCCGAGGAGCGCCAGCGCGCCGAGGACCGCCGCGCCTATGAGGAGCAGACCTACAACGATCTGTGGCGCACTGTCCCGAACCTGAACAAGGGGGAAGACGAACTCGACGAGAGCGACAAGGCCGAGGGCGAGGCGGCGCGCGGCAAACTCGGTCTGCCCGAGGAGAACATCCTCTATTTTATCGAGAAGCGGGCGCCGCGGCTCGCCGAGTGGCAGCGCGAGCTGATCCGCATCGTGCGCAACGTATCGCAGTACTTCTATCCGCAGAAGCAGCTGCAAATGATGAACGAAGGCTGCGCGACCTTTGTGCATTACGAGATCATGAACCGGATGCACGATCGCGGGCTGATTACCGAAGGCTCGATGCTCGAATTTCTGCACTCGCATTCGAGCGTTGTGTTCCAGCCCGGGTTCGACGATCCGCGCTTTAGCGGCATCAACCCCTATGCGCTCGGCTTTGCGATGATGAGCGACATCCAGCGCATCTGCGACGACCCGACCGAGGAGGACCAAGCGTGGTTCCCCGAGATCGCCGGCTGCCGCGACGCGTACCGGGTGTTGCGCGACGCCTGGGCCAATTACCGCGACGAAAGCTTTATCCTGCAATATATGAGCCCGGAGGTGATCCGCAAATTCCGTCTGTTCCAGATCGCCGACGACAGCGGCAAACCCGCGCTCCGGGTCGAGGCGATCCACGACGAACTCGGCTACCGCAAGGTCCGCAGCGCGCTGTCGCGGCAATACGATCTGTCGCGCCGCGAACCCGACGTGCAGGTTGTCGATGTCGATCTGACCGGCGACCGCACCCTGGTGCTGGCGCATTACGTGCACGACGGTGTGCTGCTCGACGAGAAGACCTGTCGCTCGGTGCTGCGTTATGCGACCTATTTATGGGGCTATTCGGTCAAGCTGCTCGAAATCGAGGCGGCGACCGACAAAGTGCTGAAGACCTTCGAGTCGGCGCCGGACGGGAAGTGATCCGGCCTATACGCCGGGCGCCGCGACGATGACCCCGGAAGCGGCCAGCGCGGCGATCTCGCCCAGGGAATAGCCGAGTTCGGCGAGCACCGCTCCGCTGTGCTCGCCGAGCGCCGCGACACGGGGTTGTGCCGCCGCGTGCATCGCCGAGAAGCGGAACGGCGGGTTCATCACGCGGAAGCCGCCGCCGGCATCATGCACTTCGGCCAACGCGAAGCGGTGGTCGAGCTGCTTGTCTTTCAACGCCTCGCGCACCGTGCGATAGGGCGACGCCGGCACGCCGTGCCGGTCGAAGATCGCCTGCACCTCGGCGCTGGTAAGTTGGCGCGACCAGACCTCAAGCTCGTCGATCAGCGTGCCCCAATTGGCCCGCCGATCCGGGTATTTCGCAAAGCGCGGATCGCTGATCCAGTCGCTCCGCCCGCAGGCGGCGGCCAGATTCTGAAAGGTGCGCTCGCTGGCGATCGACAGGTTGACATAGCCGTCCCTGGTCTCGATCGGGCCGAAAAACGGCCGTCCGGGCGGCGTCACCGGAAACTGCGCCGCCTGGATTTCGCTCAAGGTCAGGCTCAGCATGCTTTCGAGCATCGACACGTCGATCATCTGGCCCGCGCCGGTGTCGCGCCGCTGGTATAGCGCCGCCATGATTGCGCCGAACGCATAGGTGCCGGTCAGCACGTCGGCAATGTAGATGCCGCAGTAATCGGGGCGGCGCTCAACCCCCTGATAGGCGAGATGCGCCAGGTCGTAGCCGGACGAGGCGTGGATGACCGGCGCATAAGCCGGCAATGAAGCCGACGGCCCGGTCTGCCCGTAGCCGGAAATCGCGCAGTAAATCAGTTCGGGTTTCAGCTTCTTGAGCGTCTCGTAGTCGAGGCCAAAGCGGCGCATCACACCGGGCCGGAAATTCTCGACCAGCACGTCGGCGGTGCCGATCAGGCGGCGCACGATCTCGACCGCCTCTTGCCGCTTCAGGTCGAGGACGACGCTCTTCTTGCCGGTGTTGAGCTGCCCGAACGACGTGCTGGCGCCGTTGCGCAGCGGCGGGCGCGCCCGCATCATGTCGCCTTCCGGCGGCTCGATCTTGATGATCTCGGCGCCGAGATCGGACAGCAGCCGGGTGCAATGCGGCCCGGCGATCGTGGTCGTGAAATCGACCACCCTGACGCGGTCGAAGGCGTTTTCCATTCCGTTTCCCCGGCGGTGGCAGCAGCGTGCCTCCCGACTGTGCCACTTCCGGGCCGGGGAGACGAGAAGCGGCGAGCGCGGGCCGGCGGAAGCCGGTCAGTGCGCCAGAATCTGGCTCAGGAACAGCCGCGTCCGCTCGTTTTTCGGCTGCGCGAAGAACTCGGCGGGCGGGGCGCGCTCGACGATCTGGCCGCGGTCCATAAACACCATCATGTCGGCGACGGTGCGGGCAAAACCCATCTCGTGCGTCACGCACACCATTGTCATGCCCTCCTCGGCCAGCTCGATCATCACGTCGAGCACTTCTTTTATCATCTCCGGGTCGAGCGCCGAGGTCGGCTCGTCGAACAGCATGATCTCGGGTTTCATGCACAAGGCGCGGGCGATCGCGACGCGCTGCTGCTGTCCGCCGGAAAGCTGGCCCGGATATTTGTCGGCCTGTTCCGGGATGCGCACCCGTTCGAGATAGGTGCGCGCCAGATCCTCGGCTTCCTTTTTCGGCATCTTGCGCACCCAGACCGGCGCCAGGGTCAAATTGTCCAGCACGGTCAGGTGCGGGAACAGGTTGAACTGCTGAAACACCATGCCGACCTCGCGGCGGATCGCCTCGATATTCTTCAGGTCGCGGGTCAGCTCGATGCCGGCGACGACGATCCGGCCCTGCTGGTGCTCTTCGAGCCGGTTGATACAGCGGATCATCGTCGATTTGCCGGAACCCGAGGGACCGCACACGACGACCCGCTCGCCGCGCCCGACTTCGAGGTTGATGTCGTTGAGCACATGAAACGCGCCGAACCATTTGTGGACATGGCGCATCTCGATCATCGGCCGCGCTGTGCGCTCCGCCTGTTCGGCCATTCCGTCCTGCCCTTCCGGCGTTGATGATCCGCCGCCGGTCTCCGTACCACCTGTATGCGATGCGCAACCTGATACGGACCAATACATCCCGCAACCATGCCCCCTCCCCGACCCTCCCCCGCAAGCGGGGGAGGAACAAGAAAGGTTCCCCGCAAACGGGGGAGAAAACCGGACTTATGTAGCATGCGCCACCAAGCCGAGCTTGGCCAGCGCGGGCCGGCGGTACTCTACCTCGATCCCCTCAGTTTAAGGGAGAGGGGCGTGTAGGGAGTATCGCGCCATGCGCGCGATTCGT
>JBFWVT010000073.1:0-25499 GCA_050246595.1 Alphaproteobacteria bacterium
TCGAGCCCTTCTGATCCGGTCGGCCCAGGATCAGCGGCGCTATCCGCTCCCCTTGATCATCCCTCAGCACCAAACGGTCATGTGCCCCCAAGACTGCCTCCAGAAAGCAGCCTTCAATCACACCGCCGGCACAAAGAAAATCCTAAATGTCCACAGAACCTAGGTCCTGTCGTCAAACGAACGGTTCGACGGATTTTTCCTTCCTATCGTCATCCCGGCCCATGGGTCCGGCCTACGGCCGGCCCGAGGATACTCCGGCCGGGATCCGCTGAGCAACCGCACGAGTGGCCGAAACGTGGGTCCCGGCCTCCGCCGGGACGACGATCGGAGCTGAATTCGACGACAGACCCTAACCGGCGGGGGCGCGCAGCGCGGCGGTGACCTCGCGGGCCCGTCCGTGCCCGATCATCGCCTCTTGCAGAGACGGCTCGCGGTCGAGCACGCGGCGGTAGATTGCGGACGCGGCGGCGGCGAGTTCGCCGCCGCGTCCAAGCAATTCGTCGCCGAATTCGAGCATGCGCAGATTGGGCCAGGCGCGCGGCCGGATGCGCGACACCGCGTCGAGCACATCGCGAGCGGGACGGCCGGGATGCGC
This sequence comes from Alphaproteobacteria bacterium, assembly GCA_050246595.1. Taxonomy (GTDB): domain Bacteria; phylum Pseudomonadota; class Alphaproteobacteria; order ATCC43930; family CGMCC-115725; genus DATARH01. The sequence goes on from JBFWVT010000073.1 coordinate 596, forward strand.
CTGCGCCAGGATCAGCGCCGTCGCCGCTGTCGAGCGCGAGACGCCGGCATGGCAATGCACCAGCAGATGACAGGTTTTGGCGGCGCTCAGCTCATGCCCGAATTCGAGCAGCCGCGCCACATCGCCGCGGGTCGGGGCGAGACGGCCGGGCAGCGGGTCGATGATGTCGTGAAACCGCAGCGCCAGCCGCTGGTGCGGAGAGTAATCCTCGAATTCCGGCGGGTCCGGCCATTCCGGGTCGAGGATCGAGAGAACATGCGTGATCCCGGCCTCGCAATGCGAACCCAGCTCCGGGATGCCGCAGATCGTGAAGCGGAAAAAATCAGGTGCGTTAATCATTCTGCTGATGTGATGCCGGGCGCGACGAGGGCAAGGCGGGCGGTCGCGCGTCGCCCGGACTTTCTCATTCCCGACCCGGCTCACTCCCGATCCGGCGGCAATGCGGTATTGCAACCGGCCCCCCGCTTGCGCCGGCACGCGGCTTGTCCGGAAGCGCGGAGCCGCTCGGCGGCGGCCGAACCGAGCCGGGTCGAGATGTGCCGCATCAGCCGGTCGCGCTGCCTTATCGCCCGGTCGATTTCCGCGTCGAGACCCTCGACCAGACCGGTATTGCCGGTCCTGCGCGCGGCGGCAAGACGCTCGCGCAGCGCGACGATATGCCCGGACAGCGTCTCCAATTCGCGCCATTCGTGAGCCAGCATCACGGGCCTCGTCGAGCAGATGTGCTCTCGGACCGCATGATCGCGGCAATCTGTTGCGTTTCGGTTACCGCCGGCCGGCCGCGCGAAACTCCCGGACTCAACTCATCTCGGACTCAGCTCATCGACGAATTGAACGCGCCGCCGTCGAGCAGCAGGTTCTGGCCGACGATAAAGCCGGAGCTGGCGGCGCACAGAAAGGCGCAGGCGTCGCCGAACTCTTTCGGATCGCCGACCCGGCCGGTCGGGTTTGTCGCCGAGCGTTTGGCGAGCATTTCCTCGAACGAGATGTTCTGGCGCCGCGCCTCGAACTCGATACCGGAGCGCAACCGGTCGGTCAGAAAGGGACCCGGCAGCAGGTTGTTGATCGTGACATTGTGCCGCGCCACCTGCCGCGCCAGACCCGCGGCAAACCCGGTCAGCCCGGCGCGCGCGCCGTTGCTCATGCCGAGATTGGCGATCGGCGACTTTACCGAGGCCGAGGTGATGTTGACGATGCGCCCGAATTTGCGCTGGCACATCCCGTCGACGGTTGCCTTGATCAGCATGATCGGGGTCAACATGTTGGCGTTGACCGCTTTCTGCCAGTCCTCGATGCCCCAATCGCGGAAATCGCCGTGCGGCGGGCCGCCGGCATTGTTGACCAGGATGTCGGGTTCGGGGCAGGCGGCGAGCGCCTGCCGGCGTCCCTCCTCGGTCGTGATGTCGCCGGCCACGGCGGTCACCCTGGCGCCGGTTTCGCTGCGGATGTCGGCGGCGGTCTGTTCCAGCGTCTCGGCGGTGCGCGCGGTGATCACCAGCTCGACCCCGGCGCGCCCGAGCGCCATCGCGCAGGCGCGGCCCAACCCCTTGCTCGCCGCACAGACGATCGCCTTGCGGCCCGCTATCCCCAGATCCAGCATGTCTCCCTCCATTATGCTGTTGATGCGCGTTATCGGTTGCTCCCGCGACCCGTTATAGCCGACCTGCCGCAGACCGGCACTGGTTGCGCTGCGCCGACGGAGACGAGGATGAACCCGGTATGGTCGATGACGCGGCTTTCCGCCTGTCCGGACCGGTTTGAATGAGCAGTCGAGTGCGAAATGCGGTTCTCGGGGTCGCGGGCGCCTGCGTCCTGCTGCTGGGCTTGGCCGCGGCACGGGCGGAGCCGGTCGCGAGCATCGATACGGTGCGCGATTTCATGATCCAGAATGTCTGCCTCGACGCGGCCGGTTTGGTGCGGGTCGAACGCAGCCCGCTCGACGGCGCGACCGTGTGTCCCTATCAGCGCGACCTGCTTCCGGGGGAGCGTTTGCCGTACCACAAGCACGACCACCCCTCTTCCGAATATCGATCGACCGGGCCGGAAGGCCATCAGCGGCACGATTCGTTTCCGGTCGAGACAAAAGGTCTTGGGATCGTGGTCGAGCATTCGTTCGATTTTGGCGACGGCGGGCGACGCTTCGGGCGGTTCGACCGGGGCAGCGACGGCGGCGATCTCGCCATCATCTCCGACGGGGCGGTCTCGCTCGGCGCGACTGAGGATGGCGGCGGCGGTTTCGGGTTGTGGGTCGGCGAATGCCGCGGCGAGGTCGCGCCGGAGGCGCTGCGGCGGTCGTGGCTGATCCTCGAATTCGATCCGAACCGCAAGGAGGCGATGCGCGGCGAGACCGTGGCCCGGCTCAACGGTGTTCGCGGCGACCGCATGGCGTGTCCGACCCGCCTCAACACCGCGCTGACGAGCTGGCGGATCGCGCCGTTCGCGTATCGCGCCGGACCGGGCCAGGGCAGACCCGTGATCCTGACCTCGCTGATTTCGGACCATTACGGCGGCGCCGAGCACGACACGGCCGATCATGTCGAGCGGTTCTACTTCACGCGCGAACTCGGCGGCACGCGCTGGGAGCGGTGGCAGAACGCGCGCGGCAACCGGCAGTTCAGCGCCGCCGTGATCGCCGAGAGGGCGGCGTGGTTCGCCGCGACCGGGCGCTGCGGCGCGGCCGCGCCGCCCGCGGGTCGGGCGCATATGGTGCTGATCGATTGCCGCGAATGGACCCAGACCATCGCGCCTTCCGACCCCGCCGGCGACAAGCCCGGGTTCTGGATCGAGGCGATCCGGGCGCGTCCGGACGCGCCGGGGTTTTTTCATAAGTCAAACCCGGAGCAAAAGTAATCGCCGGTGCTGTTAGCCTTTCGTAAGAGAGCACCGGCACAGGTCGGCGCACGGCATCGTCGGAAGGGAAATCATGGAGCTGGTTTTTTATCTGAGCGAAGCGGCCGCAGCCGGTATCCTTTCGGTTGATAATCTCATTATCTGGGCATCATTCCTGGTCGCGGCAAAAGCGACCGTCTCGATGCTGCTTTGGAAGCAGTCGCAGAGCCAGACAAAATCTGTTCCCGTTCGCGCCAACACGCATCGGCTGGTACGCCGCGCGGCGGCGCGCTCACCCTGGCACTGACAGCCTGTCGATCGAGGCGCGCGGCTCGCCGCCGGCAAACTCCTGTCGCGGCGTAGGGAGTCGTGCCCGACGCCTCTTCCGTCCGACTGTCCCTCACTCCGCCGCTTCGCGGGTCTGAACCGGGGCGGAGCGGCCGATCAGGGCGGGCCAGTCGGCGCCGTCGAGATAACGCTGCCAGCTGCGGTAGAAGCCGCGTGCATTCTCCTCGGTGACCTGCGTGCTGACATTTCCCGGCACCGGATCGTTGTCGCGCGACCGGCCGAGCGAGGCTTGGTAATTGTACGGATAGCGCCGTGCGATCGTGCCGCGGCTGGCGGCGGTCGCGTAGTTCCAGTTCTCCATGTCGTCCTGCTCGGTCATGCCGGCCGGGCCGGAATAGCGCATGTAATAGCGCCGCAACAGCTCCTTGACCTCGGCCGGCGCGTCGCGATCGACCAGGAAAAAGCGCCAGACCTCGGTCTGCGTCGCGCTGACCGGATGCCAGACGCACAAGGCCCGAGGCTGGCGGCCGTGATACGACGTGTTGGGAAAGATCGTGCCGGTGAACGGCAACAGCCGCGCCTTGTCGCCGAGCCGCCGCGTTCGCTCGTGGTAGCAATGGCGGAAGTAGTCGGCGACGATTTTGTTGTCCTGGAAGGTTTCGACATAGGGCGGGTCGGGCGGCATCCACACGCTGTGGACGCCGTGCCCGGACGGGAAGCTGACCCAGACGTGCCGGCCGCCCTGGTATTCGTTGTCGCGCCGTCCGGCGGTGCCGCCTTTCGCCGAACTCGGCCCGATGCCGATCAGATCGACCGAGCGGTGGCTCGGGTTGTGATAGGTATCGCCGCAGAAATTTTCGGCGGCAAATTTCCAGTTGGCCGGGATGATCCATTTATGGACCCCGCCAAACACCTCGGAGCCGCCCTCGCGCCCGTCGCGGCAGTCGAGCACCTGATCGAGATGGTCCCTGGCGTCGCCGAGATAATCGACAAACTCGGGCGCTTGCGCATCCCACGAGGCAAAGATCGCGCCCTTGTAGTTGACCATGCGCGGCACCTCGATCAGCGACCACTCGGAGCGGTCGAGATCGGGGTACAACTCCTTGTGCATCGGCACGCCGACGAGTTTTCCGTCGGTGGCAAAACTCCAATTGTGATAGGGGCAGGTGAACAGTGGCGTGTTGCCCTGGTCGTAGCGGCACACTTTCATGCCGCGGTGCCGGCAGGTGTTGAGAAACACGTGAATGCGGGTCTGTTTGTCGCGGCACAGGATCACCGATTCGGCGCCCATGCGCGACGTGAAATAATCGCCGGGGTTCGGGATCTGGCTTTCGTGCCCGACAAACAGCCAGGCCCGCGCAAACAGTTTTTCCAGTTCCTCGGCAAAGATCGAGTCGTTGACAAAGATTTCGCGGCTGATGACGCCGCGCTCGGTATCGACGAGACGGGTATCGGTGGTCATGGCTGCCGGGTCCCACGATCGGTCTTGATCCTGGCGGGAAACTAGGCCGATGCTGCTTCGGCCGCAACGTATAGGCGGGAGTCACGATGGCGCTGCGCGACGACGACCTCGGAGCCTATCTGAAGCGGATCGCCTATGCCGGGCCGCGCGCGCCGATTCCGACCGGCGCTTCACGCTTTTGGACCGCGAGTTCACGACGCGGCACCGCGACGGCCACGTTGAACGGCGCAATCTCGCCGATGCCGCCGATCTCGCGGATGTGCTGACAAGCTGTTTCCGCATCGCGCCGTCCGCGGCCGAGCGCGACGCCGGCGCGGTGTGGGAGCGGATTTCCGGGTAATGTTTATTGTCGTTCGGCGGCACGCGTTCCCGCCAGTGCCCCTCACCCCTTCCCTCTCCCCGCAAGCGGGGAGAGGGAGAGAGGCGGCGCGCTCCTCACACTGAACGGCCGGCGTTTTGCCCGCATGTCACTGCCGGATTCCCTCTCCCCGCTTGCGGGGAGAGGGACAGGGTGAGGGGCTAACCGCCGATCACCGCACCGGTTTGCGCGCCAGAAAATCCTTGAACCCGTCGCGCGGGTGGCCGGCGGCGAGATAGGTCGCGCGCGCCTCGTCTTCGAGATCGTAGCGTTCCTGCCAGTCGAGCCCCATGCCCTCGTGCAACAGCCGCTTGATGCCCTGCACCATGCGCGCATCGTTCTTGGCGATCATCTGGCCCATCTCGACCGCCGACTCGATCAGCTTTGCGGACGGGACGATCTGGTTCAAGAGGCCGATGCGCTCGGCTTCGTCGGCCGGCACGACGCGGCCGGTATAGAGCAATTCCTTGGCCTTCGGGATGCCGACCAGGGCCGGCAACGACCAGGTCGAGTTGACCCGGCCGTAGCTCGCCGCCAGAAAGCGGAACTGCGTCTTCTCGCAGCCGATGCGCAGATCGAGCGAGGAGGACAGCAGCGCCGCACCGCCATAGGCCAGACCGTTGATCGCGCCGATCAGCGGTTTTGTGTAGCTCGCGATATGCCAGCTTATCCGGCCGCGCGTGTCGCTGCGCCGCGCCAGCTCCTCGGAAGAAAGCCCCGCCATCTCGTGAATGTCGGCGCCGGCCGAGAAGGCGCGCTCGCCGGAACCGGTCAGGATCACCGCCTTGATGTCGTCGTCCTGCTCGTAGCCGGTCAGCGCCCGGTCCAGCTCCTCCATTAGCGGAAAGCTCAGCGCATTGAGTTTTTCCGGCCGGTTCAGCGTGATCAGCGCAACGCCGTCAAGGCGTTCGCTGATGATGTATTCGTAGGCCATTCAAGGCTCTCCTTCCCATCGCGGTACTGCTGGGCGCAATATGCCAGCCGAGCGGAACGACGGCTTCATTTTTTCGACATCTTCGCGGAGTGAGGCGATGGGCGGAGCACTCGACGGTATCAGGGTTCTGGAACTGGCGCGGTATCAGGCGGGACCGAGGGGTGGGATGATCCTGTCCGATCTTGGTGCTGAGGTCATCAAGATCGAGAAACTGGGCGGCGAGGAGACGCGCAAATCCGAGCCGATGGTGCGCGGCCAGAGCGTCTATTTCACGGTGTACAACCGCGGCAAAAAGAGCCTGTGCCTCGACATGCGCACCGAGCGCGGCAAGGAAATCTTTGCGGCGCTGGTACCAACAGCCGATATCGTCTTGCAGAATTTCCGCCCCGGCGTGATGGAGAAGATGGGGTTCGATTACGACCGGCTGCGCCAGTTGAAGCCGGATATCATCCTGTGCTCGGTGTCGGGGTTTGGGCAGTACGGGCCGTATCGCGATCGCCCGGCCTTCGACCCGCTGGGGCAGGCGATGAGCGGGCTGATGAGCCTGACGGGGAAACCGGTCGGTCAGCCGTTGGGCGCCGCGACCTCGCTGGTCGATCGTTACACGTCATTGCACGCGACGATCGGGATGCTGGCGGCGCTGCGCCATCGCGACCGCACCGGCGAGGGGCAGGTGGTCGATTGCTGCCTGTTGGATTCAGGCTTTACGATGGTCGAGATCCCGCTGTCGTATTATCTGGCGACCGGGCAGGAAGGCGGCGAGGGCGGCCGGCCGCCCTACAAGGCGAAGGACGGGTATGTCGTGATCTCGGCCTCGGGGCGCGAGATGGCGACACGGCTGATGCAGATCGCGACCGGCGACCAGGGCGCCAGCGCCGAGGGGTTTACCAGCCGGGTGCAGGAAGGCGACGCGCGCAAGCAGGCGGTTGCCAACTGGTGCGCCGCGAACACGGTCGATCATATCGTCGCTACCTTGCTCGCGGCGGAAATCCCGGTCGCGCCGGTCAAGACGATCGCGCAGGCCGCCGCCGACCCGCATCTGTGGGAGCGTGAGATGCTGGTCAAGATGCCGGACGCGCTGGCCGGCGAAATCCATGTGCCGGGCGCGACGATCAAGATGTCGAAAACACCAGGCCGGGTCGGCCATGTGCCGACCCCCGGCGAGCACACCGACGAGGTGCTGTCGTCGCTGCTCGGCTACGACCGGGCGACGCTCGCCGAACTGCGCGAGGCGAAGGTGATCGGCTGATCAACCCTCTCCCGCATTGCGGGAGAGGGAGGGACTCATCGCGTAGCGATGGGAGGGTGAGGGATTATGAATATGCCCCGTTACTCCGCGGTGCTCGTTTTCGCAGCGGCTGTGTTGAGCGCAGAGGCGGCAGGCTGTCACGATACGCCGATCCCCGACGTTCCGGCCGTTATCGAGCATGCGTCGGCCCTGACCGGCAGCTTCAGCTGCGCGGAGATCCAGATTACAAATCGCCGCTAGGTTCAAGCCATCGCGACCGGCGCTCCCCCTCACCCTGCCCTCTCCCCCACTGGGGGAGAGGGTTAGACACAGTGCGCAGCGGACACCAGTGTGCCTATCTCGGCGCCATCACCATGACCATCTGGCGGCCTTCCATGCGCGGCATCTGCTCGACCTTGGCGATCGGATCGAGATCGTCGCGCACCCGCATCAGCACATTCATGCCGATATCCTGGTGCGCCAGCTCGCGACCGCGGAACCGCATCGTCACCTTGACCTTGTCGCCTTCCTCGATGAACTTGTTCATGGCGCGCATCTTGACATCGTAATCGTGATCGTCGATGCTGGGGCGCAGCTTGATTTCCTTGACCTCGATAATTTTCTGCTTTTTGCGGGCTTCGTTTTTCTTCTTCTGTTCTTCGTATTTGAACTTGCCGTAATCGAGGATCTTGCAGACCGGCGGGTCGGCGTTCGGCGCGACCTCGACCAGATCAAGGCCGGCATTGGCGGCCATGTTGAGCGCTTCGTTGCGCCCGACCACCCCGAGCATGTTGCCGCGCTCATCGACGAGGCGCACGCGCGGGACGCCGATCTCCTGATTGACGCGGGGCCCCTCGCGGGTCGGGGTGAGGTTCATCGGTGGTCTTGGTATGTACGTTCTCCACTGAATGGTTGCATACGACCGACCGCGTCATCGCGCAATCGGCGAAGGGTCAGCCGGGCGGGCTTGCCTCATCCTTCAATCTAGCGACGAGTTCGCCGAGCGCAAGAGCCTCTTGCGCGGTGCTGCCGAGGCGACGCAGCGAGACCGTGCGCCGTTCGGCCTCGCGGCGGCCAACCACCAGGATTGCCGGGATTTTTGCGAGGCTGTGCTCGCGCACCTTGTAGCCGATCTTCTCGCCGCCGGTGTCGGTCAGCACGCGTAATCCGGCCTCGCGCAATTCGGCGGCGACCTGCTCGGCATAGGCAGCGGCATCGTCGGTGATCGAGGCGACCACCGCCTGCACCGGGGCGAGCCACAGCGGAAAATTGCCGGCGTAATGCTCGATCAGGATGCCGATAAACCGTTCGAACGAGCCGAGGATCGCGCGGTGCAGCATGACCGGGCGATGCCGGGCGCCGTCCTCGCCGACATAGTTCGCGCCGAGCCGCTCCGGCATCACAAAATCGAGCTGCAATGTGCCGCATTGCCAGTCGCGCCCGAGCGCGTCGCGCAGCACGAATTCGAGCTTCGGCCCGTAAAACGCCCCCTCGCCGGGGTTGAGCGTGTAGGAAAGATCGGCCGCTTTTACCGCGGTCTCCAGGTCGCGTTCGGCGACATCCCAGACCGCGTCGCTGCCGGCGCGCGTCTCTGGCCGCGTCGACAATTTGACCGCGACCTCGTCAAATCCGAAATCGCGATAGATCGACAGCAGCAACTCGCAGAACGCGATCGCCTCCGGTGTGACCTGCTCCTCGGTGCAGAAGATGTGCGCGTCGTCCTGCGTAAAGGCGCGCACCCGCATGATGCCGTGCAGCGCGCCGGACGGCTCGTTGCGATGACAACCGCCGAATTCGGCCAGCCGCAGCGGCAATTCGCGGTAGCTGCGCAGCCGGTTGCGGAAAATCTGCACGTGGCCGGGGCAGTTCATCGGTTTGACCGCGAGCACCCGCTCGTCGCGGCTCTCGGCGATGAACATGTTCTCGCGGAAGTTCTCCCAATGGCCCGAGGCTTCCCATAGGCTGCGATCGAGCAGTTGCGGCGTCCGCACTTCCTGATACCCGGACGCTTCGAGCCGGCGGCGCATGTAGCGCTCGATCGCGCGATACAGCGTCCAGCCCTTCGGGTGCCAAAAGACGCTGCCGACCGCCTCTTCCTGAAGGTGAAACAGACCGAGTTCGCGGCCGAGTTTGCGGTGGTCGCGGCGCTCGGCCTCTTCGAGGCGGAACAGGTACTGGTCCAGCTCCTTCTGGCTCGGCCACGCCGTGCCGTAGACGCGCTGCAACTGCGCGTTGTTCGGGTCGCCGCGCCAATAGGCGCCGGCCACGTTCATCAGCTTGAACGCCTGACCGAGCTTTCCGGTCGACGGCAGGTGCGGTCCGGTGCAGAGATCGACAAAATCCCCCTGGCGATACAGGCTGATCTCCTCGTCCCGCGGGATCTCCCCGATGTATTCGGCCTTGTAGCGCTCGCCGATGCTCTCGAAGAACGCGACGGCGCGGTCGCGGTCCCAGACCTCGCGCGTGACCGGCTCGTCGCGCCGCACGATCTCGCGCATCCGCTCCTCGATCCGGGCGAGATCGTCGGGGGTGAACGGCGTCGCGCGCGCGAAATCGTAATAAAAGCCGGTCTCGGTGGCGGGTCCGAACGTGACCTGGGTTTCGGGGTACAGTTCCTTGACCGCCTCGGCCATCACATGCGCGGCGTCGTGGCGCAGGATCTCGACCCCTTCCGGCATCTCGCGCGTGACGATCGCGACATTGGCGTCATGGTCGATCACGGTCGCCAAGTCGCGCGGGCTTCCGTCGATCTTGACCGCGATCGCCGCCCTGGCGAGACCGGGACCGATCGCGGCGGCGATATCGGCGCCGGTCACCGGTCCCGGAAATTCGCGGCTGTCGCCGTCGGGCAAGGTCACGGCGACCGGAGATGAAGAAGCCGCGGAGTTGCGTTGATTATCGCTCATGGCACCTGTGCTCCGTCTGATACCGTCGTGACGGGGCGGATTTCTCAGCAAAAAAACCCCGTCCGTTGCCGGCGGGGTTTTCCGATCGACGATGCCGCTGGATCAGCGCGCACGGCCTCCGAACACCCCGCGGAAGGGGGTGGCGGTGGTGAGCCCGTTGCGGGAGATGCGGCGCATTTCGTGAATATCGCGATCGGCTGTTGCGGGGTCAAGCTGTTCGCCCCTGCGGTACTGTCTCGGTTTGAATTTTGACCTTCTCGTTCTGCGGCGCCGGCGTTCCCGAACTTGCTCTCGGGCCGACCGCAGGCCGGAGCCGCGGCGACCGTCCCGAACTGGCGGTATGATCCGATCCCAAACTAAGGTCTCATCCGAAGACAAGTCAGCTTGCCGAGGGTGCTTCAGGACCGCCGGCCTCCGGCCGGCGTGCCGGCGAGACGCCGGCGGTCCCAATCGGGGCCGGAGAGGGGTCCCGGCTTGCGCCGGGACTGCGAGCCGATGAGGACCCGACCCCTCGCCTCCTGCGCTACTTGTCGAGCCAGACGTCTTCCATGCGCCAGCCGTTGTAGGAGCTGTTGGCCATGACCGTCAGCCCCTTGACCTCGGGCCGCCAGCAGGTCGCCTTGCGCATGTAGTAGAGGATCGGCCGCACGACCGCTTCCTGCAACCGCCGGTCCATCTCCCATACGATGCGCCGCCGCTTCTCGATATCGGTCTCCACCGATTGCTGATCGGCCAGCTTCTCGACCTCGGGATCGCAATACTTGATGTAGTTGCGGTTCGACTTGCAGCCGTAATTCTCGAAGAAGGTCTGGTCCGGGTCGTCGATGCCGGCCCCGGCAACACTCTGGGCAAAGACAAAATCGCCGCGCATCAGCTTTGGCAGCCAGTTGGCGGTTTCGATCAGTTCCAGCTCGGCATCGATATAGATGTGCTTGAGATGGTCCAGCACGAGCGAGGCCGCGTCGCGGTAATCCGGGATGTTGCGCGACGAGATCTTTACCGCGAGGCGCTTGTCGGGGCCGTAACCCAGCGACTGCATGATCTTCTGCGCCTCGGCGCGCGATTTCGCGACATCCGGACCGTAACCGGGCAGCGTCTCGCGCATCTCCTTTGGCATCGCCCACTGACCCTCGGGTCCGGGGAGAGTTGCCGTACCGATATCGCCCTTGCCTTCGCCGAGAATATCGATAAAGGCCTGACGATCCAGCGTCATCGCGATCGCCTTGCGCAGCTCGGGCTTGTCAAAAGGCGGTTTCAGCGTGATCAGCAGGTTGGGCGCGAAGTTGGTCGGCGTGACCTCGCAGACCGCGTTCGGCATCTGGTTCTGGATGTCCTTCAGCAGCGGCACGGTGACCTCGTATGGAAAGGTCATGTCGAAATTGCCGGCGATAAAGGCGAGGATCGCGGTCGAGCGGTTCGGGATGATCGTGTATTCGATACCGTCGAGATAAGGCAGTCCCTTTTTCCAGTAATCCGGGTTCTTGACAAGCTTGATCGACTGGTTCGGCTTGAACTCGACAAACTTGAACGGGCCGGTGCCGATCGGGTGCTGCCGCATCTGCTGCGGCGTCACATGACACGGATAGACCGGCGTGAACCCGGCGGCGAGAAAGGCCATGAACGAGGGCTGCGGCTGCTTCAGGTGAAAGGTCGCCTGATACTCGTTGTCGGTGCTGACGTGGTCGAGATTTTCCCACCATGCCTCGCGGGCGTTGAGGCGCAGCTTGTCCTTTGCCTTTCCCTGCAACAGGTCCCAGGTGCATTTGACATCGGCGGCGGTGAACTTCTTGCCGTCATGCCATTTGACACCCTGGCGCAATTTGAACGTCAGATCCTTGCCGTCCTCGCTCAAGATCCAGCTCTCGGCGAGGTCGGGGACGATATTGTCGAGGCTGTTCAGCCTCTCGTTCTGATTAAAGACGACGAGGTTGTTGAACACCGGCCGCATCGGCGCCACGACCGAGATCGTGCCGTTTTCATGGATCGACATATTGCTGGGGCTGTCGCGGTGGTAGACCCGCAGGACGCCGCCGGGCTTCTGCGCGACCGCGGCGGTGCCGGCCAGCAATGGCGGCAGCGCGACGACCGCGCTCAATAGGATACGCACCAGACTCTTCATCAGAAATCGGTTCCTTTTGTTGAGATTGCCGGCCCCGGCCGGTCCGCGGCGCGACTGTATAGCGGCAGACCGCGGCGGCCACTCGGCATTTTCGCATGGCCGGGCGGCTCTCACCGGTCCCGGCGGTCCGGAACCCGCCGCCTCACCGGCCGGAGGGCGGCCGGGCGGCTACCGGTCGAGCCAGACCTCTTCCATGCGCCAGCCGTTATAGGCGCTGTTGACCATGATCGTCAGACCCTTGACCTCGGGTCGCAGACAGGTCGCCTTGCGCATGTAGAACAGGAGCGGGCGCATCACCGCCTGTTGCAGCCGGCGGTCCATCTCCCACACCATGCGCCGCCGCTTCTCGGGGTCGGTTTCGGTCGATTGCCGATGCAGCAGGTTTTCGACCTCGGGATCGCAGTATTTTGTGTAGTTGCGGTTCGAGTCGCAGCTGTAATTCTCGTAAAAAATCTGGTCCGGGTCGTCGAGCGCGTTGCCGAGCACGCCCTGCGCCAGGACGAAATCGCCGCGCACCAGCCGCGGCAGCCAGTTCGCGGTCTCGACCAGCTCGATCTCGGTGTCGATCCAGATCTGCTTGAGCTGGTCCGTCAGGACGGCGGCTGCGTCGCGGTAATCCGGCGTGTTGCGGGTGGCGAGCTTGGCGGTGAGGCGGTTGTCGGGTCCGTAACCGAGCGCGCGCATGATCTGTCGTGCCTGCTCGCGCGATTTTTTGACATCGGGGTCGTAGCCCGGCAGTTGCTGCCGCATCTCCTTCGGCATCGCCCACTGGCCCTCGGGCGCCGGCAAGGTCGCGGTGCCGATATCGCCGATCCCGTCGCCGAGAATGTCGATAAACGCCTGGCGGTCGAGCGTCATCGCGATCGCCTTGCGCAGTTCGCGATTGTCAAAGGGCGGCTTTTCGGTAATCAGCAGGTTCGGCGCGAAATTGACCGGGGTCAACTCGCACACCGAATCGGGCATCTGGGCCTGCAAATCCTTTAGCAGCGGCACCGTCAGATCATACGGGAAGGTCATGTCGACCGTGCCGGCGCGAAAGGCGAGCGTCGCCGTCGAGCGGTTCGGGATGATCGTGTATTCGATGCCGTCGAGATAGGGCAGCCCCTTTTTCCAGTAATCCGGGTTGCGGGCGAGCTTGATCGACTGGTTCGGCTTGAACTCGACAAATTTGAACGGGCCGGTGCCGATCGGATGCTGCCGCATCTGCTGCGGCGAGACATGGCATGGATAGACCGGGCTGAACCCGGCCGCCAGCAAGGCGAGAAACGACGGCTGCGGCCGCTTCAGGTGAAAGGTCGCCTGATACTCGTTGTCGGCGGTTACATGGTCGAGATTGGCCCACCACGCCGGGCGGGCATTGATCCGCAGCTTTTCCGGCGCCTTGCCTTGCAGCAGGTCCCAGGTGCATTTGACATCGGCGGCGGTGAAATCCTCGCCGTCATGCCATTTGACCCCGTGGCGCAATTTGAATGTCAGCTCCGTGCCGTCCTCGCTGACCGTCCAGCTCTCGGCGAGATCGGGGACAATGTTGTCGAGGCTGTTTCGCTTCTGCTTCGGGTCGAACACGACGAGGTTGTTGAATACCGCCATCATCGGCGCGAGGACCGAGATCGTGCCGTTTTCATGGATCGACATATTGCCGGGACTGTCGCCGTGATAAAGGCGCAGGGTCCCGCCGTGCTTCTGCGCGACCGCGGCGGCGCCGGTCAGCAATGGCGCCAGCGCGACGGCCGCGCCCAGTAGGATACGCACCAGCCTCTTCATCGATACTCACCCCCACTCGTCGCGACGCGGCGCGAGACGAGCGCCACACGTTGTGCCGCCCGAACGGGAGGCCCATCCGCCTGTCCCGGCTGTCTGCCTTGGGGCGGCCGCGCGAGTGTAGTGGCAAGCCGCGCCGGCCGCACCGAGGTTTTCGCCACGGGGGTTTTCGCCACGGGGTTTTCGCGATCCGGGCGGCGGCAGCGGCGGGTTACGGTTCCATCGGCTGCCAGCCGTAAAAGCGCCAGTTTAGCCCGCCCCAGTTCTGCGTCCACAGCCAATACGGGTTCGCGTCCGGCACGAGCGACAATTCCGGAAAGAGCGGGTGGGTCCAGCACACCCACCGGACACCGTCCCAGAAACATTGCGCTCGCGCCGGCTGCGCCGCCGTCAGGACCGCGAAAAGGGCGAGCGCCGCAACCCCGCCGCGCAGCAATATCGGCATCATTCCCGCTCCCCGTGCCTATCGGCCCGGTAACGCTGCCAGACGCGGAAAACTCCCGGCAGATCGCGTCCGGCTTGGTGTACGCCCGGCTTGGTGTACGATCACGCGACAGACCCGATACGGGAGAGGATCATGCAATTGGGCGCGCTGCTGCCCCTGGGCGATATCGGCGGCGATCCCGGCGTCGTGCGCGAATACGCACAGGCGGCCGAGGTGATCGGATACGATTTTATCGAGACGGCCGATCACGTGCTCGGCGTCAATGCGGCGAGCCGGCCGGGCTGGGAGCGCAACACCAACGACGATCTGTTCCACGACCCGTTTGTGCTGTTCGGCTATCTGGCGGGATGCACAAACCAGCTCGGGTTTTCCACCGGGGTGCTGATCCTGCCGCAGCGCCAGGCAGCGCTGGTCGCGAAGCAGGCGGCCTGCCTCGATGTGCTGTGCGGCGGACGGTTCCGGCTCGGTGTCGGGGTCGGGTGGAACGATGTCGAGTTTGTCGCGCTCAACGAGAATTTTCGCAACCGCGGCCGCCGCTCGGAGGAACAGGTGCGGATCATGCAGGCGCTGTGGGCCGAGCCGCACGTGACCTTCAACGGACGCTGGCACACGATCGAGGATGCCGGGATCAACCCGCGCCCGGCCTCGGGCAGGGTGCCGGTGTGGTTCGGCGGCCATCACGAGCGCACGCTCGAACGCATCGCCCGGATCGGCGACGGCTGGATGCCGAACGCCTATCCGCCAGGGCGCGAGGCCGAGGAGGTGCTCGCCCGGTTGCGATCGCTGACCGAACAGGCCGGGCGCGATCCGGCGCGGATCGGGATCGAGGTCTGGGTGTCGATGGGGTCGGGGAGCGAGAGCAACTGGGCCGAGGAGGCGCGGTTCTGGAAGCGGCAGGGCGCGACGCATCTGTGCCTGACGACCACATTCGATCGCCGCCACCACCGGCGTATCGCCGGGCACGGTCTCGCCGACCATCTCGCCGCGCTGCGACGCTATCACGCGGCGGTGGCGGAGGCGCTGTAGGTCCCTAGCGCAGAACGCCGCAGGCGATGCGGGCGCCGCCGCCGCCGAGCGGCTCCGGCTGGTCGCTGTAATTGTCGCCGCCGGCATGGATCATGACGGTCTTGCCGCGCAGCATCGAGACATCCGTGATGCGCGGCGCGGTCAGGACGCCGGTCGCGTCGCCGGTCGCGGCAACCTGCAATACCGGCAGATCGCCGAGATGACCATCGCCCTGCGGGCCGGCATGCTTGCCGGTGTCATGCGGGTCGAAATGCCCGCCCGCCGCACCGGCCGGCACGGTGTCTCCATTGGCTGTCGCGTGCCGGCAGGAGCCGTGCTCGTGTATATGAAACCCGTGCGGACCCGGCGGCAAACCCTTGAGGTCGGTCCTGACGACCGCGCCCTGCGCGCTGTCGGCGATCGTTACGGTGCCGACCGTCTCGCCGGGACCGGACGGCGTCGCGCGGTGCATTTCCGCACGCAGCTCGGCCGCCCCCGCGGCGCCGGCCGCCCCCAGAAGCCCGGCCAGCACCAAGACGCCGGCCCGCCAGTTCCGCATCGCTGTCTCTCCATGGGTTCTTGCCACCCTATGCGGGCCGGGACGGTCGCCGTCAACCGCAAGACAAGTTTTTTGCCGGGCGCGAACCGTTTTCGGCGAGCGCCGTTGACCTCGGCAGCAAGCGGAAACAGGGAGTAACATGATGAGCGACAACACCGCCGGTTCGGTTCCGACCTCGACCGCGACGACCCGGGAGACCGAACCCGAGGTCGTCGCCGGCATCGCGTCGGGCGATCTTCATCCCGATCAGAACCTGTCGATCCGGGTCGATCAGCGCCGCGGGTGGGGCCGCACGCTGCTGTTCCTGGCCGGGGGGATCGCCGCCGGTTGCGCGATCGCGGTGCTGCTGCGCCGCGGCGACTGACGGCGCGCGCGACCCGAGACAAACCGCCGGCTGCCGATCCAGGCACGGCCTTCCGGCTGGTCTGGCTTGCCCGAACCGGGGTATGATCCTCGCCGGCAGCGCCAGGCGCTTGTGCCCAGGCGACAGTGCGCTCTTGGGAGGTTGGCATGAAATTCCTGACCGACCGGCAACTGCGCGCGCTGCTGCCGGCCGAGACCTCTTCCTTTCCATCTCCGGTGCCGACGCAGATCGTGTCGAGCGACGAATACGTCCCGTTGCCGCAGACCGACAAGCAGCGCGAGGTCGAGGCGCGGCTGAAGGAAATGAGCGACCGGCTGGCCAAGCGGCAGGGGATGTCGCGGCGTCGCTTCTTTCAGACCGCCGCCGGGATGGCGGCCTCGTTTGTTGCGCTGAACCAGGTCTTCGGCCCGCTGTTCGACACCAGCGCCGCCGAGGCCGCGACCCCGGATATGGCCGAGGCGCGTGCGCAATCCCTGTCGGGCCAGTTTGTCATCGACGGGCATACCCATTTCCTGCGCGACGACACCAGGCTGACGAGCTTTGTGCGGCAGCGCGAGGCGGTCGGCCGGTTCGGCTGGAACAAGTCGCTGGCCGAGAAGGAACAGACGATCGAAGACCTCAAATACGAGAACTACATCAAGGAAATCTATCTCGACAGCGACACCAAGGTGGCGCTGCTGTCGAATTCGCCGTCGCACGTGCCGGAGGACTGGTTCATCCCGCAGGAGCAGGTCTTTGCGACGCGCGAGCGGGTCAATCGCGAGGCCGGTTCGCGCCGCATGCTGGCGCATTTCACGATCACGCCGGGCTGGCCGGGCTGGCTCGATCAGGTCGACGAAGCGATCGAGCGTTTCAAGCCTGATTCATGGAAAGGCTATACGGTCGGCGACAACACGCACAAGGAGCTGGCGACCAACCCGTACCGGCTCGACGACGAAAAGCTGATGTACCCGTTTTACGAAAAAGCATTGAAATCGGGCATCAAAAACGTCTGCATCCACAAGGGGCTGTTCGCGCCGGCGACTGAGGAACGGTTTCCGCATCTGCGCCCCTATGCCGATGTCAGCGATGTCGGCAAGGCGGCAAAGGATTGGCCCGATCTCAATTTCCTGATCTACCATTCGGGGTATCGCTGGGTCGGCGGCAAGCCGGCCGACGGCATGGAGGAATTCGACCGCACCGGCCGCAGCTCGTGGACCAGCGATCTCGCCGAGATCCCGGAAAAATACGGTGTGACGAATGTCTACGGCGATCTCGGGCAGGTCTTCGCCTGGACCGCCGTTGCCGAGCCGCGTCTCGCGGCGGCGCTGATGGGGATGCTCGTCAAGGGACTGGGAGCCGACCGGGTACTGTGGGGCAGCGACGCGCTGTGGACCGGCGCGCCGCAATGGCAGATCGAGGGGCTGCGCCGTCTCGAAATCCCCGAAGACATGCGGAAAAAGCACGGTTTCGCACCGCTGGGGACGGCTGACGGCCCGGTCAAGACGGCGATCCTCGGCGGCAACACTTCCGGGCTTTACGGGCTGAAAAAGCAGGCCGGGATGGGACGGCGCGACAATCTCGCGGCGCTGAAGGCCGATTATGTCGCAAACGGACCGGGGCGCAGCAATCTGCGCTACGGATACGTCGCGAAACCGGCGTAGATCGATCGCGCGGGTTTGCGGGCGGCAGCCAATCCGCGCTCTTCGGACGAATAAAGACCCCCTTCCTTGGTACTGTCTCAGTTTGAATTTTAACCTTGCCGTTCTGCGGCGCCGGCGCTCTCGGGCTGACCGCGGGCCGGAGCCGCGACCGTCCTGAACTTGCCGAGGGCGCTCCAGGACCGCCGGCCTCCGGCC
Source organism: Alphaproteobacteria bacterium (assembly GCA_050246595.1). Lineage (GTDB taxonomy): Bacteria > Pseudomonadota > Alphaproteobacteria > ATCC43930 > CGMCC-115725 > DATARH01. Next base: position 18,692 of record JBFWVT010000073.1, read on the forward strand.
GGCATGCCGGCCGGAGGCCGGCGGTCCCAAGGGGATACTCCGGAGCGGCGCAGTGGGCCAATTTCAAACTGAGACATTACCTCTTCCTTCGGCGGCTTGACCTTGCTCGGGCGCGCGTACCATGCTGCGATCCAACCAAAGATCGCCAACCAAAGATCGACAGAACGGGAGGAATACCGTGGCCCTTCTCCGCAACCGGCTGTCCCGTCGCGCCGTGGTCGCCTCGCTGGCGGCGGCACCGGCGGTTCTGCGCGCTCCGAGCCTGCTCGCCGCCTCCGAGCCGGACAAATTCGTCCTGGCGTTTCATGTGACGATCTCGCCGGCCTGGTTCGATCCGTCGAGCGCGCCGCCGCAGATCACGCCGTTCGGCGTGCTGTACGCGCTGCACGACGCGCTGGTGCGCGCCTATCCCGGCACCAATATGGGTCCGGCGCTCGCCGAATCGTGGCAGGAAAGCGAGGACGGGCTGAGCTACGAATTCAAGCTGCGCCCGAACCTGACATTCCACAACGGCGACAAGCTGACGACCGAGGATGTCAAGTTCAGCTTCGACCGCTACCAGGGCGCCGGCGCCACCGAGTTGAAGGAAAAGGTGGCGCGGGTCGAAATCGTCGATCCGCGCACGATCCGGTTTCATCTGAAGGAGATCTGGCCCGATTTCATGTCGATGTACGGCAGCACCGCCACCGCCGCCGGTCTCGTCGTGCCCAAGAACTATGTCGAGAAAGTCGGCGAGGACGGGTTCAAGCAGAAACCGGTCGGCGCCGGCCCGTACAAATTCGTCAGCACCCAGCCGGGGATCGAGGTGGTTCTCGAAGCCTTTGACAATTACTGGCGCAAAAAGCCGAACATAAAAACGGTCGTATTGCGCAGCGTCCCCGATGTCGATACGCGCGCGCTGATGCTGAAGACCGGCGAGATCGATATCGCGGCCGCGCTGGAAGGCGTCGCCGCGCAGGGCGTGATGGACAGTCCGGGCGCGCAGGTCGTCCCGAGCCGGCACGCCTCCTGTCAGTGGATCGAAATTCCGGACCAGTGGGACCCGAAATCGCCGTGGCACGACATAAGGATGCGCCAGGCGGTCGGTTATGCGGTCAATCGCGAGGGGATCAGCAAGGTCGCCTGCCTCGGCTTCTGCCCGCCGGCCGGGGTCATCATTCCGGCCGTGATGGAATTCGCCTTGCAGGTCCCGCCGTTTCCCTACGACCCGAAAAAGGCGAGGCAGTTGCTCGCCGAGGCCGGCCATCCGAACGGGTTAGACGCCGGCATGTTCCACGCGATCCCCGGCTTTCCGACCGCCGCCGAGGCGGTCGTCAACGATCTCAACGCCGCCGGCATCCGGGTCCGCTACGCGCCGATGGAGCGCGCCGCTTTCTACGCCGACTGGAAGGCCAAGAAATTCCGCGGTCTGTACATGACCGGAGCCGGGGCGGCCGGCAACGCGGCGAGCCGGGTCGAGAGCTTTATCTACTCGAAGGGCGACTACGCCAGGGGCGGCTATCCCGATATCGACGAGCTTTTCCATCAGCAGGCAAAGGAGCGCGGCCCGAAAAAGCGCGAGGCGCTGCTGCACAAGATCCAGCAATTGACGATCGACCGGATGATGTTTGCGCCGGTCTATGATTTTCGCGCGCTGATGGGGGTGGGGCCGCGCGTCGCCAGGCACACGATCGGCGATCTCTATCTCAACCCGTGGCCGGCCTATGAGGATGTCGAGCTGAAGGCGTCATAAGCCGGCCGGTCCGGGGCGGCCTGATTGGCAAATCCGGCGGGGTCGCCATATACTTTCGGCAGATTAATCCTAAGCGCGTTTGGAGACAGACCATGGCGGACGGCACCTCCCCGATCGCTCCTGCGGCCCCGACCGAGGCCGTGACCCCGGGCGGCATCAATCACCTCGTCATCAATGTGCGCGACATTGAAGAGTCGCACCGGTTCTGGACCGAGATCCTCGGCTTTAAGGAGGTCGGACGGTCGAGCCGGCGCAACATGCGCTTCTACAGCGGCGACCACAGCGGTCAGATGAACCACCACGACATCGCGCTGGTCGAGAACCCGAACCTGCCAAAGCCGCCGGCCGACTGGCAGATGTTCGACATGCCGCTCGCGATCAACCATATCGCGATCACGATGCCGAACCGCGAAGCCTGGCTGAAGCAGCTCGCCTGGCTGCGCAGAAACGGGGTCAAGTTCAACCGCCGCGTCAATCACGGCATGACGCACAGCCTCTATATCAACGACCCGAACGGCTACGGGGTCGAGGTGCTGTACGAATTGCCGCGCGAGGTCTGGGGCGAGAACATCCAGGGCGCGCTCGATTTTGTCGAGAACCTGCCGACCGAGGGCGAGGAAGCCTTTGTCGATGATACCAACTATCCGCATTTCGCCGCGAAGACGCCGGCAGCGGAGTAATGTTTTCCCCTCTCCCGCATTGCGGGAGAGGGTGCCTCCGGACATGGTTCGGAGGCGGGTGAGGGTATGACAGCCGCAGGAGCCCTCACCCTCCCACGCCTTACGGCGTGGGTCCCTCCCTCTCCCGCGGTGCGGGAGAAGGGATTATGCGGAATGCGCTGCACAAAGGCCGCGCTGCTGATTTTCGGCCTCGGGCTGGCGATCGGTTTTATCGTCGTCGTCGGCGAGTTCTCCGGCTGGGAATACCTCGCGAGCGGGATCATGGCGCTCGGACTGGCATTGCTGCCGTTGGGCCTGTTCGCCGACGGGCACGGGATCGCGGCGCTGCGCTGGATCGCGTGCCGTTTTTCGCGCCGAAAGCGAAGCCCCAAACGCGGTCGCACGGTTCGAGCAGGCGCGCGGTCGCGCAAGGCCCCATCGCGAGCCGCCTCTCCCCGCGCCCCACGCCGCGCTCGCAGCTAGGTAATCGCCGACGAGATTGTTTCCTCGCGGGTCGCGTCCGCTTGTCGCAATGACGGCCCAATGTTGTCAATACCAGCCCGGTATTGTCATTGCGAGGAGCGCAGCGACGAAGCAATCTCGTCAAACAAGTCCCTGAACAAGAGGATGCGATCGATGAAAGTGACCGGGCTCGACGTATTGCGCTGCGATGCCGGGTGGCGGAATTATTATTTTCTGAAGCTTTCGACCGATCAGGGCATTGTCGGCTGGAGCGAGTTTGACGAAGGTTTCGGCTCGCCGGGCATCACCGCCGTTATCGAGCGATTGAAGCCGCGAATCGTCGGGCAGAAGGTCTCCGACCACGAGCGCATCCACGCCGAATTATACGCGCTGACCCGGCCGGCCGCGGGCGGTGTCGTCGCCGAAGGGCTGGGCGCGATCGAGAACGCGCTGCTCGACGCCAAGGCGAAGGCGCTCGGCGTGCCGTGTTATGCATTGCTCGGCGGCAGAATACGCGATCGGGTCCGGGTCTACTGGTCGCATTGCGCGACGTGGCGGATCAACCAGCCGGACTACTACAAGCCGGCCATCACCGATCTCGACGGCGTCCGGCGGATCGGCGCTGAGGCGCGCGAGCGCGGTTTTACGGCGCTGAAAACCAACATCTTTCTGCACGACGAAAACGGTCCGCCGCGCGGCTGGCGGCCGGGTTTTGCGTCGCCGTTCCTGCCCGAACTCAATGTCGAGAAACGGGTTCTGCGCAATCTGCGCACCCATCTCGAAGCGATAAGGGAGGGCGCCGGTCCGGATATGGATTTGCTGCTCGACCTGAATTTCAACGCCAGGACCGAAGGCTATCTGAAGATCCTGCGCTCGATCGCCGATATCGACATGTTCTGGATCGAGATCGACAGCTACGACCCGGAGGCGCTCGGCTATATTCGACGCCAGAGCCCGCACCCGATCAGCTCGTGCGAGACGCTGTTAGGAATACGCGAATTCCTGCCCTATTTCCGCGCCCAGGCGATGGATGTCGCGATCATCGACGCGGTGTGGAACGGCGTCTGGCAATCGATGAAAATCGCCAACCTCGCCGAGGCGCACGAGGTCAATATCGCGCCGCACAATTTCTACGGTCATCTCGCGTCGTTTATGAATGTGCATTTCGCGGCCGCGGTGCCGAATCTGCGGATCATGGAAATCGATGTCGATCGGCTGGCGTGGGATGCGGAGCTGTTCACGCACACACCGCATTTTGTCGACGGCTGTCTCGAAGTCCCGGACCGTCCCGGCTGGGGCTGCGAGCCGCGCGAGGATGCCCTCGCCGCCCACCCGCCAAGGGAGACCGGCGGGCTGATGAGCTACCGGCAGAAGGGCTGAGGTTGCACGAAGGTCGCCGGCCCTGTTGCGGACCGCCGGCCTCCGGCCGGCAGTCCTGAGCTACTCCTTCTTGCCGCGCGCCGCCCCGCCGGCGAACGGCTCGGTGTCGGTGCTGTACACGGCGGTGCGGGTTCGCGAGCGGCTCGGCGAGGCGCTGCCGGCAGTTCCGGTATCGCCGAGACCGCCGGTCGCGGGGTCGAGATCGGCGTCTTCCATCCCGATTTTCGGGTGCGAGCCGGCCCCGGTATCGGCGCCGGATCGCCCGGCGGTGTTGCGGTTCGGAGAGACGCCCTGATCGCCGGTATGCGGGCCGGTATCGGTGCCCCTTCCGGTTTCCGGATCGGCCGAGCGCGGGCGCAGGCCGCGTCCGGTCGTATCGGCGACGGTGCCGGTCTCGGCGTACTCGTCCTCGTTATTGGCGGCCGGATCGGCTAAAGGCTGAGCCGGTCCGCGCCCCCTGTGCCTGTCCGAACCGGGCCGGTCCGAATCGAGCCTGTCAGAGCCTTGCGATGTCATGGAAATCTCCGTTGCGGGACTTGACCTCCAAACGCCCTCCCGGCGCGGCCGATCCCGCTGCGCGGCCGAACGCCTCCAAGGGGGAGGCACCGGAGCCGATACGCGTTCTGCATGTCGCGGCCGAGCTGTATCCGTGGGTCAAGACCGGCGGTCTCGGCGATGTCATGGCGGCCTTGCCGCCGGCCTTGAGCGCGCTCGGGACCGATGTGCGGGTTGTGCTGCCCGGCTTTACGGAATTTCTCGACGCCTTGGCGCTGACCGAAATCGTCAGGCTGCGGACGCCGTTTGCCGTCGAACGGGTGCGGATCGCGCTGGCGCGTCTGCCGAACAGCGCGGTCGCCGCGTATCTCGTCGATCATCCGGCCTTTTATGATCGGCCGGGCACGCCGTATCAGGCGCCGGACGGGAGCGACTGGCCCGACAACCACCGGCGGTTTGCGCTGCTGGGCTGGGCGGCGGCGGCGCTGGCGCAAGGCGCCGACCCGGCATGGCGACCCGATCTGCTGCATTGCCACGACTGGCACGCGGGTTTGGCTCCGGCCTATCTGCGGGCGCAAGGCACCGCCGTGCCGAGCGTCTTCACCGTGCACAATTTGGCGTATCAGGGATTTTTCCCGGCCGCGTTTTTCGCCGATCTGGCGCTGCCGCTGGACTTTTTCGCGGTTGACGGGGTCGAGTTCTACGGCGGGATGGCCTTTGTCAAGGCCGGGCTGTTTTATGCCGACCGGCTGACGACGGTCAGCCCGACCTATGCGCGCGAGATCCAGACCCCTGCTTTCGGCTGGGGTCTCGATGGGCTGCTGCTGACGCGCGCCGATGATCTGACCGGGATACTCAACGGCGTCGATCCGGACGTGTGGTCGCCGGAGAACGATGCGTTTCTGCCGGTGCCATACTCGGCCGACGAGGACGACCTTGCCGACAAGGCGGAGGCGAAGGAGGCGCTGGCGCGCCGCTTCGGTCTTGATCTGGAGGAGGGAGGGCCGCTCTTTGGCGCCGTCACAAGGTTGACCCCGCAGAAGGGTCTGGACCTGCTGCTCGCCGCGCTGCCCGGTCTGATCGGGGCAGGCAGCCGTCTGGTATTGTTGGGCAGCGGCGACACCGCGCTCGAAGCCGGCTTCCGGGCCGCCGAACGCAGCTATCGGGGCAAGGTCGGTATTGAAATCGGGTATAACGAGGCGCTGTCGCACCTGATTATCGGCGGCAGCGACAGCATTCTCGTGCCGTCGCGTTTCGAGCCGTGCGGTCTGACGCAACTCTATGCCTTGCGCTATGGCTCGCCGCCGGTCGTGCGGCGCACCGGCGGGCTCTCCGACACGGTTGTGGACGTGACGGAAGCGACACTGCGGGACGGCACCGCGACCGGTTTTGCATTCGACGACGAGACGCCCGACGCTCTGCTCGACGCGGCGCGGCGGGCGATCGCATTTTACGGCGACCGGGCCGCCTGGCGGCGCCTTACACAGCGGGGGATGACCCGCGACTTTAGTTGGACCGAATCGGCGCGGCAGTACCGGGCGCTCTATCGGGAGCTGGTTTCCGTATCCTGAACTGCGGCAGACCGCCCGGTCTTGCCTTCGCGGGTCCGGTGCCGCGGCCTGCGAGCAGCCCGGCGATGCGATGGGGCGCGTCCCTTAGAGTGTGATCGGGTCTGGTTGAAACGGGATAGGGGTTCCCCGGCGCGGGGATCTCTGCGCAAGATGCTGGCTGGGGGGCGGAGGCCAGCACGCATGCCCAGACCCTATTCACAGGATTTGCGAGACCGAGTGGTGGCATCGGTGAGGGGCGGTCGCTCGCGCCGCGCCACCGCGAAGACATTCAACGTGAGCGTCGCCACGGTCGTGCGATGGTCGCAGCGTTTCCAGGCGACGGGGAGCGCAGCGGCCCTGACGATGGGTGGGCGCCGGCCGCACCGTCTGGCCGGCAGGCGCGAGTGGCTGCTGGCGCGGATCGCGGAGAAGCCGGACCTGACCTTGCGGGCGCTCCTGGCCGAGCTGGCCGCCGATGGGGTGAAGGTGAGCCATGGCGCGCTGTGGGCATTTTTTGCACGCGAAGGCAT
>JBFWVT010000074.1:0-25292 GCA_050246595.1 Alphaproteobacteria bacterium
TCCGCGCACCACCGAGGACACGTGGCGCCAGATCGGCTCCTTGCTCGATCATTTCTCCGCACAGGAATGCGCAAACTACCTCGCCAATGCCGGCTACGCTTCAACCTGAAACGATCACGCTCTAAGCTGTTGAAAAGGTTGGTGCCCCGAGTCGGATTTGAACCAACGGCCTACCGCTTACGAAGCGGTTGCTCTACCGCTGAGCTATCGGGGCTGCGCCGGCTCCAGCCTGTGCCGGCTTATTATCCGATTGTGCGGCTGGAGCCAAGCGGCTCGGTGGGCGGTGCCGGTACGACCGGCGGTTTGGGCTTTGGGGTATCGACCGCAGGCAGCATCAGCGGGGCGGCGCCGAATGCCGAGCGCGCACCGATTGCGCCTCGATCCTCTGGCGCCTGCCAGGCGAGCGTATCAAAGCCGCCGCACGCCGGGCACACCGATTGCCACTCGGGCGTCGCCGCGCCGCAACGGGTACAGAGATAACATGGATCGGGCGGCGCACCGATCGCGCGATCAAGCCATTGGCGCGCTGCTCGCGGCTCTCCGTCTTCGCTTTCCTCCAGCCTCGCCATCAACAGGCAGAGGCGGCGCGAGGGAGCGGCCGGCGACGCTTCCACCGCGAGCGTCAGATGGCGGCGCGCCTCGCCCCACAGCCGCGCCGCGAGCGCCGCCTCGCCGATCGCCAGGTGGCTTTCGAGCGCATCGGGATTGCGCGCCGCGAGAAGCTGCAGCGAGGCCGCCCCCGCCAGCGGTTCGCCGGCGCGGCGCGCTTCCAGATAGAGCCTGGCGAGCATCGGGTGCGGCGCGGTCTGCCAGGCGCGCTCGATCGCGCGCGCCGCGCCGCGCCGGCGTCCGCGCGCGAGAAGCAGGCGGGCGTTGTGGCCGGCGATCGGCGCGAGGTCGGGCGCGAGTTGCTGGGCCTGAGCCGCGAGCGCGGAGGCGCGGCGGAGATCGCCGGCGCGCTCGACCGAGCGGCTCAGCTCGTAGAGCACGACCCCGCTTCCGTGACGCCCGGCACTGGCCGGCAACGCCCGGCGCTGCGCCGCCGCGGCCAGCGTGGCGCGCGCGCCCTGCCAGTCGCCGCCGCGTGCCTGCAACCGCAGCACATTCTCGGCGAGCCAGGGCGCATCGGGGCGTAGCGCGCGGGCGCGCTCGGCAAGCGGCAGTGCGGTCGCGTCGTCACCGGCCCGCAATGCCTGCCCGATCAGCCCGCGAAGTCCGAGAAACTCGGTGTCGCGCCGGTCGAGCAGCGCGGCATAGGCGCGCCGCGCCGTATCGGAATCGCCCTGACGCGATGCCGCCTCGGCCGCAAGGAGCAGAACGACCGGCGTGTCGCCGAGCAGCATTCGCGCCCGCTCGGCATGCCGCCGGGCTTCGCCGGCATCGGCCGCCGCGAGCGCCACGAGGCCCCGGGTCAGCGCCGCCTCGCCGGCCCGGCGGCGGCCTTCCTCACGGCGCCGGCGTAATACCGCCGGCGTCCGTCGTAGCCCCGCCAGAAACAGCACCAGCGCCGCCGTCGCAAAAGCCGACAAGGCCGCGAGCGCGACCAGGACTCCGACCGAGGTTTCGATCAGCCATCCCTGCCAGGCGATCTCGACCTCGCCGGGATTGTCCGCGAAATACACGCCGGCGGCGACCGCGGCGGTCAGCAGAACCAGGGCCAGCAGGATGCGCATCAGCCGGGCGCGCCCGGTGCCGAGGCCGTGCCGCCGAGCCGTCCCGTCAACAGCGCTTCGAGCCGCTGCAGCGCCGTCTCGGCGGCAAGCCGCTCACGCGCCTTGAGCAGCCAGTCCGCGGCTCCCGCGGCCGCCGATCCTTGCAGCGTCTCGATCGCGGCGACGGCGCGCGCCAGATCGCCGCCGGCAAGCGCCCGCTCCGCCAGCGTGACGGCCGCCTCGGCCGCTCTGCTCGGCTCGGCCTCATCGGCGCGGCGTACCCTGACCAGACCGCGCAGGCGGTCGAGCGCCGCGCCGGTCCAGCTCCCGTCGGCGCCGGCTGCGGTGCCGGTTGCGGCGGGAGCCGCGTCGATGTCTTGCGCCAGCCTGCGCAGTCCTTGCACAAGCGCGGCGCGGTTGGCCGTTCCGGTTCGGGCCGCGGCGGCAAGCGGCGCGGCGGCTCCGGCGATTTCGGGCCTCATCTGTGCGAGCGAAGCCAGGGCGTCGTATTCCGCCGCAAACGGCCGCCCGGTTTCGAGAGCGTTGCGGATCTGCAGCAATGCCAGCGTCAATCCCATATCGGTCAAGTCGCCGGCCCGCGATCGTGCGGTCGTTTCGAGAGCCTGGATGCGGCTCCCCAACTCGGCGGCGGCCGTTTGCTGCGCGCGCAGATCCTGCCGCAGCGGATCGAGCTTGGCGGCAAGATCGGCGGCCTGTGCCTGTTGCGCCTGGTCGAGCCGGTCGAGGCGGGTCGCCAGGTCGGAGGCGCCGGCGGTTTGCGCCTGTACCGTGTTCGCCAGCCGGTCGAGGCGGGTCGTAAGGTCGGAAATGCCGCTCGAAACCGCGGCGATCTGCTGCCGCATCTCGTCCAGCTCGGGAGGAAGCGCCGGGGGTTTTTGTTCGAGGGCGCCGACGCGCTGCTCCAGCCGGGGCATCGCAGCGGCAGCCGCCGCGGTCTGCTGCTCCAGCAATCGGATTTGCTGCTGCACCGCGTCGAGCCGCTCGACAACCGCCGGATCGATACCGGAACGCGCGTCCCCCCAGGGCAGGAAAGGTGTCCAGAACGGCGCCGTCCCGACCAGCGCCAGCACGAGCAGCAAGGTTGCGGCGAGACCGAGCGCCAGCCCGCGATAACCCGGCTCGCGGGCGGCGGCTGCCGCGGATGGCGGCTCGCCGAACGGTGCGGTCGCAACCGGCTCTGTCGGCGGCGGCTCGTCACGCGCGGTCGCCTCGGCCGGCTCGTCGGCACCGAGCGGTGAAGGCCGCGCCGAGCCGGCCGAAGCGGGGCGCCTGTCTGAAATCGGGTGCTCCGGACGGTCGCTCATGCGAGGCGGCGCTCCTCAACAAGCCGGTCGAGCGCGGCCAGCAACGCGGGCTGATTGGGCCGGCCGGCGACACGCCGCGCCCGGAAGCGCAGCGGATCGAGCGCCGCATCGGCGGCGGCGCTGATCGAAATCGCCGTGACATGCCGCATCGCCGCGGCGATACCGGCCTGATCGACCAGGCGGGTAAAGATCGCGGCGGTGCGCGGCGAGAAGAACAGCGCGAAATCGACGATCCCGGCGGCGAGCGCCCGCATCGTCGCGGCGCTCAGCGTGCCGACCGGCTGCGCCTCGTAGAGCACCGCGCGATCGACCGAAAAACCGCGGGCGCGCAACTCGCCGGACAGATCGCCGGCAACGACACTGCCGGCGATATGCAGCAGCCGCCCTGCCTCCGGCCGCAAGCGCCCGCCGACCAGCGCGACCAGATCGCCGACCGCGCCGTCGGCGCTGTGCACCTCGGGGAAGCCTGCCGCGCGTGCCTGAGCCGCGGTCGCGTCGCCGACTGCGAAAATCGGCACGGCGCGCTCCCGGCTGAGCCGGGCAAAGGCGCGCACCCCGTTCGCGCTGGTGCACAGAACGGCCTGTACGCCGGCAAGATCGGGCTTGTGTCCGGGGTCGCGATAATGAATGTCGAGCAGCGGTTCCAGCAGCGCGGCGACTCCGCGTTCGGCGAGCGCCTCGGCCAATGTCGCCGCCTCGACACGCGGCCGGGTCACCAGCGCGCGCATCCCGAGACGCGACGGATCGATCGCCGCGCGCATGCCGCCCTGGGTGCCCATGGCGTCTTCATCGCCCAAGACGGCGCGGGTGACAAGATTTCCCCTGCGGTTTGCGATGCCGCAGGACAAGCGGCACGGTCGGAGTCGGGGTTCCGGCGTGCTGCCGGGAGGGCAGCTCCACGATCAGCCTCGGCCGTGTTTCTTGTGAAAATACGGCAGCACGTCGCGTCCCATCATCTCGATGACCCGGAGGATTTTCGCCGATTCCATGCCGGGCCAGCCCATCCGGAAGATCAGGTAGTTCGAGTCGAGACGCCTGATGCGTTCCTCTATCTGCTCGATGACCTCGTCCGGGGTGCCGAGGATAAAGCGGTCGCGCGCCAGATCCTCAAACGGCACCCGGAAACTTTCCTCGCCCGGCAATGCCTTGTCCTGACCCCATTCGGCATAGGCGGCATATTTGGCCTCAAGAAACGGGCGCGCGGTGGCGACCGCCTCCTCGCGGGTCGGCGCGACGTGCAGTTCGAGCGCGATCGGGCGCGCCGCTGGCATCGGATGGTCGGCTTCGGCGAGCGCCTGCTTGTAGCGGTCCCATTGCCGCTCGATCGTCGGCAGCGCGGCGTGCGGGTTGATGAACCACGACAGCCCCATTCGCGCGGTGCGCACGACCGCCGGGTCGGCGTTGGCGGCGATCCAGATTGGCGGATGCGGTTTTTGCACCGGGCGGATCGTGCAGGTCGCGTCGTGCAGGCGGAAATAGCGGCCCTCATGCGTCACGACCTCTTCGGTCCACAGCCGCTTGATAAGATCGAGCGCCTCCAGCATGCGCAGCACCCGGTCGCGCGAGGTCATGCCGAACGCCTCGTATTCGACATCGCGATAACCGATGCCGATGCCGAACACGACCTTGCCCTCCGACATGATGTCGAGGCTGGCCACCTCCTCGGCGGTCTGCACCGGGTTCAGCATCGCCAGCAGCAGCACCGACAGACACAATTCCATCCCCGGCGCCTCGCCCGACAGCCGCGCCAAGAGCGGCAGGCTCTGCAACGACTGGAACGGCGGCGACAGGTAATGATGCCCGGCCGCCAGCGCATCAAACCCGGCGTCGCGGGCGAGTTTTGCCTGTTCGACGACCTCGCGGAAGCGGCGCACCGGATCGTCGGTGCGCGGCTGCTGCGGCATGACGAAAATACCGAATTTCATCTGATCCTCCGAAGGGCTGCTATGGGCGCGCGCTGGTCATTTTGTCCCGCAAATAGCTCGTCATTCCCGCGAAAGCGGGAATCTAGGGCCGCAAGGTTCCACTCCACACCCTAGATTCCCGCTTTCGCGGGAATGACGAGGAGAAAAAGCGAGCCGCCGACCAGATGCAATCGCCCCGGAATGGCTGCCCTGGATGGCCACCATCAGCGCGCCGGGCTGGCTACGAATCCCGCTCGTTATGCGATTGGCGGATCTGGCGCAGCACGTCGCGCACGCCGCGCGCGGTGCGCAGCTTGCGCCCGATATCCGGCGCAAGGCGCAGATCGCCGGAGGCGTCGAGCCAGCCGGCTTCGGTGTCGGGCGGCAATTCGCGCATGACTTCGGCGAAGGCGCGAAAGATCGCTTCGACATCGCGCGCTTCGAGCCGCCTCTCCCTGGCCACGCTGCCCGCCTCCGCGCAAGACAACACTGTCGCGAGGCTCGCACCGGCAGAATCCGGCGACATCGCCTCGCGCCGCACAGCCTATCAGAATAGGGTGAGCTGATCGCCTTTTTGCGGCGGCGGGCGGAAGCGGGTCGAATCGAGAGCCTGTGTCGTGCGCGGGGCGAAACCGAGCCGGCGGCAAGCCCGGTCGAAACGCGCCGCCAGCATGTCGGCATAGGGGCCGCCGCCGACCATCCGCTTCGACCACGCCGAATCATATACCCGGCTGCCATGGCATTGCGCGACCAGCGACAGGACATGCGCCGCCTTGTTCGGCAGGTGCTCTTCGAGCCATTCCTTGAACAGCGTCTTCAACTCCAGCGGCAGCCGCAGCAGCGTGTAGCCGGCGACCGTCGCCCCGGCCTCGCGCGCGCGTTCGAGAATTCTTTCCATTTCACTGTCGTTGAGGGCCGGGATCATCGGCGCCGCCAGAACCCCGGTCGGGATGCCGGCACCGGCCAGCGCGGCGATTGTTTCAAGGCGGCGCTCCGGCGTTGCGGCGCGCGGTTCCATATGCCGCGCCAGCTCGCGATCAAGGGTCGTGACCGAGACCGTGACAACGGCGAGATTGTCGCGCGCCATGTCGGCGAGAATGTCGAGATCGCGCTGGATCAGCGCCCCCTTTGTGACGATCGTGACCGGATGACGAAAGTCGCGCAGCACGTCGAGGATCGCGCGCGTGATCCGCAGGCGCCGCTCGGCCGGCTGGTACGGGTCGGTGTTGCTGCCGAGCGCGATCGGCCGGCAGGCATACCCTTTCTTGCGCAGTTCCGCCGCGAGCAAGGTCGCGGCCCGCGGCTTGTAGAAGATGCGGGTCTCGAAATCGAGACCGGGCGACAGACCGAGATAGGCGTGGCTCGGTCTTGCATAGCAATAGATGCAGCCGTGCTCGCAGCCGCGATACGGGTTGATCGAGCGGTCGAAACCGATATCCGGCGAGTCGTTGCGCGCGATGATCGTGCGCGTCGCATCGATGTCGAACCGGGTCTCCAGCCGCGGCGGGTCTGTCTCGGCACGATCCCAGCCATCGTCGAAGGCGACCCGTTTCTCGCTCTCGAAGCGGCCGGTCTGGTTGCTCGCGGCGCCGCGTCCCTTGCGCGCCGCGACGGTGCCTGGCATATCCATCGAGCGATCATGCCGCGCCGATGAGAACATTGCAAGAACCGATATCGCTCTCGGCAGTCATTCCGACGCTTAATGCCGCTGATTGTCTACCGGCGGTCTTGGCGGCGCTGCGACCGCTGGCGACGGAGATTGTCGTCGCGGACGGCGGATCGACCGACGACACGGCGAGTATTGCTGGAGCGGCCGGGGCGCTGGTCCTCAGCGCGCCGCGCGGTCGCGGCAATCAGCTCGCGGCCGGAGCCGCTGCTTCGTCCGGCGATTGGCTGCTGTTTCTGCATGCCGATTGCCGCCCCGGACCCGGCTGGAACGCGGCCGTTTGCGCCTTTATCGCCGCGCCGGACGCGGCCGGGCGGGCCGGGTATTTCGCCTTCGCGCTGAACGATCCAAGCCCCGCGGCGCGACGGCTGGAGCGCATCGTGCGTTGGCGCTGCCGTCTGCTGGTGCTGCCTTACGGCGACCAGGGATTGCTGATCGCCCGTCCTCTCTACGACGAAGTCGGCGGGTTCGCCGCGATCCCGCTGATGGAGGATGTCGATCTGGTCCGCCGTCTCGGGCGCCATCGCGTTGCGCCGATCGCCGCGCCGCTCTACAGCTCGGCCCGGCGCTATCTCGCCGAGGGATATATCCGGCGGCCATTGCGAAACCTGTTCTGCCTGTCGCTGTATTTCGCCGGCGTGAAGCCGCAGCGTATCGCGCGCCTCTACGGCTGAGGACCAGACGATCAGACGGCATCTCGTGCTGTTCGTGCGCGCGCCGGTTCTCGGGGTCGGCAAGCGCCGTCTTGCGGCCGAAGCCGGCGATGTCGCCGCGCTGCGTTTCGAGCGCGCGATGCTCGGTCTGTTGTCGCGCCGGCTCGGGCGCGACCGGCGCTGGCGGCTGCGCCTCGCGGTCACGCCGGACCGCAGCACTGCCCGCCGGCGGTTATGGCCTTCGGCCGCGGCGATCCGGCCGCAAGGCGTCGGCGATCTCGGTATCCGCATGCGGCGGGCGCTCGCTTGCTGTCCGCCGGGACCCGCGGTTCTGATCGGCGCCGACATTCCGCAGCTCGCCGCGCGCCACATCGCCGCGGCGTTCCGTCTGCTCGGCCGGCACGACCTCGTGTTCGGCCCGGCCGCGGATGGCGGTTTCTGGCTGGTCGGCGCGCGCCGCTCGCCGTGCCTGCCGAAGCTGTTTGGGACGGTGCGCTGGTCCGGGCCGCACGCCCTCGCCGACTCTCTCGGCAATCTGCCGAGCCGGGTCTCGGTCGGTTTCGCCGCCCGGCTCGAAGACGTGGACGACGCGGCGGCGCTGCGGCGTCTCGCGCCGCGCCGCTTGTTCTGACCGGCACCGGACCGGGCACGCTGGCGGCACCGGGCCGTTCTTGCTAGAAGGGCGGCCGGGTGTTTGGGAGAGCGGTGTGCGGGTCGCGGCGGTCGAGCGGAATACGCGGGAGACGCGGATCAAGGGGCGGATTGATCTCGACGGCACCGGCATGGCCGAGATCGCCACCGGCATCGGGTTTCTCGACCACATGCTCGAACAGCTCGCCAAGCACGGCCTGATCGACCTCGCGTTGCAGGCCAAGGGCGATCTGCACATCGACTTTCACCACACGACCGAAGACACCGGCTACGTCGTCGGCGAGGCGGTCTCGCAGGCACTCGGCGACCGCGCCGGCATCCAGCGCTACGGTCATGCGGTGATCCCGTTCGACGAGACGCTGACCCGGGTCAGCATCGATCTGTCGAACCGGCCCTATCTCGTCTGGAAGGTCGCGCTCTCCCGGCCCAAGCTCGGCGACATGGATACCGAGCTGTTCAAGGAATGGTTCCAGGCCTTCGCGCAGTCTTCCGGCGCGACGTTGCACGTCGAGAACCTCTACGGCGAGAACAACCACCACATCGTCGAATCGTGTTTCAAGGGCTTGGCGCGCGCGCTGCGCCAGGCCGTCGAGATTGATCCGCGGCGCGCCGGTGCGGTGCCGTCCACAAAGGGGACGCTCGGCGGCAGCCTGTGATGACCTCTCTGTGACAACGACCGCGATCATCGATTACGGTTCGGGCAATCTGCGCTCGGCGGCGAAGGCGTTCGAGCGCGCCGCTTCCGAGAGCGGGATCGGCGGCGCGATTATTGTGACCCGCCGGCCGGAGGACATCGCCGCCGCCGACCGCATCGTGCTGCCCGGGGTCGGCGCGTTCGCGGATTGCCGCCGCGGCCTCGCCGCGGTGCCGGGACTGGAGGAGGCGCTACGCGAGGCGGTGATCGGGCACGGGCGGCCGTTTCTCGGCATCTGCGTCGGCATGCAGCTGATGGCGTCGTTCGGCCGCGAGTTCGAAACGGTCGAGGGTCTCGGCTGGATACCCGGCGAGGTCGTCGCAATCGCGCCCTCCGACCCGTCGCTGAAAATCCCGCATATGGGCTGGAACGAGCTGCGCCCGGCCAGTCTCCCAGGGGCCGGTCTTCCCGGCGCCGGGCATCCGGTGCTCGACGGGATCGGACCGGGCACGCACGCCTATTTTGTTCACAGTTATCATTACCGGCCGGCCGATCCCGCCCACCTGCTCGCCGATACCGATTACGGCGGACGGCTTGCCGCGGTGATCGGGCGCGACAATCTGATCGGAACTCAATTTCATCCGGAAAAAAGCCAGATGGCGGGATTGCGGCTGATCGCGAATTTTCTTGGTTGGCGTCCATGAGGGGGCGTCCGTGAACGGACCCGGCAACAGCGGCCCGGCGGGACGCGTCACCGTCGAACGGCTGACGCAGTATTCCGGCACCGATCTCGACGATCTGTGCGAGGCGACCGAGAGCGCAATCGTCGAGGGCGGCGGTTTTGGCTGGGTCAAGGTGCCGCCCCGACAGGTGCTGGAAAATTACTGGAAGGGCGTGCTGCTGATACCCGAGCGGTATCTTGTCGTCGGGCGGATGGACGGCGTCGTCGCCGGTTCGGTGCAGCTCGCGCGGGCGCCGCGCAACAACGAGGCGCAGGCTTTCGCCGGTACGGTCACGGCCGCGTTCGTCGCGCCGTGGGCGCGCGGGCACGGCATCGGCCACGCGATCGTCACCGAGCTTGAGGCGCTGGCGCGCGAGCTGGAGCTGGTGGTGCTGAACCTCGATCTGCGCGATACGCAGCGCGCCGCGATCCGGCTTTATGAAAGCCTCGGCTACCGCCGCTGGGGCACGCATCCGTGCTATGCCCGGGTCGAGGGGCGGATCGTGCCGGGGCATTACTACTACAAGCGCCTCGACGAGGCAGCGAACCAAGAGTAGGCGGCGTGATCCTGTTTCCGGCGATCGATCTGAAAGGCGGCGCCTGCGTCCGTCTGGTGCGCGGCGAGATGGCGAGCGCCACCGTGTTCAACACCGATCCGGCGGCGCAGGCGCGGGAATTCGCCAAAGCGGGTTTCTCCTGGCTGCACGTTGTCGATCTCGACGGCGCGTTCGCCGGGAAATCGGTCAATGGCGACGCCGTGCGCGCAATCCGAAAAGCGGTCGATCTGCGCATCCAGCTCGGCGGCGGCATCCGTGATCGCGCCGCGATCGATTACTGGCTTTCTCTCGGTATCGATCGGGTCGTGCTCGGCACCGTCGCGCTGCGCGATCCGGAATTGGTGCGCCGCGCCGCCGGCG
Organism: Alphaproteobacteria bacterium; assembly: GCA_050246595.1. Classification (GTDB taxonomy): domain Bacteria; phylum Pseudomonadota; class Alphaproteobacteria; order ATCC43930; family CGMCC-115725; genus DATARH01. The sequence continues at coordinate 10,124 of JBFWVT010000074.1, forward strand.
AGCTTCCGGGCCGGATCGTTGTCGGCATCGATGCGCGCGACGGCCGGGTTGCCGTCGAGGGCTGGGCCGAGACCAGCGATGTCGAAGCCGTCGAACTCGGGCGGCGCTTCGCCGATGCCGGGGTCGCCGCGATCGTCTACACCGACATAGCCCGCGACGGCGCGCTGACCGGGATCGACGCGGAAGCGACCGCCGCCTTTGCGCAACAGGTCGGCGTCCCGGTGATCGCCTCGGGCGGTGTCGCCTCGCTTGCCGATATCGCGGCGCTGGCGGCGTGTGCCGGAGACGGCATCGCCGGCGCGATCTGCGGCCGCGCGCTCTATGACGGAAGGCTCGACCCGCGAGCCGCATTGCGGATCGCCGCCGGAGCGGCCGCCCCATGCTGAAAATGAGCGTAATCCCGTGCCGTGACGATCTCCTCTGTACCCCTCCCCTCCCCGGACTTGATCCGGGGATCACGGGGGAGGGCAGGGTGGGGGAAGCGGAGGCGCCCTCATGCTGAAGATGCGCGTGATCCCGTGCCTCGACGTGAAGGACGGGCGGGTCGTCAAGGGCGTCAACTTTGTCGATCTGACCGATGCCGGCGATCCGGTCGAGCAGGCCCGGCTGTATGACCGCGAGGGCGCCGACGAATTGTGTTTTCTCGACATCACGGCGAGCCACGAGGGGCGCGACACGCTGTACGACGTGGTCGGCCGCACCGCCGAGCAATGCTTTATGCCGCTGACCGTCGGTGGCGGGGTGCGCACGGTCGAGGACATCCGCAGACTGCTGCTGGCCGGCGCCGACAAGGTGTCGATCAACACCGCCGCGGTCACAAGGCCCGAATTTGTGCGCGAGGCAGCCGAGAAATTCGGCAGCCAATGCATCGTCGCCGCGATTGACGCGAAAGCCACGGGGCCGGGCCGATGGGGCGTCTTTACGCATGGCGGAAGGCGGCCGACCGGGCTCGACGCGATCGCCTGGGCCTGCCGTCTGGCCGATTACGGAGCGGGAGAAATCCTGCTGACCTCGATGGACCGCGACGGCACAAAATCCGGCTTTGACATCGCGCTGACCCGCGCCGTCGCCGATGCGGTGCGGGTGCCGGTGATCGCCTCCGGCGGGGTCGGCACGCTCGATCACCTTGTCGAAGGCATTCGCGACGGGCATGCGACCGCGGTGCTGGCCGCCTCGATCTTCCATTTCGGCACGTTCCGCATTGGCGAAGCGAAAGCGCATCTCGCCGCCGCCGGAATTCCGGTAAGGCTGTAGAAGGTCTTCCGAATGATGCAGCCGTGTAGCGCCCGTGAAAACTCCCTCTCCCCCGCCGGGGGAGAGGGTCGGGGTGAGGGGGCGCCTTGCCGCCGAGATGCCCTCACCCACCGCTCGCTGCCGCGAGCGGTCCCCCCTCTCCCGCAATGCGGGAGAGGGTTGGACCGCCGCATCGAGGTCACGGAGCCATGACCGACACGCTCGGCGACACCCTGGAACGGTTGTGGCGGGTCATCGAATCGCGGCGCGGCGCCGACCCGGCGAGTTCGTACACCGCGAAGCTGCTGTCGCGCGGCCGGGCCAAGGTCGCGCAGAAATTCGGCGAGGAGGCGGTCGAGGCGGTCATCGAGGGTGTTCGCGGCGACCGCGCCGCGCTGGTCGGCGAGAGCGCCGATGTGCTGTATCATCTGCTGGCGATGTGGGCCGCGACCGGGATCAGCCCGGCCGATGTGGCCGCCGAACTGGCGCGGCGCGAGGGGGCTTCGGGGCTTTCCGAGAAGAAGGCGCGCAAGGAGCGCGGCTCCTGAGGGGGCATGCACCGGGAGAGGGTGGAGATGGCGGATCTGGGATTGAAGCGGGCCGAGGCGCCGGAGCAGGTCGGGTTCTCCTCGGCGCGGCTGGAGCGGCTCGCCGCGGTGGTGCGGCACGATGTCGAGCGCCGGCTGATCCCCGGCGCGGTCGTGCTGCTGGCGCGCGGCGGGCGGGTCGCGTTTGCCGAGACGTTCGGCTACCAGGACCGCGAGACCGGCATCCCGATGGCGCTCGATTCGATCTTCCGCATCGCCTCGATGACAAAGCCGATGGCCTCGGTCGCGGCGATGATGCTGTCCGAGGAGGGAAGGCTCGAAATCGCCGCGCCGGTCGCGCAGTACCTGCCCGAGTTCTCCGACATGACGGTCGGGAGCGAGCGCGCCAGAGCGACGCGCACGATGACCGTGCAGGATCTGATGCGCCATACGTCGGGGCTGACTTATGCGCAATTCGGCGACTCGCCGGTGCAGATGCTGTGGCGCGATGTCAAGCTGATGGACGAGAAGCAGACCAATACCGAGCTGGTCGAGAAGCTGGCGGGTCTGCCGCTGATGTTCGAGCCGGGCACGACCTGGGAATACAGCATGTCTACCGACGTGCTCGGCCGCGTCGTCGAGGTCGCTTCCGGCATGTCGCTGGGAGAATTCTTCACGACGCGCATCACCGGCCCGCTCGGCATGTCCGACACCGGGTTTGCCGCGACCGGCGAGAGGGCGGGGCGCGTTGCCGAGCCGCAGACCGATCCCGCCACCGGCCAGCGCCCGCCGATGCGCAATGTCAAACAGCCCGGACGCTGGGAATCGGGCGGCGGCGGCGCGGTCGGGACGGCTTCCGATTACCTGCGTTTCTGCCAGATGCTGCTGAACGGCGGCGATCTCGACGGGGTTCGCCTCCTGGCGCCGAAAACCGTCGCGCTGATGGCCTCCGACCATCTGCCGCCCGGTATCGGCTACGGCGCGACGGCGCGGGCGCGCTTTGGAGCGCTCGCGCCGGTGCCGGAGATGGGTTACGGCTTTGGTCTCGGCTTTGCGGTGCGCAACGAGCCGGGACGCTCGCCGGTGCCGGGTTCGGTCGGCGAGTATTTCTGGGGCGGCGTGACCGGCACCTATTTCTGGATCGATCCGCGCGAGCAACTGATCGCGGTGCTGATGCTGGCCGCCCCGGACCAGCGGCTGCATTACCGCTATCTGACGCGCCAGCTGGTCTATGCCGCGCTGACCGAAACCAGGGGCCGGCGCTGGCGCTGACGGGCCGCGGATGGGGTCAGCGGCAGCCCGGGAGGTTTTTGGCGGCGACCCCGACCTGCACGATGCGCGGTTTGTCGATCCCCGCGACGCCGACATACTTGAACACCCGATCGTCGATCTCGCGTTTGCGGGCCTGCTGAACGATGACGGTCTGCTTGCCTTCGAGCAGCGGCCAGAAGGCGGAAGCCTGCGGCTGCTTTATCGGGTCCGGGCTGAACGCGAAATCGACATCGATATTGGTCAGATACGCGCGGCCGGATGAATCGGTGATCCAGAACTCGTCGATCGCGGATATGCCGGCGATGTCCTTTAGCGCCGCCTTGATCTCGGCCGGCGTCATGCCCGCCTTTTCGGCCGCGGCCACAAAATTGGCGGCCAGCATGGCTTCGCCGACCATGTGCCGCGCGATAATGTCCTCCTCGCACGCCGCCTTCGCCGGGTAGCCGGTCAGGGACGCCCAACCGACAACCAACGCGGCCGCGAGCCATACATATTTTGCATGTTTTGCTGACATTGAAGGTTCCTGGCTGGAATCGGCGCTCTAAACCTTGGATGATTGTTGCAGGGCGAGCATAGCTCGTACAACGTCCGCGTGCACTGGCGTTTTCCGTAGCTCACGTGATCGCGCCGGCGCCATTGCTGCCGTTTCCTCGTCAGATGCACGGAGGACTTGTGCGCGTAGGTTGACAAGGGGAGGGGGTAGATTGCGACGGAACCCACCGAGAGTGGGCAGCTCGCAATTCGGGAGGAAACATGGGTCGTCTTACAATAGCAATAAGCCTGATCTGCATTCATGCCACCTCCCTCCTCGCGGAAGCCAGAGCGCAGAATTTTGAAGTGGCGGAGAGTGGGGTTGTCGTCGTTCCCAAAGCCACTCACCGAATCAAAGGCGATCACCCTGAATGCTTTGGCCAACTTAAAGTAGAAGAAGGAGCGAAAATAATCGCGCGAATAATAGGTTTTGCGACAGGCAGGCTGCTCGGTCAACCAGATGAAATTACATTTGCCTTATCAGACGCTGCTTCGAAGCTGGCCCAACTCTGGCCAAACGCCGTATACCGGACAAATGCCAACTGTGGAACGGTCTGCGCGGCTATTCCGCCCAATGGCGTGAGAGTCATGAAGGGCGAGTTATGGGTTCGCGACGCTACAAACGGTGGCTTCCAAATTACGGAGCCTGGGAAGTTGTCCTCCGGCCATCCCCCTCTGGTCGCCACGTTTGTCCCCGATAAAATCGATGATTCGCAGATCGTTGGCGAGGGGAAGGATGCGAGGCGCTTGATTTGCATGCAACTCCGTAACTGGTCTACAGAGCTTAATAGAGACGCAATGTTAAGAGTGCAGTACAGACCCGTCGATGCTCAGGGGAATTAGAGCAGTATCCGTTCAGGTGCGATCACGTCTCCTCGTTCGTGCCCGGCCTTGGGCCGGGCATCCACGAGCAACCGCAACCGTTTTGCCAAGCGGCTCGTGGGCGGCCGGGCCAAGCCCGGCCAAGACGGCGTGATAGGGTGACCCGATCCGGTCGGATATAGCACTAAGAGCGCCTCTCAAAACCCAGTCCAGCGGATCGCGAGCCGCTGATCTGCTGGGCATCGCTGAGGTTTTGATAGGAGAGATCTAAACCCCGAAAGCCGCTTCCCGAGAGAATGACGCTATCTGAAAGGCTATTCTCGGAGATCAAAACCGGCTCCAGCTACGCCGTCCCGCCGCCGGCCTCACCGGCCAGTTCCGCCTGCGCCGCCGCGAGCCGCGCGATCGGGACGCGGTAGGGCGAACACGAGACGTAGTCGAGCCCGACCTCGCGGCAGAAATGGATCGAGGCCGGGTCGCCGCCGTGCTCGCCGCAGATGCCGAGCTTGAGGCCGGGACGCGCCGCGCGGCCGCGTTCGGCGGCGATGCGCACCATCTCGCCGACCCCGTCGATGTCGATGCTGACAAACGGGTCGCGCTCGACAATTCCGGCCTTCTGATAGGCACCGAGAAAGCTCGCCGAATCGTCGCGCGAAATGCCGTACACGGTCTGCGTCAGATCGTTCGTGCCAAAGCTGAAGAACTCGGCGCTCTCGGCAATCCGGCCCGCGAGCAGGGCGGCGCGCGGCAGTTCGATCATCGTGCCGACCAGATAGGGAACCCGGATCCCGGTTTTCTCCGCCGCTTCGCCGGCGACCCGCTCGACCATTGTCTTCAGGATGTCGAATTCGCGCTTCGTGGCGATCAGCGGCACCATGATCTCTGGTTCGACGGTCTCGCCGGTCTCCTGCATCACGGACGCCGCCGCCTCGAAGATTGCCACGGTCTGCATCTCGTATATTTCGGGGTAGGTTATGCCGAGGCGACAGCCGCGGTGCCCGAGCATCGGGTTTGTTTCGTGCAAGGCGGCGGCGCGCTGGCGCACTTCGGCGACGCTCGTGCCGGTCAGCCGCGCCGTCTCCTCGTATTCCTCGTCGGTCTTTGGCAGGAATTCGTGCAGCGGCGGGTCGAGCAGCCGGATCGTCACCGGAAACCCGTGCATGATGCGAAACAGCTCGGTGAAGTCGGCGCGCTGCATCGGCAGCAGTTTCGCGAGCGCGGCGCGGCGCCCGGCCTCCTCGTCGGCCATGATCATCTCGCGCATCGCGCCGATGCGGTCGGCCTCGAAGAACATATGCTCGGTGCGCGACAGCCCGATCCCCTCGGCGCCGAAACCGCGGGCGGCGCGCGCATCCACCGCAGTCTCGGCATTGGCGCGTACCCGGAGCGTGCGGATTTCGTCGGCCCAGCCCATCAGAGTCGCGAAATCGCCTGACATCCGCGGCTCGATCGTCGGTACTTCGCCTGACATGACCTCGCCGGTCGAGCCGTTGATCGTGATCATGTCGCCGGCGCGCACGATGTGGTTGCGCACCGCGAGCGTCCCGGCGGCATAGTCGATGCGCAGATCGCCGGCGCCGGCGACGCAGGGCCGCCCCATGCCGCGCGCGACGACCGCCGCATGGCTCGTCATGCCGCCGCGCACCGTCAGAATCCCTCTCGCGGCGTGCATGCCGTGGATGTCTTCGGGACTGGTTTCGGCGCGCACCAGGATCACGCGCTCGCCGCGGCTTGCCGCCGCCTCGGCCTCGTCGGCGGAAAACACGATCTTGCCCGAGGCGGCGCCGGGGGAAGCCGGCAGACCGCGCGCCAGCACAGTCGTCTTCGCGCTCGGGTCCAGCGTCGGGTGCAGCAGCTGGTCGAGCGACTCCGGTTCGACTCGCCGGATCGCCTCGTCGCGGCCAATGCGGCCCTCCTCGACAAGAGACACGGCGATCTTCAGCGCGGCCTGCGCCGTGCGCTTGCCGGTGCGGGTCTGCAACATCCACAGCTTGCCGCGCTCGACGGTGAATTCGATGTCCTGCATATCGCGGTAATGGTCTTCGAGGATGCGCCGCACCCGCAGCAATTCGGCGAAAACCTCGGGCATGACCTCTTCCATTGCCGGCAGCTCCGAGCCGCTGGCCTTTTTGCCGGCGATTGTCAGGTGCTGCGGCGTGCGGATGCCGGCGACGACATCCTCGCCCTGCGCGTTGACAAGGTATTCGCCGTAGAATTCGTTGGCGCCGGTCGAGGGGTTGCGCGTAAACGCGACCCCGGTCGCGCAATCCTCGCCCATATTGCCGAACACCATCGCCTGCACGTTGACCGCGGTGCCCCAATCGGCCGGAATGTGGTGCAGCCGCCGGTAGGTCACGGCGCGCGGGTTCATCCACGACCCGAACACCGCGCCGATCGCGCCCCATAGCTGCTCTTGCGGGTCCTGGGGAAACGGCATGCCGGTTTCGGTTTCGACGACATCCTTGAACCCGGCGACAATCTGCCGCCAATCCTCGGCCCCGAGTTCGGTGTCGAGCGCCGCCCCTATTTCCAATTTGTGGTTCTCGATCAGCTCCTCGAAATGGTGGTGCTCGATATCGAGCACGACCTGCCCGTACATTTGCAGAAAACGGCGGTAGCTGTCATAGGCGAAGCGCTCGTCGCCGCTTTGCCGCGCCAGACCCTGCACGGTCGCATCGTTGAGGCCAAGGTTGAGCACCGTGTCCATCATGCCGGGCATCGAGGCGCGCGCCCCGGAACGCACCGAAACGAGCAGCGGGTGCTCGGGATCGCCGAATGCGGCACCGATCGCTTCCTCGACGCCCGCCAGCGCGTCGGCGACATGCGCCTCCAGATCGGGCGGATAGGTTTTGCCGCTGGCATAGAAATGGGTGCACATCTCGGTCGTGATCGTAAATCCGGGCGGGACCGGCAGGTCGAGATTGCTCATCTCGGCGAGATTGGCCCCCTTGCCGCCGAGCAGGTTGCGCATATCGGCGCGCCCCTCGGCGCCGCTGCGGCCAAAGCGATAGACCCATTTTTTCCCGCCGGTCGCCATGGGTGTTTCACCTCTCGATCTGGCGGCGGCGTCCGTCTCCGGCGGAGTTGCACCCGCCGTACACCGCCGCGCGCTGGTCCTGTGGGGCGGACGCCGTCCGCCGTGAGGCCGCGTCTTACCCCTCGATCTGGGAGAAATCGGCGACCTGGTTCATCACCGCGCGGATGCGCGACAACAGACGCAGCCGGTTTTCGCGGAGCGCCGGATCATCGGTATTAACAGTCACTTTGTCGAAAAATTCATCAACCGGCCGGCGCAGTGAGGCCAGCGCGGCCATCGCCTGCCCGAAATTCTCGCAGCGCAGCGCGCCGGCATTGGCTCGGCCGACCTCTTCGAGCTGGTGATAAAGCGCTTTTTCTTCCGGTTCGGATAGCGCGCTATCGTCGATCGACCCGAGGGTCCAGCCTCCTTTGCGCTCCTCGATCGCGACGATATTGGCGGCGCGGCGATACGCGATCAGCAGGTTCGCCCCGTCCTCAGTGCCGAGGAATGTCGCGAGCGCATCGACGCGGGCCAACAGGCGGACGAGATCGTCTTCCTCGATCAGCGCGAAGATCGCGGCGATCAGGTCGTGCCGCACGCCTTCCTCGCGAAGATGTACCTTGAGCCGGTCGGCGACAAACGGCACCAGATCGGGCGGCGGCTCCGGGTCCACCCCGACGCTGGAACCGGGAACCCCGAGTTCGTCCGCGATCTGTTGCGCCCGCAACGCGCGGTGGGCTTCCGCAAAGACCGCCTTCAGCGGCAGACGCAGCCGGTTTTCGAGGATGATCCGGATGATGCCGAGCGCCGCCCGGCGCAGAGCGAACGGGTCGCGCGATCCGGTCGGCTTCTCGTCGATCGCGAAAAAGGCGGCCAGCATATCCAGCTTGTCGGCGAGCGCGACGACGATGCTGTCGGGCGCGCTCGGGCAGGTGTCGTTCGGTCCCTGCGGCTTGTAATGATCGGCGATCGCCGTGGCGACATCAGGGTCCTCCGCGTCGTTCAGCGCGTAGTAGCACCCCATGATTCCCTGCAATTCCGGGAACTCGCCGACCATGCCGGTCGACAGATCCGCCTTTGCGAGCAGCGTGGCGCGGCGGGCACGCTCGGCGTCGGCACCGGGAACATACGGCACCAGAAACGCCGAAGCCGTTTCCATGCGCCGCACCTTGTCGCGCACGCTGCCGAGCCGGGCATGATAGACGCGCTCCTCCAGCGCCTCGACCCGCGAGGCGAGCGGCATTTTGCGGTCCTGCTCCCAGAAGAAGCGGGCGTCGGCGAGCCGCGCGCGCAGCACCCGTTCGTTGCCGGCGACGATCGTTTTTCCCTGATCCGGCGTCAGGTTGTTCGCGACAAACAGGAAGCGCGGCGCCGGTGTGCCGTCCGGGTTGAGGCACGAAAAATACTTCTGGTGCGTCCGCATCGCGGTCGCCAGCACCTCCGGCGGCAATTCCATGCTCGCCGCGTCGATCGTCCCGATCAGCACGACCGGGTATTCGACAAGCCCGGTCACCTCGTCGAGCAGACCGGGATCGGGTTTGACGCTCAGCCCCTCGGCCGAAACAAGCCGGTCGAGTTCGCCGGAGATCATGTCGCGGCGCCGATCCGGGTCGAGGACGATGTACGCCGCTTCGAGTTTTTCGAGATAATCGGCCGCGTTATCGACCGCGATTTCGCCTTCGGACAAAAAGCGATGCCCGCGCGTCGTTCTCCCGACCGGCACAAGGTCGAGCGGCAGAAGCAGCACCGCGCCCTGAAATAGGCAGATAGCCGAGACCAGCGGTCGCACCCAGCGCAGCGAGGCGGCCGGGAAGCGCATCGATTTCGGCCAGGAAAGCTCGGCGATCGCCGCATGCAGCAGCTCCGGCAGAACCTCGGCGGAAGGGCGGCCCGGACGCTTGATGATCGCGAAATAAAATTCGCCGCGTCCGGTGTCGCGCATTTCGCACTGATCGAGGGACGACAGCCCAGCAGCGCGCAAAAACCCCTCGATCGCCTGTTGCGGCGCGCCGACCCGCGGTCCGCGGCGCTCCTCGCTGCGGTCCGGCTGACGCTCGGGGATACCGTCCGCGATCACCGTCAAACGGCGGGGCGTCACGTAGCCGCGGATATCGATAGCCGGGATTTCGGCGGTCGCCAGCTTGTCGCGGACAAGCGCCGTCAGATCGACGATCGCCCGCCTCTGCATGCGCGCCGGGATCTCCTCCGACAAGAGTTCGAGGAGCAATTCACCGTGCATTTTCAGATATCGTTCCGGGGCCGCCCGGAGGGCGGAACCCGGAATCCATGAACACTGGCTTCTGGAATATGGATTCCGGGTTCGCCGCGATGCGGCGCCCCGGAATGACAGTGGAACCAAGTCATCATCCCCCCAACCCCGCCAGCCAGGTCTCGCAGCAAGCGCGCGCCAGCGCCCGCACTCGGCCGATATAGGCGGCCCGCTCGGTGACGCTGATGACGCCGCGCGCATCGAGCAGGTTGAACAGATGGCTCGCCTTCAGGCACTGGTCATAAGCCGGCAACGCGAGACCGCGTCCGATCAGCGCCTGGCATTCCGCTTCGGCGTCGCCGAAATGCGCGAACAGGCGACCGGTATCGGCAGTCTCGAAATTGTATTCCGAGAACTCGCGCTCGGCCCGCTTGAAGACTTGGCCGTAGGTGATGCGGCGGTCGCCGGGTGCGCCGTTGAAATCGAGATCGTAGACGCTCTCGACCCCCTGGACATACATCGCCAGCCGTTCGAGACCGTAGGTCAGCTCGGTCGAGACCGGGTCGCATTCAATGCCGCCGACCTGCTGGAAATAGGTGAACTGGCTGACCTCCATCCCGTCGAGCCAGACCTCCCAGCCAAGCCCCCAGGCGCCCAGGGTCGGGCTTTCCCAATCGTCTTCGACAAAGCGGATGTCGTGGCGCGCCGCGTCGATGCCGAGCGCCGCCAGACTGCCGAGATAAAGGTCCTGGCTGTCGGAAGGCGCCGGCTTCAGGATCACCTGGAATTGATAGTAGTGCTGCAACCGGTTCGGGTTTTCGCCATAGCGCCCGTCGGTCGGGCGGCGCGACGGCTGGACATAGGCGGCGCGCCACGGCTCCGGTCCGAGCGCGCGCAGCGTTGTCGCCGGATGAAACGTGCCGGCGCCGACTTCGATATCGTAAGGTTGCAGGATCACGCAGCCCTGCTCGGCCCAGTAGCGCTGCAATCTGAGGATCAACGCCTGAAAGCTCGACCCGCTTGCCTTGACGCTCATCTCGCGATCCGCCGAATGCCTCAGCGCGCCTGCGGGCAGGCCGGTCTGCCGCAATCGCGCGCGCCGGGCGAAACATAGTCGCCGCAGGTCCGGCAGGAAACCAGGTCTTCGATCGCGCCCGGTCGGCGCGGTCGCGCCGCCGCGCTCCGGCGTCGGCGCTCCAGAGCGTCGGCGCTGCGGTTGAGGAGGCGCGAGATGTACCACACGGCCAGGATCAGGAGGAAAATCAGAACGAGCTTGGGGACCGAGATCGTCATCGTGCCGTATCGGAGGCCAAGGGAAGGGACAAGGCAAGCGCGATCAAAGCGGCTACAGACCGAAACGGGCCCACAGCGCCCGTTCCTCGACCCGATCCAGCAACTCGGCGACCGATGCGGCGATCGCGCTCTCCTGTGCGATCACGGGCCGCAGCCGCGGCAGCCACCAGCGCCGCCGCCGCTGATGCGGAACCGGCACGAGCCGGACGCCGTCGCCATAGCGCGACCGCATCACCGAGCGCAGGTCGCCGATTCCGTCGATCAGCCCGCGCGTCAGCGCCATCCGCCCGGTCAGCACCTCGCCGCTGAACAGGCTCTCATCGGCCGGATCGACCTTTCCCGCGCGCCGCAGCCGGACATGCTCCTTGAAACTGTCGTGGATGTCCTGCTGCAGCGCCGACAGACGCGCGACATCGGTCGGGTTCTCCGGCGAAAACGGGTCGAGCAGCGATTTGCGCTCTCCGGCGGTATAGAGCCGGCGCTCGATGCCGAACCGTTCGATCAGCCGATGCACGCCGAAACTCGCCGTGACGACCCCGATCGAGCCGAGCAGCGAGCTTTCCTCGGCCCAGACCTCGTCGCCGGCCAGGGCCAGCCAGTACCCGCCCGATGCGGCGACATCCTCGGCGAATGCGAAAACCGGGACCCCCTTCTCGGCGGCGAGCTGCCGGATGCGGCGGAACAGCAGAGCCGACTGCACCGGCGACCCGCCCGGCGAATTTATCGCCAGCGCCACGGCGCGCAGCCCGCGCACCGAAAACGCCCGTTCGAGCGCCGCGGCATGGGTGGCCAGCGACACCGAATTGCGTGACTGCCGCGGCGCGATCACGCCTTCGAGGCGCACCACGGTGACGACCGGCCCCGGATTGCGGAACCGCTCGATCGGCAGCTGTTTCAGAATATCCGGAAAACTCATGGCAATGCCGCAGATGGGGATGGCCGAGGCGCCCGGCTAGACGCGCCGCCGCCGACCGGACCGCCGGCGTCCCGCCGGCATGTCGGCCAGAGGCCGGAATTACAGCGCCAACACCGCACCGCCGCGCAGGATTGCCTCGGCCGCCGCCGTGAACCGGCCATCCGCCTCGTGCAGCACCAGACCGGCGGCGAGGCGCGCCGGCGCCGCTGTCTGCTTGCGGGCGCGAACCAGGACGCGGCCGGCATCGCGTCCCGCCGCCGGCCACAGCGGGAAGACGACGATCCCGCCGGCCCGGCCGGCCCCGCCGGCCAGATACCCGAGCAGCGCGTCGATTCGGTCGGCACGGTGCACAAAGGTGATGCTCCCCTTTGGCCGCGCCATTGTCACCGCGAACCGGACCCAGTCGCCGAGACCCGCCTCGCCCTCGATCGCCGCGGCGGCCTTCGCCGGGTTCGGCGGCGGGCTGGCCCGCCCGCGTTCCAGAAAGGGCGGGTTCGCCATGACATGATCAAAGCTGCCGGGAACCAGCCCCGGCGGCGGCCGGAGAAGATCGCCGGCAAGCACGCAGACCCGCCCGGTCATCCCGTTTATCGCGATATTGTCGTCGGCCAGAAGCGTCAGATCGGTCTGCAATTCGAGGCCGACAACGCGGCACTCGGGCACGCGCGCCGCCAGGCACAGGCTCGCCGCGCCGCTGCCGCAGCCGATATCGAGCACGACCTGGCCCGGTCCGGCCGGGACCGCGGCGGCGAGGAAGATCGGATCGATCGCGGTCCGCGCGCCGTCGCGCGGTTGCCTCAGACGCACCCGGCCGCCGAGCAGCCGATCCTCGCTGACCGGCGCCGCTGTTTCGAAACCGCTCAGCGCAGCTCCTTCTCGGCGGCGGCAATGATGTCGCAGGCGCGCCGATGATCGCGTTCGGCCACCATCAGCCGCCGCGGGATCGCGCCGATGCTGCCTTCCACGAGGCTGGTATGTTGATCCAGCACGAGGCTGTTGATGCCGGCCTCGCGCAACCGGGTCTGCGCCCAGGACAGGCGAACGACGTTGTTTGTCCGAAACAGTTCTCTCATGCCGGTACAGCCGCGTTGTCCGGTGACGTCCCGCCGATCGCCGGCTCTTGATTCGCTCCGTTGTGGTATGCTCGCTTGCCTTCAGGCGCGTCAACCCGCGCGTCTGCGCTGTGCGGCAACGGAAATCAGCGAAGGAGACCTTGGTGGGTCAGCTGCAAAGTGCCGAACGCGGCTCCGACGCTGCGCAGCCGTCGCTCGACCCGCTGTTCCGTTTGCTCGCCTCCGATCTTGCCCGGGTCAACCAGCTGATCGTGTCGCGGATGCACAGTCCGGTGGCGCTGATCCCGCAGCTTGCCGGTCATATCGTCTCGGCCGGGGGCAAAAGGCTGCGGCCGATGCTGACCCTCGGCTGCGCCCGGTTGTGCGGCTATGAGGGCGAGCGGCATGTCGCGCTCGCCGCGGCCGTCGAATTCATTCACACCGCGACCTTGCTGCACGATGATGTCGTCGATTCGAGCGATCTGCGGCGCGGCCGCGACACGGCGAACGCCGTATGGGGCAACAAGCCGGCCGTGCTGGTCGGGGATTTTCTGTTTGCCCGCTCGTTCGAGCTGATGGTCGAGGACGGCTCGCTGCGCGTTCTGGAGATTCTGTCGCGCGCCGCCGCCGTGATCGCCGAGGGCGAGGTCGGGCAGCTGGTCACGGCGAATGATACGGCGACGACCGAAGCCGCCTATCTCGACGTGATCGAAGCCAAGACGGCGGCGCTGTTCGCCGCAGCCAGCCGCATCGGCGCGGTCGTTGCCGGGCGTCCGCCGGCCGAAGAGGAAGCGCTCGAACGGTTTGGCCGCAATCTCGGCATCGCCTTCCAGCTGATCGATGACATGCTCGACTTTTCGGCGCGCCAGAGCGAGCTTGGCAAGTCGGTCGGCGATGATTTTCGCGACGGCAAGATCACTTTGCCGATCCTGATCGCGTTTGCCCGCGGCGATACCGAGGAGCGGGCCTTTTGGCGCCGCACGCTCGAAGAGTGCGATCAGCATCCGGGCGATCTGGAACGGGCAATGCACCTCGTCGAACGGCGCGGCGCCGTGGCGGAGACGCTGCACCGCGCGAGAGCCTATGCCGACGAGGCCGCCGCCGCGCTCGCCTGCTTTCCCGACGGGCCGCTGCGCCGCGCGCTGATCGAGACGACCGAGTTCGCCACCGCGCGCGGGTTCTGACCCGGTCTTGCCAGGAACCTGTCTCCGCACGCGGCAGCGCCGCCCTGTCCTGCCCAGGGCAGGGCTAGGAGAGATGCGCCGAAAAGGGCACGGCGGCGCGTTCGGGACGACAACCGGCATCCACGGTTCGACAGCCGATCTGCCGGCCGCCATCGATCCCGGCTTTCGCCGGGACGGCAAATCATGGATTGTAGCCGGGCGCTCGCAACCAGGAAGACCGCGCCGATGCCCCCTGTGCAATCCTTCGCCCCCGGCGGATACCGCTTTATTACGCATGCGTTTCAATATTCGGGCGGGGTCGCCGCCGAACCCGGTTTCCGCATCGAGCGCGCCCGCTTTGCGAACCCGCCGCCGCTCGCCGAGGGCTTTGACGCGATCGAGGCGCACCTCAACCGGCTCGGCCGCCCGCCGACCGCGTTCTGTGCCTGCGAATTGCGCTCGGCGGCACAGTTCACCGAGGCCGGGTTCGTCGCGTTCAACCGCCATTACGTGCAGCGGTTGGAGAAATGGGGCATCTTCCGCGACGACATCAATCCGGTGGCGCGCTCAAATGTTTGCCCCGAGATCGATCCGCCGGCCGCGCCGGTGTTTTACGCCTTCTGCTACACGGTGCCGAGCGACGGCGGCGCACCCCCGAGTTTTGTCTGCGCCGGCAGCGGCGAAGCGCGCGAGGGCGGCGCCAGCTATGCCGAGCGCATCGTCCGGCTCGGCGACCATTCCGCCGACGGCATGCGCGAAAAGGCGCGCTTTGTTCACGACGTGATGGAACAGCGCATGACGGCGCTCGGTTTCGGCTGGGCGGATGTCACCGCGACGCAGGTCTACACGGTCTATGACATCCACCCGTTTTTCGCCGACGAGATCGTCCGGCGCGGCGCGGCGTCCGCCGGACTGACCTGGCATTACGCCCGCCCGCCGGTGCAGGGGCTTGATTACGAGATGGATGTCCGCGGTCTCGCGCGCGAGCTGGTGATCTAAGCGAACCTAGAGCGTGATCGTTTCAGGTTGAAGCGTAGCCGGCATTGGCGAGGTAGTTTGCGCATTCCTGTGCGGAGAAATGATCGAGCAATGAGCCGATCTGGCGCCACGTGTCCTCGGTGGTGCGCGGATC
>JBFWVT010000075.1:0-25190 GCA_050246595.1 Alphaproteobacteria bacterium
TCGCAAATCCTGTGAATAGGGTCTGGGCATGCGTGCTGGCCTCCGCCCCCCAGCCAGCATCTTGCGCAGAGATCCCCGCGCCGGGGAACCCCTATCCCGTTTCAACCAGACCCGATCACACTCTAAACCCCATGCCTGCCTGGGCAGCCGGCCGGTTCAATCCCGGCAAAACAGCGCGCCGATACTGCTTCGGGCAAATAGCGGCCGGCAGGGCAAGGCCGTTTGCGGCTGGCCCGCGAAGGCGCGGCGTTGCGCTGCCGGCGGGGCAGCATGGCGGCGGTCCTTGAGCCTGGAGGGCATGCCCGCAAATTTGACTCGCGCCGAGCGATTGCTGCGGTTCTATTCGGCACCCGCTGACCACGATCAGATGTTTACCGCTGCGAGCTGGGGAGTCCTTTTGTGACGGCGAACACTCCGGCTGCGATCAGGCCCATTGCGGCGGGCGAAATCGACAGCTTCTACGCCTATACCCGCCTGGCCGCGTCCTTGTTGCTCAGCACGATCGGTGGGGTCGCCATGTGGTCGATCGCCGTCGTGCTGCCGGCGGTCCAGGCCGATTTCGGGGTTGATCGGGCCAGCGCTTCGCTCTCGTATACGGCGGTGATGCTGGGCTTTGTGCTCGGCGGCCCGGTCATGGGCCGGCTCTCCGACCGAATGGGCATCGTGATCCCGGTCGCCCTCGGAGCCGTGATGCTGGGGGTCGGTTTCGCCGCTGCGAGCCAGGCTGCCCATAACTGGCAGTTCGCGCTCGCACACGGTCTGCTGATCGGGGTCGGCGGGTCTGCCAGCTTTGGTCCGGTGATTGCGGATGTGTCGCTGTGGTTTCTGCGCCGGCGCGGTATCGCGGTCGCGATCTGCTCCAGCGGCAGTTATCTGGCGGGGACAATCTGGCCGCTGGTGATTCAGCCGCTCGCCCAGTCCGCAGGCTGGCGGCAAACCTATTTCGGCATCGGTGTTTTCTGCGTCGCGACGATGCTGCCTCTCGCTCTGGCGCTGCGGCGCCGGATTTCGGCAGCGGCCGGCGGCCGGGTTCTGTCGATGCGGTCCGAGCCGCCGGTCCTGCTGGCCGGCCTCACGCCGAACCGGCTTCAGCTTCTGTTGATGCTGGCCGGAGTGCTCTGCTGCGCCGCGATGGCGATGCCTCAGGTTCATATCGTGGCCTACTGCGTCGATCTGGGGTTCGGGAGCGCGAATGGGGCACGGATGCTGTCGCTGATGCTGGCGACGGGCATTATCAGCCGGCTCACTTTCGGGTTGATCGTCGACCGGATCGGGTCGCTGCCCGCATTGTTGCTCAGCTCGTCACTGCAAGCTGTGTCCCTTCTGCTTTACTTCTGGGCGGACGGGCTGATGTCGCTGTACGTCGTGACCGCCCTGTTCGGTCTGGTTCAAGGCGGTATCGTCCTGACCTACACGCTGATCGTTCGGGAATATTATCCCGCGGCGGAAGCCGGAACGCGCGTGGGGCTTGTGCTCTCGGCGACCCTGGCCGGCATGGCGATCGGCGGCTGGACATCGGGTGTCATCTTCGACGCAACGCTTTCGTATCGGGCAGCCTTCCTCAGCGGTTTCGGCTGGAATCTTCTGAACATAGCGATTGCCGGGTGGCTGCTCGTGCGCTTGCCGTAGCGCCGACGCCTTGCCGCGGCGTGAGAGCCGGGAGGTCTTGCGGTCCAGGTAAATTATTGAAAAGGCGGTAGTGACTCAGTTTGAATGTAACAGACAGCATTGTCATGCCGGATCATGGTTCGTTCGTGCCCGGCCTTGGGCCGGGCATCCACGAGCCGCCCCAGCCTCCCGCCTTCTCGTGGATGGCCGGGCCAAGCCCGGCCAAGAACGGGTAGTGTCTCAGTTTGAATTGCATGGGCATCGCGCGTCCTTCGAGACGGGCGCTGCGCGCCCTCCTCAGGATGACGCAAGCCTGTGATGGCATTGAGAAAGAAGGTCATCCTGAGGAGCTGCCGAAGGCGGCGTCTCGAAGGACGCACGGCGCTCCTCCAACCAAACTGAGACACCACCCGCGGCAGACAGTGATGCGGCCGGCGCGAACGGGGCGGCGGCGCCAGCCTCTCGGGTTCCGCGGTCGTTCACCGCCGGGATTGCGAGCGCGGCGGGTCGGGGCCGGAGCGGTGCTGTTCCGGCGTCCGCCGTCTCGCCGTTCGCGCGCTGCCGCCCGAAGGCGCTGGGACCCGGCCGACCGGCGGCGTCCATTCCCCGCGCTTGCGGGCCGACCAGGCGTAGCGGGGGTCGCCCTCCAGCAGATCGAGGTGCTCGCAGAGGCGGTTGCGTTCGAGCCAGCCGATCGCGGCTTCGAGTTCGGAAAGCGTCATCTGCGCCCGGCTCTTGCCGCCGGTCACGCGTTTCAGCACGGCGTTGTAGCGGTGATAAAGACCGGGTCCGGCATTGCCGCGGCGCAGCCCCGAGCGGCCCGTCTCGTCCTCGACCACCTGCGCCGCCACCAGCTCGCCGACCCGTGCCCGCAGCCGCCGTTCGATGATCGACGGCGTCTCCAGCAGCTCCGCCTGCGCTTCCCGCTGCTCCGGGCGCTTCATCGCCAAATCCGGACCCGGCCGCAGCGTCGTGAAGCGCAGCGCCAGCGCGTTGCTTTCGAGCGGGACGATGCCGTCCTTTTCCCGCGCCAGCTCCTCCGCCAGCCAGAAGGGCAGGTGGGCTTGTTTGCCGCGCCGCTTGGGCACGCGCGCCAGCGTGCCCTGCTCGGTCTCCATGCGCACCCGGAAGCGCTGGAACAGCGGGTCGTCGGGATGAAAGACCAGGGCGCGTTGTGTTTCATAAGGCCCGGCATGCGGATCGACGCGGGTCGCGCGCGCCACCATCTGTTCGAGCCAGGGGCGCGAGCGGATATGGGTCAGCGCCGCCACCACCGCCACCTCGGGCACATCGAGACCTTCATAAGCCATCGCGACCGTCACCAGGATTGACGGCTCCGGGTAACGCCGGAAGGCGGCGACGGCCTCGTGAGCGCGCGGCGTGTCCGAGGTCGCCATCTGCGCGATCTGCCCGGCCCGGTCGCGGGGCAGCCAGCGCCGCACCGTTGCGAGGTACTGCCGCGCGTTCTCCTGGTCGGGCGCGACCACCAGCAGCTTGCCCAGACCCGGCGCGGCGTCGCTCGCAGCGAGACCGCGCTCCCGGCGCCGGCGGGCGCGCAGATCGCGGATTCTGACAAACGCCTCGCGCAGCAGCGCCTCGGCGAATTCGGTGCGCAGCGCCGTGAACAGGGCCGGGCGGGTGATCTCGGTGGGGTAGGGGGCGGCGAGCCGGTGCGGTCCGACCTCGATGGCCTCGTGCCCCCTTGTGTCACGCCATCTCGCCTCGCCGTCGAGCGCGCCGAACGTGACCGGCAGCACGGCGCGTTCCTGCAAGGCCCGCGCCCGCGAATAGCCGATCACCGCCCAGCCCGGCGCGTCGAGCGCGATCTCGCGGGTTCGCGCCTTTGGCCCCTTGCGGTAGGGCAGCCAGAGGATGCCGCGCCCATCGGCGCGTTCGAGCGTGCCCGACAGCAGCAGGCGCACCGCGGCGCATTCCAGCAGCGGCAGGATGGCGCGCGACCAGGCGCCGGCCTGGTCCTCGTCGGTCTGGCCCTCGCCGGCGGTCTTGGCGAGTTCGGCCGCGGTTTCCGGATCGATATCGGCGAGCGCCGGCAGGTGGTGGACCTCGTCGATCACGAGCAATGTGCGGTGCCGCCGGAACTCGCGCAGATGCAGGTCCGGCGCGGCGGCGATGCCCTGGTAGGTGGTGATATAGCCGGCCAGACCGCGGCTCGGGTTCGGCGTGTTGTCGGCCGCCCGCAGCGACAGGGCATGGCCGAGCGCGGCGCGCCAGGCCGGGTCGGCAAAGGCCTCCTCGGCTTGCAGGCGCAGACTGTCGCGCGGCACCACCCAGCACACCCGCTCGACGATGCCGGAGGCGATCAGCCGCACGGCGGCGATCACCGGCAGCAGCGACTTGCCGCCGCCGGGGGTGACGGCGGCGAGAATGTCGCGGGCGTCGGTCCGGCCGGAAGCGACGGCCTCGATCACGCCCGCAAGCTGTTGTTGATGGGAGCGGAGCGGGCGGGAGATCAGGGCGCGTACCGGGACCGTCGATGCACGGCCCGGATCATGCAGCCTGCCGATTCGGCTGTCCAGCCGGGAAGGGTACGGATCAGGAACTTGAGGGGCGGCGAGTCATTCCGGCGCCGGGCCACGCTGCGGAAAGGGAGGCTCCGGCAGCAGGCCGACCGGAGCGGCGATTGCGGCGATGCGCTGGATCGCGGCCGGACGCGGCCGGGAAACCTCGCCCTGTTCGAACGCGACGGTGGTCAGCCCGGCGAACGCCTCCGGCAATTCGCCCGGTCGCAGCAGGAATTCCGGGTTGCGCGGTCGTCCGAAATGCTCGTTGCCGGTCATGAACGTCTCGTAGATCAGCACCCCTCCGGGGGCCAGCATCGCCGCGAGCGGACGCAGCAAGGGCCGGTGCAGATAATTCGTGACGACGATCCCGTCGTAACCGTCGCCGAGACGCGCGACGACGCTGTTCGGGTCGCCGGCCGGGTCGCCGGTTTCGAGATCGATTTGGCGCACATCGCACCTGGAGCCGGCAAAACCGCGCAGGGTCTCGATATCGCGGTCGATTGCGGTCACGCGCAGCCCCATATCCACGAGCAGCCGCGTGTGGCGTCCGGTCCCGGCGGCCAGGTCGAGGACATGACCGCCGTCGCGGATCAGCGGCGCAAAACGCCGTACCCAGTCGGAAGGTGTGGCCGCGGGCATCGTTGGCACTCTCAACGGACGATTGCTGAAAACGCGGTTTCAGGTGTAGAGAGAGATAGGGTGCCAGGAGGGCCTTGACGATGATCCGGTTTACGCTGCGTTGCGCCGCCGAGCACGAATTCGAGGGCTGGTTCCGCAGCGGCGACGCGTTCGAGGCGCAGCAGAAAGCCGACGAGATCGCCTGCCCGACTTGCGGCGACACCGGGATCGAGAAGGCGCTGATGGCGCCGAATATCGGCCGCTCGCACAAAAACGTCCCGGCGCTGTCGCCGGCGCAGATGCGGGCGGCCTTGGTCGAACTGCGCCGCCAAGTCGAGAGCAATTGCGATTATGTCGGCGAGCGTTTTGCCGAGGAGGCGCGCAAAATTCATTATGGCGAGGTCGATCCGCGCGGCATCTACGGCGAGGCGACCACCGAGGAGTCGCGCGAGCTGACCGAGGAGGGGATCGCGTTCGGCCGGATTCCCTGGGTTTCGCCGAGCGACGCTTAAGCCGGCGAGGCCTCGTCCAGAAGGCGGACGATATGGCGCGCCTCGCGGCCGGCGCCCTCGGCGATCTGGTGGCGGCAACTCGTACCGCAGGCGGCCAATAGCGTCTCCGGAGATGCGGCGCGCATCCTGGGTAAAACCTCCAATTCGCCGATCCGCATCGAGATGTCGTAATGCTCGGCTTCGAGACCGAACGAGCCGGCCATGCCGCAGCAGGTCGAATCGAAGGTTTCGACGTTCAGCTCCGGGATCAGACGCAACGCCTCGGCTGCCGCGTTGACGGTGCCGAACGCCTTCTGGTGACAATGGCCGTGCAAGAGCGCGCGTTGTCCCGGCATCGGCGCGAGTTTCAGGTCGAAGCGGCCGGCCTTGCGTTCGGCGGCGACAAATTCCTCGAACAGAAGCGCGCTCGCGGCGAGCGCCTGGGTTTCGGCTCCGGGCAATATCGCCGGGAATTCATCGCGCAAGGTTAAGAGACAGGCCGGTTCGAGACCGACGATCGGGGTGCCGGCAGCGATCGCGGGGGCCAGCGCCCGGAGCATGCGGCTTGCCTCCTTGCGCGCTTCGTCGATCAGCCCGGCGCCGAGGAATGTGCGGCCGCAGCACAGCGGGCGGCCGACACCCGGCTCCGGCGTTGTCACCCGGTATCCGGCGCGGGTCAGCACCCGCTCGGCGGCGCGCGCATTTTCCGGCTCGAACCAGCGGTTGAACGTATCGACAAGCAGCACGATTTCGCGTCCCGGCCGGTGCGTGTTACCCCCACCCTGACCCTCCCCCGCAAGCGGGGGAGGGGAGGCGCGCCGCTCGGGTACTCCCCCCCCCGTGATCCTCGGATCAAGTCCGGGGAGGGGAGGGCTGGGGTGGGGGCTTGCCCCGCGATAGGGGTGCGGCGACCATTCCGGCATCTGGCGGCGCGCGCTGAAGCCGAGGAGCCGCTCATCGAGCGCGGCCAGCGCCGGCAACCGGTTGCGCAGCTTTGTGAAACGCGCCAGCCGCGCGGCGTGCGGCGCATAGCGCGGCAGATAGGCGATCATGCGGTCGCGGCGGGATAATCCGTGCCGCTTCCGGTAATGGTACAGAAACTCGATTTTCATGCGCGCCATATCGACCCCGGTCGGGCATTCGCGCTTGCAGCCTTTGCATGAGACGCACAGCGCCATCGTGCCGCGCATCGCGTCGGACACCAGCGCGTCGGGGCCGAGCTGGCCCGACAGTGCGAGGCGCAGCGTGTTGGCGCGGCCTCGGGTCAGGTGCATTTCGTCGCCGGTGGCGCGGTAGGACGGGCACATCACGCCGGGGTCGGATTTGCGGCAGGCGCCGTTGTTGTTGCACATCTCGGCGGCGCTGGCGAACGACCCCCATTCCGACCAGTCCAGCGCGGTGTCGAGCGGTAACTGCCGGTAGCCCGGCTTGAAGCGGAACAGCGAGCGGTCGTCCATCTTTGGCGGGCGAACGATTTTGCCGGGGTTGAACAGACCGTTCGGATCGAATGTATCCTTGACCTCTTCAAAGGCCCGCACGATGCGCGGCCCGAACATCGCCTCGTGGTGCTCCGAGCGCACGAGACCGTCGCCGTGCTCGCCGGAATGCGAGCCTTTGTATTCGCGCACCATCGCAAAGGCTTCCTCGGCGATCGCGCGCATCTGTCTGGCGCCGAGTTCCTGTTTCAGATTGATGACCGGACGGACGTGAAGAGTGCCGACCGAAGCGTGCGCGTACCAGGTGCCAACCGTGCCATGCTTGTGAAACACCTGGGTCAGCCGGTTGGTATATTCGGCGAGGTCTTCAAGGCGGACGGCGCAATCCTCGATAAACGAGATCGGCTTTCCGTCGCCCTTCATCGACATCATGATGTTGAGACCTTCCTTGCGCACGTTCCACACCGCGCTTTGGAAGGAAGGGTCGGTCGCCTCGATGATGCCGGCATTGGCGACGGAATTGCCGAAGCCGAGATCGCCCATCAACTCGACGAGCTGTGCGAGCCGACGCAGATTGTCGTCCGGGTCGTCGCCGGCGAATTCGGTCAACAGGATCGCGTCGGGTTCGCCTCTGACGAAGCGATCGACGACCGGGCGGAACACCGGGTTGTCGCGCGCCAGCTCGATCATCGTGCGATCGACCAGCTCGACGGCGGCCGGACCGAGCTTGACGATGTGCTGCGTCGCGTCCATCGCCTGATAAAAGGTCGGGAAATGGCAGATGCCGAGCACCCGGTGCGGCGGGATCGGCTGCAAATCGAGTTCGATCTCGCTGAAAAAGGCGAGCGTTCCTTCCGAGCCGACCAGCAGATGCGCCATGTTGTGGCCGGCATCATCGATCATGTCGATGTTGTAGCCGCCGACCCGGCGCAGCAGTTTCGGAAAGCGGCGGTCGATCTCGTCGGCCTCGCGGCGGTGCAGCGCGCGCATGTCGCGGATCAGGTCGCGATAGCGCTCGGGTTCGATATCGTCTCCGAAATTGCCGGGCACCTCGGCGAAACGCGCCTCGGTCCCGTCCGCCAGGATCGCGTTGATCGCGCGCACATTGTGGACCATGTTGCCGTAGCGGATCGAGCGCGCGCCGCAGCTGTTGTTCGCGGTCATGCCGCCGATCGTCGCCCGGTCGCCGGTCGAGACATCGACCGGGAACCACAATTTGTGCTGGCGCAGCCTTGCGTTGAGCCGTTCCATGACGACGCCGGGCTGGACCCGGACCCGCCGCGCCTCGGGGTCGAGAGCGACGACGGCGTCCATGTACTTGCTGCAATCGAGCACCAGAGCGCGCGCGACGGTCTGGCCACATTGCGACGTGCCGCCGCCGCGCGGCAGAACCGGGACGCCTTCCTCGCGCGCGATCGCCAGCGCCGCCGCGACATCCTGTTTGTCCCTGGGCACGGCGATGCCGAGCGGCTCGATCTGGTAGATCGACGCGTCGGTGCTGTAGCGCCCGCGGCTGAACCGGTCGAACATGACCTCGCCGCGCAACTCGCGGCGCAGGCGGGCTTCGAGGCGCGACGGGGCGGGGCTGCCCCGGCCGGGAGCATCGAGCGGCATGGTTCTTTATCCGTGATGCAGGGGATATCGATAATGCCGCAGAATATCGGCAGAGTCGGGAGATGGCGATAGGCGGGGCGGTACTGTCTCGGGATCGCCGGCCTCCGGCGGGACGCCGGCGGTCCCGAGGGGGTCTCCGGGGAACGCAGCGGGCCAATTTCAAACTGAGGCAGCACCGGCGAGGCGGTAGTGGGTCAGTCTGGATGGTAATACCGTCATTCCGGGGCGCGGGCGTAGCCCGCGAACCCGGAAGCCAGGAACACAGGCCGCGAAACCTTGAGAAAGCCGGTGTTCATGGATTCCGGGTCTGCCCTTCGGGCCGTCCCGGAATGACGGTGCTGTCTGTTACATTCAAACTGACCCATTACCGGCGAGGCGGCCGCGTTGTGTCGGCATCGGCCGCGTGTTACGGTGGTCCTGCGATGCGACAGGGAAGTCCGGTGCAAGACCGGCGCTGCCCCCGCAACTGTCAGCGGCGAGCCCGCGGCATTGGCCACTGCTCTCACTCCGGTGGAGCGGGAAGGCGCCGCCGGCGATGACCCCGAGCCAGGAGACCTCCGCGTCGCGCCCTTCGACGGATTGGTCCGCGCGGGGCTGAACGGGACCATTCCTCGGGCGGAGGAGGAGCCTTTGTCGTCATCGAACGCGGGCATTGCAGGCCCGGCGGGAGCGCTGCCCCGATTGACCCTGGTGCTGGGCGGCGCGCGCTCGGGCAAGAGCCGCTATGCCGAGCGCCTCGTCGAGGCGGCGGCTGTTTCCGGCACCTATGTGGCGACCGCTGAGCCGGGCGACGACGAGATGAGCGCGCGCATCGCCGCGCATCGTGCCCGCCGCGGGCCGTTCTGGCGCACCGTCGAGGCGCCGGTTCGGCTGGCGGAGGCTGTTGCGGCGGAGGCGAGGCCGGACGACCCGGTGCTGGTCGATTGCCTGACTCTATGGCTGTCGAACCTGATGCTGGCCGGGGCGCGACTTGATGAAAATTTTGCGACCTTGCGCGCAGTGTTGCGCGACGCCGCCGGGCCGGCCGTGCTGGTCGCCAACGAGGTCGGTCTCGGGCTGGTGCCGGAAACGCCGCTCGGCCGCCGCTTTCGCGACGAGGCCGGATGGCTGAACCAGGATATTGCGGCGCTGGCCGACCGGGTCGTGTTTGTCGCGGCGGGGTTGCCGCTGGTGCTGAAGGACGAGGTAGCTAACATCTCCTCTCCGCCCTTCAGGGGGGGAGAGGGAGGGGCCCATCGCGGAGCGATGGGAGGGTGAGGTGGGTGTCGGCAACCGCTCTGGAATCCCCCACCTCACCCCAACCCTCTCCGCCCCCAGGGGCGGAGAGGGAGAAGACAAGGGGCAGTGGTAATGCGCCGCATCCCCGCGACGATCGTCACCGGGTTTCTCGGAGCGGGAAAAACGAGCCTTGTGCGCCATCTGCTGTCGGCTGCTTCCGGGCACCGGCTGGCTGTCATCGTCAACGAGTTCGGCGAACTCGGCATCGACCGCGACCTGCTGCTCGGCTGCGGCGACGCGACCTGCCGCGACGACGATATTGTCGAGCTGGCCAATGGCTGTCTGTGCTGCACCGTGGCCGACGATTTTCTGCCGACCTTGACCCGGCTGATCGAACGCGCCGAGCCGCCTGGCCATATCGTCGTCGAGACCTCGGGTCTGGCGCTGCCGAAACCGCTGGTGCAGGCTTTTGCCTGGCCCGAAATCCGCACCCGCATGACCGTCGATGGCGTCGTCACGGTGATCGACGCGGCGGCGGTCGCTGCCGGCCGCTTCGCCGACGATCCGGCGGCGATTGCGGCGCAGCGCGACACCGATCCGGCGATTGACCACGACAACCCGCTCGACGAGGTGTTTACGGATCAGCTCGCCTGCGCCGATCTCGTGATCCTGAACAAGACCGATCTCGTCGCGTCTCCGGTCCTTGCCGGGCTGCGCGCCGATATCGCGGCGAGGCTGCGGCCGGGGGTAAAGCTGGTTGCGGCCGAGCAGGGCAGGGTGCCGCCGGCGGTGGCGCTGGGTCTGGCCGCGGGCGCCGAGGACGATCTCGCTTCGCGGCCGTCACTGCACGAGGCCGAGGGCGAACACGACCACGACGATTTCGACAGTTTTGCCGTGGAGATCGGTCCGGTAGCCGATATGGCGGCTTTCCACATGAGGCTCGCCGCCGCGATCCGGGCGCAGGACGTGTTGCGGGTCAAGGGTTTTGCCGATGTACCGGGCCGTGATCGCCGCCTCGTGATCCAGGCGGTCGGAGACCGTATCGAACAGCATTTCGACCGGCCCTGGGCTTCCGGCGAGGCGCGCGCGACGCGGCTGGTCGTCATCGGAAAAAAGGGTCTCGACCGCGCCGCCGTGGAAACCGCGCTGGCGGCAGCCGCTGGGGCCGGCTGAATGCACCTGCTCGCCACCGAACCCGGCATCATCGCCGACGGATCGGCCGCGATCGATCTGGCCCAGACGCCGGGCGACATCATCGTGCTGGCGAGCGCCGATACCGAGATCGCGCTGCTCGCGGCGGCGCAGGGTCGGCGGCGCGAAGACGATCCGGAAGCGCCGACGCTGCGGCTCGCGCCGGTGATGCGGCTCGGGCATCATTTCTCGGTCGATCTGTATATGGAGGTCGTGGCGCGGGCGCGGCTGGTGATCGCGCGGCTGCTCGGCGGCAGCGCCTATTGGCCCTACGGTGTCGAACGGCTGGTCGAGACCTGTCGCGATAACGGCATTCCGCTGGCGCTGCTGCCGGGCGACGACAAACCCGACCCCGAACTGTTCCGGCTCTCGACCGTGCCGCCCGAGGCGCTGCGGCGGTTGTGGCGCTATCTGACGGAAGGCGGGCCGGGGAATGCCGATAATCTTTTGCGGTTTGCGGCGGGTCTTCTCACTCTGACGCTTTCCTCCTCCGCCAACCCCCTCCCTAACCCTCCCCCGCTTGCGGGGGAGGGAAGGGTGGGGGCGGCGAGCGGTATAACCTCGGGGAAGTCGCTCATCGGCAACTGGGCCGAGCCGGCGCCGCTGCTGCGCGCCGGGCTGTACTGGCCGGGGCACGCGACCCCGGGTCTCGGCGAGATCGCGGCCGAGTGGCGGGGCGGGGGAGGGATCGTCCCGATCGTGTTCTATCGGGCGCTGGTGCAGTCCGGCAACACGGCGCCGGTCGATGCGCTGGCGCGGGCGCTGACCGCGCGCGGGCTGCGGCCGCTGCCGGTTTTTGTCGGCAGTCTGAAGGATGCAGAGGCAGGCGCGCTGCTCGGCGATGTGCTGAGAGCGCATCCTCCGGCGGCGATCCTCAACGCAACCGGGTTTTCGCTGGCGGCGTCCGGCGGCGGCGACCCGCTGCGCGCCGATTGTCCGGTGTTGCAAATCGTGTTCTCCGGCGGAGACGAGGAATCATGGCGCGACAGTACGCGCGGCCTGGGTCCGCGCGATCTGGCGATGAACGTGGCGTTGCCCGAGATCGACGGCCGCATCCTGTCGCGCGCGGTGTCGTTCAAGGCGCCGCTTGGCCGCGATCCGGAAACCGAGGCCGATCTGGTCGGTTATCGGCCGGTCGCGGACCGGATCGCCTTTGTCGCCGATCTGGCGCGCAACTGGGCCAGGCTACGCGCCAAAAAGCCGGATGAGCGGCGGGTCGCGATCGTGCTCGCCAATTATCCGAACCGCGACGGCCGCATTGGCAACGGGGTCGGGCTGGATACGCCGGCATCGGCAGTCGCGATCCTGAAGGCGCTGCGCGACGCCGGATACCGCACCGGCGACATGCCGGGGGACGGTGCCGCGCTGATGCGGCGTCTGCTCGCCGGCCCGAGCAATGCAAGGCCGCATGCGCCGGCCGACGAAACGCTGTCCTTTGCCGAGTATTCGGCGTTTTTCGCCAGCCTGCCGATTGCGGTGCAGCTTCAGGTGTCGGAGCGCTGGGGCAGCGCCGAGCGCGACCCGTTCTACCGTCCGGGGCGGCTCGATTGCGGAAGGTTCGCGATCCCCGGTTTCCGCAGCGGCAATATCGCGGTGCTGATCCAGCCGGCGCGGGGCTACAATCTCGACCCAAAAGCGACCTATCACGACCCGGCGCTGGTGCCGCCGCACTCGTATCTGGCCGCCTATGCGTGGCTGGCCGACAATTTCCGGGCCGACGCGGTGATCGATCTCGGCAAACACGGCACGCTCGAATGGCTGCCGGGCAAGGCGCTGGCCCTGTCTTCGGAATGCTTCCCGGAGGCGGTGCTCGGCCCCTTGCCGCATCTTTATCCATTTATCGTCAACGACCCCGGCGAGGGCAGCCAGGCGAAGCGGCGGACGCAGGCGGTCATTGTCGATCACCTGACCCCGCCTTTGACCCGCGCCGGCAGCTACGGTCCGCAGGCCGAGATCGAGCGGCTGATCGACGAGTATTACGAGGCGGCGCAGGGCGATGTGCGACGGCTCGCGCCGCTGGCCGCCGAAATTCTGGAACGCGCCGCTTCCGCCGGGATCGACCGCGATTGCGGCATCATCCCCGGCGAGGACAGCGCGGCGGCATTGCGCAAGCTCGATGGGTTTTTGTGCGAGCTGAAGGAGTTGCAGATCCGCGACGGGCTGCACGTGCTGGGGACCAGCCCGGACGGCGCGCGTCTCGATGCGCTGCTCGTCGCCTTTGCGCGGGCGCGGCGCGGCGGCGGGGTGGAAGACGAATCGTTGCTGCGCGCGCTGGCGGCCGATCTCGATCTCGGGGTCGACCCGCTGATGCTGGATTTTTCCGAGCCGTGGATGGGGCCGAGGCCGGCGGTGCTTGCGCTGATGCCCCCACCCCAACCCTCCCCCGCAAGCGGGGGAGGGGGTTCCGTTTGGCGCACCGCTGGCGATACGGTCGAGCGGCTTGAAGCGCTGGCGCTGCGTCTCGTGTCCGGCATGCAGACACCGGCGCCGGAATGGGAGCGCACCCGCGCCGTGCTCGGCTGGATCGAGCGCACTCTGCGTCCGGCGGTGAGCGCGTGCGGATCGGCCGAGATCGCCGCGGTGCTGGCCGGTCTCGACGGCGGGCGGATCGAACCGGGACCGAGCGGCGCCCCGAGCCGGGGGCGGCCCGAGGTATTGCCGACCGGGCGCAATTTCTTCTCGGTCGATACCCGCGCGGTGCCGACCCCGGCGGCGTGGCAGCTCGGCTGGCATTCGGCCATGCTGCTTGTCGAGCGCTACGCGCAGGAGCACGGCACCTGGCCGGCGCGGCTGGCGCTGTCGGCCTGGGGCACCGCCAATATGCGCACCGGCGGCGACGATATCGCGCAGGCGCTGGCGCTGCTTGGCGTCCGCCCGGTCTGGGAGGGCGCCAGCGGCCGGGTCACCGGGTTTGAGATCCTTCCCGTTTCGGTGCTCGACCGGCCGAGAGTCGATGTCACGTTGCGGATTTCCGGCTTTTTTCGCGACGCGTTTCCCGGTCTGATCGATCTGTTCGACAGCGCGGTGCGGGCCGTCGCGTCGCTCGACGAGCCGGAAGCGACAAACCCGATCGCGGTGCGCGTCGCCGCGGACCGCAAAGCGCTCGAAGCCGCCGGAGCCTCGCCCGATGAGGCCGCGCGGCGCGCCGGATATCGGGTGTTCGGCTCAAAGCCGGGAGCCTACGGCGCCGGGTTGCAGGTGATGATCGACGAGCGCCTGTGGCGTGACGATGCCGATCTGG
Organism: Alphaproteobacteria bacterium; assembly: GCA_050246595.1. Lineage (GTDB taxonomy): Bacteria > Pseudomonadota > Alphaproteobacteria > ATCC43930 > CGMCC-115725 > DATARH01. Next base: position 13,940 of record JBFWVT010000075.1, read on the forward strand.
CCGACGCCTATCTCGGCTGGAGCGGGTGGGCCTACGGCGCCGGCGGCGAGGGCCGGGCGGAGCGCGGGCTGTTCGAGGCGCGGCTCGCCGCGACCGACGCCGTATTGCACAACCAGGACAACCGCGAGCACGATCTGCTCGACAGCGACGATTACTATCAGTTCGAGGGCGGGCTGGCGGTCGCGATCCGCCACCTGTCGGGGCGCGCGGTCGCGGTCTACCACAACGACCATTCCCAGCCAGACCGGCCGCGCATCTGTTCATTGCGCGAAGAGCTGGGCCGCATCGTGCGCGGTCGCGCCGCCAACCCGCGCTGGATCGCCGGGGTTATGCGCCACGGCTACAAGGGAGCGGCCGAGATCGCCGCGACGGTCGATTATCTGTTCGCCTTCGCCGCGACGGCGCGGGCTGTCGATGATTCCCACTTTGATGCGCTGTACGAGGCGTACATCGCAGATGCGGCGGTACGCGATTTCATGGCCGAGCACAACCCCGCGGCATTGGCGGAAACCGAGGCGCGGTTCCGCGAGGCGATCGAGCGCGGGTTGTGGCGGCCCCGGCGCAACAGCACCCGTGCGGAGGTTGTCGGCGATGGCTGATCCGGCGCTTTCGGAAGACGAACTGAACCGGCTGCACCGCGAGAAGATGGAGCGGCGGCAAGCGGCGCGCCGCAAGGTGCTGGCGACCAAGACCGAGGAGCGCGGGCTGCTGATCGTGCATACCGGGGCCGGCAAGGGCAAGTCGACCGCCGCGTTCGGCATGGTGCTGCGCTGCATCGGGCACGGGTTCAGGGTCGGGGTGGTGCAGTTTGTCAAGGGCGCCTGGAGCACCGGCGAGCGCACGGTGCTGGCGCGGTTTCCCGAACTCGTCACCTGCCGCGCGATGGGCGAGGGGTTCACCTGGGACACGCAGGACCGTGCCCGCGACATCGCCGCCGCCCGCGCCGCCTGGGAGGCGGCAAAGGAAATGATCGCCGACCCGTCCTACCGCATGGTGCTGCTCGACGAGCTGAACATCGTGCTGCGCTATGACTATCTGCCGCTCGACGAGGTGCTCGCCGTGCTGCGCGACCGGCCGCGCGACCTGCACGTCGTCGTCACCGGCCGCAACGCGCCGGCGCCGCTGATCGAGATTGCCGATCTCGTCACCGAGATGACCCTGGTCAAGCACCCGTTCCGCGCCGGGGTCAAAGCGCAGGCCGGGATCGAGTTCTGAGGGACCGCGGCGCATGACCCGCGCGCTGATGCTGCAAGGCACCGGCTCGGATGTCGGCAAGTCGCTGCTTGTCGCCGGTCTGGCGCGCGCCTTTACCCGAAGGGGTCTCAGGGTGCGGCCGTTCAAGCCGCAGAATATGTCGAACAATGCCGCAGTGACCGAAGACGGCGGCGAGATCGGTCGGGCGCAGGCATTGCAGGCGCGGGCCTGTCGTATCGCGCCGGTCAGCGACATGAACCCGGTGCTGCTGAAGCCGCAATCCGACGGCGCGGCGCAACTTGTGCTGTGCGGTCGGGTGCGGGGCAGCGCGGCGGCGCGCGACTACCGCAGACTGGCGCCGGGCCTGCTGCCCGAGGTGCTGGCCGCCTTCGACCGGCTTGCCGGGGGGGCCGATCTCGTGCTCGTCGAGGGCGCCGGCAGCCCGGCCGAGATCAATCTGCGTGCCGGCGATATCGCCAATATGGGCTTCGCCGAGGCCGCCGATGTGCCGGTCGCGCTGATCGGCGATATCGAGCGCGGCGGTGTTATCGCACAGCTCGTCGGCACCTATGCGCTGCTGTCGCCGGCCGAGCGCGGGAGGATTGTCGGTTATGTCGTCAACAAATTTCGTGGCGATATCCAGCTGTTCGACGGCGGCGTCACCGCGATCGGCGAGCGCACGGAGTGGCGATGCTTTGGTGTGGTGCCGTTTTTCGCCGAGGCTGCGCTGCTGCCGGCCGAGGATTCGTTGGCGCTGCGGCATTACCCTCACCCACCGGCCGCAGGCGCGGCCGGTCCCCCCTCCCCCGCGGTACGGGGGAGGGGGGACCGGCAAACCCTCTCCCGCATTGCGGGAGAGGGTGCCGACCCCGGACTTGATCCGGGAGAGGCGGGTGAGGGCGGCTGGGTCAAAATCGCCGTCCCGTTGCTGCCGCGTATCGCCAATTTCGACGATCTCGACCCGCTGCGCGCCGAGCCGGGGATCGATCTCGTGATGGTGCGGCCCGGCCATCCGCTGCCGCGCGATGCCGCGCTCGTGATCCTGCCTGGATCGAAGGCGACGCTGGCCGATCTTGCGTTTCTGCGGTGCGAGGGGTGGGACATCGACATTCTCGCCCATCGCCGTTACGGCGGACATATCCTGGGTTTGTGCGGCGGTTATCAGATGCTCGGCCGGCGCATCGCCGATCCCGAGGGGTGCGAAGGGCGGCCCGGCGAGGCGGCGGGGCTGGGTCTGCTCGATATCGACACGGTGCTCGGGCCGGAAAAGCAGCTCCGTCAAGCTGCGGGAACCGATCTCGCGACCGGCAGGGCGGTGCGCGGTTATGAGATGCATCTCGGGATGACATCGGGCCCCGGTCTCGCCCGCCCGATGCTCGATCTCGGCGGACGGCAAGACGGCGCGGTCAGCCCCGATGGAAGGGTCGGCGGCTGCTACCTGCACGGGCTGTTCGCCGGGGACGCGTTCCGGCGCGCGTTTCTGGCCCGGCTCGGCGCCGATGACGGCGGCGGCATTGCTTACGACGCGATGATCGACGGCATTCTCGACCGGCTTGCCGATCATCTCGAACGGCACCTCGATCTGACCGCGCTGTTCGCCGCGTCGCGCGCGCCCGATCTCACGCGGGCAGCCTGACATGCAGCGTGATCCAGGCGGCGATCAGCCCGCCGCTCAGCAAGAGGCAGGCGGCGTAATACAGCCGCAACCCCCGAAAGATGTCGGCCGTCGTCGCGCGGGCCGTCCCGGAGCCGATCCACGGATCGTCGACGATGCCCTCGGCGTAGTGGCGCGGACCGGCCAGTGCGAGACCGAGCGCGCCGGCCATCGCCGCCTCCGGCCAGCCGGCATTCGGCGAGCGGTGTTTGCGCGCGTCGCGCAGCATCGTCAAAAGACTTTGTCCGGGCCGCGCCTCCTTGACGAACAGCGCCGCGATCGCGAGCAGCAGACCGCTGAAACGCGCCGGGACGAGGTTGAGAAGGTCGTCGAAGCGCGCGGCGGCCCAGCCAAAGGCGCGGTAGCGTTCCGAGCGATGCCCGATCATGCTGTCGAGCGTGTTCGCCATCTTGTACGCGAACAGACCCGGCAAACCGCCGACCAGATACCAGAAAACCGGCGCAACGACGGCGTCGCTGAAATTCTCGGCCAGGCTCTCGATCGCGGCGCGCGCGACGCCGTGCCGGTCGAGCCGCGCCGGGTCGCGGCCGACGATATGGCTGACCGCCTTGCGCCCGGCTTCCAGCCCGCTGTTGCGCAGCGCCAGAGCGACCGCGGCGACGTGCAGAAACAGGCTGCGCTGAGCCACGAGAATCCCGATCAGAAACGCCTCGATCAGCGCGCCGAGCGGCCGGCCGCGGCACAGCGCCTGGATCACCCAGCCGATCGCGGCGGCACCGCCGACCAGCGCCAGCACGGTCAGAATGCCGCGCTCGCGACGGGCGCGCTCGGTGCGTTGCAGCCGGTTGAGCTTGCGCTCGAAGAACGCGATCGCCCGCCCGGCGAGCACGACCGGATGCGGCACGAAGCGGAACAGGCCCGGCATGCCGCCGAACACCGCGTCGATCGCCAGACCGGCGAGCAGCAGCAGCAGCGGATCATCGAGGGAAGGCGGCGTCATCGCGGCGGCAATCTCTTCTGTCGGGCCGTCGCGATCAATCGGGGGAGAGATCGGCGATGAACGAACCGGCGGTGCTGCTGTGCGGTCACGGCAGTCGCGACTCCGATGCGATTGTGGAATTCGAAGCTGCCGCCGCTTTGCTGCGCGCCCGCCTCTCGGACCGCGCTTTCGCGACCGGGTATCTCGAATTCGCCCGTCCGACGATTGGCGAGGCGCTGGCCGGGTTGCGGGGGCGGGGTGCGGCGAGAATACTGGCCGTGCCCGGCATGCTGTTTGCCGCGAGCCACGTCAAAAACGACCTGCCGTGGGAGATGAACAGTTTTATGAACGCGCATCCGGGGGCGGAGGTGACGCTCGGCCGCGATCTCGGGATCGACCCTCACCTGCTCGAAGCGGCTGCCGACCGCATCGCCGCCGTCGCACCGGAGGCGGAACGCTCGGAAACGGTGCTCGTTGTCGTCGGCCGCGGCACCAACGATCCCGACGCCAATTCGAACATCGCCAAGGTTGCACGCATGTTATGGGAAGGTCTCGGTTTCGGCTGGGCCGAGGCGGCGTTCAGCGGTGTCGCGCATCCGCGGGTCGGCGCGGCGCTCGACCGCGCGGCGCTTCTCGGGTTTCGCCGTATCGTCGTCTTTCCGTATTTTCTGTTCACCGGGGTTCTGGTCAAACGCATCTACGACGAGACCGATGCCGCCGCGCTCCGTTTCCCGCGGATCGCCTTCGCCAAGGCCGGCTATCTGCGCGACCATCCCAGGGTCATCGACGCCTTTCTCGACCGCATCGACGAATGCGACACCGGCGCGCCGGCGATGAACTGCCAATTGTGCAAATACCGCACGCGCATCGTCGGGTACGAGGATTCCGTCAGCGCGCCTCAGCAGGGGCATCACCATCACGTGCGCGGCGCCGGGGTCGGGCACCACCGCGATCACACGCCCCACGATCACACGCCCGGGCATAGTCACGGGCACCCGCATGCGCAGGGGCATCACCATTCTCACGATCATGAAGGCTGAACCGGAGGCGCGGCGCTGTTCGATACGTTTGTGATTGTCGATTGGAGCGCGGCCGGCACGCCGAAAACCGGGCGCGACAGCATCTGGGTCTGCGCGGTCGGCCGTGACGGGGCGGAGAGGCTGCTGGAAAACCCGCCGACCCGGCATGAGGCGAGAGCGTTGTTGCGGCGCGTGCTCGCCGATGCCGTGCGGCGCGGCGAGCGTGTGCTGGCCGGGTTTGATTTTCCGTTCGGCTATCCGGCCGGGTTCGCCGCAAGTCTGGGGCTGGCCGGCACACCGCCGTGGCGCGCCGTGTGGGACGAGATTTCTTCCCTCCTCGCCGATGACGAGCATAACCGCAACAACCGGTTCGAGGTCGGCGCGCGTTTCAACCGACGGGTTTCGGGCGGCCGGTTCCCGTTCTGGGGGTGCCCGGCGGGCGCCGCCGGACCCTTTCTCGGCCCGACGCATCATCGCGGCCATGCCGGCGACGGCCTCGCCGAGAAGCGGCTGATCGATACCTGGATGGTCGGGGCGCAGCCGTGCTGGAAGCTCGCCTATGCCGGCTCGGTCGGCAGCCAGACCTTGACCGGAATCCCGGTCGTGCGTGCGTTGCGCGACGATCCCGAATGGGCCGATCGGACCCGCATCTGGCCGTTCGAGACCGGGTTTTCCGTTCCCGACGAGGCGCCGCCCGACGAGGCGCAAATCGTGTTGGCCGAGGTGTGGCCGTCATGGTGGAGGGTGCGGCCGGAACTCGGGCCGCCCAACGACAAGGCGCAGGTCCGCACCGTCGCCGCCATTTTTGCCGAGCAGGACCGCGAAGGGGAATTGGCCCGCTGGCTGGCCGGTCCTCCTGGTCTGACGGTCGGGCAGGTCCGGACGATCGAAACCGAGGAGGCGTGGACGCTCGGAGTCATGGCGCCGCGGAGTATCGGGAGAACTCCCTCTCCCACTGCGCGGCGGGGGGAGAGGGTCGGGGTGAGGGGGGGGCACGCGGAAAGTGTTGGCGGCGACCCTCACCCGGCCGCCGCTGGCGCGACGGCCACCCCCGGATCAAGTCCGGGGCAGGCTCTCTCCCGTGATGCGGGAGAGGGGAATATCGGCTCTCCCACGACCGGATATCGGCAAGAGGCCCGCAATCCAACTGACCGACCCCGATACGGCTACCTCCGCGACCCGGCGGCGATCTACCGGCGCTCGTTTGCGCTGGTCCGTGAGGCGGCGGATTTCGGGCGATTTCCGGCCGCGCTGCGTCCGTTGGCGGTGCGGCTGGCGCATGCCGCGGGCGATGTGTCGATCCTCGACGATCTGGTCTGGTCGTGCGGTGCGGTCGGAGCGGGACGCCGGGCGCTGGCGGACGGCGCGCCGATCCTCGCCGATAGCGCGATGGTGGCGTCCGGGATTACGGAAAAGCTTCTGCCGACCGGCAACCCGGTGATCTGCACACTGCGCGACCCGGCGGTTCCGGCGTTGGCATCCGAATTGCGCACGACCCGCAGCGCCGCCGCCGTCGAATTGTGGCGACCGCATCTGGCCGGCGCGGTCGTCGCGATCGGCAACGCGCCGACCGCGCTGTTCCATCTGCTCGAAATCATTGCCGCCGGAGCCGCCCCGCCTTCCCTCGTGCTCGGCTTCCCGGTCGGGTTTGTCGGCGCCGCCGAGGCGAAGGAGGCGCTGATCGGGTTCGGTCAGGGCTTGCCGTTTGTCGCATTGCGCGGACGCCGCGGCGGCAGCGCGCTCGCGGCGGCTTCGGTCAACGCCCTATGCGCCCGGACCCCGACGTGAAAGCCTGGCTCGGTGTCGTCGGCATCGGCGAGGACGGGATCGCCGGGGTCAGCCCGGCGGGGCGCGCGCTGATCGAAACCGCCGAACTGCTGGTCGGCGGCGCCCGGCATCTCGCGATGGTGCCGCCTTCGGTCGTGCCGCCGGGTCGCGGCGAGCGGCTGGTCTGGCGGCGGCCGCTCGCCGATACGCTCGGCGACATCGCGGCGCGGCGCGGCAGAAGGGTGACGGTGCTGGCGAGCGGCGACCCGCTGTGGTACGGGATCGGCACCGTGCTGGCGCGCCATTTCCCCATCGACGAGATGACGATCGTGCCGCATCCCGGCGCCTTCGGCCTGGCCGCCGCCCGGCTCGGCTGGGCGATCGAGGCGCTCATTCCGCTGACCCTGCACGGGCGACCGCTTGACAGCCTGCGCCTGCATCTGTCTCCCGGCGCGCGTATTGTGCTGCTGTCGCATGACGGCGACACGCCTGATGCGGTCGCGGCGCTGCTCAAGGAGACCGGCTGGGGTCCGAGCCGCATCACCGTGTTCGAGCATCTCGGCGGGGCGCGCGAGGCGGTCCTTTCCGGCACCGCCGATTCCTGGGGCGAACGCCGCGCGGCTGATCTCAACACAATCGCGATCGACTGTTTGCCGGGACCCGGCGCGAACCCGCTGTCGCGCCTCGCCGGTCTGCCGGACGATGCGTTCGAGCATGACGGTCAGCTGACAAAGCGCGAGGTCAGGGCGATGACGCTGGCGCGTCTGGCCCCGCTGGCCGGCGAGATGCTGTGGGATATCGGGGCCGGATGCGGCTCGATCGCGATCGAATGGCTGCGCGCGATTGCAGGCGGCGCGGCGATCGCCGTCGAACATAACGAGGCGCGCGCCGCGGTCATCGCCCGCAACGCCGGGCGGCTCGGGGTTCCAAAGTTGCGCATTGTCGCGGGGAGGGCGCCCGAGGCGCTGGCCGGTCTGCCGCCGCCGGACGCGATCTTTATCGGCGGCGGCATCGGCGATCCCGGTCTGCTCGACACAGCCTGGGCGGTGTTGCGGCAAGGCGGTCGGCTCGTCGCGAATGTCGTCAGCATCGAGGGGGAACGCGCCGTGCTCGACTGGCGGTCGCGGCACGGCGGCGAGCTGACCCGTATTGCGGTCAGCCGTGCCGAAAGCCTCGGCGCGCACCATGCCTGGCGCCCGCTGATGTCGGTAACACAGCTTTTCGCGGCAAAATCGGTTTGAAAATCTGAGATGAAGTCGGGTCTTTTGTACGGGATCGGTCTCGGTCCGGGCGATCCTGAATTGGTGACGCTGAAAGCGCTGCGCGTGCTGCGGTCGGTGGCGGTTGTCGCCTATCCGGCGCCCGACAGCGGCGACAGCGTCGCGCGTGGCATCGCGGCGCAGTGGCTGGACCGCGGTCAGAAGGAGATCGCGATCCGCTTTCCGATGCGGCCCGGCCCGCCGCCGCAGGACATCTACCGCGATGCCGCGGCGCAGATCGAAGCGGTGCTGCGGGCGGGTGACGACGCAGCCTATCTGTGCGAGGGCGACCCGCTGCTGTACGGCAGCTTTGGCGGGGTTCTGGCGGCGCTTGGCCCGCGCGTTCCGGTGGCGATCGTGCCCGGCGTGTCGTCGGTCACCGCCTGCGCCGCGGCGGCGGGGGAGGTGCTGGCGCAGCGCGACCAGACCCTGTCGATCGTGCCCGCCACCCTGCCCGAGGAGGCACTCGCCGCCGCTCTCGCCGGCATCGAGACCGCGATCGTCATCAAGCTGGGCCGCCATTTCCCGAAGCTGCGCCGGGTCCTGCAACGGCTCGGGATGCTGGAGGCGGCGATTTATGTCGAGCATGCCAGCTGGCCGAGCGAGCGGGTCGCCGCGCTTGCCGCGGTGGACCCGGCGACGGTGCCGTATTTTGCGACCGCCGTGGTGCGGCGCAGCGGGTTGCCGCCGTGATTTCGGGATTGCCGCGCGGTGTCGCGATCGTCGTATTGGGGCCGGGCGGGGCCGCGCTCGGGCGGCGGGTTCGCGACCTGCTGCCGGGAGCCGAGCTGTTCGCCCCGCGCGGGCGGGTCGGCAATTCCGACCATGCTTATGACAGTCTGATCCCGCTGCTGCGCGAGCTGTTCGCGGCGGGGCGGCCGATCGTCGGAGTGTGCGCCAGCGGCATCCTGATTCGGGCCGTGGCGCCGCTGCTCGCGAGCAAGGTGGACGAGCCGCCGGTCGTCGCGCTGGCCGAGGACGGGTCCGCGGCGGTGCCGCTCTTGGGCGGACATCGCGGCGCCAATGCACTTGCCCGCGCTGTCGCGGAAGCGATCGGCGGTACCGCGGCAATCACGACGGCGGGCGATCTGCTTCTCGGCTTCGCATTGGACGAACCGCCGCCGGGGTGGCGCATCGCGAACCCCGAACGGGTCAAGCCGGTGGCGGCGGCGCTGCTGGCCGGTGAGAGGGTGGCGCTGGTCGAAGAGGCCGCCCGTGCCGACTGGCTGCGCGCCGGGACGGTCGCTTGGTCCGAAACCGGCGAGCGCAAAATCATTGTCACAGAGCGTCGCCCTCGGCCCGAGGGCGACGCTCTCGTGTTGCATCCGCCGGTGCTGGCGCTCGGCATCGGGTGCGAGCGGGGTGTTGCGGCCGAGGAAGTTGCCGCGCTGGCGCGCGAGACGCTCGCCGAGGCCGGACTGGCGGCGGAAGCGGTTGCCGCAATCGTCTCGATCGACCTCAAGGCGGACGAGGCGGCCGTCCACGAGCTTGCCAACGCGCTCGGCGTTCCGGCTCGGTTCTTTCCGGCGTCGCGGCTGCTCGCCGAGACCGGACGGCTGACGATCCGCTCCGAGGCGGCGTTCCGCGCGACCGGGTGCTGGGGAGTGGCCGAAGGCGCGGCGCTGGCCGCTGCCGGACCGGACGGCGCGTTGCTCGTTCCGCGCCGCCAGTCGCACCGGGCAACCTGCGCGGTCGCGCGCGCCGCCGCGCCGCTCGATCCCGCCGCGCTCGGGCGCCCGCGCGGCCGGCTTGCCATCATCGGAACCGGTCCCGGCGACCCGGTCTGGCGGACCCCGGAGACCGCCGCGCTGCTCGCCGCGGCCGATGATGTTGTCGGTTATCGGCTTTATCTCGACCTGCTCGGCGGCGCGATTGCCGGCAAGCGCCGGCACGACAGCGCGATCGGCGAAGAGAAAGCGCGGGTGCGGCTGGCGCTCGACCTGGCGGCTGCGGGAAAAGCGGTTGTGCTGGTCTCGTCCGGCGATCCCGGAATCTATGGTCTCGCTACGCTGGTCTTCGAGCTGATCGAGCGCGAGCGGCGGCGCGACTGGTCGGCTGTCGCCGTCACGGTCGCGCCGGGGATCAGCGCGATGCATGCCGCGGCGGCGCGGGCCGGCGCGCCGCTCGGTCACGATTTCTGCGCGACTTCGCTGTCGGATTTGCTGACCCCGTGGGCGGCGATCCGGACCCGGCTGGAAGCCGCCGCGAGCGCCGATTTTGTCGTCGCGCTGTACAACCCGCGCTCGGCCCGGCGGGCTGGCCGACTGGCCGAGGCGGCCGGTCTGCTGCTGCGCCATCGTCCGCCCGAAACGCCCTGCGTGATCGCCCGCAATCTCGGCCGCGCCGGCGAGCATGTCGAAATCCTGCCGCTCGACCGGCTCGCCGGGGCCGAGGCCGACATGCTGAGCATTGTCCTGGTCGGCAGCAGCCGCACGCGCCTCGTCCCCGGTGAAAAACCACGCGTCTACACCCCGCGCGGCTATTTCGATTGCGACGAGCCGACGGCGTGACGGTGCATTTTATCGGCGCCGGACCGGGCGCGCCCGATCTGATCACGGTGCGCGGGCTGCGGCTGATCGAGCGGTGCCCGGTGTGCCTCTACGCCGGCTCGCTGGTGCCGCGCGCGGTGATCGACGCCGCGCCGGCGGGCGCCCGGATCGTCGATACCGCGCCGTTGACGCTCGACCGGATCATCGACGAGATCGCCGCCGCTCACGAACGGGGGCTTGATGTCGCGCGGGTGCATTCCGGCGACCCGTCGCTTTACGGGGCGATCGGCGAGCAGATGCGGCGCCTCGACGAACTCGGCATCCCGTTCGATGTGACGCCGGGGGTGCCGGCCTTTGCCGCGGCCGCGGCGGCGCTGCGCCGCGAGCTGACCGCGCCGGAGGTGGCGCAGACCGTGATCCTGACGCGGACCGCGACCCGCTCCTCGCCGATGCCGCCGGGCGAGAGCCTCGACCGCCTTGCGGCGAGCCGGGCCACCCTGGCGATCCACCTGTCGATCACCAATCTCGCCCGCATCGTGCGCGTGCTGCTGCCGCATTACGGCGGCGATTGTCCCGCAGTCGTCGCGTATCGGATCGGCTGGCCCGACGAGCAGCTGATCCGCGGCACGCTTGGCACCATCCGCGCCCAAACGAAAGCGGCCGGGATCACGCGCACGGCGCTGATCCTGGTCGGCCCGGCGCTGGCCGGGGCCGGCGGCGACAGCCGTCTGTACGATGCCGGCCATCATCACGTCTTCAGGCCGCGCCGATCCGGGCCGATGCCTCGGGGCGGGCTGCCCGGCTAGAGTGTGATCGGGTCTGGTTGAAACGGGATAGGGGTTCCCCGGCGCGGGGATCTCTGCGCAAGATGCTGGCTGGGGGGCGGCGGCCAGCACGCATGCCCAGACCCTATTCACAGGATTTGCGAG
>JBFWVT010000076.1:0-25057 GCA_050246595.1 Alphaproteobacteria bacterium
GCCGCGCAGCGCCGCCCGTTCCGCGGCATCGGCCGTCAGTTTCGATTTTCCCGGCATGTCTGGCCTCCACAGCCCTCATCCCAGAAAAACGCTCCATCCCTCGTCAAATCTCGTGCAGGCTGCTTAGCGATCGACCCAGGCGATGCGCAGCACGTTGGTCGAGCCGGGGGTGCCGAACGGCACGCCGGCGGTGATGACGACCCGCGTTCCCGGTCCGGCGATGTTCTCCGCCTGTGCGGTGCGGACTGCTTTCTCCACCATGTCATTGAAGCTGCGGATATCGGCAAGGTGCACGCAATGCGCGCCCCACAGCAGCGCCAGCCGCCGCGCCACCGACAGATTCGGGGTCAGGACCAGGATCGGTGCGCCGGGTCGCTCGCGCGCGGCGCGCAGCGCGGTCGTGCCGGAGCTGGTAAACGATACGATCGCCGCGGCACCGACCGTGGCGGCGACCTGACACGCCGCCGCGCTGATCGCATCGGGGTTGGTGTGCTCGTGCGGCAGCCGGTTGGCGTCCAACGTCGCAAAATAGAGCGGGTCCTCCTGCACGCGGCGCGCGATGCGGCTCATCATCGCGACCGCCTCGACCGGGTAGCGCCCGACCGCGGTTTCGGCCGACAGCATGACCGCGTCGGCGCCTTCGTAGACGGCGGTCGCGACATCGGAGGCCTCGGCGCGCGTCGGCGTCGGCGCACCGACCATCGATTCGAGCATCTGCGTCGCGACAATGACCGGTTTGCCGGCGAGCCGGCAGGCGTGGATCACCCGCTTCTGCACGGTGGGCACGTCCTCGGGCGGCATTTCGACACCGAGATCGCCGCGCGCCACCATCAGCGCGTCGGCCAGCTCGATGATCTCGTCGAGCCGTCCGATCGCCGCCGGTTTTTCGAGCTTGACCATGATCCCGGCGGCGTTGCCGACTAGCTTGCGGCCCTCGGCGACATCGTCCGGGCGCTGCACAAACGACAGCGCGATCCAGTCGGCGCCATGTTCGAGCGCGAAGGACAGATCGGCGCGGTCCTTTTCGGTGATCGCCGAAATCGGCAGCACCGCCTGCGGGATGTTGACCCCCTTGTGGTCCGACAGCGTGCCGCCGACTACGATCTCGGTCTCGGCGAAATCGGGGCCGCAATCGGTGATCCTGAGCCGCACCTTGCCGTCATCGACCAGCAGATCGGTGCCCGGCTCTACGACCTCGAAAATCTCCGGATGCGGCAGCGTGACGCGGTGCCGATCGCCTTGCCCCGGATCGAGATCGAGACGGAACCGGGCGCCGGCGGCAATTTCGACAGAACCGTCGGCAAAATCGCCGAGCCGGAGCTTTGGACCCTGCAGATCGGCGAGAATACCGATCGGGCGTCCGGTCTCTGCTTCGATGCGGCGGATTTCCTCGAACAGCGCGCGCTTCTCGTCGTGGCTGCCGTGGCTGAAATTCAGCCGGAAGACATCGACCCCGGCCTCGAACAACGCGCGCAGCCGCTCGCGGCCGGCGCTCGCCGGGCCTACGGTGGCGACGATCTTGGCGCTGCGCAGGCGTCGCCCGGTCGGCCGGTCGGCTCCTTTGCGGCTGCGCGCCCGCTCGCGAAGCTCAGGGGCGCGGGAGGACGAGGATGGCACGAAAGTCATTGACATTGGTCAGGGTCGGGCCGGTCACGACAAGATCGCCTGTAGCCGCGAAAAAACCGTAGCTGTCATGGTGCGCGAGCGCTTGCTGGATCGCGAGCCCCTGCGCGGCGGCCCGCGAGACCGTGTCCGGATACACGATCGCCCCGGCATTGTCTTGCGTGCCGTCGATCCCGTCGGTATCGCAGGCCAGTGCGGCGATCCCCGGAGCGCCCCCGGGAACGCTGCTCAGTTGAGCGGCCAGCGCAAGCAGAAACTCGCCGTTGCGGCCGCCGCGTCCGGACCCGCGGCCAGCGGTGGACAATGTCACGGTCGTCTCGCCGCCCGACAGCAGCACCGCCGGCGGCGCGACAACCGTCCCGCCGACCCGGAACCTGCCGGCGCTCAGCTGCAAGGCGATCGCGGCATGCACCGCGGCGACATCGCGCGCCTCGCCCTCGATGCGATCGCTCAGCACGATCGGCGTGATGCCGCGCGCTGCGGCGGCGTCCGCTGCGGCGGCGAGGGCCTGTTGCGGGCTGGCGATCAGCGCGAAACGGGTATGCTCGAAGAGCGGCTCGCCGGGTTTCGGGGTCTCCTCGCGGGCGGTGTCGAGATGAGCCATGACGGCGGCGGGCGCCACGATGCGGTATTTGGTGAGGACGGCGCGCGCGTCGGCGAAACGCGTCGGGTCGGGGACGGTCGGCCCCGAGGCGATCACCGCCGGGTCATCTCCCGGCACGTCCGAGATCGCCAGGGTCACGACCCGGGCCGGGAAAGCGGCGGCGGCGAGCCGGCCGCCCTTGATCGCCGACAGATGTTTTCGCACGGTATTGATCTCGCCGATCGTCGCGCCTGACGCGAGCAGCGCGCGCGTGACCGCCTGCTTGTCGGCCAGGGTCAGCCCCGGCGCGGGCAGGGCCAGCAATGCCGAACCGCCGCCGGAGATCAGGCAGACGAGCTGATCCCGCGCCCCGAGCCCGCGTGCCAGATCGAGAATGCGGCGAGCCGCCGCCTCGCCCTCCGGGTCCGGCACCGGGTGGCTCGCCTCGACGATCTCGATCCGCCGGCAGGCGACGGCGTGGTCGCGTCGGGTGACCACCAGCCCGTCAAGCGGACCGGACCAGTTCGCCTCAAAGGCCTGCGCCATCGCGGCCGACGCCTTGCCGGCCCCGACCACCACCGTGCGCCCGGCGGCCGGCGCCGGCATGTGCGCGGCGACGGCGCGGGCCGGGTCGGCGGCGGCGAGCGCGGCCTCGAACAAGCCGCTCAGGATCGCGCGCGAGGCGTCGTTTTTGCCGGCGTGCACAGGAACTCCTCAGATCGCTTCCGGTCTGCTCGGATTGATGCTTGCCATTCGCGATGCCATCTCATATCGACCGGAACGGAAAGGCCAGCGCCCCGATCCGCTCCGCCCCGTCACCGCGGCAGATCGCCGGATCAAGAGGGCTTGCGGAAGGCGCCCCTCTCCGGTCGGGAGTATTCGTCAGCCGCAGCGGAGCGATCCCGGTTCAGGCAAACAGGAGAATATCGTGCAGGCCTTCCGCCGACGAGGCAGATCGATCGCGGCTTCGTGGGCGCTGTTCGCAATCGTCGCGGCGCCGGCGCTGGCGCAACCCGGCAACGCTCCGACGGCGCCCAGCGCCGCGCCGGCACAGGAAAGCCCGGCCGCACCGAGCGCACCGCAGCACTCCGAACCCGGCAGCATCGCCGCGCCGGTTCCAATGCCGCAGCCCGAAGCGCCGGCCGTCCTCGCTGCTCCGGTCCCGCCGCGCCCGGCCGAGGCGCCATTCGCCGATCTTTTCGCGCGATTGACGGCGCGGCTCGTCGGCAGCGTCGTCAACGTATCGACCCAGACAGCCGCGCGAGCAATCCCGCCGGCGCAGGAGACGGCCCAGAACTCGCCGGGGCGCACGCTTGACGAGGTGTTCCGCGAATTTCTCGGCGACAAGACCGCGCCGGGCGCGCCCGGAACGCGCGTCGCCTCGCTCGGTTCGGGCTTTATCATCGACCCGTCGGGGCTGATCGTCACCAATCACCATGTTATCGCCAACGCTCAGCAAGTCACGGTGACGCTGTCGGACGAAACCTCCCTGCCGGCGCAGATCGTCGGACGCGACCCGATCACCGATCTGGCGCTGCTCAAGGTCGAGCCGAAAGCGCCGCTGCCTTCCGTGACCTGGGGCGATTCGAGCAAGGCGAGACCCGGCGACTGGGTGCTGACGATCGGCAACCCGTTCGGGCTCGGCGGCAGCGTCGCGGCCGGCATCATCTCGGCCGTGGCGCGCGATATCCATACCAGCCCGTATGACGACTATCTCCAGACCGACGCCGCGATGAACCGCGGCAATTCCGGCGGTCCGATGTTCAATACCGCCGGCGAGGTGATCGGGATCAATACCGTCATCTATTCGCCGGCGGGCGGCTCGATCGGGATCGGGTTTGCGCTGCCTGCCGCGCTGGCCCGGCCGATCATCGAGCAGCTCAAGGCCACCGGCAAGGTCGAGCGCGGCTGGATCGGCGCCCGCGTCCAGCCGCTGACCGAGGATCTCGCCGAAACGGTCGGGCTCGACAGACCGCGTGGCGCGATGATCGCGGCGGTCGATGCCGGCAGCCCGGCGGCTCAGGCCAAATTGCAGCCGGGCGATGTCATTCTCAGTTACGAGGGACAGCCGATCGAGCGCAGTCGCCAACTGCCCCGCATCATCGCGGCGACCCCGCCGAACAAGTCGGTAAAGCTGACCTTCTGGCGCGACGGAAGGGAGTACGAAGTCGAGCTGAGGACCGCTCTGCTGGACCCGAACCGGCCGGGGCCGCCGCCGCCCGAACCGGAAAAGCCGAAGCCGCCGGCCACGGTGGATGCCTTCGGTCTCAAGCTCGCCAAAATCACGCCGGAGCTGCGCAAGCAGTTCTCGCTGCCGGAGGGCGCAAAAGGGGCGGTCATCACCGAGGTGCCGCCGAACAGCGCCGGCGCGGCTCAGGGTCTGCGTCCGGGCGATCTGGTCGTCGCGATCGGGCAGGCGCCACTTGCGGGTCCCGAGCAGGTCCCGCAACTTGCTGCCGCGGCCAGAAAGGGCAATCAGAAGCGGGTGCTGGTCCGCATCGAACAGCGCGAGGGCAGCACGCGGTTTGTCGCGCTGCCGACCGAATCCGGCTGAGACGGGTGGTCGCCTGGCCGCAGAATTTCGATTGAGCAGGTTCGAATGAGCGCAGACGCCGAACAAGACAGGCTGATCCTCGACAGCGTCGCACGGTTTCTCGAACGCGAGGTCCGCCCGCACGTCCATGCCCTCGAACATGACGATATCTATCCCGAGGACATCGTCGCGGGCATGAAGGCGCTCGGTCTGTTCGGCGCGACGATCGGGGCCGAATATGGCGGGCTCGGGCTGTCGGCGACGACCTACGCCGGGATCGTCGAAATCGTTTCGAGCGTGTGGATGTCGCTGTCCGGCATCTTCAATTCGCACCTGATCATGGCGGCGGCGGTTGAGCGCTTCGGCACGGCGGCGCAGAAGCGGGAATTCCTGCCGCGTTTCGCATCAGGCGAATTGCGCGGCGGGCTGGCGCTGACCGAACCCGATTGCGGCACCGATTTGCAGGCGATCCGCACGGTCGCGCGGCGGCGCGGCAACGACTCTTATGTGATCGACGGCACCAAGACGTGGATCTCGAACGGCATCCACGGCCAGATTTTTGCCCTGCTGGTCAAGACCGACCCGAACGCCGAGCCGCGCCACCGCGGCATGAGCTTGTTTCTGGCCGAGAAGGGGGCGGGGTTCACGGTCAGCAAAAAGCTCGAAAAACTCGGCTACAAGGGCATCGACTCGGCCGAACTGGTCTTTGATGATTACGAGATCCCAACCGACCGGCTGATCGGCGGCGAGGAAGGGCGCGGGTTGCAGCACGCGCTCGGCGGGCTCGAACTCGGGCGCATCAACGTCGCGGCGCGCGGGGTCGGCGTCGCGCGGGCGGCGCTCGACGAGGCGGTGCGCTACAGCCAGCTCCGCAAGACGTTCGGCAAGCCGATCTGCGAGCACCAGGCGATCCAGTTGAAGCTCGCCGACATGGCGACCCAGGTCGAGGCATCGCGCCTGCTGGTCGAGCGTGCCGCGCAGGCCTACGACCGCGGCGAGCGCTGCGACATGGAGGCCGGCATGGCCAAGCTGTTCGCCTCCGAGGCGGCGGTCAATGTCAGTCTCGAAGCGATGCGCATCCACGGCGGCTACGGCTACTCGAAGGAGTTCACCGTCGAGCGTCTCTATCGCGACGCGCCGCTCCTCGTCATCGGCGAGGGGACAAACGAGTTGCAGCGCATCATCATCGCCCGCCAGCTGATCGCGCGGAGTAAGGTTTTGGTTCCGAGCTGCCAACCTGTAACTGGACCGCCGGCGTCCCGTCGATCCGCGGGCCACAATCGCAGTCCCGGCGGAAGCCGGGACCCGCCTTTCAGCACCTCGAACGTGGATGATGGGGTCCCGGCTTCCGCCGGGACTGCGGTAAGTTCGGTTCGGTGCCGTCGTAATCCCCGCACGGCGACATGGAGAGAAGACCGGGACCGGCGCATGATCTACGTCGTCGAGCAGGTGCTGAACGGGGCGCA
The DNA here is from genome assembly GCA_050246595.1 of Alphaproteobacteria bacterium. GTDB lineage: Bacteria > Pseudomonadota > Alphaproteobacteria > ATCC43930 > CGMCC-115725 > DATARH01. The sequence goes on from JBFWVT010000076.1 coordinate 6,206, forward strand.
GTTCGGGGTCATGCTGTTTCTGATGGCGGCCGGGCTGACCCTGATCTTCGGCATCATGAACGTCATCAACCTGGCGCACGGCTCGCTTTACATGCTCGGCGCTTATGCCGCAGCGGCGGGTTTTGCCGCGTCGGGGTCGTTTCTGATCGCGATTGCGGCGGCGCTCGGCGCCGCGGTCGCGGTCGGGCTCGTGCTCGAACTCGTCGTCTTTCGCACGCTGTACCGGCGCGACCATCTCGATCAGGTGCTGGCGACGTTCGGGCTGATCCTGTTTTTCAACGAGGCGGTGCGGATCGTCTGGGGGTCGACGGCGCTGTATGCGTCAATTCCGCCGTTTCTCGCCGGCCGGGTCGAGATCCTGCCCGGCACGCCGTATCCGGTATACCGGCTGGCGATCCTCGCGGTCGGTCTTGCCGTCGCGCTGTTTCTCTACCTGCTGATCGTGCGCACCCGGCTCGGGATGCTGATCCGCGCCGGCGCGTCGAACCGGGTCATGCTCGGCGCGCTCGGGGTCAATATCACCGCGCTCTATACGTTTGTATTCGCGCTTGGGGCGGCGCTGGCGGGGCTGGCCGGGGCGATGGCCGGTCCGATCTTCACGGTCGAGTCCGGGATGGGCGAAAGCGTCCTGATCTCGGCTTTTGTGGTGATCGTGATCGGCGGTATCGGCTCGATCCGCGGCGCCTTTGTCGCAGCGTTGCTGGTCGGAATCGTCGACGCGATGGGCCGCGCTTTTCTGCGCCCGCTGCTGGCGCTGGTGACGAGCGGCGCCACGGCGGACAGCGCCGGCCCGGCGCTGGCATCGATGCTGATCTATATCCTGATGGCGGCGGTGCTGTTTGTCCGGCCGCAGGGTCTGTTTCCGCCGCGGGTTCGATGAGGCGGCGCGGGGGGCCGGTGTTCGCGATCGGCGCCCGCGGGATTGCCGTGCTCGTCTGTCTAGCGGCGCTGGCGCTGGTGCCGCCGGTCGCCGAGATCGCCGGCGAGCCGTTTTACATCCAGGTTTTCGCGCGCGTGATGATTTTCGCGATCGCCGCGCTGAGCCTCGATTTCATTCTGGGCTATGCCGGTCTCGTCAGCTTTGGCCATGCCGCCTTTCTCGGCATCGGCGCCTATGCGGTCGGCATTCTGGCGTTTCATGGAGTCGATAACGGGTTTTTGCATTTTGCCGCCGCTTCTGCCGCCTGCGCGATTGCGGCGGCAGTAATCGGAGCCGTGTCGCTGCGCACCTCGGGCGTCTATTTTATCATGATCACCCTGGCTTTCGCCCAGATGGTGTTCTATCTCGCCGTGGGACTGCGCCAGTATGGCGGCGACGACGGTCTCAGCATTACAAGGCCGAGCGATTTTGGCGGTGTGATCGATCTGGCCGAGCCGTGGACCCTATACTACGTCGTCTTCGGCTTTCTCGCGCTGTTTCTGTTTCTCGGCGGGCGGGCGGTGCGCTCGCGGTTTGGCGTGCTGCTGCAAGGCATCCGCTCGAATGAGCGCCGGATGGTCGCGCTCGGCTTTCCGACGTTTCGCTACAAATTGGCGGCCTTTGTCATCGCCGGGTCGGTGTGCGGGATCGGCGGCGCGCTGTTCGCCAATCTGACCCTGTTTGTGTCGCCGTCGATCCTGCATTGGACGCGATCCGGCGAGATCATGATGATGGTGATCCTTGGCGGGATCGGCACGCTGATCGGGCCGGTATTCGGCGCCGCGGCCTATCTGCTGCTCGAAAGCGTGCTGTCGCGCTGGACCGAGCACTGGCCGGCGCTGCTCGGACCGGTGCTGATCGTCATCGTGCTGTTTTCGAAATCAGGGCTGCTCGGCCTGCTTGGAATTGGCAGGGGGGTCGGCCGGCACCGCGATGGCTGAGCCGTCCTCTCCGCTGCTCGCGACTGCGCGGCTGAGCAAGCGGTTTGGCGGGCTGCTTGCGCTCGGCGAGGTCACGCTGGCGGTGATGCCCGGCGAACTCCACGCGATCATCGGCCCGAACGGAGCCGGCAAGACGACGCTGATCTCGGCGCTGGCCGGCGAATTGCGCCCCGATAACGGCACGATCCGGTTCGCCGGGCGCGACATCTCGGGGCTGAGTCCGGCGCAACGGGCGGCGCTCGGAATCGCGCGCTCGTTCCAGATCACCTCGGTATTTCGCGAATTCACCGCGCTCGACAATGTCGCGCTGGCGGTGCAGGCGCGTGAAGGGCACAGCTTCCACTTCTGGCGCCCGGCTTCCCGCGACAAGCGGCTGCGCGATCCGGCACGGGCGGCATTGGCCGGGGTTGGGCTGGCCGACCGGGCCGGCACGCCGGCCGCCGTCTTGTCCCATGGCGAGCGGCGCGCGCTCGAATTGGCGATGGTGTTGGCGAGCGGGCCGCGCCTCTTGCTGCTCGACGAGCCGATGGCCGGGATGGGGGCGGCCGAATCGGCTGAGATGATCGCTCTGCTCGCCCGCCTGAAGGGCCGGTTCGCGATTCTGCTGGTCGAGCACGATATGGATGCGGTCTTCGCACTGGCCGACCGGATCACGGTCCTGGTCTACGGGCGCGTCATCGCGAGCGGCGCGCCCGAGGCGATCCGTGCCGACCCCGAGGTGCGCCGCGCCTATCTCGGCGAAGAGGAAACCGTCTGATGCTCGAAGTCGGCGAGCTGGAAGCCGGTTATGGCGATGGAAGGGTGCTGTTTGGGGTGGACCTTACGGTCGGCGCGGGCGAGGTCGTCACCTTGCTCGGGCGCAACGGAATGGGGAAAACCACGACGATTTCGGCGATCATGGGGATCATCCGCCCGCTCGCCGGCACGGTGCGGCTAGACGGCGCGGCGATCGCGGGGCTGCCGCCGTACCGGATCGCCCGGCTCGGCCTCGGCCTTGTCCCGGAAGGACGGCAGGTCTTTCCCAACCTGACGGTGCGCGAAAACCTTGTCGCGACCGCCGTGCCGGGCGGACGCTGGGACTATGATTCCGTGCTCGATCTGTTTCCGGCGCTGCGCGAGCGGCTCGCCGCTCCGGGCGCGGTGCTGTCGGGCGGCGAGCAGCAGATGGTGGCGATCGGGCGGGCGCTGCTGACCAACCCGCGCCTGCTGCTGCTCGACGAAGCCACCGAGGGTCTGGCCCCGCGCGTGCGCGAGGAGATCTGGCGCGTGCTGGCGACGCTGAAGGCGGCCGGTCAGGCAATCCTCCTGGTCGACAAGAATGTTGCGCCGCTGCTCAGGCTCGCCGACCGGCACTACATCCTCGACCGCGGCCGCACGGTCTGGTCCGGCACTTCGGCCGAGCTGGCCGCTGACGCCGAATTGCAGCACCGGCATCTCGGGGTGTAGCAGCTCGCCTCAAAGAAAATTGTAGGGATCGATATCGACCTGCAGACGCGCCGAGCCGCCGAGGCGCACGCGGCCGAGCCACTCGTCCAGCACCGCTTGCAGATTGACGCCGCGCTTCGCCTTGACGAGGAACCGCCGACGATGCCGGCCGCGCAGGATGGCGAGCGGCGCCGGAGCCGGGCCGAGCACCGCGACACCCGGCATCTGCGGCGCGGCGCGAGCCAGCGCGCGGGCCGCTTCATCGGCCGAATCGAGATCGGCGGCGCTGACGATCAGCGCTGCCAGCCGGCCGAACGGCGGCAGATCGGCGGCGCGGCGGGCGTCGGCCTCGGCGGCGAGAAACCCGTCGCGGTCGCCGGCGGCCAGCGCGCGCATCACCGGCTGCTCCGGCATGTAGGTCTGGACCAGCACGCGGCCGGGTCGATCTTCCCGCCCGGCGCGGCCGGCGACCTGATGGAGCAGCTGATAGGTCCGCTCGCCGGCCCGCAGATCGCCGCCGGCCATGCCGAGATCGGCGTCGACAACCCCGACCAGGGTCAACAGCGGAAAATGGTGGCCTTTGGCGACGATCTGCGTCCCGATCAGCACGTCGTAGCAGTGCGCCGCGATCGCCTCGACCAGCTCGGAAGCGGCGCGCGGCCCGGTCAGCTGATCGCTGACCATCAGCGCGATCCGCGCTTCCGGAAAGCGCGTCGCAACCTCCTCCTTGATCCGCTCGACCCCGGGCCCGCACGGCACCAGACTGCCGCTCGCCAGGCATTCCGGGCACAGCGCCGGCACCGTCTCGGCATGGCCGCAATGATGGCATTGCAACCGCCCGGTGAATCGGTGCTCGACCAGCCATGCGGTGCAGCTCGGACACTGCATGCGGTGGCCGCAGGCCCGGCACAGGGTCAAGGGCGCATAGCCGCGGCGGTTGAGGAAAAACAGTACCTGCTCGTCGGCTTCCAGGGCCTGCGTCGCCGCCTCGACCAGCGGGGCCGACAGAAACCGGCCGGTCTGCAACCGCTCCTGCCGCATATCGACGAGGTCGATCCGCGGCAGCACCGCCTGCGCGTGGCGGCGCGGCAGATGCACCCGTTCGTATCGCCCGCGCTCGATATTGACCACCGTCTCCAGAGACGGTGTCGCCGATACCAGGACGATCGGGATGCGCGCCACCGAAGCGCGCAGCACCGCCATGTCGCGCGCCTGATACGCGACCCCGTCATCCTGCTTGTAGGACGGGTCGTGCTCCTCGTCGACGATGATCAGACCAAGATCCGGGAAGGGCAGGAACAGCGCCGAGCGCGCTCCGACAACCACCCGCGCCCGGCCGCTGGCAACCGCGCGCCAGGTGTTCCGCCGCGTCGCCTGGCCGATCTCGGAATGCCACTGCGCCGGCTCTGTCCCGAAGCGGCGGCGGAACCGGTCGAGCCACTGCGCGCCAAGCGCGATTTCGGGGAGCAGCACCAGGATTTGGCGCCCGGCATCGAGCGCCGCCGCGATCGAGGCGAAATAGGTCTCGGTCTTGCCCGAGCCGGTGACCCCGTCGAGCACCGTGACGCTGAACCCGGCGGCACCGGTCCGTTCGAGCAGACGCCGCGCCGCGAGAAGCTGATCCGGCGACAGTTTCGCGGCATCGTTCTGCCGGTCGGCGGAGAGCGGAGCTGGCAGCGTGCCGGGAACCCGGCTCTCCTCAACCAGGCCGGCCGCGATCAGACCGCGCACCACCGCCGCACTGCTTCCGGCGCGCCGCGCGACCTCGGCAATCGAGACTGCCCCACCGTCGTGCAACGCTTCCAGCACGCGCCGCCGGGCGTGAGTGAGTTTTCTGTCGCCTCTGTTGTCATCGCTTCCTGGGCCGTCGAGCGCGGCCAGACCGGCCGGCGTAATGTCGCAGACCCGGCGCGGCGGCAGTGGCAGCAGCGCCGCCTCGACGCTCATCGCCATGCGCAGCACCGCGCCGAGCGGGGCCAGCGTGTAGGCCGCGACCCGGTCGATAAAGCGCCGCAGCTCCGGCCGCAGGGGCGGGGTCGGCAGGATCTCGATCACCGGCTTCAGCCGCTCGGCCGGGACCTCGCCGTCCGATTGGCCGTCCCAGACGACCCCGATGACGCGGCGCGAACCGAGACCGACGCGCACGAACTGACCCGGAAGCGGGGCGGCGCCAGCCTCCGGCGGCCGGTAGTCCAGAGCGCCGCGCAGCGGCAGCGGCAGCAGAACCCTGACCGGCGACCCCGACGCGGCGCCGGCAGCCTCCGCCGAGCCGCTGGCCCGAGGCATCGGCGGGAACGCTATTGCGGGCACGTTCGGCACCCCCATGGTAAAGACTTCATAACTCAACCGCGGATATATCAGCGCAAGAAAGCCGTGGAATGCTGACGCGCGGCGCTCCGCAGCGTTCTCCATGCGTGCCGTAACCCGTACCAGCCCCGAGAGATCATGCAAGTGTTCAGACGCAAGATTCTTCACGCAATCGGCATCTCCCTGCTAATGTCAGCCTGTCTTGGCGCAACTCCGCAGGGCGCCGCCGCGCAGGACGCAACATCGTTCATCAGCAGTCTTGGATCTCACGGGCTCCAGGCGCTGAGCCCGTCGCTGCCGCGGGCGCAACAAGAGGCGCATTTCCGGCAACTGCTCGAAAGCAACTTCGATCTCGCCGGGATCTCGCGCTTTGTGCTCGGCCCCTATGCACGTTCGATGTCGCCGGCCGCGCAACAGCAATTCGAGCCGCTGTTCCGCGATTATCTCACGCGGGTCTATGTGACCCGGCTCAGCCGATACGCCGACGCACCGTTCCGAGTCACCGGCAGCCGGCCCTGGGGCGGCGAAACCGTGGTTACAAGTCAAGTATATGCCGGCGGTTCGCCGGCCGAACTCGATTGGCACGTGCAGAACCGCAACGGACGCTTTCTCGTGACCGATGTCGTCGTCGGCGGGGTCAGCATGAAGGCCACGCAGCGCAGCGAATTCGCGTCGATCATCCAGCGCAACGGCGGGCAACCGGATGTCCTGGTCGCGGTATTGCGACAGCAGCTCGCGCAGGCCCGTTGATCCCTTGCCCCCGCCGAACCCGTTCGGGGCGGCTCCCGCGCAATTGCACGAATGCGCGGGAGCAAGGCCGGATTGGAATGTCAGGACGCTATCGCCGTGCAATCTGATGTGACGCGGCACAGCCCGGATTGATATCATCGCGCGGGTCGGGATTGCCCGAGAGGATCTGCGCGATGCGGTTTACCGCCGTCCGGCTTGCTTGGCTTGGGGTCGCAATGACCGCCGCGGCGGTGTCCGCGTGCGCCCCGGTTGAGCGCAACACCGTCGAGGTCGGGCGCGTGTACGTGGACACTGTCGGGATCGAGCCTGTCGCCATCCCCGAACTTGTCCGCGCCGACCCCGAGGAGGTCGCCGAACGGGCCTTTGTCGGAGGAGCCCTGGGGGCGATGCTGGGCGCCGGCTTCGCCGCCACGGCATCGGCCAACCCGGCTTTCGGCGCCATCATCGGCGGACCGGCCGGCGCCGCTATCGGCACGGTGGTCGGGATCGCGACCGCCCGGCCGCTGCCGAGTTATGCGTCGATCGTGGTCCCGGCCGCACCCGTCATCCCCGGCTTTTACGACATTTGGCCTCCGGGATATCGCTCGCCGCCACCCCGGGCTCAGGTGCCGCCGCCGCCCGAGCGGAACCCGGCGCTCGCCGCAACGGACACCCCCGGAGAGGGTTCCCTACCCGCCGGCGGACTGGCCCCGGTCGCGACCTCGCTGCCGGCTCCGCTGTGATCTGATGCGGCGGAAGGTCCGGTCTGCCGAATCGCTCGTTGCCGGTGTGCCCGCCCCGGCTTGCCCGCCACCGGCTTGCTCGCCATTGGGGCGCCGCCTATAACCGCGCCGCGAGCGCGCCCGCTCGCGCCCGCTCACCTCTGATCGGCGCCGATGCCGCTTTTCGCAATCCCGTTTCCCGCCATTGACCCGGTCGCGATCGCGATCGGTCCCTTCGCAATCCGCTGGTACGCGCTCGCCTATATCGCCGGCCTGCTGCTCGGATGGCGCTATTGTCTCGCGCTTGCCGACCGCCCGCCACGCTTTGTGCGGCGGCACGACATCGACGATTTCCTGGTCTGGGCGACGCTCGGCATCGTCCTCGGGGGCCGGTTCGGCTACGTGCTGTTCTACAATCCGGCCTATTATCTCGCGCACCCGGTCGAGGCGCTCTACCTCTGGCAAGGCGGAATGTCGTTTCACGGCGGCGCGATCGGCGTGATTCTCGTGATCTGGATATACGGCCGACTCCGGGGAATCCCACTGCTGGCGTTTGGCGACATCATCTGCGCCGCGGTGCCGATCGGGCTGTTCTTCGGGCGGATCGCCAATTTCATCAACGGCGAACTGTACGGGCGCGTTACCGAAATGCCCTGGGCAGTCGTGTTTCCGGCCGGCGGGATGCTGCCGCGGCATCCCAGCCAGCTATACGAGGCGCTTTGCGAGGGGCTGCTGCTGTTCGTGCTGCTGTTCATGGCCGAACGCGCCGGCGCGCGCCGCTATCCGGGCATGATCTGCGGCCTCTTTCTCGCCGGCTATGCCGTCGCGCGAATGTCGGGCGAATTGTTCCGGCAACCGGATGCGCAGATCGGCTTTCTGATCTTTGGCACAACGATGGGGCAATTGCTGTCGATCCCGCTGCTGCTCGCCGGCATCGCGCTGATCGTATGGGCGCGCGGACGGCCGGCCGCTTTCGGCGGCCCTGTCTGAACCGGGATGCCGGTCTCCGCCAGCCTCGCCGCCAGGATAGCCCGGCGCATCCGGCGCGAGGGACCGCTGTCGATTGCCGCCTATATGGCGATCGCGCTGCATGACTCGGAGGCCGGATATTACGCCAGACGCGACCCGTTCGGCGCCGCCGGCGACTTTGTCACCGCACCCGAGATCAGCCAGATATTCGGCGAGCTGATCGGCGCCTGCCTGATCGATTTCTGGCTGCACATCGGACGGCCCGATCCGGTCATTCTCGCCGAGCTTGGTCCGGGCCGCGGCACGCTGATAGCCGATTTGCTGCGTGCCGCCCGCGCCGTCCCCGAGTTCCGCCGGGCCTTGCGGCTCAACCTGGTCGAGACCAGCCCGGTGCTGCGAGACGAGCAGCAGCGCCGTCTCGCCCCCGCCGCGCCCGAGATCGTGCCGCACTTCGCCGACGGCATCGACGCGCTGCCGGACGGTCCGCTGCTGCTTGTCGCCAACGAGTTCCTCGACGCGCTGCCGATTCGGCAACTGGTCCGCAGCCGCGGCTTCTGGGCCGAACGGTTTGTCACGCTCGATGACGGCGCGGGACCCGGATCGGAGCGCCTGGTTTTTGTTGAAGGACCGGAAAGTCCCGCCCTGGCGCTGCTGGTGCCGCCGGGCTTGCGCGCCGCGCCGCCCGGCACATTGGTGGAAATATGTCCGGCCGCCGCCGCTCTCGCTACGTTGCTCAGCGACCGCTTGGCGCGCCGGCGCGGCATGGCGCTGTTTATCGATTACGGCTATTTCCCGAGCATGCCCGGCGCGACGCTGGCTGCGGTGCGCCGCCATCAGGGAACAGCGATCCTCGACGCGCCCGGAGAGGCGGACATCAGCGCCCATGTCGATTTTGCGGCTTTCGCCGACGCTGCCGACGCGGCTGGCGCCGCGTCGCATGGTCCGGTACCGCAGCGCGACTTTCTGCTGGCCCTGGGCGGCGAGGCGCGCCTCGCGGCGCTGTCGCGGCGAGCCAACCCGGCGCAGCTCGCCGCGCTGAAAAGCGGGTTCGCGCGCTTGATCGATCCGGCGCAGATGGGCAATTTGTTCAAGGTGCTGGCCTTGACCTCGCCGGGCCTGAAACCGCCGGCCGGGTTGGCCCGGCACAGGGTTCCGGCACAGGATCAATGACGATTGCGCGACGATGAGCCCGCCATGCTGATTGCCATTGGGGCGCTTGCCGAGTTTCCCGGAGCCGATCCGGGAATCCGGCACGCCTTTTTCACCCGCCGGGGCGGGGTCAGCGGCGGCGCGTTCGCGTCGCTGAATTGCGGTTTCGGTTCGCGCGACACGCCGGGCAATGTCGAACAGAACCGCGCGATCGCGGCTTCCCGGCTTGGGGTTGCAGCGGATCGGCTGGTCAGCTGTCATCAGGTTCACGGCACGACCGCGATCACGGTCGAGGGCGCGTGGCGGCGCCAGGAGAACCCCCGTGCCGACGCGATGGTGACATCGGTGCCGGGCATCGCACTCGGCGTGCTCGCGGCCGATTGCGCGCCGGTTCTGTTCGCCGATCCCGAGGCGCGAATCATCGGCGCGGCGCATGGCGGCTGGCGCGGCGCGCTGGCCGGAATCATGGAGGCGACTGTCGCGGCGATGGCCCGGCTCGGCGCCTGTCCCGAACGGGTCCAAGCAGGCATCGGTCCCTGCATTGCGCAGCCCTCTTACGAAGTCGGGCCGGAATTCCACGAAACATTCATCGCCGCCGATCCCCGGAACCGCGGCTTTTTCCGGCCCGCCATACGTTCCGGCCATTTCCTGTTCGATCTGCCGGGATATATCGCGCACCGCCTGTCGCTGCTCGGCCTCGCCGCGGTCGAGCGGACGCCGCACGACACGGCTGCCGAGGAGGATCTGTTCTTCAGCTACCGGCGCGCCTGCCTGCGCGGCGAACCGGATTACGGCCGCGGTCTCGCGGCGATCGCGCTCGCGCCCTGACCGCGCGATGCCATACATCATCATGTTCGGTGTTGTCTGTCTGCTCGGTCTTCTCGCGACTTGCGCGATGGGTTGACCGGGCGCTCCGGGCCGGGATGCCCCGGCCGCCGGACCCGCGAGCGGCCCTCGCTCTGATGGCGCTGCTCGCTTCCTGCCAGCCGTTGCCGCATCCGTTTGCCGACGACCGCCCGCCCCGGGAGTTGCTGGCAATTCCCGAAAGCGTCGGGGTATCGATCGCACCGGTCGAGGGCCAGCCGAAGGCAATCGCGGCCGAGCTTGGCCCCGCAACGGCCCGCGCGTTGCTGCGGCACGAAATTCCGGCCAGTCACAAAAGCACCGGCAACGGCAGCTATCATCTTCATGGCCGCCTCATACAATCGGAGCACGGCGGCAAATCGGCCGTCGCGGTTCTGTGGCGGCTGGACGATGCGAAAGGGCGCAGAATCGGCGAGCGCGAGGCGCGGCTCGAAGCACCGGCCGGCGATTGGCGAGAAGCGGGCGGTGCGATGGTCGAGCGCCTGGCGGCGCTGAGCGCCGATGAGGTGGCGCGGCTGCTGGTCAAGGACCCGGCGGCCCCGAAACTCGCCGCCCGCGCCGAGCCGGGCTCCGGCCGGACGGAACCGGGCACGGGGCCGCCTTCGCCGCAACCGCCGCTCCCGAGGCCGCCATCGGCAAAGCCCGCCGTCCCGGACCTCGTCTCGGCAAAGCCGCCGATCCCGGCATCGCCGGCAGCGGCAAACCCGCCGCGAAAGCAGGAAAGCGCACGGACCCGGGTGATCGTGCGCCGCGTGACCGGCGCTCCCGGCGATGGCGATACCTCGCTCGTCCAGGCTGTCGCCAGCGTGCTGCGCCAGCAGAACCTCGCGATAATCGATCCCGGCGGCAAGGCCGATTTCACCATCGATGGCGAGGTGTCGATCGCGCCGGTCGGACCCGACAAGCAGCACGTCAAGATCGTATGGCGCGTCCGCAACGCGAGCGGCGCCGAACTCGGAACAGTCGGCCAGGAAAACGATGTTCCGCGCGGTCTGCTGAGCGGCTCCTGGGGCGATGTCGCCCATGCCGTTGCGGCCTCCGCCGGCGACGGGCTGATGCAGGTGTTCGCGCGCGCCGCGCCGCCTACAAACCCGGCGCCCGCGACGGGCGCGGCAACAGCTTCCAAACCGAAGGCCGGCCGGGCACAGCCGGCGAGCGACCGCACCTCGCGACCCGCCGCCGCTGCCGCCAAAACCGCGAAGACGAAGGGACGACGATGACGATATTGCGGGTGATTGGGCTGCTGACACTGGCGTTTTCGGCGCTCGCCGGGAACCCGGCCGGCGCCGAGCTGGTATCGCAGAGCGGCTCGCTGAACCCGGCCCATGACGAACTGCTGAAACTCCCCCCACCGGAGCGGGCCGAAAAGCTGGCGCGCGCGATCAGTCAGTGGTGCATCGGCACCGAGGCGTTTCTGATGGGCGTGGTCGGCGCGGGACCCGGAAGGGGCAATGCCTATTGGAGCCTGCGCTGCGCCGATGGCAGCACCTGGGCAATCCAGGTCGACCCGCGGGCGGGGGCCACCGCGATCGATTGCGACGAATTCGCCGCCGCCGCACCCGGAAAAGAGTGTTTCAAGACCTTCTGATCGCTGAGGCCTGATCGCCGCCGCCTGATCGTCGCGCCGCGCGGCTACCAGCCGGCCGGTTGGCGGCACACGGCGTACCAGATCCCGAGATTCCTCTCGCGCCATTGCGGATCGGCGCATCTCTGCTTTAGCGCTTCTTCCGAGAGCGTCTGGCCCGCGGCGACCTCCGGCTTGTCGCGGCCGCAACCGACCGTCAACAAAGCCATGACGACAAGCAAGGCGATCCGCGTCATCGGCTGCGCCCCGACCCTTTACGGAAAGAAATCTTGCCCGCCGACGCGGAGGGTCCCGCAAGCGACGGAAGCACCGCCCACGCGGCCCGGCATCTTGCGTTCCTTTCAGCCGATGCGCGCGTCGTTCGTCCTGGCTTGGCCGGCCGGCTCAACGGGCAAACTCGTCAGGTGTCAGATGTCGTCCAGCCCGTGCGACCAGCGGCGGCAGATATGGTGCGCGATCGCGACCGGACCCGGCAGCGAGAGCGTTGCCGGGTCGTCGGGACCGGTCGCGGCACGGGCGACCATCGCGCGAATCTCGTCGCGCGAGAACCAGCGCGCCTCGGCCAGTTCCTCCGGATCGACCGTGATCTCCTCGGTCAGCGCCTCGCCCAGAAACCCGGTCATCAGGCTCGACGGAAACGGCCAGGGCTGACACGCCAGATATTGCACGCGGCCGACCCTGATCCCGGATTCCTCGAAGGTTTCGCGGCGGACGGCTTCCTCGAATGTCTCGCCCGGCTCCATAAAGCCGGCCAGACACGAGAAGCGATTGCCGGCGCGCCGCCGGTTGCGCCCGAGCAGCCCGTATTCGCCGCGCACCGCCAGCATGATCACGACCGGATCGGTGCGCGGGAAATGCGAGGCGCGGCACTCCGGGCAGCGCCGTACCCAGCCGGCCGACTCGACGCGGGTCGGCACGCCGCATTGGGCGCAGAAGCGGTGCCGCGCGTGCCAGTCGATCAGCGAGCGCGCCTCGGCGAGAATCGCCGCTTCGCTGGACGGCAGCAATGGCGCCAGGGTGCGGGCATCAAACGGCTCGCTGGCCGAAGCGGGTCCGATATCGGCGCCGGTCGCATCGACCGCGAAGCGCGGACCGTCGGCGCCGAGACCGAGAAAGATCAGCGTCGCGCCGCGCTCGATCACCTTGCGCCACGGCGCGATCGGTTGCCAGTCGAGCGCCGGAGAGGAGGCATCCCTGGTCAGCGGGCGCAGATCGCGCAGCGGCAGAATGCGCGCCGCCGGATCGGCGAGCAGCGAGGCGACCCAGACCGTGTCGCGCCGGCGCTCGCTGGCACGGTCGAGGAGGTTGCCGCCAAAGCAATAGATCTCTTCCATGCCGGAGATGCTAATCGGTGCGCACCGGCGGCGCAATCGCCGGCGCCTCCTTGTTCCGCGTGCGAGCGGGGGGTGGCCCTCGGAACGGGCTTCGGCATAAATACGTGACGCCCGTATCGGCTCCAGGGGTCCGCATGAACCCGCCGAATGTCGGCCAGACGCTCGCAATCGGCGATCTTGCGCGGATTGTCCGCCCGGGATCGCCAAGCATAGCAGCCGGACGGCGACACGCCGATTAGCCCGCCGGTACGGATCCCCATCGCACGCTGATGCGGCTCCCGCTGCCGCGCTGATTGACACATTTTAAACCAATTCTCGATAAGATCCAGCCTTACAGGTTGTAAAATTCTCTTATATAGAGATGATCAACAATGCGGGAAAGGTTTACGCCGATTTGTGCGAGCTTGACGAATGGACATGATTGGACCAAATTCGCACAATCCGTCACATGAACGAGCGGACCGGCCGGGACTCGGCAACTCACCCCGGAGAGGGCCTGAGGCAGCAGCTTGCTGACCTCTCGACGTATTTTCATCCCTGATCATAGTAAGGCCGAAAGAGAATGTCATCTGCCTCAAGCACACTTGAGGAAAGCTGTCGAACTAACGCCAAGGTGATAATCATTGGTGCAGGGCCTGCCGGTCTTTCCGCAGCTTATGAGCTGGCAAAAAACGATGTATCTTCTATTGTTTTGGAAGCCGATTCTGTTGTCGGAGGCATATCGAAGACGGTGGAGTACAAGGGTTATCGCTTCGATATTGGCGGCCACCGCTTCTTTACAAAGGTATCGGTGATCGATCGCATTTGGCACGAAGTTCTGGGAAAAGATTTTATTAAACGCGACAGGATATCACGCATTTACTATCGAGGGAAATTCTATGATTATCCGATCCAACCGCTGAATGTTTTTAAAAATCTCGGGCTAATCGAGAGCGCCCTGTGCTTCGCCAGCTACCTGAGGGCGGTGATCGCCCCAAAGCTGCCGGAGGAAGATTTCGAAACCTACATCCGCAACCGCTTCGGGCGTCGCCTCTACGAAACTTTCTTCAAGACATATACTGAGAAGGTATGGGGAATTTCGTGCAAGCGGCTTCGGGCCGAATGGGCGGCGCAGCGGATCCAGGGTCTGTCCATAAAGCAGCTGGCGAGATCGATACTCGGGCTGCGACGCGAGCGCAGCAAGTCGGACATGATCAAGACACTCGTCCGCCAGTTCGAGTATCCCCGGCACGGCCCCGGCATGATGTGGTCGCGGATGAGGGAATTGGTTGAGGCGAAAGGCGTCCGAGTCGAGCTCGGCGCCCCGGTGTCTCGCATTTTCTGGGAGCCGGGGCGGGTGACCGCGGTCGAGGTGGGCGGTCGGCGTCTGGTTGCCGAGCACGTCATCAGCAGCATGCCTATCCGCGACCTCATCGGCTGTCTCGACCCCGCGCCGCCGCCGTCCGTGATCGCCGCCCGCGATGCCTTCGCTTACCGCGACTTCCTCACGGTCGCATTGATAGCGCGTGGGCGGCCCAGGATGAACGACAACTGGATCTACGTGCACGATCCGGGTGTAAATGTCGGGCGCATCCAGATCTTCAACAACTGGAGTCCGGAGATGGTGCCCGATCCGGAAACCACCTGCTACGGCCTGGAATATTTCTGCTTCGAGGACGATCGGATCTGGTCGATGAGAGATGGCGATTTGGTGGAAATGGCCAAGCGCGAAATGGAGCGCCTCGGTCTGCTCGAGAACAAGTTAGTGTTGGATGGCACCGTAGTCCGCATGCCCAAGGCGTATCCTGTGTACGACGAGAATTATAAAGAAGGTCTCGCTGCCATCCGCAAATTTCTTGATGCGGTCCCAAATCTCCAGCTTGTGGGCAGAAACGGGATGCACAAATACAACAATCAGGATCACTCGATGCTTACCGCCATTATGGCGGCGCGGAATATTCTTGGAGCCGGATATGATCTCTGGGCAATAAATGACGATGATGAGTATCATGAAGAAGGTAGGGAGATTGGTGAAAACGATTTTAGTCGGCTGGCATCAACCCAACCTCTTGCTCCTACAGTAATTTAAGACATCCGATATGGTGGATTTATCAACCGACGGCAAACGGATTGCGGATCACGCCGATGCCGACGGCGCGCCCGACAGGCCGCGCCGCTTCCCGGCCCAACTCCGAGGAAATCACTCGCGCAGCATGACTATTTTACGGATACCGGTCATTGGCTTTCCCACTCTACGGCCCGCTATCCCTCCTCGGCTCCAGCCAGCTCTGTAACAAACTGCCGAGAGCAGATCTCACCCAATAATTTGTCCGCTCGCCGTCCAGCCAGGTCATTCGCTGTCGTTTGATAGACATCATGGTCCAGCGGGCCCGTTGACGCATATTATGCCTCGACAACGGTGATTTCCCCTCAGTTGGACAGCACCTGAGCTAGAAACGGCAAGCTCTCATCCATTCGATAATCGACACCGCTGTGATTGTCGGGGAATTCCTCGTAACGATGCGGAACGCCAAGCTCGTTCAGCCGGCGCACAAATCTCCGGGCTCCATAGAGCAGATTGAACTGGTCGTGCTCGCCGCAGTCAATATACAGCGCCTTTAGCCGGCGAAGATCGGCAATCTGCGTTTCGCTTGCATTCACGGGGTCCTGGCGTTGCCAATTCGCCCAGCGCTCTTCGATGATCTCGCAAGTGTCTGATGTAACCGGCAGCCGGATGCCCAAAAACTGCGTGGGATCGGGATCGTAGCTCGCCGCCATCGCCAATGCGTTGACCACTTTGTGGGAACCTCCCGGACGTTTGTGCGCTCCTTCCATCTGGAGCCACCAGCGCTCGATGGAGTTCCCGGCACCGGCGAGGGCGCGCAGAACGTCCGGCATATCCGGCAAATAGCAAATCTCGAAACCCATATCGCCGGAATGACATGAAGCGGCGGCCCAGACGTCCGAGTGCCGCAGCGCGTGCGTAATGGCGCCATACCCGCCCGAACTCTTGCCAAAGACGCCGCGTCGTCCGGCGCCGCCGCACCTGAAACGTTGCTCGACTGTCGGCAGCATTTCCCGTAACAGATAGTCTTCCCAAGCGCCGGTGGAGGCGGAGTTGATGTACTGGTTGCCGCCGAGGCGCGTAAAACAATCGGGAAAGGCGACCACGACCGGCGGCATGCGCTGCTCGCCGATCAGCCGATCAAGCCGTTCCGGCATGTTTTCCTGAAAACCGGTCCAATTGGTATGAGACAAGCCGCTGGATGTAAAACCGACGAGGTCCACAAGCAGCGGTAATCCTTGTCCGTCATGGCCAGCCGGCACATAGACGTCAACCGCTCGCATCGCCGGATCGCCAAGCATGTTGTGTTTGAGGGCTTCGCTATCGATCGTCACCCGCACGACGGAACCCATTGACCCGAAAAACCTGCGCATCTTTCTGCTCCGATTTTCTCATCGCCTCGTCGGCGTGGTGATAAACGGCTCGCGGGCGCGACCCGCACTGCCAGCAACGTTGCGGAAACGAGCTTGCGCGGCTGTGCCGGCCATGCGCGCCGGTCTTCCGCAAATCACGTTCCGCGGCACGCGAAGTCGCCCCGGTCGCCTTGAGGCCAGCTTGTCGCGATCTTCGCGCTGGTGGGGTGCGCTGGCCAAGACCCCGACTGTCTCCGCGTCCTCATCGCGGCTCCGAGCCGATCGCCGTCGCGCGACTGACGCGCCGATATCGCTGATCGCGCGATCCTGGGGTAGGCTGTCGCCGACCAATCCACCGCGGAGGGCGATCGCATGAGCAGGCTCGACGATTACGCCAACAAGTATCAATGCGTCCGGTTCGAGCGGCGGGCCGGCATTCTGCAGATGACATTGCATACCGACGGGGATTCGTTGCGCTGGGGTTTTGGGCCGCATGCCGAACTGCCCGAGGCGTTTCACGATGTCGGCGCCGACCGCGACAACCGGGTCGTGATCCTGACCGGCACCGGCGCCGAGTTTTCCGGGCCGCGCGCCACTCCCGGCACTTCGTCTTTCCCGACCCGCCCGCCGGCGGACCGCATCGACCGCATCCATTGGGAAGGCCGGCATCTCTTGATGCGGCTGCTCGAAATCGAGGTGCCGGTAATCAGCGCGATCAACGGCCCGGCCTGGCGCCATTCCGAGATCCCGCTGCTGTGCGACATCGTGCTTGCGGCGGACACGGCGCAGTTCCAGGATTCGGCGCATTTCCCATCGGAGGTTGTGCCCGGCGATGGCATGCACATCGTGATGCCGCTGCTGCTGGGTCTCAACCGCGGGCGCTATTACCTCCTGACCGGGCAGACGCTCGATGCCCGGCAGGCGCATCAGTTCGGCCTCGTCGCTGAGGTACTGCCGCCCGACCGGCTGATGGCGCGGGCTTGGGAACTGGCCGAGGGCCTAGCGAAAAAGCCGACCCTGGCGCTGCGCTACACACGGCTGCTGCTGACCGAGTATCTGCGCCGCCAGATGCAGGATCTGCTCGGCTACGGTCTCGGCATGGAGCTGCTGGCCCTGCTCGAAAAACCGGAAGCGCAGCCGTAGCGACCGCCGCCATTCGGGACGTTCGCAGCCAACTTGCCCGCGCTGCGGCGCCAACCCGTCCTCAATGCATTTATTCACCGTCGCGGCCAATGCGGCAATGCAGGCTGCCGGAGAGGCAGAGGCAATGTGATACGCGGCGACCCGCTGGAACCGCTTCACGGCGTTCCGGTAGCGGTGAAGAATCTCGTTTCGACAGCTTGCATCCGCACGGCCTGGGGTTCGTTGATCTTCAGGGATCATAGTTCGGTCGAGGACGCTGTCACTGTCGCACGATTGAAGCGCGCCGGCGCTGTTATCGTCGGCAAGACAACGACCCCGGAATTCAGCCGGCAATGCCTGACCGGGGCCCCGCTGTTCGGCCGCACGCGCAATGCCTGGCGCGCCGACCGCACGAGCGATGGTTCATACCGGATGGCGCAATTCGGGCATTGCTGGCAGGGGACGCCGTGCCAATAGATCAGGAGACGACAAGATCGTCGCGGGCGAGGCGGCGGAAGCGGGCGGCCCGGGCGAAGGATCGCTCGACCGCCCAGCGCCGCGGCCGCAACACAAAGCCGCGCTTGACTTTGGGACGTTTCATGACGATCAGGCGGATACCGCGCGCCGCCGCTTCGCCCGCCGGCGTCTCGCCGGTATAGCCCTAATCGACACAGGCAGTCGCGACACTCTCACCGGTGGCCGCCGCCACCGCCGCGGCGAGCCGGCCGATCTGTGCCCGGTCTTACTCGTCGGCCGGTATGAGGTGGGCCGCCAGAAGGTGACCCACCGGATCGACCGCCAGGTGCAGCTTTGATCCGTGCTTGCGCCTGGCCCCGTCCCAGCCGGCACGAGGTCCGCTCTCGGAGGCGGATTACAGGGTGCGGCTGTCGAGAATGGCCGCCGCAGGGCGCTCGTTGCGGCTCGCGAAGTCGCGCAGCAGACCACGCAAATCATGCAACATGGCTTCGAACACACCAGCCGCGAGCCAGCGCATCGCCTGCTGATAGACGATCTGCCACGGCGGAAAGTCGTGCGGCAGCGCCCGACACGGTGCCCCCGTCCAGGTGATCTACTTCAGCGCATCAAACACCCCCGGCGCAGTTCGTGCCAGCACTGCACCGCCTCTTCCGGCAGCAACGACAGATAGGGCGCCACAAACGCCCACTCGGCATCCTTGCTGTCGCTGCGAGACGGTCTTAAAGGGTGGAAAAATCGCATCACCCTAATTCTAAGCTCGCCCGCGATCCCTAACAGCTTCTAGCCACAGCGTATAGCCCGGGGAGACACCATGCCGGGGATCCTGGTCGTTGGCGCCGGCCCAGTCGGCCTGACAATGGCCGCCGAACTGGCCCGACACGGGGTCAACTGCCGGATTATCGACCGGCTCGCC
>JBFWVT010000077.1:0-24540 GCA_050246595.1 Alphaproteobacteria bacterium
TCCGCGCACCACCGAGGACACGTGGCGCCAGATCGGCTCCTTGCTCGATCATTTCTCCGCACAGGAATGCGCAAACTACCTCGCCAATGCCGGCTACGCTTCAACCTGATGCGATCACGCTCTAGCGGCTTGCCACTCGCGCAGCCGCCAGCAGAGCCTGCCCCGGCGCAGGCCGGGGTCATGCCTGCCCGCAACCCCTCTCTTGCGGCAGCATCTCCCAGGGAGTGCCGCTCTTGAGCACAACAGGATACCGGTCAGCGCCGCGCGGTACGGGATCGGTGGCCGCCCGCCTTTCGGCTTTGGCCGCTGCGGCGGCGGCAGCGGGTCGATTGGAGCCCACAATTCATCGGGAACAAGAGGCTTGGCCATGCCGCCCAGAACAGTCCCCTCGCACCGCCGTCCCCAGTTTCGTTAGGCGTTCTTATCAGCCTGGTCGGGCATTTAGGATGGTGCTGCCGGACAGGATTGAACTGTCGACCTCCCCCTTACCAAGGGGGTGCTCTACCACTGAGCTACGGCAGCCCGCGCGCCCTCGGGAAGACAGCAGCGGGCATACACGAGGCCCCGCCGCTTGGCAAGGCGGCCGAACCGGCCGGATCGGCCCGAGGCCGCCGCAGCCATTCGCGCAAGCCATTTGCCATGGGGGCGCCCGTCATGCGCGGATAGCCGCCGCCCATTCCGGCCGCGATCTTGTTGCGCGGCGGGGGCCTGCCTATTATCCGGCGGCATGGCAATACGACCAAACCGCGCGTTTCCGCATCCGCTCGGGACATGAGCGAGACAGGCGTCACCCGCGGCCCGTTGGTGCGCGGCATTCCCGAGGGCGACAACCGCGAGCGCATGATCTGCGCCGAATGCGGGTTCATCCTGTACGACAATCCGAAGATCGTGGTCGGCTCGGTGCCGCGCTGGGGCGACAAGCTCTTGCTGTGCCGCCGCGCGATCCATCCGCGCAAGGGATACTGGACGTTGCCGGCCGGGTATCTCGAACTGAACGAATCGACCTGCGTCGGAGCCGAGCGCGAGGCCTGGGAGGAGGCATTCGCACGCATCCGGATCGAGGGTTTGCTGGCGATCTACGACATCCCGCGGATCAGCCAGGTGCAGCTGATCTACCGCGCCTTGCTGCTCGATCCCGCTGTGGCCCCCGGCCCGGAGAGCCTTGAGGTCGGGCTGTTCGAATGGGAAGGAATCCCGTGGGAGGAGCTGGCCTTTCCGTCGGTGGGCTGGGCCTTGACGCAGGAGCGCGAGGTGCAGCGGACCGGCGATCTGACGACCCGTATCGCCGCTCCCGCAAGCGCGGCGAGCCAGTTGCGCGAGTAGGCATCGGCGCCGGACGGGGTCTCGGCGCAGCGGCGCGTTCCCGTCATGAACTCCCTGGTGCGGGGAATTTCTCCCCTGTGTCGCCGCCCCTGCCAATCCTCGGCCGCCGCGATCAGCGATAGTGCCGCAGCGAGAAATCGACCGGCACGACCAGCTCAAAGCGCGCGCCGGGCAGTTCCGGCGGCGGCGGCGGCAACGGCTGCGCACGCTGGATCAGGGCCGTGACCTCTTCGTCGAGAGCGGCGAAGCCGGAGCTTCGGTCGAGACGGTAGGACAGCACGCGGCCGTAGCGGTCAAGCGCGAAACGCAGATAGGCGGTCCCCTGCTGTCGCTGTTCCTGTGCCGCGCGCGGGTAGCGCTTGTGCCGCGACAGCCACCCGAGCAACTGTGACTGCCAGGAATGGCGTGCGGCCGCTATCGCGCCGGGGGAGGGAACCGGCGCGACCGCGCGTGCCGGCGCCGGCACGGGCGGTGCCGGCACGGGCGCGACCGGTGCGGCCACCCGCGGCGGAGGCGGCGCGGGCGGCACCGGTCGCTGCGGAATGGCTGCCGGTTCGACTTGGCGCGGTTTCGGTGGCGGTTTTGGACGGGGTTTCGCTGTCGGTTTGGGCTTTGGCGGCGGTGTCGGCAGCGTCACCGCCGGTGCCGGGCTCGGCTCGGGAGGCGGTTGCAGCACCTTCGGCTCGGGTTCGGGGGGGAGCGGTTGCGCCTCCGTTTGCGGCACGGGCGGTGTCGGCGGAATATCGGGCACAGAGGCGGGCTGCGGCTCGGCCGGCATCGGCGCAACCGCGGGGAGCGGCGCAAGTTCGATCAGCACGGCGGGGGGCGGTGTCGCGGGCGGCTCCGGTTCGATCTGCCGCGACAGCAGAAACAGCACGATACCGGCATGCGCCGCCAGAGCCAGCAGCAGGCAGAGGCTCCATTGCGCGATGCACGCCGGCTCGCGTCTCCCGAACGCCGCATCGGCCGCAAGCGTCATGGTCCGCCCTGCACGCCGTCGCGGGTTTCAAGCCCGACCAGACCGATCTTCAGATAGCCGGCTGCGCGCAGCTTGTTCATCAGCTCCATCAGCGCGCCGTAATCGACCTGCTTGTCGGCGCGCAGAAAGATCCGCTGCTCCTTGTCATTGCCCGAGGCGGTGTCGAGCGCCGCGCCGAGATCGCCGGCCGCCACGGTTGCTTCGCCCAGCGCCAGCGTCTGATCGGCCTTCAGCGTCAGAAAGATCGGCTTCGGGTCGCGCGGCCGGGGCTCGGCTGTCGAGACCGGGAGATCGACCGCAACATCGACCGTCGCCAGCGGCGCCGCCACCATGAAGATGATCAACAGCACCAGCATCACATCGATAAACGGCGTGACGTTGATCTCGTGGACCTCGTCGAGATCGTCCTCACCGGACGGGACGCGCATCGCCATCGCCGCTACTCCGCCGCGTTGCGGAGGTTGCGTACCGGCATGCCGTGGTGTTCGAGATCGCGCGACAGCAGCCGCAGCACCGCGGCGGCGGCATCGCCGATCACTCCGCGGCACCGGGCCGTGTACCGCGCCAGCATGTTGTAGAGGACGACTGCCGGGATCGCCGCGACGAGACCGATCGCGGTCGCCAGCAGCGCCTCGGCGATCCCCGGCGCGACGATGGCAAGGTTTGTCGTCTGCGCCTTCGAGATGCCGATAAAGCTGTTCATGATGCCCCAGACCGTGCCGAACAGACCGACAAACGGGGCGGTCGCGCCAATCGTGGCGAGAATGCCGGTGCCGCGGCCCATTGCGCGCGACGTCGCCACCTCGATGCGTTCGAGCCGGGACGCCGCGCGTTCCTTGACACCTTCGGGAGGACCGCCATCGGCCTCCGCCGCCTCGGCCAGGGCTGCGCGGGTCAAGGCCGCCGCCGGCCCGCGGTCGCTGAGCACCCCCTGTGCTTCGCTCAGCGACCGCGCCCCCTCCAGCCTCCCCAGCGCCGGGAGCAGGTTGCGTTGCAGCAGCCACAGCTCGATGAATTTGGCCAGCGCGACGGTCCAGGTGATGACCGAGGCCAATGCAAGCCCGATGATCACCCCTTTAACGACGAAATCGGCCGCCCAGAACATGTTCCAGGCCGACAGATCGCGCGGCAGCGTGCCCGTTGGCGCTGTTGTCTCGCCGGCGGGCGCGGGCGGCGTCGCGACCGCGCCAGCCGCTGTCGGCGGCGCGGCTGCGGGTTCCGCTGTGGGGGGAGCGCCAGGCTCGGCCGGCGGCCCCGCCATGGCAGGAGGCTGCGCCAGCGGTGTCTCGGTCGGGACAACGGGCGGCGTCGCGACCGGCTCCTGCGCCGCAGCGGGGACCGCCACGACAAACAGCCCCAGAACCACCGCCCGGAGCGGGCGCATCAAATTGAACCTCATGTCCCCGTCTCCGAGCCGCCGATGCGGTTGTCGAGCTGGCTATTCTTGGCAGCACGATGCCGCGCGATAAATGCGAATCACTCGCATTCTTATCGGGTCCTGACCCGAAGACAAGCTTTTCCTGAGGCGTGTCAGATTGGGTATCAGTAAGTTGCGATCCTGTCAGTGCCGGGCCGGGCTCGACAGGCGCACCTGGAGGGGGTGGCAGGTTCCCGTCCGCCCGTTACCGGCTCATGCCATCGGCATGCCGCATCTTGGTGATGTGCTGGGGGCGGTTTGCCGAGGGCAGATCGCGAAACCGGGGCCGCGGTTCGGGTCGCCTGTCGCAGTGATCGATCCCGGTCTTCCGGCGGACCGGGGCCGGCGGAGGGGACGAATGATGAGGGACACCATCGTTGCCGCCATTGTGCTGTGTCTGGCCGGTTGTGTGGTGCCGACACAAGCCGCCTTTGAGGCGAATATGAGCGCGTTTCTGGGTCGGCCTGAGGTGGACGTAATCGCGGCGCTCGGCGTACCGACGCGCAGTGCCGAGGCCGGAGGTCTACGCTTTATCGAATATGAGCACCGCCGCATTGTCGGCTGGACCGGGAGGAACTGGCACTGGGGCTCGCCCTATCTCGGCGGCGATTATATCGAGACGCGCGAGTGCCGGCTGACCTTCACGCTGCGCGACAGCCGCGTCGTGCATTTTGACAGCCGCGGCAATGATTGCCTCGCCCTGCCGCTCTATGCCGTCCGTTGATCCCTGCCCGACTTGCCGCAGGCGCTGACGGCGCCGGGTTTGACCGCCGACAGGGGTCAGCGAACGGGGCCATGCACGACCGCCGTTGATGGTCTGCCTGCAAGCCGATCTCCTCGCCGCTCCTGTAAATGGGAATCGACAGGCTGGCCGGCTTTCGCCGTTCATGGCGCCTCCAACTGTCGTATCATGTCGGTTATGCGTAGAATTGCCGGATCATATCGCTATTCATTCTCAATCGCGATTCTGCTAAGAGACCGCAAGGCACCGCGCGACTGAGCGCGATCTCGATCGGGGGTATTCCGAATGCACGATACAAACAAGGTGTGGCTGACCCTGGGTGTCGCGCTGATCGCCGGCGCTTCGGTCGGTGCCGGTGCGGTCGCGGCGGCGCCGGAGGCCCGACACGCCGTCGCCGGATCGCACGCCGGACAGGCGGCGAGCGACGGCGAGACCGCTCCCGCCTCATGGCGGATCGCGCAACACACGGGTCACCAGGGCGGCGAGCGCGGCAGGGCCGGCGAGGGCGGTGAAGGGGGCGAGCGCGGCGCGGCTGCCGATCCGACCCGCTCGGATGCCGCGTATCTGACGCAGCTCGGTCTGATCCGCGGCCATCTCGACGTCGGGACCGAGCTTTACCGCACCGGCGATCAGAAAACCGCCGTGACGCACATGAAACATCCCGAGGACGAACTCTACGCCGCGCTGAAGCCGGCGCTCGCGCGGCGCGGCGCGCCGGGTTTCGATGCGGAACTGCGAACCCTGGCCGACAAGGTCGAAAAGAACGCCGGGCCGGGCGAGGTCGAAGCCGCCTACAGATCGCTGGTCGCGGCGATCGCGAAGGCCGAGGGCGCCGTCGCCAAGCCAACCGCACATCAGATCGGGGAAGTCATTCACAACCTCGTGCGAACATCGGCGGCGGAGTACGATGCGGCGGTCGAGAATGGCCGTATCGTCGAAGCCCATGAATATCAGGACGCGCTCGGCTTTATCCGGGTCGCCGAGGGCTGGCTGGCAAAACTCCGGAATACCGGGGCGGACCCGTCGATTGTGAGTGAGATCGAGAAGCAGATCGCGTCGATCAAGCCGGCCTGGGGTGGGGTGATGCCGCCCAAGACCGTCTTGGTCGATCCCGCGCAGATCCATGGCGCGGCCGCCAGGATCGAGATCGCCACGCTCGGTCTCAAGCCATAAAGGGTTGGGCCATAGAAAATCGGGCCATCACCGGTCGGGCTCGACGCGACCAAATCGCCCGCGCGCGGATGCGTTCCCTCTTGGCAACTCGGTGTCGATCGGGCAAGAATGCGAGAGCTTCGCATTTGCATTCGCATCGGAGGTGGCCGTGTTTCGCGCGTTCAACCGGCTGGGGGTCGGCGCTCTGCTGCTCTCCGCCACGCTCCTGTCCTCGCAGGCCGCGTCGGCGGCCGAGATCAACCTCTATACGACCCGCGAACCCGGTCTGCTCGATCCGCTGCTGAAACGCTTTACCGAAAAGACCGGCACCAAGGTCAATACGCTATTTGTCAGCAAGGGTCTGGCCGAGCGCGTCGCCGCCGAGGGCGCCTCCTCGCCGGCCGATGTGCTGATGACCGTCGATATCGGCAATCTTGCCGAGTTGGTCGATCGCGGCGTGACCCAGCCGATCAAGTCCAAGGCTCTGGAAGAGGCGGTCCCGGCGGGCTTGCGCGATCCCGACGGCAATTGGGTGGCGCTGTCGCAGCGCGCCCGTGCCATTTTTGCCTCGAAGGACAGGGTCAAGGATCAGGCAATGACCTACGAGGATCTCGCCGACCCGCGCTGGCGCGGCAAGGTGTGCATCCGCAGCGGTCAGCACCCGTACAATGTCGCGCTGTTCGCGACGATGGTGGCCAAGAAGGGGGAGCCGGCGACCGAGGAATACCTGAAAGGTCTCAAGGCCAACCTGGCCCGTAAGCCGGCCGGGGGCGACCGCGACGTGGCGCGCGACATTCTCGGCGGGCTCTGCGATCTCGGGGTATCCAACACCTATTACGGCGGGCTGATGCTGTCGGGCGCCGGCGGCGAGGAACAGAAGCGCTGGGCCGAGGCGGTGCGGGTGATTCTGCCGACCTTTGCGGACAAGGCCGGCACGCATGTCAACATCTCCGGCGCGACGCTCGCAAAGCACGCGCCGAACCGGGCCGAGGCGGTCAAACTGCTCGAATTCCTGGTGACGCCCGAGGCGCAGCGCCTCTATGCCGACGCCAATTACGAATATCCGGTGCGCCCCGGGGTCGAGCCGCATCCGATCGTCGCCGGTTTTGGCAAGCTGAAGCAGGACCCGACCCCGCTCAACACGATCGCCGCCAAGCGGGAGGAGGCGAGCAAGCTCGTCGACCGGGTCGGTTTTGATCGCTGAGTTGCGGCGCGAAACCCCGCGGTCGGCCGCTGCCCGTCATTTCGGCGGGCGGCGGATTTTGGGCACGGGCACGGTGTTTGACGGCCATTCTCAATCTCTTGCTGCGAATCGGAATGGCTCGCGCGCCTGCTTTTCGAGGGAGGTAGCGACAGGTGTTTGCATGGCGGTCCCTGAACCCCAAAGTCACCGCGGAATTCCTGCGCATCCTGGCGGAACGAGTGTCACCGGCACCGGCAAAAGACCGCGAGCGGTCTCCGGTGCCGCCAGTCCAACCGGTTTCGGACAATGGCGCGCGCCGGGCCTCGGGAGCGGCCGATATGCGAAAAGCAGGCCGCGATGTTGAACGCGGTGTCATGACGGTAAAGGCGCGGCTGAACACGGAGGGGTGACGGTCCGCACGCCGATGGCCCGCGGCAAATCCTCGGTCCTGTCGTGCCTTTCCCCATAACAGAATTACACGAGTTCCGTAAAAGCACCGGCGGTGCAATCTGATCCCATCGGTGCCGCCGAGCTCGATGCGGTCCGCTACCCGCGCCGCGCCCGCAACACCGATAGCCGCAACAAGCTGCTGGCGCGGTATGGCGACGACGCGATCCGGATCGCCGTCGATACCGTATACCGCACCGTATACCGCGCCGCCGCCACGCCCTCCTTTATCGGGCTTCCGGTCGTGACGACATAGAAACCGGGTTCGGCTTCGGCTCATAACAGGAGGACGGCATGGGGCGGGTCGCGGATAAAGTGGCGCTGGTCGCCGGAGCGGGAGGCGGTATCGGCGGCGCCGGGGCCGAGGGGCTGGCGCGCGAGGGTGCGCTGGTGTTCTGCACCGACCGCGACGGCGCGGCGGCCGAAGCTGTTGCCGCGCGCATTCGTGCTGCCGGCGGGCGGGCCGCCGCCGCGTCTCTCGACCTGCGCGACCGTGCGGCGGTCGATGCGGCAATTGCCGCTGTCCTGCGCGAATTCGGCCGGCTCGATATCGTCCTCGAATCGGCCGGGATCAGCCACCGGCTCAATTTCCTCGATCTCGATATCGAGACCTGGGACCGCATCATCGCGGTCAATCTGACCGGCATGTTCCATCTGGGACAGGCGGCGGCGCGGCAGATGGTCAGGCAGGCCGATGGCGGAAGATCGGGCGGCAGCATCATCAACGTGACCTCGCAGCTCGCCGAGGTGGCGCGGCCCGAGCGCGCCGCCTATGTCGCCTCGAAGGGCGGCGCGCGCTCGCTGACTCATGCGATGGCGGTCGATCTGGCGGTGCACGGTATCCGGGTCAACGCGATCGCGCCCGGCCCGACCCTGACCGGGCTGACGCGCGCGAACTATAACGATCCCGAAGCGCGGCGCGCCACCGAGGCGATGATCCCGCTCGGCCGGCTCGGCCAGCCCGACGATCTCGTCGGGGCGGTGCTGTTTCTTGCCTCCGACGAGTCGCGCTGGGTCACCGGCAGCACGGTCACCGTGGATGGCGGCTATCTGGCAATCTGAGGGGTTGGCAATCTGAGGGGCTGGGGATCTGAGGGGCTGGCAATCTGAGAGAGTGGGAGTACTGGTCAGTGTCCCGGGTCTTGAGTGGTTGGTATGAGGGGAGGGGCGATTTGAGGAGGCGCGCATGAGCAATAATCAATCGCACATTACAGACACCCTGGCGCAATTCGCCGCCTTCTCGCGCTGGGAGGACATCCCGCCGGAGGTGCGGCGCGAGGGGGTACGCGGGCTGCTGAATTTTGTCGGCTGTGCGCTCGGCGGCGCGCGCGACGAGGCGATGGACATCGCGGTCAGGGTGCTGACGCCGTTTTTCGGACCGCCGCAGGCGATCGTGATCGGCCGCGGCGAACGGCCCGACGCGCTCAACGCCGCCTTTCTGAACGCGGTCGGGGCCAATGTCCTCGAATACGACGACACGCATCTCGCAACCGTGATGCACCCGGCAGCGCCGGTCGCGCCTTGTCTGTTCGCGCTGGCCGAATTGCGTCCGGTGTCCGGCCGCGACCTGCTGCATGCGTTTATTCTCGGGGTCGAGATTTCGTGCCGGGTCGGGCTCGGCGTGATGCCGACACATTACCGGCGCGGCTGGCACATCACCGCGACCTGCGGGATTTTCGGGGCGGCGGCGGCCTCCGCTCGCCTGCTCGGGCTCGATGCGCGGCAAACCGCCTGGGCGCTGGGGCACGCCGCGACGCAATCTTCGAGCCTTGTCGAAAACCTCGGCAGCATGGCGAAAAGCCTCGGGGTCGGCAATGCCGCGAAAGGTGGGCTGGCCGCTGCGCTGTTCGCCGCGGGCGGGTTCACCGGACCCGAAACGCCGATCGAAGGGCGCTACGGGTTCGCTTCGGTGACCAGCGATTCGGCCGATCCGGCGCGGATGACCGACGGACTTGGCGAGTGCTGGGAGATTCTGCTCAACGCATACAAGCCTTATCCGTGCGGGGTCGTGCTGTTCCCGGTCATCGACGCCTGTCTCGACCTGCGTGCCCGTCACATGCCGGCGCCGGACGCGATCGAGCGCGTCGTCGTGCGCGGTCATCCGCTGATGCGCGAGCGCACCGACCGGCCCGATATCGCGACCGGGCGCGATGCCAAGGTCAGCCTGCAGCACAGCGTCGCCGTTTCGTTTCTGTTCGGCGCCGCGGGGCTGGCGCAATACGAGGATGATTGCGTCGCCGACCCGGCGGTGCGGACGCTGCGCTCACGGGTGGTCTTCGAGGAGGACCCGGCCATGCCGGTCGAGTCGGCAACCGTGACGCTGCATCTCGCCGATGGAACAGCGCACAGCGAGCATGTCCGCCACGGTCGCGGCACGCCGGGCCGGCCGATGAGCGACGCCGAGCTTGACGCCAAGCTGCGCGAGCTGGCCGCTTACGGCGCCCCGTTTGTCGATACCGCCGGTCTGATCGCTGCGATGCGGGGCATCGCGGACGAGACCGATCCGACCCGGTTGCTGCGCCTGACCGTACCAGTCTGACGACCGGATCGCAGGGGTTCAGGGCTGTGTGCAGCCCAGCACCGGAGAGGTTGGCCCTTCAAGCTGAGGCTCTCAGCCTCGGCATGTCAAAAATTGTACACGTGGGTGGTGTTGCCATGAGCGATCTTGGCTTATACGCCGTCCGACGAAGTCACTGCCATAAGCGGCGGCGGCAAAGAAAGGTTTTCCGGGACGCACAGCTTGCCTACAATCTGGCCGTACAAGGCTCCTGCTATTGCCAAATAACTCCGGCATCCAGCGGAGGTGGCTAACGACTTGGAAACCCCTGTAATCGGGACTTCGCACTCGTTGGCCGCCAGCGCGGCTACTCCGCGCCGGCGGCCAGCGTCAGCGACTGCGCGGCTGGTTTGGCATTTAGTTTCGCCCACGACAATGCATCATCGATATCCATATCGGGTTTTGCCCCAAGCTCCCGCAGCAATTGCAGCGATGGCTGATGATCCGCTGCTTGACGCTGATCGACAGCGTACGAGATTGCAGAGTAGACCGTGCTCTTTGTCGAGATCGCCTGCCAAAGGAACTGGCGTCCGAGACGTCCGCCGTCCGAGCAGACATGTTGGCAGATCAGCAGGGCAGCTATCCACGAAGCGATGTTATCACTTGGATAGTGTACCCCGGCAAAGACCCGTCGATCGCCGAAATCCATCGCAATCCGAGCCAGAGCATCGAACACGGGCGGTGGGCAAGACAGCGCCGTCGCATGGTAGAATGAAGCGACACCCATAGTGCACCCCTTGAAGGCATGGCCGCTAATTATTGATGGCGATACGGAAGACATCGCCTGATGATGCGTGAACCACGTTCTGCCCAGTGCATCTGAGATCTGATAGGCTCGCGGCCTCTGGAGGTCGCGCTTCAGCTGTACCGGCAACGATCCGGCCTTGCGCAGCATGCCAGATTCGATCCATCGTGCGAGCGTATCTATGGTCAACTGATCGGTCTGACCTTCGAGATAATATCGCAACGTCCGATCCACACCCCGATCTACGCCGGCCTCAAGCTCAAGCATATTCTCGGCGCGATCCTCGAGCTGAAACATCTCGAAATGTGAGATCGGCCTCGCAATATTCGGGACATTGAGTTTTATATAGGGTCGCAACCCTTCCAAAATATGAAAATCCCCCTCAGTCAAACCCTGCATGCGAGCAGCCGCCGCACCTTGCCAAGTCAGCGAATTAAAATCGTAGACCGGCCATAGCAGCAGCGTGATGATCTCCAGTACCTTGCCGCGCCATGTCGGCCAATCCTCATCGATCGACCAGTCGTCCGGCGCCTCGCCCTGACCAAGCCGCTCCTCGAATTCGGCCACCATGCGGCCATAAGGCGGAAAGCTCAGCAGTCTTGTCATCGTCGTCCTCCCCCGGAGAGTATAGGCCAAAATTAGTTCTGGTTGGGATTTCGGCTGTCCGCTATTTTACCTGGGCCGGATAAACGTATATACTCGAAGCGCTCGCGCTCGTCGCTCGGAAGCATTACGACATTTGAGGATACCGCGCTTGCGCCGGCGTCTGCGTCATCGATCAGCCCGGCCCGCGAGATCGCGATGCCAAGCATCAAACGGTCCTCCTCCCTGCCGAACGGATATCCGGCAATGAAGCAGCGCCAGGAGAACCCCGGTTCCAGTCGCATGACTGTCCGGTTGTACTGTCGCGCCTCGTCGAACCGACCGGTCTGGCACAGGGCAGCGACTAATAGTTTATACATGTTGTTGACGCGTACTCCGTCGGCAGCAAACTGCATCCCAAGAGCAATGGTCCGAGACCAGTCGCGGCTGCAATACGCGATAGGCATCTCGAACGAATAGAGGAACTGGCCGAAGGAGTCGTAGACCATCAAGTAGCGCGCGCGTCTCAGGCGCCTCATCGCCTCGTCAGTCTGCCCCAAATATCCATAAGCGATAGCGGAATAACCCCAAGCGAAGCCACAGCTCGGGTTTAGCCGCAAGGCTCGTTCATATGTCGGTATCGCATAGTCGAAGTCGCGCTTTACGCGCAGCCGGACATGGGCGCTGATCGCCAACGCCATCGAATCGTAGGGATCGCATTGGATCGCGCGGGTGGCGTAGGCGTCCAGCGTTCCTATCTCAGCTTCCGAGGACGCGATCCATCCCTGCGAAAGCGCGACACTGCGTGCAGCGGCGCTAACCGCATACGCGCGGCCGAGCTGCGGGTCTTTTGCGATCGCCTGCTCAAGCCACGTCCGGGCGCTTTCCCAATTTTTCCGCTCGAACGAGTACACGAGATGAACTGCCTGCAGCAGGCACTCATAGGCCGCGCAGTCGGTGGACGTCTTGCTTCGCGCTCGCCGAGTCTCGATTGAAAGTATTTCCGGATCGACATGCTCGACGACTCGTTCCGCGACGCTGCCCAAGAAATGCTGCAGCGCCGTCCGGTCCAGGTGCTCCTGGTGGACCCATACGGGACGTCCGGAATCCCGGCAATCCAGCAGCCGAACCGTAACCCGGTACCCTGCCGCCTCGCTCGATACGGAGCCGTCCAGGCGGTACTGGGAGTCCTCCGCTTTGTCGAGCTGCCCCAGGCGAACGGTGAACCACCGGAAACGGGCGAGCGCCGCAATCACCTCGCGAGTGAAGGAAGTAGACAGGTAAAGTGTACTGGGATCGCCGTCGAGGTCGATAAAAGGCGTAACAGAGATTGTGGGCAGGTGCTTATCGCTCGGCTGGCATTGAGGCGCGGCTGGGGAGCCGTTGTTTACCGACGCGCTGCGGTCCGGCACCCGGGCCATGCGAGGCGCTGGGGCAAGCCGGCAGGGCCAGGCTCCGGCCGATACATGACGCGTACTGCCCTTCGTATCCCCCTCATCGAACAGCGCGGCCGAGCGCGTTTGGATCCATTCATCGAATGCCGGGTCGACACCGCGAAGCGACTCGAGAAACGTATCTGCATTGTGCATCCTTGACTGGACCGGCGTCTGACACTGCATCTCGGACCAGAACCCGATCCGATCAATCCACACCTTCGAGGATTGCAGCAATACGCGGTCCTTTTCTATCTTCAGAAGCTCTGGATCTATGCTGCCGATGCAGCGCTTCAGCTCCATCAGACTCTGGCGCAGGCTCGCTCGCGCCTGCTCGTCCCACCGCTTGCTCCACAGCAGTCTCATGAGCCGCACGCGCGGGACTGTCGCCTCAACGGACATCGCAAGATAGGCAAGGATCGCTTGCGTCTTCCGGCCCCGCGGCAGGACGTTCTCTCCCGCCCAGCTCCATGCTTCCATCGCCCCAAAGACTCGAAGCCGCAGAAGCGGGCCGACGTCTTCTAAACCAGGTTCCGATGTCACAGAGCCAACCCTCGGATATTTTTTGATTTAGGGACACCTTAATAGCACACTTCGGCTGATGGGCGTTGCGGCTTTCGATCGATTGCCCGAATTTACGCAGAATTCACGGGTGGCCAGTGCCCGCCCGTCTGCGAGCAAGGGCATTCGCGCCGTTAATACGGCACCTTCAAACGGACGTCGACTGCCCGCCCGAACGCGCCGATGCACTCAAGCGTCGGGTATGTCCTTGCACCCCAGCAGCCCGGTGTGATGAGTGTCGATGGTCCGAATTTACCTTGTACAACCGATGACCCGACCTGACCGTCAAGTTCCGAGGCGCGCCTCAACCGTAACTGCCTTATCGGTGACGGTAGCACGCCATCCTTTACTCGACCCGAAATCGGCGAGAGCTTGCTTTCCGATTTTCAAGTATCCAAACCGACTGCCGCCACGCTGACCAGCAGGTTCACTTTTACGGCATTTTCACGCGCGCCCATAGCTCACGCCTGTACCATGACACCTGCGCCAGTAAAGGCCGATGCCTCGCGACGGTGCACGGAGCGATCACGCATTGGGAAGCTTGTTCCTGGTCTGAGCGCGCCGACCCGGTAACTGCGACCCAGGGAGGGAGTATTGATGTCTGACCAAGAGGTACAGCGTCAGCCCCGGTCCGAAGATGCAGCTGAAGCAGACAACCGGCGTAACCGGATATCGCGCAGTTGCATATAAGGGCGAGGAATGGCGCAACCATGGATATACAAGCGATCTTCTTTGACCTGGGCGACACACTGGGCACGCCGGTACTGTCCGTCGATCCCGTTCATCTGATTGGTTTCACAGTCTTTCCGTTCGTGCCGCCGCTTCTCGCCCGGCTGCGCGAGCATGGGTTTCGCCTCGGCATAATCTCCAATACCGGTGACGACGGGGCCCCCGAGGTCGATCGCGTCCTCGACGAGGCCGGGCTTCTCTCCTTTTTCAAAGACGGGCTGCGGATCTACAGCAAGGATGTCGGCCTGGAAAAGAATTCTCCCGAAATCTTTCATCTTGCAGCCGAGCGGGCCGGCTTGGCGAGCAATATCGCAGCCTTGCTCTTTGTCGGCGAAGACGCGTGCGAGCGCAGCGTTGCTGCGGCGACGGGGATGCAGGTCGCACCGCATCCGCTGCTGGTGCCGGAGATCCTCGACGGGCAGCCTCTGCGCTTCGTGATCGTAACGGCGCCGCCGGAAACGCAGCCCGCAGATTTATGCGCAGCCTTGCGCGAGCGCCCGTTTGTGCCGATGCATGTGACTGGGCGTGGCGGCCGGATCGTCTATGGTATGACCAGCCAGCGCATGGCTTCCGAACTGATGCACATGCGCTTTGACGTCGACTTCCTGGGCGATCCCGGTCTGCCGGGCCGCGCCGACTTGTTCCTGTTCCGCGACGATCTCGCCGAAACCACGGGATTGCTCTCGCCCGAAGGCGAGGCCGGTCGGTTTTTCAGCGAACCTCAGAGTGCCGATCTGCTCTTGGCAGCCCGCACCGAGGGTCTCGTTGTCGCCCTGCCGGCCGGCCGCTCGCCCGGAGAGTTCCATTTCGCGCGCGCAAAACATGGTCACACAATAAAGTTCGTCGGCGATCCCTCGCTGCTCGATGCCGCGCCCGTTCCGTCCGCGGGTGCGTCGGCGACGGGCTTTGCCGCTCCGCAGACAGCGATTGCCCGGTCGGAGCCGACCAGTATTTCCGTATCACGGATCGCCGATTGCGTGGCCCGCTATTCGGGCGCCGAGCCTCTGGACGCGACCGACCCGGTACTGGTCCGCAGCCGTCACATCGCCGCGACGGATGACGCCAATGCCAGGGTCGTGCGGGCCCTTGCCCGCGAATTCGCTGCGATCGGACAAGGCGGTCTGGCGGTACGTCTGATCCAGTTCACCCATCGCGGCCTGGTTCTGCACAACGTCGAGGCGGAGCTGCCGGGCAGTACGCCCGATCTGGTGCTCGTGACCGCCCACCTCGACTCGACCGCCGGCAATGATCCGGGATATGACGAAATCAACAGCCCGGCTCCGGGCGCCGATGATGATGCAAGCGGCGTCGCCGCGGTTTTCGAAATCGCCAGATATATGACCGGCTTGGCCGCGGCGACACGGCCGGTCCGCACCATTCGTTTCGTGCTGTTCAACGCCGAAGAGGAGGGGCTCATCGGCAGCCGGGTATATGCGCGACAGCAGCGCGCCGAGGGGCGAACGATCGCCGGCGTCTACCAATTGGATATGATCGGCTACAACAAGCGGCCGCCTGCTGCCTGGGAAATCCATGCCGGCTTCAGCACGTCGCCGAGCACCGAAGCGCGCTCTCTACAGCTCGCCAACCGGCTGCGCGATATGGCGCTGCAGGTGTCGCCGGCGCTGCATCCGGCGCAGATCTACCACAGCGCCTCGGCAACAGGTGACCCTGCTGCCGGACGCAGCGATCATGCCTCGTTCCAAGCGTATGGCTACCCGGCGTGTCTCGCGTCCGAAGATTTCTTCGCCGATGGCGCGCCAGATGCGCCGGACCCGGATGGAAATCCGCACTATCACCATGCGGGCGATGCCGCGGGCGAAATCGATCCGCGCTATGCTGCCGATAT
Source organism: Alphaproteobacteria bacterium (assembly GCA_050246595.1). GTDB lineage: Bacteria > Pseudomonadota > Alphaproteobacteria > ATCC43930 > CGMCC-115725 > DATARH01. Next base: position 15,697 of record JBFWVT010000077.1, read on the forward strand.
CGCGCGCGCCATAGCCGGGGCCGCCTGGTTGCTTGCGATGCAGCCGACCGCGTCGGAATCAAGACCGCCGCTCTCTGCATCCTTTGCCGACCCCGCATGGGCGCGCGGGCGAGGTGATCCCGAGATCGGGCAATCGGCGGCCGGACAGGAATTCGATATCGCCATTGTCGGCGGGGGTGTTGCCGGGATCTATGCCGCTTGGTGCCTGCGCGAGGCACGGGGCGATCTGCTCGGGCCTCGACTGCGCGAACTCGCCGCGGGCCGCCCCGACGGCAGGCTGCGGGTCGGCCTGTTCGAATATACCGAACGCATCGGCGGGCGGCTGTTTTCGCTGCACATGCCCGGAGTCCCGGAGGTAGCGGTCGAACTCGGCGGCATGCGCTTTCTCAACTTGCATCGCCGCGTGGTCGGACTGGTCAAGCGCTTCGGCTTTGAGACCCGGGAGCTGCGGGTCGAGGACTGCCGGGACCGCCACATGTTTTACCTGCGCGGTCAGCACTTCGCCGGCGCCGATTGGAAACGGCCCTCGTTCACGCCGCCCTATCGGCTTGAGCGCGGCGAGCGCGCCCAATCGCCCGGCGGTCTGCTTGCGGCGGTTGCTCTGCGCCATGAGGCACTTGTCAGACAGGACCCTGAGCGCTACCGCAACTACGGCTTCTGGAACCTGCTGCTCGACGAGCTCAGCGACCAAGCCTACCGGCTGGTGCGCGATGCCGGCGGTTACGAGACACTGGTAAACAACTGGAATGCCGCCGAGGCCATTCCGTTTTTGCTCGCTGACTTCCCGCAAGGGGCGCAATATCTGGCGCTGCGGCACGGCTTCGAACAGCTGCCCCTCAAGCTGAAGGAGCTTTTCGAACAGGCCGGCGGTGAAATCTTTACCGGCCACCGGCTGCACCGCCTCGACCGCGGAGAAGACGGTTCGATCTCGCTCACCCTGGACCGTGGCGATCCGGCAAAGTTCGGCATGGGCCGGCGTCTGCAGCAGGCGGTGCCGGTACGCGCCCGTCACGTCGTGCTGGCCGTCGGACGGCGCGCGCTCGAAATGCTGCACCCCGACAGCTTCGTTTTCGACTGTCCGCGTTTCGAGTGCGCCGCGCGCGCCGTCCTGCCGCAGCCCGGGTTCAAGATCTTCGCGGCCTACCGTCGACCGTGGTGGAAAAAAGAGCGGGGAATGACGGCCGGCCGGTCGGTGACCGATCTTCCGGTCAGACAATGCTATTACTGGCATACCAGTCCGAGCGACGGAAACTCGGTGCTGATGGCGAGCTACAATGACGGTGCGTCCACCGAGTTCTGGGCAGGTCTGATCCGCCAGACGGAGCGCTACAAGCCGCCGCCTCATGCCTGCCCGCCCGGAGTCCCGCTGCCGGACGATCTGCGCGGGTCGGTTGCTCCGGCAGCTCTGGTTGCCGAATTGCAGGACCAGCTGCGCGAGATGCACGGGCTCGGCAACGTCACGTCGCGCGAGGGTGCCCAGATCGTGGCGCCTTACTATGCCGTGTTCCGCGACTGGTCGCAGGAGCCGTTCGGAGGCGGATGGCATTTCTGGAAGATCGGCGAAAATGCCGAGCAGGTGAGCCGGTATATGCAGAAACCCTTCGACAATGTCCCACTCTACCTCTGCGGTGAGGCGTGGTCGCGCCAGCAGGGCTGGGTGGAAGGCGCGCTCGAAACCGCCGACGGCGTGCTCGAGCGGCAGCTGCTGCTGCCGCGCCACCCCGACCTTTAACTACGGATCGTTGCGGAGTGAGGCCATGCCAGCCAGCTATACGATCGCCGAACACATCGTAAACCGGCTCGCCGCTCTCGGCGCCGCGCATGTATTCGCGGTCCCCGGAAATTACACGGCGCAGTTCCTGCAGGTTGCCTACGCCTCAGGCAAGCTCGCCTATATCGGAACGACCAACGAGATGGAGGCCGGCTACGCCGCCGACGCCTACGCGCGCCTGCGCGGCATCGGGGTGGCGTGCGTCACCTACGGGGTCGGTTCTTTGAGTTTGCTGAACGCGATCGCGGGCGCTTACGTCGAGCGCTGCCCGGTGGTGCTGATCAACGGGACCGCAAATGCCGATAAAGTCAGGCAGCTGGTCAGCCAGGGGGTTCTGTTCGCGCATGCGATCGATACGGTGCGGACCGACGCAGCGGCATTCCGCTCCTATACTGCGGCGACCGTTGTGGTGGATCGGCCGCAGGACGCCGCGAGGCGGATCGATGAAGCGCTTCGCGCCTGCATAACGCACAAACTTCCCGTCTATATCGAGGTGCATGACGACGTTTGGCTGGATCCTTGCGAGCAACCCGAAAACCCGGACGCGCCCCTGACCCCGTTTGTCCCGGACACCGCGACCGATGCCGATATCGCCGTGGCGACGCTTGCCGCCGTGGAGGATGTGGTACGGCGGCTGCGGGCGGCGACGAAGCCGGTGCTGTGGGGCGGCGAGGAATTGCAGCGCTATGGCCTTCAGGACGAATTCGAGCGCCTGATCGAGGTCAGCGGATTGCCGTATACGACGACCCTTCTCGGCAAATCGCTGGTCTCAGAGAACAAGGACACATTCGTCGGGGTCTATGACAGCGTCTTTGCGCCTGCCCGAACCAAGGCGGCGGTCGAGGAGGCGGATTGCATCCTGGCGCTTGGCACCATCCTGTCTGATTTCTATGGCAAGATCGTCGCCGACCAGTACGACCGTATGGTGCTGGCCGCGGCCGGCGCGGTGCGCGTCGGACGGTCCGTCTACACCACGGTACCGTTGGATCGCTTTGTTCGGGCGCTGCTGGAGCGCTGGGAATCGGAGAAGGTGGCCGCCCCGTTCGATCATGAACGGCCCGCCGCGTTTGCCGCGGCGCAACGCCTCGCGAGGCTCGAAGCCGAACAGGCCGATACCGCGTTCGCAGCCGCAACCGACACGAAAATCACCTGGGAAGCGTTCTTCGCCTGCCTGCAGCGGTTGCTGACCGACGACATGGTGGTGCTCGCCGATACCAGCCTCGTCCTGTTTCCGGCCGCCGATCTCGTCATCAAGAGGCGCTCGCATTTTGTTGCACAGACAGCATGGCTGTCGATCGGGTATACGGTCGGCGCGTCGGTCGGCATCAGCGCTGCGCTGGGCAGCGAGGGGCGCGCCGTGGCGCTGGTCGGCGACGGCGGGTTTCAGACCGTGCCGCAAGCCTTCGCCACCCTGGCCCGGCTCGACACGCGCGCGATCGTCATTGTCTTCGACAACGGCCTCTACGGGATCGAGCAGTTCCTCGTCGACCGAACCTACTATGAAACGGAAACCCCCGCGGTTTTCTTCAACGAGCTTGCGCGCTGGGATTATGCCAAGCTTGGGGAGGCGTTAGGAGGCCGTGGTCGGGTTGTCGCAACGACTTGCGGGCTTGAGGCGGCGCTGCGCGAAGCGCGCGATGCGGCGGATAGCGCGACGCTGATCGCGGTCCCACTGGATCCACGCAAGCTTCCTCGCGAGCTTACCGGAATATTGCCATCGGCATCGTTGTCAGCTGCGGCCGATCACGCCGCCGTTGCTACCGGTTTCGCCGCCGCCGGCTTCAATTGAAACCTTCGGCTTGCTTACGACCTCGTCCCGTATGATTCACTTGCACCTGTATAACTCCTATGTCCACCCTATCTAGAAATCGGACGTAAACGGCACCGGCTTCTCGGATCCGAGGCGATTATGACACCCGAAAGTCAGAGCAAGGCAGCCGAATATCTGAAGGCGCACCCTGAGATCGAAAATCAGATCCGCAACTCAGCGGAATTTGCCAACTGGCGAAAGCAATTCAAAAAACTTGATATTGACAACGAAACATATTATGTGCGTGAAGGAAAACCAATGGTTAGCGGCGGCGATACGCTTCTCGATGAATACGAATTGATGCTTGAATGGGCTCAACAGGCGGGCATTCCTATGCCCAAGTAGCGGGAGGAAGACATGACGACTCAGAGTTTTGCGAAAGCAAGGCTGGACGCGGATGGCGGATTGCGCAACGAACTATTCAGTGCGCCTCTTTTCGATCGGCTCGAAAAGAGGCTTCAGAAGGTCGATATAGACGGCGAGACGTATTACGTTGCCGAGGGCGACACATTGCTGGACGTTGATCAGCTGGCATTCTACGCAAAGCTCCGGCAACAGGAAGACGAGGCGTTTCAGGCTGCGCAATTCGCTTCCGATGCCGGATTGGGTCTTGTGGCGTTGAGTGAACCCCCGATGAGGGGTCTTCTCGGCATCACGCAGAACGGCAGGATCGTCCGATGGGCGCCGGGTCTTGTCTTGACTTACCGGGTGGCTCGGGACACGTTTACCAGGCCGGAACGCTACGAGTTGGCGGCTGAGTGCGTGGCAGCCGCGACGACGGCTTGGGAAGAGACCTGCGGCGTCAAATTCGAATACAGACAGGAACTGGACGCACAGCCTGGCTCCGGTCCGGCCGGGGCCGTATTCTCGGTTCGCGAATTTGACGCGAGCGGCAACTTTATAGCGGCTGCTTTCTTCCCCAATGACCCGCCCGTTCGGCGCAGAGTATTGATCGATCCAAGTTTCTACGCCGATGATCTGGGGTTCGATCGGATAGGCGTGTTGCGTCATGAATTAGGTCACGTGCTTGGGTTCAGGCACGAGCATATCCGATCCGGCGCCCCGCCGCTTTGTCCTCGGGAGAGGCTCGATGACACGATAGAACTCACGAAGTACGACCCGCGATCGGTCATGCATTATTTTTGCGGCAAGGTGGGTTCCCGGGATCTCAGGATAACTGACTTGGACCGCGAGGGAGCACAAAAGGTCTATGGGCCACCGCTGAGTTACACGAAATTCATCGAGGTGTGAGGCCGATCCCTGTCTTGGGCAATGCGGGCCGAGCGGCTTGGCTATCGGTGTCGCCGATATGAGATCAGGGACATGAGATCAGGGAGCTGACCGCAGGAAAGGGACAAGCGTCGTGGCGGCAGTGATCCTTTCCGGGGAAGTCCGGCTGCCGTCGCCGACCGATCTGAGCGCCGGGGCGCTGTTGCTGGTCAGGCTGGTAAGCGCTCCCTATGCGGACGCGCCGGGCAAGACCCTGGCCGAGACCGAACGCATGGTATCCGGCGCTTGTGTCACGGCGCTGTCATTCGCGCTGCGCGTCAGACCGGACGATCTGCCGTCGGCAGGTCTGCTCTTCGAGGCGGAGCTGCGGCGCGGCGGCGGGTCCCGGCTCCGGCCCGGCGATTTCTTGTCCACCAGGTCAGTGGCATGGTCGCCCGCGGCCGGCACCCGAGCCATCACAATTCTGCTCGAACCAGTCTCCTAGACGCCTCGGGCGAGCACGCGAATAACACAAGCAGAGGAGGAAGCGCCATGTCCGGCGGTTGTGACGAAGGTCTCTTGGGAGGAACCGATATTCGGGCGAGCTGGATAAAGAACAGCGGTGGTCGCCTGGTCCCGGTGCAGTATACGAATGTTAATAACATTGCAGTGTTCGAGGGGTGCATCATCCTCGGCAGGACCAGGGATCTCGACAGGATGCGAGACGTAGTTGCCGAGAACCCGGTACTGCTCGATGACGCCAGCCGTGCGCAGACGCTTGGCGTAGCCATCAAGGGCGCCGGGTATCGCTGGAAGAACCGCGAAATCCCATACGTAATCGACAATACGCTCGCGGCGCCCGCACGGACGCAGATCGTGCTCGACGCGATCGAGCACTGGCATCGGCACACGCCGATCAGGCTCAAGAAAAGGCAGTCCGGGGACGATAGCTGGGTGCGGTTTATCGACGGCGGGGGCTGCGCCTCCGCGGTGGGGCGTCAGGGCGGCGAGCAGCACATCATCCTTGGCGCGGGCTGCAGTGTCGGCAACGCGATCCATGAAATCGGACATGCCGTAGGGCTGTGGCACGAGCAGAGCCGCATCGATCGCGATCGGTTTATTGAGATCGTCTGGTCGAACATCCGTCCCGAGGCGCGCCACAACTTCTCGCAGCACATCGAGGACGCCGTCGTGCTCGGGAATTACGACCTCGAGTCGATCATGCACTACGGCTCACGTTTTTTCCCGATCGATCCCACCCAGGATACGATAAAAGTGAAGACGCCGGGTACAGCGATCGGTCAGCGCCAGAAGCTGAGCGCCGGCGACATCGCCGCGGTGCGGGAGCTGTATCCATGAACGGCGCTTCCACCGTGCTGGTCGTGGATAATCGGCAGGAGCTGCGGGCAGAGCCGGGTCTGCATGCCTTGATTGTCGGTATCAGCGCCTACCCCAACCTGCGGGCATTCGGAGAAGAGCCCGCGCCGCATCATCTCGGGCTGACGCAGGTGTCGGGACCCGCGCTCAGCGCCTGGCGGTTGGCCGAATTCCTGAAGGCGCGTTCGCCGGACCATCAATGGTGTCAGAAGCTGAAGACGCTCCGGCTGATGGTGCTGCCCGATGCCGCCGATGGGATACCTGCGAACTCTGCCGCAACGCCGCCGACACAGGCGGCGTTCAAGGCCGCCGCGCATGACTGGCGCGAGGACGCCAACGATGACCCGAACAGCATAGCCCTGCTCTACTTCGCCGGACATGGTCTGCAAGACGGGGCGGGGGAGTCTCTGATGGTCCTCGCGGATTTCGGCGCCGGGCCGGGCGAGTCGTTCGACGGCTGCGCTTGCGTCGCGAATGTGTTCGCGGGGATGACGCCGTCCAGCCTGCGTGGGGAGCTGGCACGGACACAGTTTTTCTTTATCGACTCCTGCCGCTTGCGCCCGGAGGTGCTCGACCGCCTCGATCTCGGATCGGCTCCGAACGTCTTTGGGCTCGAGCTTGACCGGATCGAGAACCGCACGGCGGCGCCGATCATCTTCGCGGCAAAGCACGGGACGCCGGCACTGACCCGTCAGGGCGAGCCCACCTATTTCGGCGAGGCGCTGCTCCAGGCCCTGCGGCGCGGGGCGACGCAAGCGGTTCCCGATCCGAAGAACCCCGGCCGCGTTCTGTGGCCGGTCAGCACGGTGCCGCTCGCCAAAGCCATCGAAATTCAGCAGCGGCGCCTCGGGCGGAAGCCCGATCTCGACCGAACCGGCGTCTTTGGCGACGCACCGCTCCTGTTACTTCGAGAGGCGCCGTTCATGGATCTGGAGGTAAGGGTAGACGCCGGCGCGGTAGAGACCGTGCACGATCTCGCTTTGCTGGCGGCCCCGCCGAGTGCCGTGATGGATATCCTGCACCCAGTCGTGCCGCCCCCGCAGTCTATCAGCATCCGTGCCGGGATCCGGCAGTGGCGGCTGCGCGACAACGCGGGGGCCGATCTCAAGTCGGGCATTTACAACTTCACGCTCGATCAGGGGATGCTCCATGTCCAGCTCTGAGATGCAGGCGACCGCCAGCCTGACCGTGGATCTCCCGTCCAATCGCGGGAGTGCCGAAGCATTTTGGGAAGTGCGCAATCTGAATAATGTGGTTCTGGGGCGGGGGCTCACCGGCAGAGCGCTCCCGATACCGCCTGGAACCTACTTTGTCAGCGCTCGGGATATCGACGGCACCAGCTTTGTGGCAGCGGAGGGTCTGGTCGAGGTTGCCGCGGGAGCAAAAAAAACGGTGGTGTTGGAGCCGATCGGTTCACCGACGCGGTCCGGGCAAGCCTCCGTCGAGCAGGTTGTGCCCACGGCTCCTCGCGGCCGGTGGCAAGCAGCCCGGCAGATTGCGCCTCCCGGGTCCGTAATGATGGCGGATGACGGAGATCCCGCAACCGCGGCCCGATCGACGCCAGAACGGATTCGGATGGCGGTCCTGCCGACGCGGGATCCGTTGCTGGCCTTGCTCGACAGAAATTTGTCACCGCAGGCGCCCACCGATGCCGGTATCCACACAGGCGCGGAACAGATCCGCATCACCTTTGGCTCATCCGAAGTCGTCGAAATCACGCAATCGGGTGGTAAGGCGGAAGACCGGAAACGCTACAGGGTTCCGGTTCCGGTCGACCGCACCGGAGCCACGACCCTTGTCATCGCGCACGCCTCGCAAGTTCAAGACCCGGAATTGAGGCTCGCTGCGACCGAAAGCAGGGTTCCTTCGGGAGCCGACCGCTTCGATTTTGACATCGACCTGGAGTTTGCCGATGCGAAGCTGCAGCGATTCTGGAAGCTGATCACCAGCGCCGCTTTCGAAGAAGCCTGGGCCGAATCGGATGCGATGGCGCCGGAGCTGATGCAGACCGGCGAAGACTGGGCGGGGGAGAAGCTCTCGAGCCCGGTCGGCGCTACTCTTGGGGCGTATGTGCTGCTGCGCGCCAACCGTCTCGAACAGCTGGAGCCATGGTCGGCCAATCTCGTGCGCTGGTTTCCGGACAGTGCCGACGCGCTGGTCATCCGCGCGGAACTGCTCGCTCGCCTTGGCGAGCACTCCGAGGCAGCGCTGCTGCTGTCGTCGCTGACCAAGGTCGGCTGTCCCTGGATCCGCTCCGGTATTCAGTACGCTTGGCGGCTAACCAGTACCTACTCGGCGGAGCGCAATCACGACAAGCTCCGATCCTTGGAAGATACAACGATCGTGGCTCTTGAGGACTTGCGCGGGCCCCTTGCCCGGCTCAACGGCAACGCTGACCCCGGGCAACTAAACACGGTGATCCATTGGCATTTTCCGGAGAAGTAGCCGGCCGATAGATTGTACCGCCCTCGGTTTTGGGACACCGGATCGAAGCCTACGCCGCCTGGGCGATCGGTTGAAGCGGAGCTTGGGGAGCATTGCGTATGCCCGCGACTAGAGCGTGATCGCATCAGGTTGAAGCGTAGCCGGCATTGGCGAGGTAGTTTGCGCATTCCTGTGCGGAGAAATGATCGAGCAAGGAGCCGATCTGGCGCCACGTGTCCTCGGTGGTGCGCGG
>JBFWVT010000078.1:0-24429 GCA_050246595.1 Alphaproteobacteria bacterium
CGCCCCTTGTACGGGGGCGTGGATTGAAACCGAGTTGTTGGACGATCAGCTTTTGCTGCTGCTCAGTCGCCCCTTGTACGGGGGCGTGGATTGAAACGATCAAGAAATCAGGAACGGAAGCGTTGTCGGTGTCGCCCCTTGTACGGGGGCGTGGATTGAAACGCCGGAGCACGGTTCCCAGGCGCAGGGCGCGTGCGTCGCCCCTTGTACGGGGGCGTGGATTGAAACTTGAGATCGATGCGCGGCGGCGGGCGCAGCGCGGTCGCCCCTTGTACGGGGGCGTGGATTGAAACGTGCAAGAAATCGTGCGGGTGACGGGTTGGAGCGTCGCCCCTTGTACGGGGGCGTGGATTGAAACTGCTTGATGGTCACAAGGTTTGGCGCCGTGATCGGTCGCCCCTTGTACGGGGGCGTGGATTGAAACTTCCGCCCCCGGATCGACAAGCAATGACTGAACATGTCGCCCCTTGTACGGGGGCGTGGATTGAAACCTTTTCCCGTCCCACTCGCCGGTCTGTGTGTACAGCGTCGCCCCTTGTACGGGGGCGTGGAGTGAAACGTGCTCGCACGGTGCGGACCGCAAGCTGAGCCGGGGTCGCCCCTTGTACGGGGGCGGGCTGAGCCGGACGGCGAGCGGGATGCCGCTGCGGTCCACAACAAGGTGGCGCTTGCACCCCGCCTTGCCCGGTCGGTCAGGTTCGGGCCGGTGCCCTCGCCCCCCGGTGCTGTTAGCGCCGCAGTAATTCTGACCCGGGTCGCCGACTGAAATCTGACCCACCGCTAGGGTTTGGCCTCCTCGAAGGGGGGGCCGGATGGTGGGATCGGAGGCGGCATTGGAGATCCGGGTATTGCATCGGCACGGCAAGAGCATCCGTGAGATCGGGCACGAGATGGGCCTGTCGCGCAACACGGTGCGGCAGTATCTGCGGGACGCGGAGGCGGTGCGTTACAAGCCGCGCCCGCCGCGGCTGACCAAGCTCGACCCGTTCAAGAGTTACATCACCGAGCGAGTACGCGCGGCAGCGCCGGAGTGGATACCGGGCAGCGTACTGCTGAGCGAACTGTGCGAGCGCGGCTATGAGGGCGGCTACACGATGCTGAAGCTGTTCCTGGCCTCGCTACGCCCGAAGGAAGCCGCCGGGCCGGCGGTTCGGTTCTCGCCGCGCCGGGCTGTTGAAAGCGCCCGGTAGCCGTGCAGACCGTGGCGGCTCCGGCAGAGTGAGGGTTTTGCAAGTGGGTCAAGTTTCAATCGGCGAAACCGACCAAAGTGGGTCAGATTTCAACCGGCGCTGACAGTGCGGCCGGTGCGCCGGCGCTGTCGAGAGCGGTACGGCTCCGGTCAATGGCATTGGCGTGACCGAGCCGGTCAGGCATGTAAAGGTTTGGACTTAATCTGACATTCGGGATGAAATCGGTGGAGAATGCCTGAGGTATGGTGCGGCGTCGGGAGCCGGAGGCGAGCGGCGCGGCACCACATCTCGCGACGATCGGAGTTCCCCGATGAACCAGGCCCGGAAGGTGATCCGTGCGAAGATCGGGCTGCTGGAACTGGCCAAGCAGCTCGGCAATGTGTCCCAGGCCTGCAAGATGATGGGCTATAGCGGGACAGCTTTTACCGCTTCAAAGAGCTATACGACACCGGCGGCGAGATCGCCCTGCAGGAATTGACCCGGCGCAAGCCGAACCCGAAAAACCGGGTTGCCCTCGAGATCGAGCAGGCCGTGCTTGCGATGGCGATTGACCAGCCGACCTGGGGACAGGTGCGGGTCTCGAACGAGCTGAAAAAGCAGGGCCGGTCGATCGCGCCGTTCGGCGTGCGCGGCGTGTGGCAGCGTCACGATCTTGGCAACATGAAGAAACGGCTGCGCGCGCTGGAGGCCAAAGTCGCGCAGGCGGGCCTGATCCTCACGGAAGCGCAGGTAGTCGCGCTGGAGAAGGCCAAGGCCGACAAGGAGGCCCACGGCGAGTTCGAGAGCGAGTGTCCCGGCTACTGCGTGGCGCAGGATACGTTCTATGTCGGCACGCTGAAGGGGGTGGGTCGGGTCTACCAGCAGAGCGCGATCGATACCTATGCCAAGGTCGCCTTTGCCAAGCTCTACGACGCCAAGACCCCGATCACCGCGGCGGATTTACTGAATGACCGCGTCATCCCGTTCTTTGAGGAGAACGCAATCCGCGTCTGCCGTGTGCTGACCGACCGGGGCACCGAATATTGCGGCCGTCCCGAGAGCCACGAATACGAGCTCTACCTCGCGGTCGAGGACATCGATCATACCCGCACCAAGGCCAGGAGCCCGCAAGCCAACGGCATCTGCGAGCGCTTCCATCGCACGCTGTTGGATGAGTTCTACCGCGTGGCGTTCAGGAAGCGCCTGTATGGTAACATCGCCCGTTGCAGGCCGATCTCGACGACTGGGTCCGGACGTACAACACCGAGCGGCCCCATCAGGGGCGATGGTGCTTCGGCAAGACCCCAATGCAGACCTTTGTTGACACACTTCCCATCGCCCGGGAGAAATTGCTGCCTGCCGCATGAAGGCGCACAGAGATCCCCGTCGGACACCCACCACGACCGGGATAACCGTCCGTCAGATCAAATACATACTTTTACAAGCACAACATAATGCAGACGCTCCCACACGCCGGCCTTTGCCACTCGTGCCATCGCCGCAATCCCGGCTTTCGCTGGGAGGTCATGCCCGAACCGCAGCCCATTTCCTGCGGCAGCAGCTCTCAAGGAGTGCCGCTCTTCAGTACAAACAAGATGCCGCTCGGAGCGGCGCGATTGTCCATCCGCGGCCGCTCCCCTTTGGCTTTGGCGGCTCGGGCGGAAGGAGCGGCGCAATCACCGCCCGCAAATCATTGGACACCAGAGGAGCTGCCAGACCCCGTCAACAGCCAATCGGCCGTTTTGTCAGCCGCTTCGGCAATTCAGGGAGACGGGATGCCGCCGGCGGCCCGTTCGAGCGCGGTGACGTCGATGCGCTTCATCTGCATCATTGCTTCGAAGGCCCGCCTTGCCCGAGTGCGATCGGCATCGCCGATCAGCCTGATCAGCTGGCGGGGAACGATTTGCCACGACACCCCGAAGCGGTCTTTCACCCAGCCGCATTGCTCAGCCTCGGGGACCGCGGAGAGTGCGTCGGCGAAGCGATCGGCCTCGGCCTGGGTCTCCACCGGTATCTGAAACGAGATCGCTTCATTGAACTGGAATTGCGGTCCGCCATTCAGGGCGGTGAACGATTGATCCATCAGTGTGAACTCGACCAGCAGCACGTCGCCCGCCTTGCCCGACGGGTAGTCGCTCGGTGCGCGATGGACCGCATCGACATGGCTGTTGGGGAACACGGAAGCATAGAACTTGGCGGCCTCTTCGGCGTTGCCGTCGAACCAGAGGCACGGGGTTATGCCAGACATCGAGTTTTCCTCTCAAAAGCGGCGGTGCAGGAGCGCAGCCTGGCTTGCATTTGCTTCCAAATGGGTGGAAGGCACAACAGCAGGCCAGCGAGAAGCAAAGCCACTCCGCCGGATACGGCGTATGGTCCGGCATCGGCCGGCAGGTTCTGCCGCAAGCGCTCTGTTTCAGTCAATAATGCGGGATATCGGCCGATAGCAGCCTCGTTCGCAGAGCGCGGGCTTGCCGACCGGACTTGCCGACCCGGCGGATCACATTCCCCGGTCTTCGCCGGGGTAGGCTTTTCAGGGGGTGTCATGGAGTTCTGGACAGAACCGCAACTGGCGTCGATCCACAAAATGCTCAACCCGCGCTCGATTGCGATCGTGGGCGCGACGCCGCGGATGCAGTATGGCGGGCGGTTTCTGGCCGCTTCGCTCAAGGCCCGGGACCGGATCAGGGTTTATGCCGTAAACCCGCGTTATGACGAAATCATGGGTGTGACATCCTACCCGCGCGTGGCGGACCTGCCGGAGGCCCCCGATCTGGTGGGCATCGTGGTGCCCTGGGACCAGGTGCTTGATACCCTCCGGGAGAGCCACGCCAAGGGGGCGGGATCGGCGATCGTGATCTCGGCGGGGTTTGCCGAGCGCGGCGTCGACGACCGGCGCGATTTGCAGCGGGAATTGGGCGAATTTGCCCGCGAATCGGGGATGCGGATCAGCGGCCCCAACTGTCTCGGTCTGGCGAATGTCAAGGACGACATCTGGGCCACCTCCTCCTCGCGCGGGGCGGAGGGTCTGACCGGGCCGATCGGTCTGATATGCCAAAGCGGCGCGACCGCGTTCGGGCCGTTTCTGGTGCGGGCGGTCGAGAACGGCATCGGCTTCAGCTACATCATCTCGACCGGCAACGAGGCTGACCTCGACTTCACCGATTTTGCCCGCTACCTGCTGGACGACCCGGATACGCGGGTCATCGCCGGCTTTGTCGAGGGCTTCAAGAGTGCAGAAAAATTTCTCGAAGTGGCCAGGCTCGCGGCCGAGCGCGGCAAACCGATCGTCCTGATCAAGATCGGGCGTTCGGAACTGGGAGCCAAGGCGGCACGCTCGCATACCGCGGCGCTGACCGGCGCGGATGCAAGATACGATGCGATCTTTGCCCAATATGGGGTGATCCGGGTCCAGGATTACGACGAACTTCTGGAGGTCGCGCATCTGCTGGCCCACACCCCCAAACCCGCCGTGCCCGGCATCGCGGTGGTATCGCATTCAGGCGGCATCAGTTCTCTCACCGCCGATATGTGCGGTCAGGCCGGTCTCGATCTGCCGCCTCTCGGGGACGCGGCGCGCGACGGCATCAACGCGATCCTGAAGGGCTTCGGCTGGGCCGCGAACCCCGCCGATGTGACCGGCTTTGCCAACAGCGAGTCGTTTCCGCAGATCATGGAGCACATGATCGCCGATCCAAGAATGGGGACGCTCGTCGTGGCGAGCGCCGGGGCGGACATCCAGGCCCGGCAGGTCATCGATCAGCGCGATCGGACCGACAAGGGCGTGGTATTCCTGTGGACCGGCAGCCGGGACGCCAAGAGCGGCCTGCCGCAGCTCAAGACTGCCCGGATACCGATCTTCTATACACCGGACAAGCTGGCCCGCGGCCTGCAAAGCCGCCTCGCGTATCACACATGGCGCGAGCGTCGCCTCGCCGACGGCTTTGCCGCCGCCCCGCCGCGCACGGCGGCGCAGGATGCGGCCATCGCCCAGGCTTTCGGCTTGGGGCGTCCGACCCTCTCGGAATCCGAGGGCAAGCTTCTGTTGGCCGCCTGGGGCGTGGCGAGCGCGCGCGAGATCAGGGCAAATTCCGCAGAGGCCGCCGTCGCGGCCGCGCAGCGTCTCGGGTTTCCGGTGGCTCTCAAGGTCGATTCGCCTGATATTGCGCACAAGACCGAGGCCGGGGTCGTTCGGCTGAACCTCGGCGACGCGGCGCAGGTGCGAACCGCCTACGCCGAAATCCTGGCCAATGCCCAAGCCCATGCGCCGCAGGCCCGGATCGCCGGCGTCTCGGTTCAGGAGATGGTGCGAGACGGTGTCGAAATCATCGTCGGCGTGTCGTGCGACCCGCAACTGGGTCCGGTGCTGCTGTTCGGGACAGGCGGCGTGATGGTCGAAATCTACAACGACGTGGCCCTGCGCCGCGTTCCGATCATCCGCGCGGAAGCCCATTCGATGATCGCCGAGGTCAAAGGCGCCCGCCTGCTCCATGGCTTCCGCGGCCGGCCCCCGGCGGACATCGAGGCGCTCGCGGATACGCTGGTGCGCGTGTCGCACCTCGCGATGCACCTTGACGGATATCTGGCGGAGTTGGACATCAACCCGCTGATGGTGCTGCCGTCGGGTCAGGGCGTGAAGGCGGTAGACGCGCTCATCGTGTTGCGCGGCATATAGGTCGGCATCGGGCGCCGCGACGGGAAAATCGTCGCGACGGGTCCACTCTAGGGGAAGCATCCCGTGCGAGCGATAACGATACGGACTCATTTGTTGAGCGCTGGTGGAACGATTATTTCCCTGGATCACTGGTGGGGAGGGATACTGAGGTGTGGAACCATGCCTTTAAAGCCAAAGAAGAGTTGAAACGTCGTATTCGGCGACGCAAAATTTAGTGGCGCTTGCTGCATAATACCGCAGTAAAGCACGGTTTCGTTGCGCACACTGCCGAATGGCCTTATTCCTCCTTTCGTCGCTGCGTCGCGCGCGGGCTGTACCCGGCGGGGTGGATCGACGGCAACGACGAGCCGGCGCAGACGGGTGAGCGGCAATGAGATCGAACGGCCGCGTGCAGGCGCAGGGGGTTTTCCCAGACCATCATTCCCGGGCCGCGGCCGGCATTCAGCGACAGTCGGCGGCGGAAGGCGCTACGCTTTTCCGCCCTACGCTTGCTGCGCCGCTGTCCGATCACCCGCGCGGAAGCCCATGCGATGATCGCCGAGGTCAAAGGCGCGCGATTGCTCCAGGGCTTTCGCGGCCGGCCCCCGGCGGATGTCGAGGCGCTTGCGGACACCCTGGTGCGCGTGTCGCACCTCGCGATGCACCTTGAAGGACATCTGGCCGAGTTGGACATCAACCCGCTGATGGTGCTGCCGTCAGGCCGGGGCGTAAAGCGGCGGACGCTCTTGTCGTGCTTCGCGGCGCATAACTGCTGATCCCGGCTGCGGCCCTTATCCAAGCGGCAACTATTGCCTATATCACCAGCTTGTGCCGACGATCCGCCGCTTTGCCGCCTGCAAGATCGCCATCTACGCCGATGATCACATGCCGCCGCATTTCCACATTGAAGGTCGTGGTTTCCGCGCCATCGTCGAGATCGACACCATGAGCGTGCGGGCGGGCGATGTCCGGCGGGCCGAAGAGGCGTTGATCTGGGCGCGGGAAAACATCGCATTGCTGCGCACCGAATGGCTGCGGCTCAACCGCAGGGGGTGAGGATGACGGCATCAGCCCCGAATATCCGCGCCGTTGCCGAGGGCGGTGATCGCGCCGTGCTGATCACCTGGAAGGGCGGGGCGGAGAGCCTCGTCGATCTGAGGGAGCACCTGGCGACTTACGCGATTTTTGCCGCATTGCGCGCCGACGACGACCTGTTTCGCCGGGTTGCCGTCGGCGAATGGGGATGGTGCATCGCATGGTCGGACGACATGCAGATTTCGTCCGACACGCTATGGCGGCTGGCGCTTGAGCAAGGCGCCGCTTGGCTGCGACAGTGGCGCCGCAATCATCGCATGAGCCAGGCCGAAGCCGCCAAGGCGCTTGGCCTCAGTCCGCGCATGTGGCGATACTACGAGGCCGGCACCCATCTGTTGCCGAAGACCGTGCGGCTGGCGGCGCTCGGTCTGGACGCCGCTTCCCGCGCCGCCTGATCGCCCGGCGGTCTGCGCTTCCTCGCTGCCGCCAAAACTTCGGGCGGCGCGGCGGATTACGCTCCGCTTATCCGCCCTACGCTTGCTCAGTTCGGCTCTTTCCCGAACATGATCCAGCCGCCGCTGCTGGGGGTGGTGAAGGCCGCCAGAGCGGTCTCGGCGCGCACCCTGACCTGCCGAGCGCCGGCCGTGCCGCGGAGCTGTTCGATGCTGTCGGTGTACATCGCGGTGCGGCAGCGCCCGGTGCCCAGATTGCCGCCGCTCGAACAGAACGGGTGCGGTCCCTCGACCCGGATGTCGCCGGCGTAGAACGCGAAGGCGTCGCCGCGTTTGACGCCGTGCCACTGGAAGGCCTCCAGAAAGAACTGCGTCATGATTGAATAGCCGTCATAGGGATTGAAAATATCGACATCCGCGGGTCCGAGACCGGCGCCCTCGTACATTCTCCTCGCGGCGCGGTCGGTCCAGTCCTCGATCTCGTCCAGATCTTCCTGGGTGCTGCGCTTGCGGAAATTGTGCTGCGAGTGGTTGAGCACATAAACCGGCTTCTGCTTCATGTCGCGAGCGCGCTCGGCGGTC
The DNA here is from genome assembly GCA_050246595.1 of Alphaproteobacteria bacterium. GTDB lineage: Bacteria > Pseudomonadota > Alphaproteobacteria > ATCC43930 > CGMCC-115725 > DATARH01. Next base: position 7,890 of record JBFWVT010000078.1, read on the forward strand.
GTGAACAGATACGCGGCGGAGGCGTTGACCGGGCGGTCGCAGTCCCAGACCCGCAGCGGGTTCAGCACGAAACGCGAGTTGACATACTCCTCGACGGTCAGCTGCGGCACGTTGTGCGTGGCGTTGAACCCCCATGGCGTCAGCAGCCCGTTGCGGTGCTGGTTGACGACAAACGGGGCGAGGTCGTCGTGCTCGCCGCCGTATTTCCGGCAGTACTGACCGTGCGGGAAGATGTTGATAAAATCGTTGCCGCCGTGATTGCCCCAGGGCGCCGTCCATTGGCGAGCGCCGCGAGCGTAGTCGTCGGCGTTCTCGCCGCCGCGGCGATAGCGGCCTTCGAGATTGCCGGTCGGGTAGATGACGAGACAGGTGTTGCACATTCCGTCGCCGACGGCCTGCGCCGCCATGCCGACCATTTCGCTGATCGTCGGCACCCCGGTCGGGGCGAATTTGACGTTTTTCAGCCCCATCTGGTCGATCAGCCACTGCGCGTTGACCAGAGTGAGACCCCACTCCGAATCGTAGGGCGGAGCGAAATAGGGCCGCGGCGCCCACCGCGACGCGGAGCCGCCGCTGCCGCCGGCAATATGGCTGTCGCAGCAGATGACGCCGTCGATCTGGTCCGGGGTCAGGCCGGCCTCGTCCATCGCCTTCCGGCAGGCCAGGATTGCGTAGGCGCCGAGCGTTTTTTCCATTGAGACGCCGTCCCAGCGCCGATCGACCGGCGAATGCCCGATCCCAGCCACCGCGACCTTGCCGCGATGCTCCCAGACGCCTGTTCCATCCTTGTCTCGCCGCCACTGATACCGTTCCGGCGCGGTCATGGCTCCACCTTTCCTCTATGCTCTGGCGGCTTTGCCCAAAAAGCCGGCGCGATTGCGGGTACGACCGATATCGCCGCCAATTTCGCCAAATTTACCTTCTATTGTCGATGCTTCGGAGAAGAAGCGTTCAGGAGGTTGTACACCTGCGGTTGAAGTTAATGGATTCAATGGCTCACTGGAGAATCCAAGGGGTTGCTGGTTGCAGATATGCTGCAGAATTTGCCGGGTGGTGCCATTCACTGCGCAACCGCGGATTGCGCTTCTCCACTAGGCAACGACCCGCCACTCGTGGATCAGCTGACCGGGGGCCACCTCCTCGAACGTCAGCTCGACGGCGGCGCCTACCGGCACCTTGTAGGGCGGGGTGCCCGGGAGATTGGAATAGAAATTGACCCTGTTATCCGCGTCCAGCGTCACCATTGCGAGATTGTAGGGTTGGTCGGGCATGCGCCGGTTGAGGCGGCCGTCCTCGATCACGATCGAGGCCGCGATATGGCCTCTGCCCTCGACCTCCTTCCAGGTCAGATCGGTCGCCGAGTTGCAGAATTGGCAGGCAGGCTGCGGCGGGTATTGCAGCCTGTCGCAGGCGGTGCAGTGCTGCAGGACAAGCCGCCTTTGATTGACGGCGTCCCAGAAGGGCTGGCTCAACGCGTCGGAGACGGGGATCAGCTTTGGCATCAGTTCCTCAGAGCCTGACGTTTGTTAGGTCCCTGTCCACGGGTCCGGCCTGCGGCCGGCCCGAGAGCCTGCCCCGGGCTTGATCCGGGGATAAACTCCGGCAGGGACCCATTGTGCAACCACCTGAGCGCCGGCGAAATGGGTCCCTGCCTGCGCAGGGACCCGGCACCTCACACTTTTAGCAACTCCTGACGCTTTGCCGCAACGGCACTCCGGTTTACCGGGCCCTGCGCGGGCAAGGCGAAGGCCGGAACCCATGTCGTCCGTCGCCTACGGCGACAGGGATAGGTAAAGATCAGCCCAGTGCGGGTTTTCGCGTTCAATCAGATTGATTTTCCAGTCGCGTTTCCACTTCTTGATTTGCCGGTCCCGGACCAGCGCTGTCTCAAGGCGGTCATGGGTTTCGAACCATACGAGACGGTCCACGCCGTATTTGGCGGTAAAGCTGGGGATGGCGCGTGTTTTGTGCTGCCAAACGCGGCGCGCGAGTTCGAAGGTCGAACCAACGTAGAGAGTCCCATACGGTTTAGAGGCGAGGAGATAGACGAACGGCATCGTGCGGATCGGAATATGGGTCCCTGCCTGTGCAGGAACCCCGAATTGCATCGCGTGTCACTCCCCCCGTCCGACCCACTGGCCATAGACCGGGTACTGGCAACAGACGAACTCGATATAGGCCGGGCGGCCCGACGCATTGACATCGAGCGCCCGCCGCAGGGCCGGGATGATGTCGGCCGGTTCGCTGATCCGCTCGGTGTGGAAGCCGAGGGCGCCGATCACCTTCGACATGTCCACCTCGTCGGGTCCCAGCACCTGGTGTGTGAAGGGATCGTGTCCCGGCCCCCAGAAGCCGGGTCCATAACCGGCAAACCCGCCGTTGCTGATGTGCACGATCGTGACCCCGAGTTTCTCGCGCAGCAGAACCTCAAGATTGCCGAGCATGTAGCCAAGCCCCGCCTCGCCGGTCACCGCTACCGATGCCCGGTCCGGAAACGCCTTTTTGGCGGCAATCGCGGCGGCCAGGCTGAAGCCCAGGGTCGAGACATTGCCCCAGCCGAGAAAGCCGCGCGGGATCAGCGTGTCGAAGACGGTGCTCAACTGGTCGCGCGTGTTGCCGCTCTCGTGCGTCACAAACGATTTTCGCAGGTCCAGCACCCGCATCAGATCGCCGTACACTCGATAGGGGTTGATCGGCGTCTCATCGGAGTTCATGACCTGCCGGTATCGGGCGAGTGCCTGGTCGCGCGCCGCCTTTACTTCCGCCGCTACATTATCCCCTGGCCGTCCGGCTCCGGACGTGCGCTCGGACACTTCCCGGCGGAGTGCCTGCAAGGTCAGGCGCGCATCGCCGATCACCGCATGCGCCGCTGGGTAGATCTTGTTGATGTGCAGCTCGTCGATGTTGCAGTGGATGATGGTCTTCGTCGCCGCATCGGGAATGGCGTGGCTGAAGCGGAGCGGCGACAGGCTCGTGCCTATGGCGAGGATCAGGTCGCTTTTGTTCAGGTAGTGCGCCACCTGATCGCCGCGCACGCCGACAAACAGCGGGTGATCCTCCGGGAACGCCCCCTTGGCCTTGAGGGTGGTAATCACCGGCACATTCACCAGCTCCGCCAGCGCTTTCAGGTCTTCCGAGGCGCCCGCGTAGATGACCCCCTCGCCTGCGTAGATCAACGGGTTGCGGGCTTCCAGGAGCCGGTCGACCGCTTCGCGCACATCTACCGGGTCGGGCGCCGATCTCCAGCCCTTGACGGGACGGTAGGGGTCGGCGGTCTCGTCGTAGGTGGCGGTGGCGTTAGGAACAGCCAGGATCACGGGGCCGGGCCGGCCGCTGCGCAGCATTGTGAAAGCGCGGCGCATGAACTCGGGTGTGCGCTCGGGTTTATCGAGATAGCCGAACCATTTCGACACGGTTTTCATGGAAGATGCGACATCGTACTGGCTGTTGCCCGAGGCACCGGCCGGCACGCCGTCGGTGATGCACAGAACGGGCGAGCCATCCTCATAGGCCTGCGCCATCCCGGCATAGGCGTACTGCATGCCGGCGGCGTTGACGCCTCCCTGGAAGGTGCACACCCCGATCCGCGAGCCTGCGGTGATGCGCGAGAACGCGTCGGCGACCGCGACGGCGTAACGGTCGTCGCGCATCATCAGCATCGGCACCCCTTCCCGGCCGAGCGCGTTGTTCACCCGGCAGACGGGGAAAGTCGAAACCCAACCCACACCCTCCTGCTTGAGAATGCGGGCAATGCCGGTCGCAACATCGATCGTCATGAATGCGGTCTCCTTTGCATAGGGCCGAGCCGTCAGCCTGCGTGTGGGCGCACTGAAGCATACAATGAAGCAGCCGCGTGCCGTTTCCCAACTGTCTGATGAGGGTTATCGGTCGCGAACGGAGGTGGCGAGGTCTGAGAGGCTGGTTGCGGATGACCTGTCGGTCTCGCGGTCAACCGGCCGCATGGATGCCGGGTGGCGCGTCGCTCGCCATACCGGCGCGGCGCCCCAGCCCTGCCGCCAATGGCAATCTGCCATGCCGGTTTTCCGCCTTGAACACCTCCCGGCACGAGGCGCGATTGAACCGGGCCAAACGGCAGGAAGTATCCGATGCTGGCAATCGAACCGACCGGGGCGGTACTCGACGCGACGGTGCGCGGGATCGATCTGGCGCAATCGTTGGATACGCAAGACTTCGCGCCAATTCTGCTCGCGCTCGGCGAACACGGCGTGCTGCGCTTTCCGGACCAGCATCTCGACCTGGCAGCGTTGAAGCGCGGTGCTTTACTGCAACCCCGGCTTTGTCGTGCGGATCAACGAAGGGGCGGAGCGTGAAAGCGACGGGATGCTCGAATATCTGTTCGCGCATCAGTTGCAACCGCAATTCCGCTACACCAATGTGTAGGCTGAAAACGGTCTTTCGATATGTGTATCAGCCAAAATTTGATCTGACAGACGGTGTTGGCTGTCTGAGCCGTCGTGACTGTCGCCTGTCGTCATGCCGCCATGAGTGTCTCCTTTGCCGAGGGGAGCGCGTCAAGGACGGTCTGCATCGGGGCCTTGCCGAAACACCATCGGCCCTGATGCGGCCGCTTCTCATTGTACTCGGCGGTCCAGGCATCGAAGTCGGTCTGCAACTCGTCGATCGTGCGATAAATCTTTTTGCGGAATGCCACCCGATAGAACTCGTCGAGCACGGTACGGTGAAAGCGTTCGCCGATGCCATCGGTTTGCGGGCTCTTGGTCTTTCCCTCGGGCCGTCGGTATTAGTCTTAGTAAACCTCCGCGTAGCGGGCGCAGATCTCGCTCTCGGTCAGCCCTTCGACGGCGCGCAATTCGGCCCGCTTGAACGCCAGATAGGCGCGGAAAAACACATCGCCAAACCAGTCGCGGGCCGCTTCGCTCGCCTCCAGATGCCCGAGCGCCTCGGCGAGCGAGTGCGGCAGCGGATTTGCGTCTGCGGCCTCGCGCTCGGCCTCGCTCATCTCCCAGAAACTGCGGCCGGGTTCGGGCGGCAATGACCGCTCATGGCGAATGCCGTCAACCCCGGCCCGGATCACCGCGCCAAGCGCCAGATACGGACTCGCGGCGGCGTCGGCGACGCGATATTCGATATTGAATTGCCGCGCCGCGTCGTCGCGCCCGTAGATCGGACAGACGCGGATGCTGGCGCCGCGATCGCGCACGGCGACATTGGCCCAGGTCGGGGCCCAGCGGTTCGGCCGCAGCCGGTAATACGACACCGCCGAAGGCGCCGTGATCGCCGCCAGCGCCGGCAGATGGTGACGCACCCCGGCGACAAAGTGTTCGGCGACCCGGCTCAGCCCGTAGGGGCGCTCGGGATCGTGGGACACGGGATTGCCGGAAGCATCGCGCAGGCTGAAATGGATATGCGTGCCGTTGCCGGTCCCGTCGGGATCGAGGATCGGGGAGAAGATCGCGCAATGCCCGAGACGATGCGCGACGGCGCGCGCGATCTCGCGCTGGATGACGGCCTCGTCGGCGGCGCGCACCCCCGATGCCGGATGGATCGTGACCTCGTATTGCCGCGCGCCGTATTCCGGCAGAAAACTGTGCGGCGCGAGACCGGCGGCGCGCAGCGCGGCCATCAGAGCCTCACCGAACACGCCCTGGCGGCGATGCGCGTCAAGCGCATAGGTCGCGGCGGCGCGGTATTCGACACCGGTATAGACGAATTCCTGCTCGAATGCGGCGAGGATCGTCAGGCCGGCCGGGCCGCCGACCTCGTTCAGCGCGCGCACGGCGCGGTGCAGAAAGCCGCGCGGGCAGCATTCCCAGGGTTCTCCGTCGGTTGTCATAATGTCGCCGAGATAAAAGCGCTCGGCATGGTCGCCGAGTTCGACCTCGACCTTGGTGCCCGGATCGGGCAGCAGCATGACCTCGCCCTCGGTGCCGAACGGCGTCTCCATGATCGGGCCGAACGCCGACATCATGATATTGCTCGGCGCCAGACCGATGCCGGTGCGCATGCGCGCCGGCAGATCGGCGGCCGGAAATCCCTTGCCGCGCACCAGACCGGCGAGATCGCAGGTGCCGAGAAATACGAGCGGTTCGGTTTTCATCACGCGCTCCCGAAAAGGAATTGCCCAAGCCGGCGGTGCTGGCCGCTATCCGCCGCGGACGATCCGGCGAACGGCTACAGCAGGGCAAGCGCGCCGGCGGAAACGGCGCCCAGGACGACCACAAGCCACGGCGGCACCGCCCATAACGTCAGCAGCAGAAACGCGACAAGACCGAGCGCGAAATCGGCGGGGCCGAAAATTGCGCCGGTCCATACCGGCCGGTACAAAGCCGCGAGCAGCAGACCGACGACCGCAGCGTTGATCCCGAGCAGCGCGGCCTGCACCGCCGGAAGCCGGCGCAGCCTGTCCCAGAACGGCAGGACGCCGACCAGCAGCAGAAAGGACGGCAGAAAGATCGCCGCAAGACACAGCAGCCCGCCGGCCCAGCCGTTCACCGGCGGCTCCATTACCGTGCCGAGATAGGCGGCAAAGGTGAATAGCGGCCCGGGCACGGCCTGCGCCGCGCCGTAGCCGGCGAGAAACGCGTCCTCCGACACCCAGCCCGGCGGCACCACCTCCGCTTGCAACAGCGGCAGCACGACATGCCCGCCGCCGAACACCAGCGACCCCGAGCGGTAGAACGAATCGAACAGCGCCAGCGCGCGTGACAGAAACGCGGCAGCCAGCCATGGCAGCCCGATCAGCAGCACAAAAAACAGGATCGCGGCGGCAACAGACCAGCTTCGCGGAACGTGCAGCGCGAGCGGGGCAGGCGGCCGCGGCGCCGTGCGGTCTGCGAGAAAGAGGCGGCCGATCACCCCCCCGGCGAGGATCGCGCCAACCTGTCCGAGCGCGGTCGGAACCGCCAGCGCGAGAATAGCGGCGCCAACCGCAATCGTCGCGCGCTCGCGGTCGGGGGCGAGGCTCTTCGCCATGCCCCAGACCGCCTGCGCGACCACCGCGACCGCGACGATCTTCAGCCCGTGCAGCCAGGCCGCGCCGGACAGATCGCCGAACCGGCCGACCCCGTACCCGAACAGGATCAGCGCCAGCGCCGACGGCATCGTAAACCCGACCCAGGCGGCCAGCGCGCCGGGCATTCCGGCACGCAGGATGCCGAGGCTCATCCCGACCTGGCTGCTCGCCGGACCGGGCAGGAACTGGCACAGCGCGACGATGTCGGCGTAGCCGTGCTCGTCGAGCCATTTGCGCCGTTCGACGCATTCGGCGCGGAAATAGCCGAGATGCGCAACCGGCCCGCCAAAACTGGTCAGACCGAGCCGCAGAAACGTCCAGAACACTTCGGCGGCGGTGCCGTCATGGCTTCTCCGGGACGGGAGTTCCGCCCGCGTGTCTCGCGGCGTGCTTGTCTTGCCCCCTCTCCCTCCGCGCGCGGAGGAAGAGGGTCGGGGTGAGGGGGGTGCCGGCGGCATGCTCCGCGTCAGCCCCCCTCACCCTGCCCTCTCCCCCCGAACGGGGGGAGAGGGTCTTTAACAGGGGCCGACCTCATGCTGCGTCGCGCGGCAGGGCGGTTCCGTCCATGTCGTCGTGGTCCATCTGCAAATGGCGCAGCACGGTCGGCGCGATATCGACCAGCGAGGTCGGGTGCCGCCGCCTTCCGGGAGCAAAACCGCCGCCCTCGATCATCAGAAACGGGCGCTGCTCGTGCGGCCCGAGACCGCCATGCTGGCCAAAACCGATCTTGCTCTCGTTGTCGGCCGGGTCCTGCACGATCGGGCAGAAGCCGCTGATGCCGTGCTCGTTGAGGCGGTCCTCGGCCGCCAAGGTCACCGCAACCCGCATCGCGGTGCCGGTCGGCAATCCGACGCGGGAAAGCGCGTCGCCGGAAAAGACCTCGCCGGCCCAGTTCTCGGCGGCGAGAAACCGCGCCACTCGCGCAGGCAGATCGCCGTCGGGTTTGGCGAAGTACAGCGTCGCGGCGGTGCCGTTCGGCGCGACGACGACATCGCAAGACCCCGACCCTTCCTTCAGCCCGGCCGCGATCAGCAACCCATCGAGATCGATCGCGTCGGAAACGGTCTCCATGCCGTGATCCGACCCGGCGACAAACAGGATTTCCTCTCCGGTCGGGTCGAGCCGCCGCACGGTCTCGAATACCTGCCGCACGCAGCGATCGGCGTGCCGGATCGCTTCGCGGTGCCGCGGCGAGCCGAGCGGCGAATGATGACCGCTGTAATCCGGCTCCGACAGCCACATGATCGCCAGCGACGGCGCCCGCTCCTCGACGATCTCGGTACAAAACCGCTCGGTCATGGCATGGTCGCCGGCCAGCCCCTTTTTCAGCACGGCGCTGGCCGGGTCGTCGATCGCCCGCCTGCCGGGACCGTAGCTGCCGGCCGCGTGATAGACAAAGCCGTGCCCGTCCGGGTCCTGGAAATAGGCCGCGCCGGGCGAGACATTGGCGCAGGAGATCGAGGTTTCGCCGTGCCAGCGCAGCCGCTCGGCCAGGGTCGGGACGTGCAAGGTGCGGCCGGTCGCGCGGCGCATCCGGTCCGGAAAATCGGGATGCCCGGCCGAGCGGCAGATCAGCCCGTCGCCCTCGTCGAGCGCCATCGTGTTGCCCAGGAGGCCGTGCCGCGCCGGCAGGCATCCGGTCGCGATCGAGGCGGCGCTGGCGCGCGTCGTCGAGGGGAAAACGCTGCGATGCGCCGCGAACCAGGTGCCGCGCTCGCCGAGTTCCAGGAGAAACGGCGTGTCGTCGGGGCCGATCAGATCGGCGCGCAGACTGTCGCAGATGACAATGACGGCGCTTTTTGTTCCGTTCATCGCGCGACCCCGTTCAGTGGAGATTCTACCTATCGTCACCCCCGCGAAAGCGGGGGTCCAGGGGCAACCGGCAACACCGCTTCCCTGGATTCCCGCTTGCGCGGGAATGACGCCTGATCTGTCATGGCGCAGTCCCGTTCAGCGCGAAATCGAAGATATCGAAATTGCGCAGCCGCCGCGATTGCGCCGTTGCCTCCACCCTTTCCTCCCCCGCAATCCCCGGATCAAGTCCGGGAAGGGGAGAGGCAAGAAGGCGCGCCGTCATCCCCAATATTCCCTCCCCCGCTTGCGGGGGAGGGTCAGGGTGGGGGTAAGCCGCGCGATATTCGGGTGACAGCGGGCGCAACAGCAGAAACGGTACGGTCTGCTCGCCGGCGCCCCCATGCGAGCGCAGCCGGTGCCCGGCCAATGCCGACAGATCATGCTCGGCGGCGCTCGCGCCGATCACCGTGTTGCGGTCGCCGGTCGCGACCAGATCGGCCTCGCGGTCGCGCGGCAATTCCCACAGCGCGGCGGCCTCGTCGCGGGTCAGCACGGCATCGATGCCGGGCAGCGCGCGCACCGCCTGCGCCAGGGTCGCGAGCGGCACGGTCCCGCGGCGATAGACCCGGACAAACGACCCGAGCGCGCCGTGATGGCGCACAAACGGGTCGGTGATCGGGCAAATCACGCGCACCGCGCCGGAACCGAACTGCGCGTTGAGCACATCTTCGAGAAAGATCACATGCGGGCGGTCGTCGGGCAGCGCCTTGTCGTTCATCCCGTGATCGGCGGTCAGCGCCACGGTGCAGCCCAGTTCCTCCAGCCGCGCCAGACGCGCATCGAGCGCGGCGTGAAAGTCGAGCGCCTCCGGCTCGTCGGGGGCGTGGCCGTGCTGTACGTAATCGGACAGCGACAGATACAAAAGGTCGGCGCGACCCTGCTCGACAAGCCTGATGCCGGCGTCGAGCACAAACAATGACAAATCGGCCGAATACATATCGGGCTTTTCACGGCCGACCAGAGCCTCGACACCGGCGATCCCGTGTTCCGCGACCGTGCAATGATCCGCCTGCTCCGATGAAAAACAGATGCCGCCGTTTCGCGGTCCGGAGCCGATCGCGATCCCCTTGCCGAGCATGCGGCGCAACTTGTCCTTAGCGGTGATCGCGGCGACGGCGACGCCGGCTTGCGACATAAGGGCAAGGATCGTGTCGCCGCGCACCATCTCGGGGTCGGTCATCATGATCTCGACGCCGCTGTCGCGGTCGAGCGCGAAATTGCCCGAGATGCCGTGCACCGCGGGCGGCGCGCCGGTCACGATCGACAGGTTGTTCGGGTTTGTGAAGGTCGGCATCGCGGCGTCGCAGAGCGCGTAGAACCCCTCCCGCCGCCAGCGCGCGATCGTCGGCAACACGCCGGCCTGAAGCCCCGCCTCGATATAGGCCGGGTCGCACCCGTCGGCGCAGATCACGACGGTGGGGCGCGAGGGCGGGCGATAGGTGCGGCCGTGGAGTTCGATGCTGCTCATATCCTGCTCACTTCGGACCGCCGGCATGCCGGCAGGATGCCGACGGTCCTAATTGACGCTCAAAATGTCGCCCCCGCTTCCTTCCACGCGCTTACGATCTCGCTCCCCGTGGCGAACCACACGCCGTCATGCGCGGCGATGTATGAGATCGCGTCGTCGAGACCTTTGATGCGGTACGGCACGCCGATCAGATACGGGTGCAGACAGATCGCCATCACCCGGCCGGACCGCGCGCCCTCCGCGTACAAAGTATCGAACTGGCGCTTTATCGCCGTGACGAATTCGTCGATCGTGTGGTTGCGGGTCTGCAAAAACGGCGAGTCGTTGATCTCGTAGGAATAGGGGATAGAGACCAGTTTCCGGCCGCCGACATCGATAAAAAACGGCTGGTCGTCGCTGACCCAGTCGGCGACGTACTCGACGCCTTCGTCGAGCAGATGATCGAGCGTGTTCCAGGTCTCGGCGAGACCCGCGCCGAGCCAGCCTTTCGGTCTTCTGCCGGAGAGCGCCTCAATCTTCCCCAACGCGCGCGCGATCGACGGGCGCTCCTCGTCCGGCTCCATCTGATTGAGCCAGCGCGAATTGGTCTCGTTGTGGCCGAGGATTTCCCAGCCCAGTTCGACACAGGCGCGCACGATCTGCGGGTGGTGGTCGCAGATATCGCTGTTCATCGTCGGGCTGGCGCGCACCCCGTGTTTTTGCAGCACGTCCATGACGCGCCAGATGCCGACCCGGTTGCCGTAATCGCGCTGCGCCCAGGCCCGCACCGACGGCACCGGCGCGTGCGCGCTGTAGACGCTGCCCGGAATGCCGACCGTCAGCGGAAAGAACTCGATATTCGGGATGATCCACACCGCGAGCCTGGCGCCGTTCGGCCAGCGCAGCACCGGCCGGTCGTTGATCGGGACATAGGGAAACGGGCCGTAATCGCGCGGTTTCATCGGCGCCTCCGTCGCGGCATTTCGCTGCCAGTTATACATCATAGCGCAAATCCTTCTCGATGTGGCGTCCCGCTGGCGAAAGCGGGTTGTCCCGTTCAAGGCCCTCCGTAATGCGACAGAGGCCACCTGTGGTGTGCCTAGTCGGCCCTCCACGCCTTGCCCAATACCGAACGCCGTTGCACAAAAACCGCAAGGCTGCTATGTTTTTTGAGGCATCGGCCTTGCTCCAGATATATTCAATTCTGGAGAATTATCTAGAACATTACTGATCCGGGGATCACTATGACTGACGACTTCCGACAAGCATTGGTTTCATTTGCAAACAAGATGACGACTGTTGCGCCGCGGTGCACAAATGAAGAAAGCACAAAAATTTTCTTGATCCTGCCATTTCTTTCTTTTCTCGGATACGACGACCGGAATCCAAACGAAGTTTGCCCAGAGCACGGCGCCGATTTTTCTGAGAAGTACAAGAATAGAGTTGATTTCGCCATTCTAAAGGACGAGGAGCCTGTAATTGCGATAGAGTGTAAATGCTCCGGGACTTCTTTGAAGGACGAGCGTGGTCAACTTCGGTCATATTTCAATGCCGCCAAGACAGTGAAAATGGGGATATTAACCGATGGTCTCCTTTATGAGTTTTACGCTGATTCCGATGAACCAAATATGATGGATCAGACAGCCTTCTTATCGCTGGATTTGCGGGAAGTAGCAAAAGGAAAACTCGAAGAATCGGTTGTTGATGGCTTAAAGAGCCTTCAGAAATCATCATTCGATCCTGAAAATATAGGGGCTGAAGCAAAGAGAAAGCTCATCTTCCAAAATCTTGTGCAGCAACTCACTAGTTTGTCTGAGAATCCCAGTGAACAATTCACCCGCATGCTACTTCAAAACGCCAATCTAAGTCATGTTAGAGCTAAAGCCCTGCCTGAATATCAAGAAATGGTCCGCGCGGCCTTCCGAGAATTTACTAATATCCGGATTCTTCAGCGTCTTGATTTGCCTCAAAAAGAGACCGAAAAAGCTGAAAAGGCAAGTCAAGTAGCCCAGACAGACGGCGCAGATAACGGGCCTCAGCCTCAGACCAAGACAATTTTGACCGAGGTGGAACTTGATGTTTTTGCGTATATGAAACGGCGCTTGGCCTTTTTGGTAAAAGACGAGAATATCTTTCGCGAAATCGACAATATTGAATATAGAGATTATCAGGGAAAGTTTGTTGTTTTCTATCGCAGGGAACGCAAGGGGCGGCTTTTCGATTTCTTCGAAGGAGGCGCCCCGAAATATAAATTCTTATTTCCGGATGGAATCGAAGTTGCCGGAGACGACCTGGGTGCTATAGACGCGCCTCTTCTTTCGATTTTTAAGAGGCGTTTAGTTGAAGAGGGGATAATTTCATCCGATTGAGATGATCACTCTTCAGCAATGACCGCTCGTGGGCCCAGGTCTTTGCAGTCGATTCGAGCCATTTTGTGAGTGAAAAGCCTCCCGCTCGTGTCAACGGAGCGGTCCCAACGGTCCTCTCCGAAGCGGGTTCGGCCAGCAACTGGCGGACGACGCTGTGGGCGATGGTCGCGATCCAGTTTCTCACCGCGGTCGCCAATTCGGTGCTGACCCCGATCATGCCGCTGTTTCTGCCCGAGCTTGGCGTCACCGGCACAAGCGAGATCGCGATCTGGGCCGGCATCCTCGCCGGGTGCACCTCGTTTGTCGCCGCCTTCACCTCGCCGATCTGGGGACGGCTGTCCGACCGGCACGGGCGCAAGGTGATGCTGATCCGCTCCAGCATCGCGATCGGCATCTTCACCGGGCTGATGGGGATCGCGGTCAATGTCTGGCAGATGTTCGCGTTTCGCGGGCTGATGGGGATTTTCGCCGGGTTCTCGGCCGCCGCGATCGCGCTGGTCGCCAGTCAGGTGCCCGAGGACCGGCTCGGCTACTCGCTCGGCTGGCTCAGCACCGGGCAGCTTGTCGGGTCGCTTGTCGGCCCGGTGATCGGCGGCCTGCTGGCCGATCTGACCGGCAGCTACCGCATCCCGTTCTTCTGCACCTCGGCGACGCTGTTTCTGGCGACCGCGGCGGTGTGGCTGATCGTGCGCGAGCAGTTCACGCGACCGCAGAAGACCGGCGGGCGCGGCTCGACCCTGAGCAGCCTAATCGCGCTGGCGCGCTCGCCGACTCTTTTGGCGCTGTTTTTTGTGCTGCTGATGGCCCAGTTCGGCATCCGCACGGTGCAGCCGATCATCACGCTTTACGTTCAGGAGATGGTCGGCGACCTGCCGAATATCGCGACGCTAGCCGGTATCGCCTTTTCGATCACCGGTCTCGCCAACGTCATCGCGGCGCCGTTTCTCGGCAACCGCAGCGACCGGATCGGCTATCGCCGGGTTTTGCTGATCTGTCTCGCCGGCGCCGCGCTGACGACCCTGCCGCAGGCCTTTACCGATAATTACTACCTGTTCACCGCCCAGCGTTTCGCGGTCGGGCTGTTTATCGGCGGGCTGCTGCCGGTGGCGAACGCGATGGTCGCGCGGCTGGTCGATCGCAGCGAGCGCGGCGCGGTGTTCGGGATGACCGCGTCGGCGATGTTTCTCGGCAATTCGCTGGGGCCGCTGCTCGGCGGCGGCATCGCGGCCGGGTTCGGGCTGAACTGGGTGTTTCTGATGACCGCGCTGGTCATGGCGGCCAATCTCGTCTGGGTCTACTTCAAAGTGCCGGAATTCCGCAGCGAACCGCCGCTGTCCGTGCGTTAGCCCCGTTGACGACACGGTTTTGCGGGGAACGGCATGAGGGAACTCTATCGCAGCCCGAACGGCGATTGCTGGCTTCTCGGCCGCGACCCGGACAGCTTGCGTGCCTTTGTGCGGCATGAGCCGAACACCGCCTCGGGCGGGCGGCCGAGGGATATCGATATCGGCGAGTTCCTCACCCGCGATGCGCGGCACCCGCAGCACGAGGCCTTGCTGCTTCTGATCGGCACGCTGGCGGAGGAGAGCGACGAGACCAAAAAAACCGAAGAGTTGTAGTCATCTTGCGCGCGTACCGCGCGCTGCCCGCGAGACGGGCGAAATAGATCGGGCAGAATAAAAATGAGCCGCTTGGCCGAAACGATCGGCAGGCCCGCTTGTTTTGAATTTGTGCTTGGCGAACGGCAAACCGCTTCCTGGAATCCCGCGCTGGATTGATTAAACACATGTTTATCGACCGTGGTGCGACTGCCGTTCCTTTCATTTCCTGACAGGAGAATTCGATCCATGCGTGTTTTTGCTTTGTCGCTGATGGCCTGCGCGCTTGCCGCCGGGCCGGTTCTGGCGCAGCAGACCGCCGCGCCGCAAACCCAGTCGCCGGCCCGCGGCGTCAACCAGGACCCGAGCGTCACGGTGCCGATGATCGACGCCAAGGGCAATTCGGTCGGCCATGTCCAGATCCGGCAGCTCGCCCAGGGTACGGTCCTGATCGCGGAGTTAAGGAACCTGCCGCCTGGACCGCACGGGTTCCACATTCACGAACGCGGCGCCTGCGATCCGCCGCAATTCCAATCGGCGGGCGAGCACTATAATCCGGCCAACGCCGAGCACGGGTTCGACAACCCGAACGGGTATCACGCGGGCGATCTGCCCAATATTTACGTGACGCCGCAAGGCACCGCCATGGCCGAGTTCCACACGACGCAGGTGACCCTTACATTACAGGCAAGGGCATTACAGGCGAGAGCACCACAGGCGGGGGCACCACAGGCAGGATCATCACAGGTGGGGTCATCGCAGGCGGGGGCATCGGCGGCGGGCGCCGCGGGTCCGTTTCCGCTGCTCGACGGTGACGGGTCGGCGATCATGATCCACGCCGCGCCCGACGATTACCGGGATTCCGACAGCGCCGGCGGCCGCATCGCTTGCGGGGTGGTCAAGGCGCCCTAAAAACGCCACCCGGGCAGGCCATTGGGGCAGGCCATTGGGGCGGCGGCGCCTGGATGCACCCCGCCGCGCCGGGGTCATGCCCGGCAAGCCGGACCGGAAAGGGAGGAGTTGCGGGATGCCTCGCCTCATTGCCGCCGCCGCTTGCATGCTTGTCCTGACCCTGTTCGCCGCGCCGCCGCTGCGCGCCCAGATCGAGACCGTCAGGACCCGGACCGGCCCCGTCGCGGTCGAGACGGTTGCCGGCGGTCTCGTGCATCCCTGGGGCGTGGCGTTTCTGCCCGATGGGCGCCTGCTTATCACGGAACGCCCCGGCAGGTTGCGCATTCTCGGGACGGATGGTCGCCTGTCCGGGCCGCTGACGGGTGTGCCGCAGGTCTTTGCCCAGGGGCAGGGCGGGCTGCTCGATGTCGCGCTCGACCCGGAATTCGCTCAGAACCGGCTGGTTTATCTGTCCTATGCCGAACCCGGACCCGGCGGCGCCTCGACCGCGCTCGGGCGCGGCGTGCTCGCCGACAACCGCATCGATGGCTTCCAGGTTATCTTTCGCCAGGAACCGAAAGTCTCCGGCTCGGCGCATTTTGGCAGCCGCATCGTGTTCGCGCCGGACGGAACGCTGTTTCTGGCATTGGGCGAACGGTTCAAATTCGACCCGTCGCAGGACCTTTCCTCCGGTCTCGGCAAGGTCATGCGCCTCAACCGCGACGGCTCGATCCCCCGCGACAACCCGTTTGTCGGACGGCCGAACGCGCAGGCTGCGATCTGGTCCTACGGCCACCGCAACATCCAGGCCGCCGCGATCAACCCGCAATCGGGGGCGCTGTGGGTCGCCGAGATGGGTCCGCGCGGCGGTGACGAGCTGAACCTGCCCGAGCGCGGCCGCAATTACGGCTGGCCGCTTGTCAGTTGGGGAAATCATTACGACGGCAGACCGATCCCGAACCCGCCGACCCGCCCGGAATTCGCCGATGCGATCAAGCACTGGACGCCGGCGATCGCGCCGTCCGGTATGATCTTCTACACCGAGAACACTTTCCCCGAATGGCGCGGCAACGTGCTGATCGGCAGCCTGACGCAGCAGGCTCTGGTTCGCCTCGCGATCCAGGGATCGCAAGTGGCCAGCGAAGAAATCATCCCGCTCAACGCACGCATCCGCGATGTCGCGCAGGGACCGGACGGCGCCGTCTACCTGCTGACCGACCAGCAGAACGGTGCCGTGCTGCGGCTGCGGCCGCAGCGTTAGTGATGCATCCGCTAAGTTGTTGCGACATTTGGCGCAGCGGCGACTCCGGGGCGGCGCAAGGTGCGGGGGCGCCGTCTGCGGCCCCACAGGAAGGGGTGGTTGTGCGCGTTCCCATACGCGGTGGCA
>JBFWVT010000079.1:0-23971 GCA_050246595.1 Alphaproteobacteria bacterium
AGATATCGCTAATTGTAGCCATGCCTATAGAGGCTAGGTGACATTCGATCGGTGTCAACCCTTCCGAGGGTTGCGATCAACATCTAGCGGGTGCTGTCGGATGGGGTTGCGAAGTATATAATTGCCTATAATATGGCTGATCATTCCGGGCAGCAGCGCAAGATTGACCGCGTGTAGTTATATCGCAAGACCCCCGGTCTCGACTGCGATCGTAGACATCCCGGCAGTAATACCGAAATGTTACTGCATAGGGATACTCAACAGGTGGTTGTGCTGGCCCTTCCGAAACCTGTTTCCCTTCTCCGTCTTCGTATCGACACTCCTGAGGTCTTCCCCAGCACATCGGCCAAAGCTCGCCAAAACTCTGAGGACGAGGTATCAGCGGTCCCCAGTTTGGGGTCAGAGGCCGAAATGGATTATTGTCTTTCCACCAATCTGCGCGTGCCTCTGACCCAATTGCTAAGCATGACAAAACTACCACTATAAATAATTTTCTCCACATCGCTGAAATATTGCCCATTAGATTTTGGGCCCCACCGGCTACCTGACTGCCAGAGGCAGCGGCGTAGCAGGCTGGCATGCGCCATCCGGCGTGACATGGCGCCACCATGCCGTCGGGTTTTCGCTATCGGGTTTAACGCAATGAATCGACGTGCCAGGCTTAACACAGAAAATAGAGCCTAAACTGTAGACAGTGTTGTTAAAAAAACATACTTCTTTATTCTTCTCAACAGGGATAACTGTAGTTGATGGCGTCTGGCTGTAGGCGATGGAGATCGGAGCGACCGTAATTGAAATCGATGCTACAATGGCGAACAACGAACGCATTGGATCCCCCCCCTGGTTACCGGGTCGGTGCATGCCTACCCGGCCGATATGCGGTATCACGGCTCACGAGTGTCGTTATGAGGAGTGCTGAACGGCTAAGATGATCGCACCCTACCGATTGGTCATCCTAGGGGGGGGAGGGGCCGTCAACCAAAAATTTAGTCGGCGGGATCAGCGAATGTAAATCCAGGTTCGCAGCAGAGCGGCAAGGTCAGTGCCTCGTCTCCATAGGGGAAAGCGGCTTACTACGGGCTTAACCCAAGGGGCAGCGCATTCCGCCGTTGGCGAGTAGCAGGTTCTTAATCGCCATTCTTAACGTCACCGCCCCGGCCCCGCCGCGACATCGACCGGCTTCCAGAATTGCGACATAAAACCCTGCCGATCGACATCGAGCGGTTCGCCTGAGGTGGCCGCTTTCGCGGCGTCGCAGCGCCAGCGATAGATCGTGTCGTGCCCGGTGACGTACATCGGGATGAACTCCGACCCCGGGTTCTCGGCGCACCAAGCGTCGGCCGCCGGCAGGTCGCGGCTCGCATCGGCCTTGCCGCAAGGCAGGTTCGCGCCGAGATTGCAGACCAGCACCTGTCCGTCGGCACAGCGATAGACCGTCGAGCGCCTGACCTGCTCCGCCGGCATCGCTTCAAGCCCGAACAGCCGCACCGCAGCCGGCACCAGCGAATCCGGGATCGGCCTCAGCGTGTCGTCGGTCACGCCGCCGCGACAGAGCGCTGCCACCGGCTCCGCCCCGGCCGCCGGACCCGTCAGCGTCCACAACAGCGCAGCCACAGCCGCCGCAAAGCCGCGCCGCATGGCCACCCCCTCCCGCTCTCACCCTGCGTCAGAGATAGACGCCCTTCATCCCGCCTGCCGGATAGCGGGTCCCGGCGGCGGCCCCGACCGGGACAGCCTCGGCGATGCTGTCGATCTCCTCCTGCGTCAGCTCGACAGCGAACGCGCCGAGGTTTTCCTCCAGCCTTTTAATCCGTTTCGTGCCGGGGATCGGCAAGACATCCGGCCCCTGCGCCAGGAGCCACGCCAGCGACAATTGCGCCACCGTGCATTGCCGGTCGGCCGCAATCGCCTCGACCCGTTCGACCAGTTCGCGGTTCTTGTGCAGGTTGTCGCCCTCGAAACGCGGGTGGCGGGCGCGCGTGTCGCCCGCGGCGAGGCTCGAAACATCCGGCACCACCCCGGCCAGCAGGCTGCGGCTGAGCGGCGCGTAGGCGACATACGAGATGCCGAGATCCTTGATCGCCTCGCGCGTCTCCGTCGCCTCCTCGCGATAAAGCAGCGAGAATTCGCTCTGCACCGCCGCGACCGGCCACACCGCATGCGCCTTGCGCAGCCGCTCCGGACGCGCCTCGCACAGCCCGATAAACCGCACCTTGCCGCGCTCGACGAGCCGGCTCATCTCGCCGACCGTGTCCTCGACCGGCACATCGGGATCGACCCGGTGCTGGTAATACAGATCGATCACATCGAGACCGAGCCGCCTGAGGCTCGCGTCGCAGGCCTGCCGCACATAGTCGGGGCGGCCGTTGACCCCGTTGGCGCCGCCTTGGTTCTGCGTCTGGCCGAATTTGGTTGCGATGACAAAACTGTCGCGCCGCCTGCCTCGGAAGGCGCGGCCGAGCAGTTCCTCGTTGTGGCCCCAGCCATACATATCGGAACTGTCGAAATGATCGACCCCGAGATCGAGCGCGCGATGGATCAGCTCGATCCCGGCCTGATCCTCCGCCGGCCCGTAAGTGCCGGACAGCGACATGCAGCCGAGTCCGATCGCCAACACTTCCGGCCCGTTCCTGCCGATCCGCCGCCGCCCGCGCCGCCCGTCATCGCTCATCGCATCCTCCCGCAACTTCGCGCGCACCATAGCGATCCGCGAAGTTTTTCGACAACCGCGAAGACGGCGCTATGATCGTTCCGGCTAAGATTGAGAGCCGGGCGGAGAGGAAACCATGGCGGACAATACGCATGTTTACGTCGGCGTCGCCGGCACGGTCGGGATGTCGCACGAGGGCAATCTGGCGGGCGTCTTCCGCCAGCAGGTGGGCGACAAAAGCTGGGAAAAACTCGGCGGCGGGCTGCCCGCGGATGCCGAGGTGCACGCGGTCACAGTGCATCCAAGCGACCACGACACGCTCTATGTCGGCAGCAGCAAGGGCATTTTCCGCAGCACCAATCGCGGCGGCAAGTTCGAGAAGCTGAACGTGCCGGGCGACCCCGACACCTGGTCGATCCTGGTGCACCCGAACAACCCGAAGCGGATTTACGCCGGCGCCACCCCGGTCCACGTCTATCGCAGCGACGACGGGGGCGACAACTGGAAGAAACTCGCTGATCCCGGCCTGCCGGACCGGGTCATCATGGGGTTCGCCTGTCGCGTCATGCGGCTCGATGTCGATCCGAACTCGCCGGACGACGTTTACGCGACGCTCGAAGCCAACGGCGCGATGCGCAGCCGCAACGCCGGCGAAAGCTGGGAGGATTGCACAGCGGACCTGATCCGCTTCTGCGAGGAGCCGAAATACCGCAGCCGCATCGGCAGCCAGACCGAGATCGAGGGCATGCTCGACGGGCACGCGCTGGCGTGCAGCGCGGCGGCGCCCGGCACCGTGTTCCTCGCCAACCGGATGGGTCTGTTCCGCAGCGACGATCGCGGCGAGCATTGGCAGGACATGGAGATCGGCCGCTTCTCGCCGCTGACCTACGGCCGCGATATCAGAACCTCGCCGCACGACCCGAAAGTGCTCTACGCAGCGCTGTCGCCGGCGGCGCGCTCGACCGACGGCTCGGTCTATCGCAGCGACGATGTCGGCCGGACCTGGAAGCGTTTCGACCACGGCATCAAGGCCGATGCGACGATGATGGGCGTCACGGTCCATCCGCGCGACCCGAACCAGGTCTATGCGGTCTCCCGCGTCGGCCAGATGTTCGGCACGCGCGACGGCGGCAAGACCTGGACCGAGAGCCGCCTGCCCGAGGGCGTGCGCGACTGCTACGCGATCGCGGTGGGGTGAACGGGGCTACGTAGGGCGGAAAAGCGCAGCGCATTCCGCCACCGGGCATATTGCAGGGCGGATGACACTCCGCTCATCCGCCCTACGCTTGCTGTCTAAAAGTTCACCCACAGCGCCTCGGTCCGCACTTTCTTTATTGAGTGACAAATCTTCGCGGCTGCATCGATGCGTCGCCAACCTTTGTAGAGCTCATCCATAAGTTCGCATCGGTAACCCGAAATCGCCACCTTGCCCTTGCACCGCTGCAAGACATAGGCAAGGCTTCGGTGCTCGGCGTCGGTCATTTCGTAGCCGTACGCTTTCTTGTCGCCGCGCGACTTATGGACGTAGGGTGGGTCGCAATAGAACAACGTGTCTCTATCATCATAGAGGGCGATCACTTCCACAGCGGGCCGGTTCTCAATCTGTACGCGCAGCAGCCGCTCGGCGATCAGCGGCAAATCCTCGACCGCTCCGAGCCAGCGCGACACCGCAGCGGACATCCCCGCCCGGCTTGAGTTTTTGCAGTTGGACCAGCGCCCAAGTGATGCGGTCTGTGCCAACCCTGTGCGCGCTTGGCGGGCCCTCACATAAAACAGACGAGCTCGCTCAATCTCATCCTTAACGCCTTCGGGGTTCTGACTTACAGCGTAATAGAACTCCTCACGTGAAAAAGGAGTAAGACCGATCTTTTCTATCAGCTTGGTCTTGTGATCTCTCAAAACACGAAAGAAGTTGGCAACCTCACCATCAATATCATTGTAGGTTTCGACAGGAGATGGTTGACGATTTAAGAGAACAGTGGCAGATCCCGCGAACGGCTCACAGTAGTGATGACAATTTGGAAGGAGTGGTATTAGCCAGTTTAAATGAGTGTATTTCCCACCATACCAACCGAAAGCAATAATCTTCGAGGTACGGCGTAAGACGGAGCCATTATTGTCGAATGGCAGCATAGCCTGTGGCAGATATATAGGTGACGGGTCCCGCGCTTTTCGCGCCATTGCAGTCCTCGTAGCGAAAGGTCTCGGGTTTATTCTGGGCCGCAAAGCTAATCTCCAGAATAGTCGGTTCAGAAGCTCCTTCAGCGCGTCATTCGGATAATAGCGCTAGCTGGTAGGGCGTCAAGCTCACGCCGGTGACTATCCAGACTGCTGGGAATTTCGCCGATTACGCGATGTCCCGTGGTGCGAACCGCTCAGCTTCTTAACGACGCGCTCCAATTTAGGCGCCTCCAGGGCTATTGACGATTGAGGCCGTGCGGTGTACCTATCTCCCTGCGAGTGCATTGCGCCTCGTCACAAATGGAGAGCTAAATGTCCGACAGGTCATTGGTGTCACCGGTTCCCCTGCCGCCAACCAGGGGTGATCTTGCCGTCCTCCGCAAACTCAAGGCCAAGCTCAAGCCCCTCAACGATCAAGTCGAGGAGGTATTCGAGCAACTTATTGAAGACGAAAAATTCAATCGTTATCTGCAGGCGGTCTACGACGAGCAGGCGGTTGAAGGGTCTCTTGCAGCCGACAACATCGGCGCCGCGATTATGATCCGCGAGAAAGCACTCGAGCTTGGGTATTCGCTCGCGGATGAGAAGTGGGCCACCATCTCGAAGGCCCTCGGTGTCGTGTTACGCCGCTACGGCCTCTCGCGAAAGGAGCGCAAAAATACGGTCAACGGTGAGGTCGTGCGCGGCGATCGCGACGACGAGTAAGACCGTAACAGGGGGTGGCAGCGAAAGCTGTCGCCTCTTTTTCTTTCTGAGCTCCGAGGGTTGACAGATGACGCCCGAGTCACACGCATCGGGTGCGCGGCGAAAGACACTGCCGACTCCGCGCACGCTCCCCGAGTTTCAAGAGAGTTTAGTCGCAGCCGCTCTCCAGCAGATGATAGACAGCGGCGGCTCGGCATCGCGTGAAAAATTAATGGAAGAGTTCGGCGTGGGATCAGGCGCCGCACAGAAAGCCATCACCCGCGCGGCAGGCCGTTTGGAGGGGATGCGGATCGATCCAAACGACTTTTCGCTGACGGCGCAGCAGAAGCTTGACATAGCGATTCGACAACGGACGCAGGAATTGGAGGCGATGCACGAGAAACATGTGCGCGACCAAGTCCGACGCCGGTTGGAAGAAACGATCCTGCCACTCTACAAGGAGCGCTTGGCAGACGCTGAGCGGGTCCTCAAGGCTCGTAAGGGCGTCATGGACCGAGCGACATACCGTAAGATAAGAGCGTGCCTCCATCCGGATCGGGTGGCGCAAGAGCCGGCGCTACAGGCGCGCTACGAGGAAGCGTTCAATTTGTTCAACAAGCTCGAATCGGTGTTGCTCGACGAGAAACAATTGCCGACTCCAGCTTTGGCAGTACCGACGACGCTTAACGAACTGATGAAACTCAAGAAGAAAATGGCTGAGCGTCGCACCGCACGGCACAGATCGGGCGATTTGGCTGCAAGGTGATCTAGCAAGCATAGGGCGGATGACCCCGGCGCAAGCCGGGGGTAATCCGCCGCTCCGGATGTTGCCGGCGGAAGGCGCCGCGCTTTTCTGCCCTGCGCGCCGCCTTCGCGGTTGACTCCGCGCGCCTGTTCCGATAATGTTCTCAACCTGAAACCGCAACCGCGATTCCCTGATATTCCCTGATACGCCCCGAAACTTTCCCTGCAACCCGGTATTCGGGCGCAAATGGGACCGGCGCGGCCGGAACTAGGGCTTGGGAGCCGGCCAGATCACCAATCTGAATGCATCAGGGCTTCCACCCTTGCATTGTTTGGCATCACTCTATTCGCTTTTCTACTATGATCTCTGTAGGTTTTATTGCGGTGACAGAAATGCCGCGAACAGCACTTGGCGTATTGGTCTCGGCGGATACCCATCCTTGACCGCTTTGTGATCTTCCTGCAATTATCATTCCTGCGCTCTTTGTGTAAAGGAAGGAGGCTTTTAATAAATTTTCTCCATGAATTGTCAATATAAGCCTATTAATCTCTGCGGGACTCTGTACCTTTAATTCAATATCCTTCCTCAATCCCTGTGGAGTCGGAATCCAATCACTTTCGCGTGCCAGAAATACGTCTGGCGGTGGCACTTGATTTATATAAGTTTGGTTGCTTGTCCCTCCTTGTTGATTGAAGTTGAAATTTCCCGACGCGCCGGGTGGTAGGGCCGGTGTCGCAGGGCTTGTCTGGGCTTCGTCTGATGGCTTTGCGGCCTCCGATTGCAGTGCGTTTTGCGCAGATGAGGGGGCAACCAATTCGCCAAGCAGCACGAAAACAACCGCGCCAACAACGGCTCCGAGTGCGCCGAGAACTAGCAACCGAATGCTCACAGACGGGTGGGCCATAGCCATCCACCAAAATGTTACAACCGTAATGGGCAAAAGACCCACTAAGTACCAAATGTATTCTATCGTGCGATTGTTGGCTTCCCTCATTTTATTCGCCTTCGGCGCAGCAAAGGAGAAAAGGAAGGCAACCGATGCGGCACTTAGAAACGCCAGAAGGCCTATTTCTGCGGGAGACGTTTCGTCCTCCGTTTCGTATAGACAAACCAGTACCTTTCCCGATAGAGTGCCTTCCAGCGGGTTAGCGGCCTGCATCATTGCGACGGGTGCGGGGATTCCGGCCCCGCCCGTCATTTCCAATATATCACGAAAGTAGCGTTCAAACTGGCGATTTCAGTTGCCACGTCGCACCCCGTCCCTTGCTGGACGGCGCCGCAACCTGCCGCCGGTGCAGCCGCTTAAGGACTGAGCCAACTTGCGCCCGGACTGCGGCGAACAGGCTTTCGTCCCGCGCGTCGAGCTTCTTGGCTTTCATTATCCGAAGCGTGATCTCTTCGGATGTGAGCGGCTCCCCGTTGGCCAGCCGAAGCGTATTGAGGCTCAGCCGCCACAGCTCATTACGGGTGAAATATCGCGAGCGCCTATAGGGCCGTTTGGGCGGGATGGCTGTCGGGTCAAGATTGGCGCGCATAAAGCGTAGCGTGCCGTCAATGTGCCTCAGATCGGCCCGGCGCTGGTCCAGTTCCTTTTCCAGCTCGGCAACAATGCCGGCCAGTTCGGCGCGCATGGCAATCAGGCAAGACAGAGCGTGATCGTTGCCTTGTTCGCTCATGCTGCCTTCCGATGCCAGTATCCGGCCCATACTGCGCTCTTGGGGTGAGCCAAGGCGGCGGCGGTAATCAGGTTCCAGTGTGTGCCGTTGGCTTGCCGGCGATGGTTCTCGCGCCAAGCACATTCGCGGCTGTAGGCCAGCAGATGCCGACCGGCGATACGATGGTGAATGCCGAACTCCGACCGGCGCAGCCGCGCGAAATACGATTCGGCTTGATTGGTGCAAGCGCCGTCTTCCGAGGCGAACTCGACGGAGTGATTGACCCGCTTCATCGGGAAGCTGGCGTGCAGGATGTCCCAGGCTGAGCTTTCGTCAGCATGCACGGTTGTTCCCGATGCGATGTTCTGTCGGATCATGGGGATTGCATCGGCCTCACGGCTAACAACCCACGTCCGCGCGGTGCCGCGACGTTCGCGGGCGACAACCACGACTTGCCGCTTGCTGTCCTCGCGGCGCTGTTGCCGGCGATCGGCCTTGCGGTTCTCCGGGCGGGTGCGGGAGCCGAAAAAGGCACCGTCAATTTCGGTTTCGCCGGAAAGCTCGCCGGTAGCCGCGATCTCCGCGCCCATCGCCTCGCGCAGCTTGTGCAAGAGCACAAAGGCCGACTTCGGATTGATGTTCATGTCACGGCTTATTTGCAGAGATGACGTGCCTTTGACGCCGTTGCAGAACAGCGCGATCACGGCGAGGTAGTCGCGGATCGCCAGCTTGCGGGAATGGAAGATCGTGCCCGACGTGACGGAGAACTTCTTGCGGCAGGCTGAGCATTTCCAGCGCACCGGAGTTTCCGCCAGCGTGTAGATCTTGACGCAACCGCAAGCTGGGCAGAATGGGTTGCCGTCGTTGGCCGCGAACCGGACCCGTTGGAACACCGCCAAGGCTTCCTCATCGGACAGCCGCATAACCTGAGCGATGCTCAGGCTCCTTGCGGCTGGCGTGTTGAGGAAGTGGGTCATGAGTCACCAAAAATTGTCTATCTACACAATATGAGATGATTGTGTGCAGATAAACAATTTTTAGTGACGCAGCCAAAAAATTTCGGTAGCGTCTAGGCATGAGTCCAGAGCAAAGCCGAGCCGCGCGCGGCTGGTTGGGGTGGTCGCAAACCGAACTGGCGAGACGCGCCAGCGTATCGCTAAGCACCATCCGCGATTTCGAGACTGGAGCCCGCACGCCTATCGCTAACAATCTCGCAGCAATGCAGCGAGCGCTCGAATCGGCTGGCATTCAGTTCGTATTCAGCCCGAATGGCGAGGCCGCCGGCATCGCTCGGGGCGGCGCCGACGGCTCGCCTCCTACCTCGGGTACAGACGATGGCGCCTAGACCGGCGCTGGCGCCGCCACTTCCGATGAGGCCACCTCCGGTAGTGTTCGCAAACTTCGTGCGTGTTGCCGTTCCGCGTCCGAAGGTACGCGTTCACATGAACGGTCTTAGCAGGCAAAGAAATAGCCATACCCGACTCCGTTTCGGGTTGAAAAGGAGTCG
Organism: Alphaproteobacteria bacterium; assembly: GCA_050246595.1. Lineage (GTDB taxonomy): Bacteria > Pseudomonadota > Alphaproteobacteria > ATCC43930 > CGMCC-115725 > DATARH01. Next base: position 9,423 of record JBFWVT010000079.1, read on the forward strand.
GCACTCGGCTAGAATCAGCCTTGCTCAAGGGACTGTTCAGGCCAAGCGCCAACAGTGTTATCTGCCCCTCGGGGCGGCGAAGCGGCCGGCAACCCCGGCCGTTTTTGCTATCCGGTCATCCGAATGACCCCATTGCTCTGTTACAGGGTGCCGGACTCTTACGCGCGTTCTCTCGCGTGCGCAAGCCCTTAATGGCTATGCAGAGCCATGATGTGGCGCTAGGATCAATAGATGGCTCCGAAATACCTGACGGTGTCCGACCTGGCGCATGCTTGCATCCCGCTCGATGCCTCCGAGGAGTACGATCCGGAGCGCGCCAAATTATGGACGCGACGACTGCGCCATTGGGCGACGCTTGAGATTATCCCAGCCGCCGCTAAAAATCGCGCTGGCGCAGGACAACACAGGCTTTTTGATTCTGAAATTGTCTACATGGCGGCAATTCTTTTGCGTGTTGCCGCCACCGGAACCTCGATTGCGGTAATTAGAAGGACTGCCGAGGCGCTCCAGCAGAACGCGAAGGGGGAGGGTAAATTTACCGCAACTTGGCACGCGGCGGTTAGCGGAAACGACAATAAGAACTATTGGTTTTTTATCAATTTTATAGGTGAGGAAGAAGAAATTGATATAGCCTTGTTGGAAGGAGATTATCCACCAGCGCCTCCGGACAATCTAGAACCCTCAATCCTTCTTTATCTATCGAGGTTGTTTGAAACAATACGAATCACTCTGGAATAAATGACGGCCAGCCGCGCGGCGCGTTTGGTCCCATCTGCGCCCGAATACCGGATACGCCCCGAGAGTTCCCTGCAACGTCTCACAAAATTCCCTGCAAAACGCACCGTGTTTCCTTGTTTATTTATCACATAGAGGGCGCTGTACAAAATATTCCCTGCTGATCAGGGAATAACAGGGAATCCGCCCCGGCCGAGGCGCTTGAGAAGCCGCCGAAAACGCCGCATGCTCCCGGTGCTAGCCCGAAACCCCTGACGGAGCACCCCATGACAACCGGATGGCAGCCTTCGGAAGCCTATCCCGATCCGGCGATCGTCACGCTCGATCCGCGTTTCGATGCGATCAAGCCGCCGATGAATGCCGGGGTTGAGCGGCTCTATACCGGCTGCCGCTGGGCCGAAGGACCGGTGTGGCTCGGCGACATGCGCGCTGTCCTGTGGAGCGATATCCCGAACAACCGCATCCTGCGCTGGGACGCGGAGACCGGCGCGGTCGGAATCTTCCGCAAACCGTCGAACTACGCCAACGGCAACACGCGCGACCGTCAGGGCAGGCTCGTCACCTGCGAGCATGGCGGCAGGCAGGTCACGCGCACCGAGCACGACGGCACGATCACGGTTCTCTGCAACCGCTTTGGCGGGGTGGACGGCAAACCCCTCAATTCGCCAAACGATGTCGTCGTCAAATCGGACGGCTCGATCTGGTTTACCGACCCGATCTTTGGCATCGCCGGCAATTACGAGGGCCACCAGGCCGAGCCGGAACTGCCGATGAACGTCTATCGCGTCGATGCCCGTACAAATCGCACGACGGCCGTCGCCGAGAATATCGCCGGCCCGAACGGGCTGTGCTTCTCGCCCGACGAAAAGCTGCTCTACCTCGTCGAATCGCGCGCCCAGCCGCGCAATATCAAGGTCTACGACGTGGTCGGCGACGGCGACCGGCTCGCCAACCCGCGCGACTTCGCCGATCTTCAGGGCGGCACGCCGGACGGGTTCCGCGTTGACATAAACGGCAATCTGTGGTGCGGCTGGGGCATGAGCCCGGAGCGCAACGGGGTCATGGTGTTCGCCCCCGACGGCACGATGATCGGCCGCATCGCGCTGCCCGAGCGCTGCGCCAATCTCTGTTTTGGCGGGGTCAAGCGCAACCGCCTGTTCATGGCGGCGAGCCATTCTCTCTACTCGGTGTACGTGAACACGCAGGGCGCGGTCGGGGGATAGGCACTGGCGAGGAGACGGCGATATGACCGTGCGCATCTACCACAACCCGCGCTGCAGCACCTCGCGCAAGACCCTGGCGCTGCTGCGCGAGAAGGGCGTCGAACCCGAAATCGTCGAGTATCTGAAAACACCGTATACGGAAACCGCGCTGAAGGAATTGCTCTCCCAGCTCGGCATCCCGGCCAAGGCGCTCATTCGCAAGAAAGAGGCGGCGGCGGCCGGGATCGACCCGGCGTCGCTGTCGGAAGACGCGCTGATCGCCGCGATGGCGGAGCACCCGATCATCGTCGAGCGCCCGATCGTCGTTTCGAACGGCAAGGCGGCGCTCGGCCGCCCGCCGGAAAAGGTGCTGGAGGTGCTGTAGCACCATTCTCCTGTAAGATCGGCTGATACATTCGACGATTGCGCTTCTTGATAACCCTCCCCCGCGAGCGGGGGAGGGAAGGGTGAGGGCGCGGCCCCCCCGAGCATCTTAAGCTCAGCGCCGGTTCGTATCAGCGGTAGAACTCGACCTTGGCCTCGCGGAACCACAGAAAATTGGCCGGCGCGGCCGAGATCGGGCCGTTGATCGCGAACACCGCGATCTCGAACCGCTCGCCGGGATGCACGATGTTGTCGCCGAGCACGAGTCGGTTCGGCATGTTGAACCCCTGGATGCAGCCCGGGCTCGGCCGTCCGGCGGCGCGCGGCATCTCGCCGTTGACCCAGATTTCCGCATAATCGTCGATATTGATCCGCAGCACCGCCTTGGCGCCGTCGGTGGCAAACCCCATCGCCTCGGGCGGGATCGTCAAGGTCGCGCGGTACCAGAAAAACGACACCATGCCGCCGCCGCGCCGTCCGCCGAGATCGCTCGCCGGGATCACTCCCCACGCCGAATCGTCATACCCGAGCAGTTCGGCATGCGGCTCGACATCGTAGGTGGTCCTGAACTCCGGCCGCGAGTCGCTCAGTGCCGGACATTCGACGAGCTTCGCCTCGACCCCGCGCCACACCGCCCCGAATGTGGAGGAACCTTCCTCGGTCATCAGATCGACGACATGCACCGGCGGCGTCAGCGGCGCAATCGGCGGCTGCGGCGCCAACAGCGGCGGGACCGCCGGCATCGCGGATACGGTGGGCCGGACGTAACGGGATGCAGGCATTTTTCCCCTCTCGATGTGTGTCTATGATCCTTTGCCAACTTGCAGGTCGCAGGACAGGCTGAACAAAGGAGAGCTCACGCTCTATATCGCGGCTGATGGGCTTCTATGATTGCAGTACATTGGTAAGGAATGTGCCTAAAACATAGAAGGCCGCTCCGGCCAGAATAACGTGAAGTCTTCTTTCCAGGTGAAAAATTCGAAAGTGACCGACGATAATTCCTGCGACCACTAGCATATAGCCGAGGTTTGCCAATCCGTAGCCGATGATCATGGCAAAGGGAGGGGTCGGAACATACGATGCTATATAGAGCATCGCGATAATCGGATAGAGAAGCGCAACGGCGCTCGGCCAAGGGAAAGTGCTGCGGGGGATTTCTCTCGCTTCATTTGCGCGAAGCTTCGCTTGCTGCGATCGCCCACTCATTGCGGTGCCGTCGTCGCGAAAATCGCCGTAATCACCTGTCATACTGGGTGCTCGACGGGCGGAGAAGCGGAATGATGATACGAGGCGACAAATTCGCGGGATTTCCCTGTTCGGGGCGGCGGGATCCCCTGCTCGCCCGCCGCCCGTCCCCCGTTCCGCGGCCAGGGAATTGTCCCTGCCGGTAGAGGATTCACCGTACCGGTCCGAACGCGGGCGGCGGTATCCGGCGCTTCGAGGCGGCTTCGTAAGCCGAGGCGATGCGCAGCACCACATCCTCGCGGCCCGGCTCGGCGCGGAACACCAGCGAGAACGGCAGGCCCGGCGCCGGGATCTCGGTCGGTGTGTCGGAGGCGGCGGGCACGTAGCTTGTGCGGTCGTCGCTCAGCTTAAAGACCGGGTCGTAGACGGTCGTCACATACCCGGCCGGGATCAGCACCTCGGTCAGCCCCGCATTCGGGCCGTAATAGGATTCCGCCCGCAGATTGTTGCCGCCGGCGAGCGGATCGTTCGGCCCGCCGATCCTGGCCGGCGGCAGCGGTGTGTGCAGCCGCACCAGCGCGTCGAGCCGGTTCTCGTACATCACCAGCATGTCGAGCCGGCGCAGCAGCTCGCGCAGCATGATCCGCTCGTCGACCCCCTGCCTTCCGCCGAGAGGGTTGCGCGGGTCGGTCACCTCCTCCCAATTGCGGAAGGCGGCGCGCCCGTCATCGCCCCAGAATTTCGAGCGCCGGTTGAGCGCCGCGAAATCGGTCAAGGTCTCGGCAAAGCCTGCTGCCTTCCAGTCCGCCGCCCGCCTCGTCAGGTATTGCGGGATATGAAAGCGGAAGCTCATCGCCAGCTCCTGGTCCTGGATCGTGGCGATGTCGAGATTTGAAGGTGGCGCGATGCGGCTCTCGGCCAGTTCGACCATATAGTCGATCGGCGCCATCGTGCCGCCGCCGAACACCTTTCCGGGCAGAAACTCGGTCGGGCGGATCGCGGCGGCGAATTCCTTGAAGACCGGCGTCCCGTCGCGTCCGAGGCGGAACAGCAGGTCGGGCATAAACACCGGCACCAATCGCGCGAGACCGGCGCGGAAATCCGGGTTCATCTGTTCGAGGTCGCGGTCGCGCTCCCACAGCTTGTCGCACGATTCGACCAGGGTCGCGCCGAGTTTTTCTCCCAGCACCGCCTTGATCTCGGCCGCCGCCGCGGTCGTGATCGGCACGGTCGCCGTCTCGCCGGGGCGCACCAGCAGCGACTCGCGCACGATCCCGATGCGCATCCCGTTGAGCGACGCCGTTGCCGTCGCGTGCCGCGCGTAGCCGCCCTCCAGCACCGACGAGCGCGGCACGGTCGTATACGGGTCGCGCGGATCGTAATAGCCGGTCTGCGGGTCCTTCAGCGCGTCGAGCACCTTGGCGCAATCGGCAAGGGTGCGGCAGATCACGCCGCTGCGGTCGCAATAGATATCGGCGCCGATCGCGCCGCCGTCAAAGCCGAGCATCGCCTTGTGCGGCAGGATCAGCGCGCAGGCATTGTGATTGGCCGGCCCTCGGGTCGAGGCGCGGGTCTCCTCGCCCAGGCTCGCCATCACCAGATTGGCGCTGACCGACACGGCCGAACCCGACGACGACCCTAATGAGGCGGCGCGGGTTGTGTCATAGACATTGGCCGGGTTGCCGCCCCACGAACTGCGCTGATAACCCAGCACTGACGGCAGCACCTTGTCCGGCCGGTGCCGTCCGCCCGGGTTGCCGGCGCGACCGTTATATTCGGTGCAGACCGCCTTCGCGAAGATGATCGCGCCCTTGTCGCGGAGCTGCTCGACCAGGATGTGGTCGCGCGCCGGGAAGTCGATGTCATAGGCCGCGTCGCCGCCGCCCGTGGTGCGCATGTCCTTCGTGTCGAACGGGTCCTTGAACGAGAACACGACCCCGTACATCGGCATTCTATCCAATGGCGGGTTGGTGCCGTATTGCGCGTCGAGTTCGGCGGCGCGTTCGAGGGCGTCGGGGTAGTGGCGGAACATCTCGCAGACCGGCGGCGCGCCCGGAGGCAGATTGCCGAGCGACGGATGTCGATCATATTCGCCCTTGCACGTCACCGAGCGCTCGCCGCGGATATTGAGCGTCGAGAGCGCGTTGAGCCGGGTGTTGCCGGGCAGGCCGACGATCATGCCGTATTGCTGTGTTACCGAGGGGTCGGAGGCGGTCGGCTCCATGCGGCCAAATTCGAGCGGCTTCCCTCGGTACTTGTCGAGATCGGGAAACAGCGTCGCGGCGGCAACCGTCTCAGTCGGGAACGCCAATGGGGCACCGGCCCGCACGGCGCCGATCGCCTCGGGCACCGGCGCGCCGTCTTCGGTCACGAGCAGGCTGGCGACGCCGTTATAAGCGCGCACCCGCGCGATATACTGTTTGACGACATCGACGCAATCTGTGCGCGCGGCGCGGATCGCCGCGTGCAACTCCTCGATCGTCGCCTCCTCGACACGGAAGGGTTTTTCCTCGGCGCCGACCTGATCGGTCATGGGGTCCCCCCGCAACGGACAACGGACCGCCGGCCTCCGGCCGGCTCAGGCGGAACTCTGCTTCGCCCGATGCCGGCCGGAGGCCGGCGGTCCCAATCTTATCAACCCGCCTTATCAACCCGCCGCCTTCGGCGCGATCAGGCCCTCCGCTTCGAGCAGCGGATAGATGCCGCCCGAAATCATCAGCGACAGCAGGCGATCCGGCACCGGTCTCGCGTGCAATACCGCGCCGGTGTCGCGGTTGCGCACGGTCCAGTCCTGAAGCGAGATTTCCGCCGTTTGCTCTTCCTCGAAGGCGGCGTGCACCCCGGGGCATTCGAGCGCCAGAAACCCGAAACTGACCGCGTTGCGGAAGAACAACCCGTTGATCGACTCGGCCAACAGCGCGCCGATCCCGATATTGCGCAGCGAGCGCGCTGCCGGGCGGCTCGACCCGGTGCCGAAATTGCGCCCGCCGACGATGATATCGCCGGGGGTGATCCGATCGATCCAGCCGGGCCGGTTCGCCGAGAACACGGCGCGCGCCTGCTCGGCCTCGGTCGCGGTCAGAAGCGGCCCCGGCAGCATCAGATCGGTGTTGATGTCGTCGCCGAATTTCCAGACACGCCCGAACGGCATCGCGCGCTCCCCATGAGGTTCGCGGAGCAAAGCCTAACCAGTTCGTCATCCCGGCGAAAGCCGGGATCCATTGGGCAAGCACACGAGCGGATGATCCGTGGGTCCCGGCTTTCGCCGGGACGACGGAGAATGCGGATCAGGTGCCGACCAGCCCCAATTGCGGGCTCGACGGTTCGGCGAAATCGCGCTCGGGGATGCGGCCGGCGAGCCGCGCCCACCGGCCGGCTTCGACCGCGTGGCGCATCGCGGCGGCCATGCGGCGCGGGTCGTGCGATTTGGCGATCGCGGTGTTGACCAGCACCGCGTCGCAGCCCAGTTCCATCGCCTGCGTCGCGTCGGAGGCGGTGCCGATGCCGGCATCGAGCACCACCGGGACCGAGCTGCGGGCGCAGATCAGTTCGATCGCGGCCGGGTTGGCGATACCGCGGCCGGAGCCGATCAATGATCCCAACGGCATGACCGCGGCGCAGCCGACATCGGCGAGCTTCTGACAGGCGACCGGGTCCTCGTTGCAGTAGGGCAGCACCGTAAACCCCTTGCGCACGAGTTCGTCGGCGGCGTGCACAAGCTGCTCGACATCGGGATACAGCGTCTCGCGGTCGCCGATCAGTTCGAGCTTGACCCAGTTTGTTTCCAATGCCTCACGCGCCAGCTCGGCGGTCAGGATCGCGTCGCGCGCGGTGACGCAGCCCGACGTGTTCGGCAACAGCCGGTATCTGCCGCCGAGCAGATCGACCAGACTCTCGGCATAGGTGTCGAGGCTGATGCGGCGGATCGACATCGTCACCAGTTCGGCGCCGCTCGCTTCGAGCGAGTCGAGCAGCACCTGCTGGTTCGGATATTGCGCGGTGCCGACAAACAGCCGCGATTTGAGCGCGGTGCCGGCGATGATCAGCGGATCGGACATCACATTATTCCTGTTCGGCAATATTCGGCTCAGCCGCCCTGCAGCGGCCGGACGATCTCGACCCGGTCGCCGGCGGCAAGCGGCCGTTCGGCCCATTCGGCGCGGCGCAGAACCGCCCCATTGACCGCCACCGCCAGAAACCGCGCCGACGGGTCGATCCCCCGCGCGACCAGCAATTCGGCGACGGTGGAGACCGCGATCTCGGTCTCCTCGCCGTTGATGCGCAGCCTTATCATTGCGCCGCCGCGGTTTCGGGGCGCGACGCGGCGAAGCGCTCGGGCGAGAAGGGAAGGGCGTGCTCCGGCATGCGCCCGGTGAGGATATAGGAGCTGACGACCGCGGCCGTAACCGGGGTCAGCAGGATGCCGTTGCGGTGGTGGCCGGTCGCGACGACGAGCCGGTCGAGGCCGCTTGGTCCCAGCATCGGCGCGTCGTCGCGCGACCCCGGACGGAACCCGACCCAGGTCTCGGCAATCGGCAATTCCTCGATTGTCGGCACAGCCCGCCAAGCACCGTCGAGCAGCGCCAAGAGCCCGCCAGCGGTCAGCCGCTCGTCAAAACCGCGCTCCTCGACCGTGCCGCCGATCACCAGACGACCGTCGAGCCGCGGCACCAGATAACCGCGCGGCAGCCACAGCACATGGCGGATCAGCGGCGCCGCCTTGTCCATCTGCAACGCCATCATCTGGCCCTTGATCGGCCGCACCGGCGGGCGATGCGAGAGCGGGATGCCGCCGATCTCGCGCGACCAGGCGCCGGCCGCGAGCACGACCGTATCGGCCCGGTCCTCGCCGCGTTCGGTGACGACGCCGGCGGCGCGACCGTTTTCGACGATGATCTCGCGGACCGGGCAGTGTTCGACCAGCTCAACCCCGGCATTGCGGGTCGCGGCGGCGAGCGCGCGGCCGAGCAGCCGGTTCTCGACCTGATGATCGCGCGGGCTCCAGATTGCGGCGGCGATGCCGGGTTTCAGATGCGGCTCGCGCTCGCGCGCCTGCGACGCGGTCAGCCAGTGCAGATCGAGACCGAGTCCCTTCTGAAACTCGTAGGAATGCCGCAGCGTGGCCGCGTCGTCGCGGTTCAGCGCGACGACCATCGTGCCTTCGCCGCGATATTCGACCGAGACGCCGGAAGCGGCTTCGAGTTCGCTCGCGAAATCGGGCCACAGACGCTGGCTTTCGAGCGCCAGCGGCAAGAGCGGCTCCTCGCCGGGTTCGGTCTCGACCGCGGCGGCCAGCATGCCGGCCGCTGCCCAGCTCGCGCCGCGTCCGGCTTGACCCCGATCATAGACGATGACATTGCAGCCGGCTTGGGCGAGCCGCCAGGCGATGCCGAGACCGACAACGCCGGCGCCGATAATGACGGTCCGCGGGCGCTGCTGTGGAATGGAAAATACGGTGCTAATGACGGACTCCCTCCACCGGGCATGCCCGGCCAGGTTCAGTGGGTCTGATCTCAGCCGCCAGTCGGACGATCCCGCATCCGGCGACACCCCAGCCTCAGCCTTTCATATCAGGGCGAGGGGTGCGCCGATGCAAGGATTTTCTGCGCAGCCCAGGCGCGCGATTCCGCGCGCCGACGCCCCTCGCCGCTATTTTACAGCATCGGCACTTTCGAGCAGCGCGTTCAACAGCACGTTGCAGCCGGCGGTCAGATCGTCGGGTGTGGCGTCCTCGATCTCGTTGTGGCTGATGCCGCCGACACAGGGCACGAACACCATTGCGGTCGGCGCGATGCGCGCCATGTAGACCGCGTCGTGCCCGGCACCGCTGATGATGTCCTGATGCGGATAGCCCTGCGCCTCGGCCGCCTCGCGCACCGCGCCGACGAGGCCAGAGTCGAACGGGGTCGGCGGAAAGTACCAGAATTCCTCGACCGCCGTCTCCAAATTCTGCGAGGCCGTCGCCGCGTCGCAGGCCGAGCGCAACTCGCGGTCCATCGCGGTCAGCACGTCGTCGTCGGGGTGGCGGAAATCGACCGTGAAGAACACCCGGCCGGGGATCGTATTGCGCGAATTCGGGCTGACCTGGACAAACCCGACCGTCGCGCAAGCATGGGGCGCGTGCGCATGGCCGATGCGGTTGACCGCGTCGATCATGCGGGCGGCGCCGACCAGCGCGTCGCGCCGCCGCTGCATCGGGGTCGGTCCGGCATGCGCCTCCTGGCCCGTGACCGTGATTTCGTACCAGCGCTGGCCCTGCGCGCCGGTGACGATCCCGACCGGCAGCCCGGCGGCTTCGAGGATCGGCCCCTGCTCGATATGCGCTTCGAAATAGGCTCTGACCGGACGACCGCCGACCTTCTCGGGTCCGGCAAAGCCGATGCGCCGCAACTCCCCGCCAAGGGTCAGGTCGGCGGCGTTGTTATCGCGGGTGGCGAGCGCGCGATCGAGGTCAAAGACGCCGGCGAACACGCCCGATCCGACCATCGCCGGTGAAAACCGCGACCCTTCCTCGTTGGTCCAGGCGACGATCTCGACCGGCGCCTCGGTTTCGTAGCCGAGATCGTTCAACGTGCGCACGACCTCCAACCCGGCCATCACGCCGTAAGCGCCGTCGAAACGGCCGCCGGTTGGCTGCGTATCGAGGTGGCTGCCGGTCATGACCGGCGGCAGATCCGGGTTGCGGCCGGGGCGGCGCGCGAAGATGTTGCCGATACGGTCCACCGTGACCGTGCAGCCGGCCTCCTCGCACCAGCGGGTAAACAGGTGCCGCGCCTCGGCGTCGAGATCGCTCGCGGCGAGCCGGCAGACACCGCCCTTTTCGGTGGCGCCGATTCTTGCCAGCTCCATCAGGCTGGCCCACAACCGCTCGCCATTGATCGTCAGGTTCCGCATGTCCGGTCTCCGCGATTCCCGGCAACCCGAGGACCCGATCGGGAGTGTCCGCAAAAGCGGAGCCGATCCGGCCGGCTTGCGCTCGCGGCGTACCCCGGCTTGCCCGGAAGGGTGCCGGTTGTATAGTCCGATATCGAGTTCTCCGGCGCAATCAGGGATGGACGATGCCGCTTGGCCCGCATACCCGACAGGCGGTGCGCGTGCTGCTCGCCGCGGCCGCACTGATCCTGGCCGCCCTGCCGGCGGTCGCTGCCGTATTGACCGATGCCGCCGGCCGCCGCGTCGCCCTGCCGGAAAACGTAAGACGGGTTCTGCCGGCCGAGCGCAACGCCGAAATCCTCGTTTACGTACTGACCCCCGACAAGCTCGCCGGGTTGCAGCGCCCCGCCGCCGAGGGGGGCAGGACGCCCGCAGCGGTGCTGCGGCCTCCGGTGCTGCGGTTCCGGCCGGGCACGACCGTTTCCGGCATCGCCGCGGCGGCGCGCAATGCCCGAGCCGATGTCATCCTCGATGCCGGCCCCGTCACCCCGGAACGTGCCGCGTTCGCGAATGAAGTGCAGCAGCGGGCCGGCATTCCGTATGTTCTCGTCGGCAACAGTTTCGACCGGATGCAGAGCATCCTGCGGACGGTCGGGACGGTGCTCGGGGTTCCCGAGCGGGCGAACGAGTTGCGGCTGTTCGCTGAAAACGCGATCGGCGGCACGCGCGGCGGGCTGCTGATCCGGCCGGCCGAGACGCGGGCGCGGGTCTATTACGGGCTCGGACCCGACGGGCTGACAACCGCGCTGCCGGGCGCGCCGGCCGCCGAAACCCTGGCCGAGGCCGGGGCGATCAATGTCGCGGCACCGCTCGGGCGCGACCTCTATGCCAGGATCGGCCGCGAGCAATTGCTGACCTGGGACCCGGATATCATCATCGCCCAGTATCCGCGCTTTTACGACGCGCTGCGTCGCGATCGCTCCTGGCGGCGCCTCTCGGCGGTGCGCAACGACAAGGTGTATCTCGAACCGTCGGCCCCGTTCAGCTGGATCGGCGATCCGTCGGGTGTCAACCGTCTGATCGGGCTCAGCTGGCTGTCCGCCCTGTTCTACCCGGAACCGACCCATGGTGAGCTGCGCGCCATGGTGTGCGAATTCTATGACCGGTTCTACCGGGTGCGGCTGACCAACGCGCAGCTCAACGACATGATCGAGCCGGCCGGCATTCCGCGTCCCGAACCGCCGAGGCCGATCGCCAGCCCGCTTGCCGGGATCGGAGCCGTCCCGACCGCCCCGGCAGGGGTTCCGGCACCGCCGACCGCCCCTGGCGCCGCGCCGGAGGCAACAGGAACGGTTCCCGCTCTGCCTCCCGAGCTGCGCGCCGTTCCGGGCGAACCGGCTTTCTCCGGAGCGATCCCGGTAATACCCGGCACGGTCGCGGGCATTCCGGGTGTGCCGAACGTGGCGCCGTTGCCGGCCCTCCCGGATCAGCCGGACGCGCTGTGCACGGTACCGGGGGTGGCCAGCCCGATTGTCGATCTTACCGGGCCGGCTCCGTTGCCGGGGGCACCTGGCGGCCGGCTTCGCCGACCGGGTCCCGGCGGGATGTTCGACACGCCGCTCTCCCCCGGATTGGCGCCAAACCCGGGACCCTAGTCCCGACCCTTGCGGCTATTCCAGCAGCTCGGGCAGCCCCCGGATGATGCGGTGGGGCCGGATCGGCGAGTCGGAGGGCAGACCGACGCCGTAGCCGTCATACCAGATTGCGAAAATTCCGAGCCGCTGCGGAGCGACCACCTCCCATTCGAGATTGTCGCCGACCATCCAGGTCTCGTGCGCACCGACACCGAGCGAAGCAAGCGCGTGAATATAGGCTTGCTCCTCGGGTTTCCCGAACCCGTGTTCGCCCTCGATCTGGATGTGATCGAACCGGTGTTCGAGCGCGAACCGCACAACCTTGGCGCGCTGCGCCTCGGCCGCGCCGTTGGTCACAAGAGCGAGCTTGACCCCCAGCTCCTTCAGCCTGTCGAGCGTCTCGTGCGCTCCCGGAAACATGCGCAGCTCGGCCTCATGGATTTGCTGAAAGCGGTCGGCGACGGCATGGCACAGCTCGGCCGGCGGCGCCGCGATGCCGGTGGACACGGCCAGCCCGCACAGCGCATTTTCGACGATGTGCCGGCGGGCATCCCCGATACGGTGGCGCCAGTCCTTGTGGCGTGCCTGATCGGCCCAGAGATAGCGCGAATAGTCCTGGATCGCGGCCACGACATGTTTTGGCGGGTGCGGTTCGAGGTGGTCGGCAAACTCGGCGACGACCCGCTCCCACTGATCGGCCGCCTGGCCGAACGCAGCAAGAATCGTGTCGTCGAGATCAAACAGGATCGCGGTCGGGAGAGTGGGCATTGGCGGATTATACGAACCGCGGCCGACAATAACCAGCCGTTGTAGTGTCCTAATCCCGCCTTCGCCGGATGAGGGTACAAATCTGAGCAGTCTACCGGCATTTCTGGGGTAAAGTTCAGGAGGTTACGGGAGATTGAACGGGGCAGCGATGGCGGACCCGACGGGTGGATCGAAAAGCGAGGCGCTGAGGCTCGATTTCGACCGCCGGCCCCTGCGCAATTTCGCGGCTCGACGATCACCTCCGATGCTGGGCTGCCGGCGTACCGCGAGCTGGATGATGCGCTGAGCCTGACGGACACCGCAGCCGATAGGCTGGCCGATGCGCGTACCGGCAAGAACGGTCGGCATCGACTGGCAGGGCTGTTGCGCCAATCGGTGTTCGGACGGCTGGCCGGCTATGAGGACGTAAACGACGCCGAACGGCCGTGCCGCGATCCGGCGATGCGCTGGGTGGTCGGCGACCGGGCGATCACCGGCCCTGCCGCCTCGGCCGGCCGGATGGGGCGCTTTGAGACGAAATGGCTGAGCCGGCCCGAGAACTTTGCCGCTCTCGCCGATCCGCCCGGCCAGTGGATCGAGAAGGTGCGCCAGCGGCGATCTCCCAAAACCATCGTGCTCGACACGGATTCGAGCGAAAGCCCGACCTACGGCGAGCAGGAAGGCAGCACCTACAATGGACAGTTTGCCGGCACCTGTATCATCCGCTGTTCGTGTTCAACCGGTTCGGCGACGTCGAACGATGCGCATTGCGGCCGGGCAACGTCCACAGTGCTGACGGCTGGCGCGCGCTGCCGGAGCCAGTGATCGCTCGCTACCGGGGGAGCGTGAAGCGCCTCTACTTCCGGGGCGAGGCGGCGTTCGGTAATCCCGAGATGTACGAGTACCTCGAAGCCGAGGGCATCGGCTACGCGATCCGGCTGCCGGCCAACCGGGTCTTGCAGGACAGGATCGGGTATTTGCTCAAGCGTCCGGTCGGGCGACCGCCGCACGAGGTGCGACGCTGCTCTGCCAGCTTTTCCTATCAGGCGCAGAGTTGGAACAAGCCGCGCCATGTCCCGGCCAAGGTCGAATGGCACCCGGGCGAGCTGTACCCGCGCGTCGGCTTTATCGTCAGCAATCTGCCGCGCTCTGCCGAGGGCACCGTTGCCTTCTACAATCAGCGCGGCACGTGCGAGCAGCACATCAAGGAAGGCAAGAACGCGATCGAATGGACCCGGCTGTCATGCCGGACCTTCGCTGCCACTGCCGTGCGCCTCCGGCTCCATGCGCTCGCCTACAATCTGGCCAACTTCATGCAGATGCTGGCGATGCCGAAGACGGCAGACCCGTGGTCGCTGACCAGCCTACGCGAGAAGCCGATCAAGATCGGCGCGAAGGTCACAAGCCATGGCCGCTATGTCACGTTCCAGCCGGCCGAAATCGCGGTGTCGCGGCAGAAGTTCGCCGATATCCTGTCGCTGATCGCCCTGTTGCGGGCGCCACCCGAGGCGGCATGACGGGCGCTAAGGTCAGATGCGGCGACGGAATGACGGGCGGGGTGCGCCTTGAAGCTGGTAAAGTACTGCACATTGGCGCGCTGGTGCCACCAACCGACGACCCGGACCGCCTCCTGGCGCACGCCGACGGCGATTTCCCGTTGCCCAAACCGCTCAACAGCGCGATCCTGGCCCGAAATTGCCGAGTATCTGGCGAATGTCGGCTTACAGGCTTACCTCATCCTGAGGCGCCTCGCGAAGCGAGGCCTCGAAGGACGCACGATGCCGATGCC
>JBFWVT010000080.1:0-23503 GCA_050246595.1 Alphaproteobacteria bacterium
GATGGCGGAGGACGCGCCGCGCGTCCTCTTCCTCCTGCGCGAGGACGGCGCCGACGCGGCGGTCCTCTCGGCGTTGTGACCCGTCTGTCACCAGACCGTGAGTCCGGTCGCCAGACACCTTGAAGCGCCGGGGAAGAACTTCGGCTTGGTGGTGGTATTTCTGCGGTACGGGATGAGGGGGCAGATGCCGCGCCGGCGCGCTGCCTTGCGGTTTGCTTTGCTGTCATAGCCTTTGTCGCCGATCGCCGCTCCGGGCGTGATATCCGGGCCGATGTCGAGCAGGGTCTCGAAGCTGCGGCTGTCGCTGGCCGGGCCGCCGGTCGGGCGGAAGGCCAAGGGCAGGCCGTCGACATCGCACGTCGGGTGAATTCCGGTGGAAAACCCACCGCGCGAGCGGCCGAGTGTCTGGTCCTTCTGCCCCCTTTTGCGCCGGCTGCCGAGACATGGGCGCGCACGATCGTCGCACCGACCCTCTGAACGAGGTGCACGGTGGCGCTCGTCTCGGTCAACAGCCGCCGGCATCGCCTCAAAAACGCCCCGCTGGCTCAGTCGCCAAAACCGCTTTCAGACGCTGTTCCGCTTGCCAGACTGCGTCGAAGGCGCGCCACGCGATGTTGTGAACCGTGAAATAATGCAGCGCTTCCAGGAATTTACGGTCGTCCCGCCCGCCACGGCGCGAGCACGCCGCCCGGAAGGCTTCGAGAACGATCTCCCACTCGGTATCCGTCATCTCAGTTGGCAGGATCGGCTCCTCCCAGCCAACCTCAATGACTGATGCCGTCCGATGTGAACCCCCTTAACCTTCTATTCACCGCATTCCGTCCACACGGTCTAGAACGTTGCTGCCATCACGACGATCTCACCAAGAAAGCTGATCCTCTCTTGCGATTAAATGGCTACTGCGCCATGCTGATGGGCCAAGCGTGGACGCGGTCCACAACTGATGGATAGTAAAGAACCGGGGAACAGTTCTTTGGGAGGAAGAGAATGGTCGAGCTTGCCGTTGTAAATGACGACATTTTAAAGAGACGATGTGACCTCCTTCTATTGAAGCACGCCGAGGGCTTTCATGGCGTCGATGCTGCGGTATCAGAACGTCTCGGGTTCATGGATTATATTCCGAGAGGAAGGAGCGTCTTTGTAGCCGGGCAGAATATCGGGGCGCGTCAAGTGCTCTATATTGGAGTGGAGGAACTTCGATACTTCCGTTAACCCCAGCTATGGCTAAGGGGTGAGAGGATTCCCAACGGATCAAGGATTTGACAGCATCGGTTTGCGACAACTGAGCCTCAAGCCCGGTTCCGGAGAATCCCCTCGATGGCGGTGGATATCACAGCGCTCTACTGCTGTCTCGATGACTTCTCCAAGGTGTTGGCCGATTGGGAAGCGCACCGTCTGCTCCCGTCGGAGCAGACGCGCCAGCGCTCCGGCAAGCTGTCGCGTGCCGAGATGCTGTTCATCGTGGTGCTGTTTCACCTTTCGCCCTACAAGAACTTCAAGGTGTTCTATCTCTACGGCATCGGCGGTCAGTATCGCGCCTGCTTTGACGAGCTGCCGCACTATGACCGGTTTGTCAGCCTGATGCCGCGGCTGTTCGCACCGTTGATGGTCCTACTGCATAGCCTGAGCGGCGCACAGACCGGCATCTACTTCGCTGATTCAACCAAGCTTGCCGTCTGTCACAATCGCCGCATCCGCCGCCATAAGGTCTTCGACGGCTTGGCCGCGCGCGGCAAGACCAGCATGGGATGGTTCTACGGCCTCAAGCTGCACTTCGTGATCAACCACAAAGGCCAGATCATGGCGCTGAGGATCACCCCCGGCAACACCGCCGACAGCACCGTGCTGGACGCGATGACCCGCCAGCTTGCGGGCAAGCTCTACGCCGACAAGGGCTACATCGGCCGCGACCTGTTCCACAAACTCTGGCGGCGTGGCCTACACCTCATCACCAGCATCCGGCGCAACATGAGAAACTACCTGATGCCCCTGGCCGACAAAGTCATGCTGCGCAAACGCTTCGTCATCGAGACCGTGCTCGACACCCTGAAATCCGAAATGGGGCTTGAGCATTCACGCCACAGGTCAGTCATCAACGCCATGGTCCATGTCCTGTCCTGCCTCGTCGCTTACGCGTTCAGACCCGGCAAGCCCTCCATTTCACTGACCGAACAAAAAATCACCGCTTATCCATAGCTGGGGTTCCGTTACCAAGAGATTCGAAAATTTGGGCGCATGGCGTTGGAATTATCCGCAGCCGAGTCGCACGAAATACAAGTTATATGCACTCCGATTCATGGCCCCGGCTATGGATTAGATGAAAGAGAAGCATTTCTCTCTTTGGTCGGCGGGTTCCTAGATGGTATCGAAAGTGGCCGTTTCCCGCGCGAATTGAAAATAATAGAGGTAGTTGAGAGGACTCCCCGCAGAGCGGATCGGCTCAAAGTAATACTTTCCCAGGTAGTCCCCGGCGCAGTTATCTCTGATCGGAGTCAGTTGGGTGCTCGGCTCCGCGCTGAACGAGGGGGGTTGAGACAAGATCAGGGCTTCACCCTCGCTGCGACTTCTAGCTCCAACCTTTCGTCATTCGGACTTGAGAGCGAACAGAAAACCAAGCTCTTTGTAGCAATGCCTTTCGCGCCCAAGCATAGCGACCTCTGGGATATTGCTATTCAGGAATCCTGTCAAAATGCGGGACTGCTTTGCGAGCGGATTGACGAGCAATCCTTTACGGGTGATATACTTACTGAAATTAAATCTCGTTTGCAAACGGCAAACGGTGTAGTGGCAGTTCTAAATGATGCGAAACCCAACGTTTTCTTAGAGATAGGGTTTGCTTGGGGGGTAAGGAAACCAACCGTCTTGATCTCCAAAAAGGGTGCCAAGATTCCTTTTGATGTGAGAGGCCAGAAATGTATACAATATACCTCGATTCATAATCTTCGGACTCTATTGACGGCAGAGCTGATGGCGCTGAAAGCGCAGGGTGTTTTCAAATAGCTGGAGCTGGCGGGTTTATGAACCTGCATAGCGGTGCGGCACGCGGCGAATGTCCTGCACGAGACCGGGCGGCACCTCGCCGACGCCGTCGCCGCGCAGGGTCAGCGAGTCGACGAGACCGCCAAAGCGGCGCTCGATCGCGCCGACAATTTCGTCGTGGCGGCCGACCGCGGCGAACAAATGCGCCACGTCGTCCGGCACTTCCTTCGCCAGCTCGTCCCACTTGCCCTGGCGCACCATCGCGTTGAGCTTGTGCCCGAGATCTTCGAGACCGTGCACCGCCAGCACCGGGTAATAGGCCGGGGTCGAACCGTAAAACGCGACCCGCCGTCGCACCCATTCAAAGCGTCTTTCCACCGTCTCGTCGTCAGGGCCGGTCGCCAGGAAACCCCCGCCGGAAATCTCGTAATTCTCGCGGGCGCGCCCCGCTTTGGCCAATCCGGCCTCGATGCGCGGCATGATCGCGTCGGTCAGGTATTTGCGCGTGCAGAACCCGTGCAATTTGACCCCGTCGCATTCCTCGGCCGCGACACGCAGCATCGCCGGCCCGACCGCGGCGATCATCACCGGTGGCGGCGGGGAGTCGATCGGCGGCGGCGTGAAATTCGGCGTCATCAACGTAAACCGGTAGTGCTCGCCCTCGTAGGAGGGTTTCTCGCCGGTCTGCCAGCAGCGCCAGATCGCGCGCAGCACCTGGACATATTCGCGCATGCGCGGCGCCGGCGGGGTCCAGGGCACCGAAAAGCGCCGTTCGTTATGCGCCCGCACCTGCGATCCCAGCCCGATCACAAACCGCCCGCCGGTCGAGCCGGCGAGATCCCAGCCGACCTCCGCGGTCGCCATCGGCGTGCGCGCGAAACTGATCGCAACCCCGGTATGCAATTCGACCCGCTCGGTTGCCACGCCGGCGACGGCCAGCGCGAGAAACGGATCGTGCTGGTTTTCCATCGAGATAATACCGTCATACCCCTCGGCCTCGATCCGTTTGGCCTCTTCCGGGACAAGGCGCAGATCGTTCTGCGGCACCGTCGCGAATACGCGCATGCTGGCGCTCCTTCCTGAACCGTCGTCATTGCGACCCGCGGGGAAGCAATCCCGCGCAGCCTCTGCGCTGCTCATCGAGATTGCTTCGCCGCCTTCGGCTCCTCGCAATGAGAGCCGAAGGGCGCTGGGCAAATCCGCCGCGATCGGGCCATAGTTCGCCCCGACGACGCAAGCCTGTAAAGGAGGATGCGATGCCGAGAAACGTCGCGGTCGGGGTCGGGCTGATGGAGTTTCCGTTTTCCGGCGCGAATGCATACTGGCGCTGGGTCGATATGTGCGAAGAAGGCGGCGTCGATTCGATCTGGCAGACCGACCGGCTGGTCAGCCCGCAACCGTTTCTCGAATGCATGAGCGCGATGGCGGCGCTCGCCGGGCGCACAAGGCGGATCAAGTTCGGCGTCAACGTGCTGTCTCTGGCGATGCGCGACGCGGTGCTGGTGGCGCGGCAATGCGCGACGATCGACTTTCTGTCGAACGGAAGGCTGTTGCCGGCTTTCGGTATCGGCAGCCCGTTGGGGCCGGAATGGACCGCGCTCAGCCTCGACCCGAAAACGCGAGGCCGCAAGACCGATGAGGGGCTGGAGGTGATCCGCCGCCTGTGGTCCGAGGACAAGGTCGATTTCGACGGCGTGCATTACAAGCTGCGGGGCGCCTCGATCGCGCCAAAACCGGTGCAGCCCGATCTGCCGATGTGGATCGGCGGTTCCTCCGAGGCGGCCGTAAGGCGCACGGCGCGGATCGGCACGGGCTGGCAGGCCGGTCCCGAGACCCCGGAACAGGCCGCGACGGTTGTCGCCGCCATCAAAAAGGCCGCCGCCGAGGAAGGCCGCGCGATCGACGACGACCATTACGGCGCCGGCATTCCATACCGCTTCGGCTCGCCCGACGACCCGGCCCTCGTGCCGCTGTTCGAGGCATACAGGAAGCGCACCGGCCGCGACCCCAGGGATTATTTCGCGATCGGCGACGCCGATTCGATCGTCGCGAAGATCGCCGACTATGTCGATGCTGGCGTGTCGAAATTCATCCTGCGCCCGTCGGCCAGGGGCGATGACGAGATCATGAGCCAGACCCGCCGGCTGATCGAGGAAGTCCTGCCGCGCGTCGCCGCAAGATGGCCGAAGCCGCGCAAGCGTCGCGCAGCGGCGGAGTGAGCGCCGCCGTCGATGCCCGGTGCCGCAAAGGATCTGGAGCAACCCCGGCAACCCGTCGCGAGGCGTGGCAACCCGGCTCGGCCTCACTCGTCGCCAGCTTGGAAGAGCCATCCACAGGATCAAGGATCATGCCGGACTCGCTCCCCGCGACCGAGTTACCACATGGAATGATGGCTCTGTTACGGACCAAAACGGTGACCTGCTTGGCAACATCCACGACGAAGACTGAGCCGGGAACGCTGGATGTATTCGCGAGTCTGCGCTTTTTCGGAGATCGGCTTGAACCGAGCCGCATTACCGAAATTCTCGATGCTGCGCCGACTGTGGCCTACCGAAAGGGGGAGATTTTCAAGAGGGTGCGCGGGAATGAAGTGCGGGGCCGCACCGGGCTTTGGCTGATATCAAGTGAACATCGAGTCGAGATCCCCGATCTCAACGACCATCTCGATTACCTGCTTGGAATTGTCTTTTCCGGAAAGCGCCCCGACAGGCTGCCGCGGCTGCAAGAGCTGATGCGCGCCGACGGTATCGAAGCCGATGTCCCCTGCTTTTGGTACGGCGAAAAGGGCGCGCGGCCGCCGATCATCCGCGAGGATATCCGCGAGCGGCTCGCGCGCATTCCGGCCGGGTTGGAACTCGATTTCGATACCGATTAGAGCGGCTTGATCTCGACCTTGCGGAACTTGATCGTCCCCTCCTTGCGATCGGGCGCCGGGCCGGGGGTGCGTTGCAGCGCGATCGGCCCGTTTTGGTGTTTGCCGTCCTGCACATCGACGGTCTTGGTGCCGTTGAAGACGACCACCAGATGTGGGCCGTTCGCGGTGATTTCGTAGGTGTTCCACTTGCCGGCGGCCTTGGGCATCGGTTCCACCTTGGCCACATCGACGATGGCGCCGGTGCCGTAGGCCGGTTCCGGCCGCTTGTCGAAGATGTTCACCTCGTAGCAGGAGGAAGCGGCGATCTTTGCGGGGTCGGCGCAGCGAATAAAGATGCCGCTCTGCGCGTCGTCATCGGCCCAGAACTCGGCTCTGAGCTGGAAGTTGCCGTAGGAATCGGGTGTGACGATATAGCCGTTGCCCCTGTCGGCGACGATCGCGCCGTCCTCGATCTTCCAGTTCGCGTCGCCGAGCGGCTTCCAGTTCTGGAGACTCTTGCCGTCGAACAGCGGTTTCCACCCCGGCTCGGTCTGGCCGAGCGCGTCGGGAGCGGGCAGCAGCGTCGCGGCGGCGGCGAGCAGCAGCGCGCTGGCAGTGGCAAGGGTTTGGTGCATGGCGTTCCTCCGGTGCCGATCAACGCCTGAGCGGCGCTTGGATGCGAATTGTCGCATTATTGGCGAAATAGAGAAAGCCGCCGCTTCCCGCCCCGGTCGTGCCGATGCGCATGGCGCCGCTGTTGCTCATCGGGCATTCGGCGATAAGATCGGCCGACAAGCATCGAAAGGGAGAAAACCATGCCAGTAAAAGCCGGGGTCATCCGCGCCGCCGATCGCCAGACCAGACGGGGCGCCGCCGAGACCTTCACCGGAACCGTGTTTCAGGACCCGGTGCTGACCGCCAACGCGCCGTCGCGGATGGGCGGGTCGGTCGTCACCTTTACGCCGGGCGCGCGCACCGCGTGGCACGCGCACCCCGTGGGCCAGACGCTCTATTGCCTCAGCGGCGTCGGCCGCATCTGCTTCGAGGGCGAAGAGCCGCAGGTGTTGCGTCCGGGCGACACGGTCAACATCCCGCCCGATACGCTGCACTGGCACGGCGCTGCGCCCGACCGGCTGTTCTCGCATCTGGCGCTGTCGGAAGCCGGCGAGCAGGGGCAGGGCACCGCCTGGGGCAAGCACGTCGCCGACGAGGAGTACAACCGACCGGCCCGCGACGGCTGAGCCAATCCGCGAAGCCTGCCCCTTGCGTCATGGCCGGGCTTGACCCGGCCATCTTGGATACAGCCACCGACGCCCGCATTACCGGAGAGGAGACACCGTCATGCCGTTTTTCGAAAAAGGCCAGGTCCGCATCCATTACGAGGAGACCGGCTCCGGCTTCCCGCTGCTTATCATTCCCGGCGGCGGGCTGAACTCGACGATCGAGGGTCTCAAGACGCACCCGTTCAACCCGCTCGACGAATTCAAGAACGACTACCGCGTCATCGCGGCCGATCTGCGCAATGCCAATGGCGGGCAATCGACCGGCCCGCTCGACATCGACCGCCCGTGGGATTCCTATACCGACGACCATCTCGGGCTGATGGACCATCTCGGCATCGGCGAGTTCATGGTGCTGGGTTTCTGCATCGGCGGCCCGTTCATCTGGAACCTGCTGAAGCGGGCCGGCGACCGCGTCGTCGCGGCGGTGCTGACGCAGCCCTCCGGCTTCCGGCCGACGATGCCCGACCTGTTCTATCAGAACAACATCACGGGCTGGGCCCCGCCTCTCGTCGAGCGCCGCTCGGACCTCACGATGGAGCAGGCGGGCGCGTTCCTCGAAAACATGTACCGCAAGAACGCCGATTTCGTGTTCACGGTGACGCGCGATTTCGTGCGGCAGTGCCAGACGCCGATCCTGATCCTGCCCGACGACGTGGCGGCGCACCCGCTGGCGGTCGCGATCGAGACCGCCCATCTCGCGCCCAACGCGCAGGTCAGCCTCTACCCGTGGAAGGCGAACCCGGAGCAGATCCGGCTCGCGCTGCGCCATGTCGGCACGTTTCTCAAGGCCAACCGGCCGGCCGTCGCACGCCAGCCCCTGGCCGCCGCGGCGCAATAGCGGCGGATTGACAAGTGCAGGTGGCGGGTTGCGCTTCGCGGCCCGCCCCTATGCGGGGACATCAATGCCGAAATCCGTAACGGTTGATTTCGACGATGTGGTTCTGGAGGCGCTGGACCGCGCCGCCGAGCAACGCGGTCGTACCCGCGCGGATATCATCAACGAAGCGGTCCGCGACTATCTTGAAACCCGGCGCTGGCAGCTCGAAAAGATTGAAGCGGGACTCGCCGCGGCCGATCGGGGCGATTTCGCAAGCGAAGAGGAAATCGAGCGCATCGTCGGTAAGTATGCAGCGCCGGAATGAGGGTCGTCTGGACCCGGCCCGCGCTGCGCGATCTGGAAGCGATCGGCGATCATATCGCCCGCGACAACAAGCGTGCTGCCGCTCGCATCGTCAAGCGCATCCACGACCGGACCCGCGATCTCGCGAATTATCCTCTGCTCGGACGCGCCGGCCGCGTTGCGGGGACGCGTGAACTCGTGATCCCGGATACGCGGTTCATTGCCGTTTATCGCGCTGGCGATGATCGGGTAGAGATTCTCGCCGTCTTCCACGCTGCGCGCCGCTGGCCGGATTCGTTTTGATCCGCGGGATTACAGTCGCCTGCGGTCATCCCAGAGCACTGCGGATTCAGCAGGGCGGATAGGCGGCGATGCTAAGTTCCTGTTGCACTCTGCGTAGAATTACTTATGATCGCTCTCCGGAAAAGGGGGATGGCAATGGATATCGATCCCTTCTGGTTTTGGGCTTCTGCGGCCATTGTCGCGTGGCTGCTGTCCGTGCTGGTTCCCGCCTTTAAAATTGTCGGTAACGCGGGCTATAGTCGATGGTGGTGTATTCTGGCAGTAATACCTGTCGTCAACTTTGTTGCTTATTGGGTTTTTTGCCTTTGCCCGCTGGCCCATTCTAAAGGATTCGATGGATATAAACGTGTATGGCATACAAGATCCTTTTATGATTGCCTATTGGTCGGCGAAAATCCAAGTAAATCCACAAGACGCAGAGGCCTATTATTATCGCGGGAGCTCATACTTCACTTTGGCTGCGCATTATGGAAGTAAGAATCATAAAAATCGTAAAAATCGATTCCTGGACAAAGCCATCGCCGATCTTACTGAGGCAATCAAGCTGAACCCTGACTACAGTGACTCTCATTATGAGCGGGGCAGGGCATACGCCGAAAAAGGAAATAGCGGATTATCGGCGATCGATTTCAATGAGGCAATTAGCCAGTTGACTGTCGATATTAGTCGCACTCCCGATAATGCAACCCTGTTTCACAAGCGAGCGAATGTGTATCGGGAGATTGGCAACTATGACCGCGCATTGGCCGACTACAGTAATGCCATAGAATTGAATCCCAGCGATCATGAGACGTATAATGATCGAGCGACTTTATATTCTTACCACCAAGGTGACTATGGTCGCGCTATTAATGATCTAAGTGAAGTAATAAGGCTCTCTCTCCAGGAAGGGGCAGATGGCCTATCTCTCCTTTATGGGCGCCGGGCGAATTTATATTATCGGATGGCTTCTGCGCATAGTAGCAGATGGGCCCGGTGGACCTTCTGTAGTAATGAGTATGCAGATCTTTGTAACGCGGACTTGCGTGCAGCAAAGGAGGCAAGGGCAGCAAGGGCGGCAAGAATAGCCAGAGAAATCGCACCGAAAGTGGCAACTGCGTAGAAATATATTGAATACGACTTTCCATACCCTCTCGCCGCTGTCCGTCAGTTTGTAGGATCGGTTTAGCCAAGCGAAGCCCATCGATATCGCCGCGCCGGGGCTTTGCTAGCCCCGCTAAATCCGCCGCATTTTTGTGATAGGCGATACCCCTCGGCCCGGCTTGCGAGCGATGCGCGCCCGAGGGGAATACAACCTGTGAGCGAAAGCTGGCTGTAGATCGACTGCTGATCCAGCCAGCACGCATTTGCGCGCAACTCCCGATTGTTGCCGTCCGCAGCGGGCGGGGCGGGTCGGCGGTTGACGGAAGGCGCCGAGTGTCATTAGACCCTGCGCAACGAGCAAAACGGTGGGCGAGATGAGCGCAGCGGATATCCCAGGCGACATGCCAATGGAGATGACAGACGGTTTCCACCTCGTGGTGGACGCCCTCAAGCTGAACGAGGTCGATACGATCTTCGGGGTGGCCGGCATCCCGATCACCGACCTGTTGCGCCTCGCACAGGCCGAGGGCATCCGCTATTACGGTTTCCGGCACGAGCAGTCGGCCGGCAACGCTGCCGCGATCGCGGGGTTTCTGACGCAGAAACCCGGCATCTGCATGACCGTCTCGGCCCCCGGTTTTCTGAACGGTCTGGTCGCATTGGCCAACGCGACGACGAACTGCTTCCCGATGGTGCTGATCAGCGGCTCCTCGGATCGCGCGATCGTCGATCTCGAACAGGGCGATTACGAGGAGATGGACCAGCTCGCCGCCGCCCGCCCCTATGCGAAGGCGGCCTACCGGATCAACCGCCCGCAGGATATCGGCATCGGCATCGCGCGGGCGATCCGCGCCGCCGTCTCCGGGCGTCCCGGCGGCGTCTATCTCGATCTGACCGCCGAGGTGCTCGCCGCCGGTCTCGACACCGAGGCCGGACGGAAATCGCTCATAAAGGTGGTCGATCCGGCGCCGCCGAGCATCCCGTCGCCGGAGGCGGTGGCGCGCGCGCTCGATCTTCTGGCCTCGGCCGAGCGGCCGCTGGCGATCCTCGGCAAGGGCGCGGCCTATGCGCAGGCCGATGCGGAAATCCGCAGCTTTATCGAGACGACCGGCATCCCGTTTCTGCCGATGTCGATGGCCAAGGGTCTGCTGCCCGACGACCACCCGCAATCGGCCGCCGCCGCCCGCTCCTATGCGATCGGCAACGCCGATGTCGTCCTGGTCGCCGGGGCGCGCCTCAACTGGCTGTTGTCGCACGGGCGCGCGCCGCTGTGGAACGAGAACACCCGCCTGATCCAGGTCGATATCTCGCCGACCGAGATCGACAGCAATCGCGCGATCGCCGCGCCGGTGATCGGCGACATCAAATCGGTGTTTTCGGCCTTCAACACTGCGCTGAAACCGGGGCAGGTCAGGCGCCGGGCCGGATGGGCCGACGAGATCGGCAAGCGCAAGGCGCAGAATATCGAGCGCATGGCGGCGCGGCTCAACGCCGACCCGAACCCTATGAATTTCTCGTCGGCCCTGCGCGCGGTGCGCAACGCGCTCCAGACCCAGCCGGATGTCTACATCGTCAACGAGGGCGCCAACACGCTCGATTTCGGCCGCAACATCATCGATATGCACCTGCCGCGGCACCGCCTCGACAGCGGCACCTGGGGCGTCATGGGCATCGGCATGGGCTACGCGGTCGGCGCGGCGGCGGTGACCGGCAAGCCGGTGGTCGCGATCGAGGGCGACAGCGCGTTCGGCTTCAGCGGCATGGAAATCGAGACGATCTGCCGCTACGAATTGCCGGTCACGACGATCATCTTCAACAACAACGGCGTCTATCGCGGCGACCCTGAGGGCCGCCCCTATTCGCCGACCGGCCTCATACGCGGCGCGCGCTACGAAAAGATCATCGAGGCGTTCGGCGGCCGGGGGTATCACGTGACCGACACGCCCGGTCTGACCAATGCGCTGAGCGAGGCGCTCGCCTCGGGCAAGCCGGCGCTGATCAACGCGGTGATCGACCCGACCGCCGGCACCGAAAGCGGCCACATCCAGAACCTCAACCCGAAAAGCGCCGTCACGCAGAAGAAGTGACGGCCGGCGGCGGCTGGTCGGCACCCTGCCGCAAGGGCTGACGCGCCGCCGCGGCATCGGCGCGAGGCCGCGAGCCGCGGCTGGCTGGCGTATCCCTGAAAGTTGCGAATGCCGGAACTTGCGGTTGCGGCGGTGTGTGAGACGGCGGGTTGGTGCCGTCAAAGAACCGCCGGTTGGGGTAGGACAGCCGGGCTCCCGGACAATTTGAGGGGAGCGCGGGGCGCTTAGAGAAGCGTCGATTTATGGCCCGATGACTGCCGCCGCTCCTTTCGTCGAAGAGGGCGGAGCGTGCTGCCTGCGGTTTGTCTGCAACCTGCTTCTGCGGGAATTCGGCAACCGATTTTATGCCCGTGCGCAATTCCGAATAGTCTTAAACATGCCGTCGCCTGATTTTGCGTCGTTGACAACAAGCCTCGCAGTCCTTACCGCTCGCGATCTGAAGCTCTCGCAGGCCATCGCTGACGGGCTGATGCTCGCGATCACGACACTAAACTCAGCCCATGAACCGGCGGGTGGCTGGCAATAGGGATGAGAATTGGTCGATCGGGCAGCACGGCGACCCGATGTTCCCGTCGCGAGGGCGTCTGCCTCCCGGCCCGCAAGACCCAATCCGTTCGGCCGGCCAACCGACGGCCGCCATTTAGAGGAGATGATCTGTGGCAACCTTCACCGGCACCGGTGCCAACGAGACGATCACGCCGGCGTTCGTCTCCGCAACCGTGACGCGCCTGCCGCCGGGCTCCTTCCCGAGCGCTCTCAACGATATCCTCAACGGCGTAGGGGGCAACGATACGCTCGACGGCGGCGCGGGCAACGACATCCTGAACGGCGGCGCCGGGGCGGATTCGATGGCCGGCGGTGCGGGCAACGACACGTATTCCGTCGACAATGCCGGGGACACGGTCAGCGAGCTGGCCGGCGGCGGCAGCGATCTGGTGGTCAGCTCGATCAGCTACGCGCTTTCCGCCAATATCGAAAGACTGGCCCTGATCGGCACCGCGAACCTCATCGGGATCGGCAACGCGCTGGCCAACACGCTCACCGGCAATGACGGCAACAACGCGCTGAACGGCGGCGACGGTAACGACACGATCAACGGCGGCGCCGGCAGCGACACGCTGTCCGGGGCGGCGGGCAACGACACCATCAACGGCGGCGCCGGCAACGACGTCCTGAACGGCGGCACCGGGGCGGACGCGATGGCCGGCGGCGCGGGCAACGACACGTATTCCGTCGACAATGCCGGGGACACGGTCAGCGAGCTGGCCGGCGGCGGCAGCGACTTGGTGGTCAGCTCGGTCAGCTACACGCTTTCCGCCAACGTCGAAAGACTGGCCCTGATCGGCACCGCGAACCTCAATGGGACCGGCAACGCGCTGGCCAACACGCTCACCGGCAATACCGGCAACAACGTGCTGAACGGCGGCGCCGGGGCGGATTCGATGGCCGGCAGTATCGGCAATGACACGTATATCGTCGATGATGCCGGAGACACGGTCAGCGAGGCAGGGGGCGATGGCATCGATTGGGTGCATAGCTCGGTCATCTTTGTCCTGGGCGCCGGGGTCGAGAAGCTGACCTTGACGGGTCTGAATGATATTGATGGCACGGGCAATGCGCTGGCCAACACGATCCTTGGCAATTCGGCTGCCAACACGCTCTGGGGTGGGGGCGGCAACGATACCCTCGACGGCAAAGCCGGTAACGACACCCTCGACGGTGGTGCCGGCGCCGATGCGATGGCCGGCGGTACCGGCAATGACACCTATATCGTCGACAATGCCGGAGATACGGTGAGCGAGGCGGGAGGCGACGGCATCGATTGGGTGCATAGCTCGATCGGCCATGTCCTGACCGCCGGGGTCGAGAACCTGGACTTGAGTGGATCGGGCGCCATAAATGGTGTGGGCAATGCGCTGGCCAACACGATCCTCGGAAATCCGGGTGCCAACACGCTGTGGGGCGGGGACGGCAACGATACCCTAAGCGCCAATGCCGGTAACGATACCGTGAACGGGGGGGCGGGCGACGACACAATCAGCGGCGGAGCGGGCAACGACACCCTCAATGGCGGCAGCGGCGACGATACCTTGAATGGCGGCTCCGGGACCGATGTGATGGTCGGCAGTCTCGGTGATGACACGTATATCGTCGATGATGCCGGAGACGCGGTGAGCGAGGCGGGGGGCGACGGCATCGACTGGGTGTATAGCTCGATCAGCTATGTCATGACCGCCGGAGTCGAGAATCTGTTCCTGAGCGGATCGAGGGCCCTAAATGGTACGGGCAATGCGCTGGCCAACACGATCCTCGGCAATCCAGGTATCAACGTGCTGGTGGGCGGGGCCGGCGACGATACCCTGATCGCCGACGCCGGCAATGATATCCTGAATGGCGGAGCCGACGACGATACCCTCCGCGGCGGATCGGGCAATGACATCCTCAACGGAGGATCGGGCAACGATACGCTGGACGGCGGCCTCGGCGGGGATGTGATAAACGGCGGCGAGGGCGACGATTCCCTGATTGGCGACGCCGGGGCCGATGCGATGGCCGGCGGTCTCGGCGATGACGCGTATCACGTCGATGATCCCGGAGACACGGTGAGCGAGGCGGGGGGCGGCGGCATCGATCTGGTACGAAGCTCGGTCGACCATGCCCTGGCCGCCGGGTTCGAGAACCTGCACCTGACCGGATCGGGCGATATCGACGGCACGGGGAATGGACTGAACAACACGATCCTTGGCAATCTGGATGCCAACACGCTGTCGGGCGGAGGCGGCAACGATATTCTGAACGGCAGCGCCGGCAACGATATCCTGAATGGCGGGCCGGGAAACGACCATCTGATCGGCGGCAACGGCAATGACGAATTCCTGTTCGACAGTGTTCTTAACGCCGCGACAAATCTCGATGAGGTCTTCGATTTCAACGTCAGCGATGACGAGATCCTGCTGAGCGCGACCGTGTTCACTGCCATCGGCCCGCCGGGCACGCTGTCTGCCGACGCGCTCTTCATCGGGGTCGCGGCGCACGATGCCGATGACCGGATCATCTTCAACAGCACCAGCGGCGAGCTGAGTTACGATCCGGATGGGACCGGCGGAACGGCGGCAACGGAATTCGCGACACTGTCCCCCGGTCTCGCCCTGACCAACACGCATTTCACCGTCGTGTGATCCGCCTGCGTGGCGCCGGGCCCGACGCGGTCGTCGGCCCGGCGCCGACCTCCCGGCGCGCCGGGGATTTCGTGGGGCAATATGCCAAGCTGCTCTGATCAGCAGGGATGACTGCGGGGCGGAAAGGCCTTCATCCCGCGAGCCTGGCCTGCGGGGCAACGCATCCCGCTATCGAGAACCGGGTATTGCCGGATTATCGCCGGTTTTCGCCGGGGTCATCCGCCCTGCACCGTCTCGGGGGCATGGAACGGCCGGGCCGAGCCCGGCCGTGACGGCTCGGAACTACAGGACCGCAACGGCCTCGATCTCGATCAGG
This sequence comes from Alphaproteobacteria bacterium, assembly GCA_050246595.1. Taxonomy (GTDB): domain Bacteria; phylum Pseudomonadota; class Alphaproteobacteria; order ATCC43930; family CGMCC-115725; genus DATARH01. Next base: position 15,205 of record JBFWVT010000080.1, read on the forward strand.
AACTCGGGTTGCGCCAGCGCCGTCACCGCGACCAGCGTGTGCGCCGGCATTTTCCTGCCGAAGAATTCCTCGCGGATCGGGCCATAATCGGCGCGGTGCCGGATGTCGGTCAGATAGGTGTTGACCTTGACGATATCGGCCATCGTGCCGCCGCCGGCCTCGACCTGTGCCTTCAGGCATTGCAGCGCGGCGCGTGCCTGCGCCTTGAAATCACCGGGATGCGCCGCGCCGCCCTCGGGCGTGTAGGCGACCTGACCGGCGATATAGAGGATGGTTTGCGCCTCGCTGACCCTGACCGCCTGCGAATAGATCGGCGGATCGTAGACGCCCTGGGCAGCATACGGCTCGATTTTGGTCATGTTTTCCTCCCTTGCTGTCGCCGGTCGGATCGCCGGCACGGCGCGAGCATCCTCCGGAATAGGCCCGGCGGTATAGCGTTTTCGGCACAGGTCACTGTCATAGAGGATTGCCGTGAGAAAGCTGCTCGCCGCTCTGGCCGTTATCGGGCTGGCCGTGCTTTCGTCACCTTCGGGGGCGCAGGCGGCCACATGCTGGTGGAACGGCTATACCTGGGTCTGCAACATGCCGCCGCATGGCAAGCACTGGCGCGGCCACCACCGGCGGCACGCGCATCGCAAGTGGCACCGCCACCACCGGCATGGCCGTCACTGGGACCGTCCGCATTGGCGGCATGCGCACCGCCACCATTGGCAGGGCCGTCACCGGAATCGCCACCATCACCACCACCGGCACCACGCCTGGCGCTGACGACGTTGCAGGCGGCGGCGGGCGGATAGCGGCTATTTCGCCGCTTCCACCCGCGCCGGCCGATTCCAGCTCTTGAGCACCGGCAGCACCTCCCTGGCATAAAGGCGCAGCGAGCGCTCGGCCAGATCGTAGGGCGTGCCGCCGAAGCGGAACGAGGTGCAGAGTTCGAATTCGCCGACCGCCGCGCGCCGCGCCTCCAACTCGCGCAGGATGCGGTCCGGCGTGCCCCAGACCGCGGCCTGCAAAAACGCTTCGACAATGCCGTCGCGGCCGCGCTCCCTGGCCAGCTCGGCCTTTTTGGCATAGGCGTCATAGCCTTTGGTGCGGGCGAAATGGCCGGACAGGATCTCGTAATGTTCGAGGTTGCTGTCGACAAACGAACCCATGTGGCGCATCGCCAGCGCCTCGGCCCCGTCCATCGTCGGGGTGCAGACGCAGAAATCGGCGATCATAAAGGGGGGCGCCTCGGCATTGTGGTATTTGCGGAACAGCTCGCGGTGCCGCTCGATCTGCGGCAGGCGCATCGGCCAGGGGCGGTCGGCGAACATGATCATCCGCGCCTTGAGCCGCGCCGCGGCATCGACCGAATCCTCGCTCGACGCGACGGCATAGGTGCGGCCGTCAAAGCTGCGCTCGGGGCGCGGCCGGATCGGCGTGCGCGGCTGCTTGTAGAATTTGCCGTCGCCCTCGATCCAGCCGGTGCGCAGCGCCTTGAGGATCATCGGCGCGGCTTCGTCAAAGCGCTCGCGCGTCTCGTCGAGCGTGCCGCGGAAATGGGCGAATTCGCGGCGCGACAGACCGCGCCCGATGCCGAGGCGGAAACGGCCCTTGGCGAGATGGTCGAGAATCGCGACCTGCTCGGCGACGCGCAGCGGATCATGCCACGGCAGGATCACCGCCGCGGTGCCGAGATCGGCGTGGCTCGTCACCCCGGCGAGATAGCTCATCAGTTGCAGATTGTCGGGGCAGAACGAGTAATCGTAGAAATGATGTTCGACCGACCACAGCACGTCGAAGCCGAGCTCGTCGGCGAGGCGCGCCAGGCGCAATTCCTCGTCCCACACTTGCGCATCGCCGATTTTGTCCCAGCCGTAGCTGGCGAAAACCATCTGCAGACCGACATCCATCGCGTTTCTCCCGCGCTGATTTCCGTTATCTGGTCCCGCATGACGCGGCCGCAAAGACCCGGGGCGGCGCCGCGCGGCGCCGGCGCGTTTTCAGAACCGGACCTTGCCGTCATACGGTAGCGGCGCCGGTGCCTGCCGTTGCGGGGCAGGGCGCGGCCGCGGCGGCGGCGCCTTGCGCGCAACCGGTACGACCGGCACGACCCGGCGGGGCGGTGGTGGCGCGACTTTCGGGATTGGGGGCGGTGTCAGCCAGCCGCCCGCGACCAGCTCGGCGGTGGCGGTTCGACTATCCAGGACCGGGACGGCCAGAGCCAGCGCGATCGATGGTATCAACACTCGGCGCATGTCGGGGCGGTACTCATTCTGCTAAACGTCCGGGCAAGATTAGCCGAGCGGACCGATGATGCCCAACACCTCTAAGGATCGCCGCGACCTCCGCCGGGATAGGTTCGCAGCGGCGAGCCGGGACCGGCTTGGCGGCCAGACTTGGCGTCCAGGGGGCGCATGATCTAGGCTGTGCCGGTCAATGCCGGAGTTGACGCGCGATGAACCGCTCCGCCGCCGCGCGGGTCTTGCCCGCCCTCAACCTGATCGCCGAGCCGGGAAGCCGCCGCGCCGTGCTGGACCTCGCGCGCGAGATCGAGCGCCGCGGCTTCGCGATGATCCAGGTGTCGAGTTCGTATGCGAACATGGCGCAATGCACCGGGCTTGCGCTCGCCACCGAGCGCATCGCCTTCGCGACCGCGATCGCGCCGATCTACGCGCAGACGGTCGAGGAATTTTCCCATGGCGCGGCGTATATCCACGAGGTATCGGGCGGCCGTTTCCTGTTCGGGATCGGCGTCGCGCACGGCCCGAGCCATGTGCGGATGGGCGTGACGCCGGGAAAACCGCTCGGCGACATCCGCGCCTTTGTCGCGAAATATCGTTCCTATGAGAATGTCGGCGGGCTGCCGCCGGTCATATTGGCGACCTTGCGGAAGCGCATGATCGCGCTGGCCGGCGAGATCGCCGACGGCATGGTGTTCGCAAATGGCAGCCGCTCGCATATGGCCGAGTCGCTGGCCGCGCTGCCGCCGGAAAAACGCGCGGACCCGGCGTTTTTTATCGGCAACCGCATCCGCACCTGCATCGGCGGCGATATCGGCGAGGCCAGAGCGGTGCTGCGCCGGGCGATGACGCATTACGCGCTGCTGCCGTATTACCGCAACTACTGGAAGGAGGCGGGGTATCGGGAGGAGATGGAGGCGATCGAGCGCGCCGTCGCCGAGGGCCGCGAGGCGGACATCCCTCGCTATCTGGCCGATCGTTTTCTGGCCGATGTGACGCTTTCCGGCACCGCCGCGCAGGTGCGCGACGGGGTCGAAGCCTGGCGCGAGGCCGGCATCCGCACCCCGGTTCTCGTGCCGCTCTCGGCCGATGGCGATCAGATCACGGCGCTGCGCCAGACGTTCGCGGCGTTTGCGTAAGTGTAGCTCAATAACAGGATATTTTCGGAAAATTCATACGATTCGCGTACTTCGTTTGCAGTTATTTTGCCAATTCACCGCTGCTCCGCTGGACGACACTATTGCCGGTCTCTACTGGCTGGAGGACGGGATGGCGGAGAATTTCGACCGGTTCCGGCGGTTTTTGCGCGATATGACAAATTTGTGTGACGCCGGCGCGGACGAAACCGAGATCCGGGTCGAGGGTGGCGCGAGGCTGCGCGATCTGGTCGCGTTCGACGATTGGCTGCCGCCCGAGTTCTGCGAACCCGATCCGGAATCCTACCGGCAATACCTGCTTTATTGCGATCCGCTGGAGCGGTTTTCGGTGGTCAGCTTTGTCTGGGGACCGGGGCAGCGCACCCCGGTGCACGACCATACCGTCTGGGGGCTGATCGGGATGCTGCGCGGCTCGGAGATCGCACGCAACTATGCGGCCGAACCGTGCGGGCGGCTGATGGTGAGCGGGACGGAAATGCTCGTTCCCGGCGAGGTCAGCGCCGTCTCGCCGCTGATTGGCGACATCCATCGGGTCGAGAACGCGCTGCGCGACCGGCCGTCGATCAGCATCCATGTTTATGGCGGCAATATCGGGGCGATCGCGCGCCATGTCTTCGCGCCCGAAACCGGCGAGGCGAAGCCGTTCGTCTCCGGCTATTCGAACCGCATGCTGCCCAATCTGTGGGACCGCTCGGCTTCTGTCCGCGCCCGTCTCGCGGCGTAGGGAGAGCACCCGTACCACCGCACCGTGCGGCGGTACGGAGCGGTCGGTGAAACGGTATCGGCCGCGTTACGCCGGCTTGTCGCAGGGCACCGTGCCGAGTTCGCCGGGGGTCGAAATTTCGAGCGCCTCGAAATCGTCCGAGGTGCGCAGCTCGTTGTGCTTCATGCCGCCGGGGATGAACACCGAATCGCCCTGTTCGAGACGCAGCGTCTCGCCTGTCTCGAATTCCAGCTCGACCCAGCCGTTCAGCATATAGACGAACTGGCCCTCGCAGGTGTGGTAATGCCAGCCGGTCGGCTGCGTCATGCCGCGCTTGGCCTTCATGATCTGACCGCGCATCTGGCCGCCGCTCGGAGCCGACAGGTCGAGATCGCGATAGCCGAAGAACTCGCGGCGCCCGGCAACCATGAGCGGCGTTTTCGCGCTGGTATGGCCGAGCTTTGTCCGGGATCGGCTCAGCGTCGTCACATCGTCCGGCATCGCATCCTCCGCGTTTGCCCGCAGCCATGCGCTGCGTCAGCTCGCCGCATCATAAAGGGCTGCCTGTCCGCCGGCAAGACGGGCGGCCAGGATACGCCCGGATCAGGGCACGTAAAAATCCTCGCCATAGACCGCGAGATGGGCGGCGGCGTAGGCGTCGATCAGCTCCTGCTGCGAGCATTCGCCGAGTTCAGCCTCGACGATCTCGCGCAGCGCCGGGTCCATCTGTGCCGCGGCATCGGCGAAATCGATGTCCTGCCCGTTATAGCTGACCGTAATCATGGCGGCATGCATAGCGGCCACACGGCCGCGAACGCAAGACAAGCCCGACCCTTCGCTCTCACGTCCGTTCCGGGGCGGGGCGGCGGATCAGTTCGTAGAGCGCGACCGCCGCCGCGTTCGAGACGTTGAGGCTCGGCATTGCCGGCCGGGTCGGCAGGCGGGCGAGGATGTCGCAGCGCTCGCGCACGAGCCGGCGCAGCCCGCCGCCCTCGGAGCCGAGCACCAGTACCGCGCGCTCTCCGAGATCGATCCGCGATAGCGGCGTCGGCGCGTCTTCGGCGAGACCGCAGCTCCAGAACCCTTCCTCCTTCAGCCGGTCGAGGGCGCGCGCCAGATTGACGACGCGCACCAGCGGCACGAGGTCGAGCGCGCCCGAGGCGGATTTGGCCAGCGTAGCGCTTGCCGGCGGCGCGCCGTGTTCGGGAACGATTACCGCGGCGGCCCCGAACGCGGCGGCCGAGCGCAGCACCGCGCCGACATTGTGCGGATCGCTGACCTGGTCGAGCATCACGAGCAGCACGCGGCCCCCGGTTACGACGCCCTCATTCACCGCGACGGCGCGCAGCACGTCGTCGAGATCGGCCGGATCGAGCGGCTCGACCTGAAGGGCAAAACCCTGATGCACCGCCCCCTCGGGCAGCATTTCCGCCAATGCGGCGCGGTCGAGCACCGCGACCGGCTCCGCCGTCCCGCGCCGCTCGGCGCGCGCCTGGACGACCAGCGCGGCGGCCTCGTCTTCCTGCCCCGGCAGCACCGCGAGCTGGCGCCAGCGCCGCTGCGGATTGGCGAGTGCCGCCCTCACCGCATGACGGCCGTAGAGCCAGTCCTCGCCGCGATCCCGCCGCGAACGGGAGGGGCGCGGCGGCGGCATCCTTTGCGGTGCCGCGACGCTCGCGAGCGGCGGCTTGCCGGTGCGGCGGCGGCGCGTTTCTTGCCCGGTCATGTTCCGGCTCCTATATTGCAGGGGCGGCCAGGGAAGGATTGCTGCCTCCCCCGGCGCCCTGGTCCTCTAGATCCGGATCTTGATCGAGATCTTGATCCGGAACACGCAGAGGACCGGGAGGAGGTGGATTTTCATCCTTTCACTCCTCCAGTCGCGGGGGCCTATTCCCTCGCGATATAGGGAGCGTACTCGAAGCAAGCGGATTGAAATAGGACCGGCGGCCGTAGCGGGTCTCCGCGCTTCCCGACCGCCGCGCCCGTTATTGACAAAACGGGGACAAATCCTTATGACGCGCGGTCCGCGTCCGTGGCGCGAAAAGGAAGGTGACGCACAGCGGTTCGCAACGCGGAGGGGTGGCCGAGTGGTTAAAGGCAGCAGACTGTAAATCTGCCGGCGGATGCCTACGTAGGTTCGAATCCTACCCCCTCCACCACCGCTGCCCGATGCAAGACGCGCGGCGGGAGCGAAGAACGGTCGGGTCGGCGGCAGCGCGAATGCGGGTGTAGCTCAATGGCAGAGCTCCAGCCTTTCAACCCTACGCTGAATCGGCTTTTCTCCTCGTCTTCTGCGGCTCTCACCAAATTTCGGCGATTTACCGGTGCAGTTGCGGGAGCGGCTCACTCGCTTGCATCGCGTGTCTGCGGACGCGAACGGGGCTGCAATAGTATCAGTCTCAGCAACCGCGCCCCTGAATTGATGGCTCCCCCTCGGCGATTTATCGGTACAAATGAGTACAGTTAGGCCGACGGCCATCTCAATAGGTGGACCCGGATCGCCCCGCGGGCATCAGCACACTTGACCAGGGGTGGCCCCGCCATTTATGGAAGTGGACTGTCCAAAGACGATATCATCGCCCGCAGAAACCACGCTGGAAGCCATCCGATGAACCACGGCTCCCCCGCCCCAACTAGCGTAGGTTTCAAGCCCTACGTAGCAAATGATTTAGAGGTAGGTCCGTACCGCTACTCCATGTGGATCGCCGACCCCGTGGCCGAAACATGGTATTCGGGGAAGGACCAGAACCTCCCGGAACGGTGCTGGTGTCTTAATCATCTCCGGGAAGGGATGACCGTGGCGGATTGTGGCGCTCACCACGGCTCCTTTTCAATCCTGTTCTCCAAGGCCATCGGGCCGCGCGGTCGGGTGATTGCTTGGGAAGCGTTGCCTGAAAATGCTGAAGTGGCGAGGCAGAACCTCATTCTGAACGAATGCGTGAACGCCGAGATGCGCCCGTATGCCTTGGGAGACATTCGGGGTCAGTTGTCGCTCCATGACGACGGCGGAAATACTAACAGGCGGGTGGATTGGTCCGGGACAGGGGAGGTCCGCGTCAGGGTTGTGCCTTTGGACGAAGATGCCCAGGATATTGCCTTTGACTTTATGAAGATTGACGTTGAGGGGAGTGATCTTCAGATGCTCCGCGGCGCCCGTAAAGCTCTGGCACGGCGTCCGATACTCGATCTTGAGCTTCACAACGCGCTGTTCGCGGATCGATTGGTAACCCTATCCGAGATATTTTCCATCTTGATACCCCTCCGATATGTCTACTCGCTTCTGCCCGAGGTGAGAGGGAGCATCGGCCCTCCCGTCAAGGAGATCGATTTGGCGGCGCTGGCGCAGATTGAAAACCCTCACCTATTCTGTCTCCCCGATCAGTAATACCATGAATCGTGCGCGGGTTCAGGCTACGCGCATTCCGCCCGGCCATCGTCCGCCCTGATGGGGTCCTCTCCTCAAGCTCTTTCCCGAATTTCACCGTCGGCACCATAATCGCCTCCGCTCTTATTGTCGAAAAGGCCATCTATAACGACAAATACATTTGATGCTCCTGAATCATATTTAGCGCAGATTTGCTCATCAGTGGTGGCATTTCAGCGGTAGCATGCTCACGGCCTGGGTCGTCGCTGCCTGGCTTGAGAAGCTGAGGCGGGAGAGGTGCCGAGCGGGTCGGGGCTGACCGCGATCTGAGTTCGGCGGGCCCCTCGGCGACGAACGTTCCGTTCCCGATTCGCCCCTCCCGTCCCTGCGTCACCCCGTAGCCTTGCGATCCCCGGACCGAGGTGCTAAGTACTCAAGGCTGGCTATGGCGGGTGCGACATTTTGGCGTAGTTTGGTCCAATTTGGTCCAGATGTGGGTGCAGAAAAGGCGAACTTGGGTCCAAAACCCGAGTTGCTGCCGGTTTCTAAGTGCTCATGAAAGCTTCGGAAATCGGTGCAGTGCGGGTGTAGCTCAATGGTAGAGCTCCAGCCTTCCAAGCTGGCTACGTGGGTTCGATTCCCACCACCCGCTCCAGCCACCCGGCCCCGCAATCGTGTTTCCGTTGTTCTGTTTGTGTTGTTCTCTGGCCGATAGGATGCCGCAGCGATGTCGAAGGCGAGGTTTAGTCGGACGAAGCCGCATTGCAATGTCGGGACGATCGGGCATGTCGATCACGGCAAGACGACGCTGACGGCGGCGATCACCAAGGTTCTGGCCGAAACCGGCGGG
>JBFWVT010000081.1:0-23023 GCA_050246595.1 Alphaproteobacteria bacterium
CGCATGGCGCGGGTGGGTGCGGGCGGGCGCCCACGAACCGGTTTCGGCCCCCTCACCCCTTCCCTCTCCCCCGTCGGAGGAGAGGGGGTTTCGCTCGATACTCGGATGTCCTCGGGATTTTCCGAGACGAAATCCCCTGCCCGCCAGCTCAGGTCATCCGCGGCTTGCCGATCGGCAGCGCCGGCCGCGCGATCGGCTCGGCCGGCATCAGTCCGGCGTGCCGCGCGACCGCCTCGACAATGCGATGCATCAGCTGGCCGAACCTCGCGAGCTGCCAGAAGATAACGCCGAGATTGACCAACCCCGCCGCGAAGAAGACCGCGGCGACAAGCGGTGCGCCGAGGATCAGCCCGCCGGCTGCCAGCACGGCGTAAGAGCGCAACAGCACGAGGCCGAGCTTCGATATCCGCATCGCAACGCGGACCCGCAACAGCCGCTTCGGCCCGCCATAGTTCTCGGCGACGATTGTGACCAGCGCCCGGCTCCACAGACCGCGCGCGATCTTGAGGTCCCACTTGCTCCAGCCCGTGTCGGCCACGACGAAATATTTCTGCGGCAGCAGAAAATCCATCAGCCCGCCGAGCAAGACCTCCTTCTCGGCGCCGCTTTCGTCCCAATAGCGCAGCACAAAGGCGCGTTCGAGCCAGAACACCCGCGCCTTCTGCTCGACCGGCGCGAGTCGGAACTGGTCCTGCGTCTGCATCGTCCTGAGGCGCCATTTGATGCGCTCCCAGCCGCGCAATAGCGGCCCGAGATAGATCAGCAGCGCCACCAGCGCGCGCGCCTTGATCCCGCTGAAGCGCGGGTCGATCGGGGCTTTCAGCGCGCCGTTGACGCACATGACCCAGGTCGTCAGCAGCGGCGCGGCCAGCAGCCACATCCAGCCGCCGCCGACCGCGCCGGTCAGCGCCAGAATCAGCGCCGCGACGCTCCATTCGAAGGTCAGCGGCAATACCGCGGTCAGCGACGAGGGCGGCTCGTACATCGTCTGGAACAGACCGCGCCCGAACGTGCCGGAATAGATCACCGGCTTGCGCGACAGCAGCAGCGCGGCCGACAGGTCGCCGTAAATCCGGCCGAGCCACTTGGCCTGGCCGAACAGGTTGAAGCGAAACGGGTGCTTGGCGTAGACTAGCGCCTCGGCCTTGCCGTAGCCGCGCTGCTGGTTGATGTAGGCCTTTACCGTGTTGCGGCGGAAATGCCAGACCATCGCGGCGGCGCTGAACCCGATCGCGTACCCGGCATCCTGAAAGCGCCAGCAGATGTCCACATCATCGCCGGCGGCACGGTAGAGCGGGTCGAACCCGCCCAGTTCGAGCAGCGCGTCGCGGCGGAAGGCCATGTTGCAGCCGGCGATATGTTCTGCCACCTCATCGCTGATCAAGACGTGCGTCGGCCCGCCCGGCGACACCGCGACCGCGGCCGGCACCAGGCTGTCCTCGGGCGGCGGGAAATTCGGCCCGCCGCACGCCGCGAGATTGCCGTCCACCATCTTGCCGACGAGATAGGTCAGCCAGTCCGGATCGGCGACACAGTCGCTGTCGGTATAGGCAACGATCTCGCCGGTCGCGGCCTCGGCGCCGACATTGCGCGCGACGCTCAGCCCCTTGTTCTCCTGACTGATGATCCGGCAGTACGGGAACCGCTCGGAAATTTCGAGCGTGCGGTCCCTCGACCCGTCATTGACGACGATGACCTCGTAATCGGGATAGTTGAGCACTTCGAGCGAGGCGAGACAGGCCTCCATCGTGCGTTCGGCATTGTAGGCGCACACCACGACCGAGACGCGCGGATAGCGCGACAGCGGCGGCGGCAACGGGCCGCTGTATTGCCGCGCCACCTCGTGGAAGGCCGGTTTCGGATGCCGGTCGCGGTCCACCAGACCGAACGCCCAATCCTCGATCAGGTGTCCGCCGGTGAACCACTCGTCGGTCCAGGCAAAGACAAACGTCCCCGCCACCCCCGACGCGAACGCGGCGCGTACCTGCCAGGACAGGATCCGCGCCTGCTCCGCCGCGCCGTTATGCATCGAATCGACGCCGAACTCGGTCAAGATCAGCGGCTTGTCGACGGCGAGGTTGTGCAGCCGCGCGATATAGCGGCGAAAGGCCCCCTCGTCGTGCAGATAGACGTTGAAACAGACAAAATCGGTAAAGTCGATGTTGAGATATTCGCTCGACGGGAAGTTGGCGTAGCTGACCAGCGCCCCCGGATGCTCCTGGCGCACCAGCGCGACCAGTTCGCGCAAAAACTCGCGCACCGCATCGGCGCCGTGCCAGCGGATCATGTCGGGCGGGATCTCGTTGCCGACGAGATAGGCGAAAACCGCCCGGTGTCCCGCGCAGGCGCGCACCCCGGCGGTGATGGCGGCGCGGATCTCGGTCTTGATCGTCGGGTTGTCGAGAAACGCGACATGCTGCGTCCAGGGCAGCCCGACCAGCACTCTCAGCCCGGCTTCGGCCGCGAGATCGAGCAGCCAGACCGGCGGCACCGTAAACACGCGGACCGTGTTCGCGCCGGCGCCGCGCATCAGCGCAAAATCGCGCTCGACGGCGGCGCGCTCGGGAAACTGCGCGCCGTGCGTCCCCGGGGCAAACGGACCGTAGGTCACCCCTCTGACAAAATGCTTCCACTCGCCGGCAAAGAAGAATTTTCCCTGGACCCGCACCGGCTCGCCGGCGTCGAGCAGCGAAGGCGCCGGCAGATCGGTCAGCGCCGGCCCCGGCGGATCGGATGGCGGATCGGGCGCGTGCCGTCCCGCCGGTTGTGTCTGCAACGCGCCCAGTGTCGCGGCGGCCGCCTCAGCGGGTCCGTCTTCCGCCTCCGGCACCGGTCGAAACGTGGCGCGCCGCCGTGCGGCCAGTGAGACAATCGTCATTGCCTGTCCAGAGATAAAGAGTGGCGAATTGTGCGCCGCGCCGCCCGCGAGGGTCAGCCGGCCTTTACCGACCGGGTTTCCCAGGCCAGCGCGGTTCTTATGATCGTGTCGAGATCGGAATGTTGCGGGCGCCAGTCGAGCTGCGCCTGGGCAAGCCTCGCATCCGCGACAAGCTCGGGCGGATCGCCGGGACGGCGCGGCGCTTCGTATCGCGGCACCTTCCGGCCGGTGATGCGCTCCGCCGCCGCGACGACCTCACACACCGAGTGGCCGCCCCCGGTTCCGAGATTGAGTTCCATGCTCCCGCCGCCGCCCGCGAGACGGGCCAGTGCCCGGACATGCGCGTCGGCGAGATCGGTCACATGGATATAGTCGCGGATCGCCGTGCCGTCCCGCGTCGGATAATCGGTGCCGAAAATCCGCAGCGCCTCGTCGCGTCCGAGCGCGGCCCGCAGCACGAGCGGGATCAGGTGGGTTTCGGGATCGTGATCCTCGCCGATCTCGCCGTCCGGATCGGCGCCCGCCGCGTTGAAATAGCGCAGCGCGGCGTAGCGCAACCCATGTGCGGCGCCATGCCAGTGCAACGCGCGCTCGATCGCCAGCTTGGTCTCGCCATACGGGTTGAGCGGGGCCTTGGCGGTCGTCTCGCGGATCGGCACCGTCTCGGGGATCCCGTACACCGCACAGGTCGACGAAAACACGATTGTCGCGACCCCGGCCTCGTGCATCGCGTCGAGCAGCGACAGCGTGCCGACGACGTTGTTGCGGTAATAGAGTTCGGGACAGGTCACCGACTCTCCGACATAGGCGAAGGCGGCGAAATGCATGACCGCTTCCACCCGGTTCGAGCGCATCGCCGCGACCAGCCGGTCGCGGTCGTGCAGATCGCCCTCGATCAGCTTCCCCCATTTCACCGCGCCGCGATGGCCGCGCGACAGGCTGTCGTAAACCACCGGCCGATAACCGGCGGCGGCAAGCGTCTTGCAGGCATGGCTGCCGACATACCCGGCGCCGCCGGTAACGAGGATCGATTGCGACATCGGGCGATCACCAAGTAACGTGACAATCGCGGCAATAACGGAGAATAATGCCGCCCTCTTCCACGCCCACGGCCTCCGGGCGCCCTAATTCGCGGGGCCGGGTCAGCTTGCCGCACCGCCGCGCTTTGGAATAAGCCCGGCGGCGGCCCGTTTTGGGCTGCGTTGATCGCTTGAGGCATTTAAGGAGAGCGCGCTCATGCGCATCGCGATGATCGGTACGGGCTATGTCGGCTTGGTATCCGGCGCGTGTTTTTCGGAATTCGGCGTCTCGGTGACCTGCGTCGACAAGGATGAAGGCAAGATCGAGCGGCTGCGGCGCGGCGAGATCCCGATCTACGAACCGGGTCTCGATCAGCTGGTGGCGAGCAATGTCGCCGCCGGGCGCCTGAATTTCACGACGGACCTCAAGCCAGCAATCGTCGACGCCGACGCCGTGTTTATCGCGGTCGGTACGCCGTCGCGGCGCGGCGACGGTCATGCCGATCTGAGCTATGTCTTCGCCGCCGCCGCCGAGATCGCCGAGGCGCTGGCCGCGGCTCCGGCAACGCGGACCGTGGTTGTCACCAAATCGACCGTTCCGGTCGGCACCGGACGCCGCGTCGAGCGCATCCTGCGCAACCGGTTGCCGGAGGGCAGCTTTGACGTCGCCTCGAACCCGGAATTTCTGCGCGAGGGATCGGCGATCCAGGATTTCATGCGGCCCGACCGCGTCGTGATCGGCACTCATAGCGAGCATGCCCGCCTCGTGCTCGGCACGCTGTACCGGCCGCTCTACCTGCTCGAAACCCCGATGGTCTTCACGACCTTGGAAAGCGCCGAGCTGATCAAATACGCCGCCAACGCCTTTCTCGCGACCAAGATCACCTTTATCAACGAAATCGCCGATCTGTGCGAGGCGGTCGGCGCCGACGTGCAGGACATCGCCCGCGGCATCGGTCTCGACGGCAGGATCGGACGCAAGTTTCTGCATGCCGGCCCCGGTTTTGGCGGTTCGTGTTTCCCGAAGGATTGCCAGGCGCTGATCCGCACCGCCGAGATTGCCAAGCGGCCGTTGGCGATCGTCGATACCGTGCTGCGCGTCAACGACGCGCGCAAGCGTCGCATGGCCGACCGCATCGCCGAGGCCTGCGGCGGCGATGTCTACGGCAAGACGCTGGCGGTGCTCGGTCTGACGTTCAAACCCAATACCGACGACATGCGCGACAGCCCGAGCCTGTCGATCCTGCCGGCGCTGCACGAGGCCGGCGCGACAATCCGTGCCTTCGACCCTGAAGGCATGGACGAAGCCAGAAAGCTGATGCCGGAACTGACCTGTTTTGGCGACGCCTACGCGGCGATGGAGGGAGCCGACGCGCTGATCCTGATCACCGAATGGAACGAGTTCCGCGCCCTCGATCTGGCGCGCGTCAAATCGCTGCTGCGCCGGCCGCTCGTGATCGACCTGCGCAATATCTACAAGCCCGAGGAAATGACGGAAGCGGGTCTGGTCTATCACAGTATCGGCCGGCCGCCGACCAACGCATCCGAGGGCATCCCGCTCGTCGCGAACCCCGCCGGGTTGCGGACCATCGCCTGATCCCGGCCCCTCCCGGCGGCCGATATTCTCCGAGGACACGGTCACTATGCGCACTGTCATGAAACGGGTACTCGTCACCGGCGGCGCCGGATTTCTCGGCTCGCATCTGTGCGAGCGGCTGCGCGCGCAGGGAAACGACGTGCTCTGCGTCGACAATTACTTCACCGGACGGAAGGACAATATCGCCTCCCTGCTCGGCGACCCGCATTTCGAGGCGATGCGGCACGATGTGACGCACCCGCTGTTTGTCGAGGTGGACGAGATCTACAATCTGGCCTGCCCGGCCTCGCCGATCCACTACCAGTTCGATCCGGTCCAGACGACCAAGACCAGCGTGATCGGCGCAATCAACATGCTGGGGCTGGCCAAGCGGCTCAAGGCCAGGATCCTGCAAACCTCGACCTCCGAGGTCTACGGCGATCCGGTGATGCACCCGCAGCCCGAATCGTATCGCGGCAATGTCAACCCGATCGGACCGCGCGCCTGCTACGACGAGGGCAAGCGCTGCGCCGAGACGCTGTTCTTCGACTATCACCGCCAGCACAAGGTGCAGATCCGGGTGGTGCGCATCTTCAACACCTACGGGCCGAGAATGCACCCGAACGACGGCCGCGTCGTCTCGAACTTCATCGTCCAGGCCCTCCGGAACGAGCCGATCACGCTATACGGCGACGGCACCCAGACGCGCGCCTTCTGCTATGTCGACGATATGATCGACGGGCTCGTCAGGATGATGGCAGCATCAGACGACATTACCGGACCGATCAATCTCGGCAACCCGGTCGAGACCTCGGTCGGCGAACTGGCGGAATTGATCATCGATCTGACCGGATCGCGCTCGCGGATCGAGCATCGGCCGCTGCCGGTCGACGATCCGGTGCAGCGCTGCCCCGACATCGCGCAGGCCAAGGCGTTGCTCGATTGGCAGCCGCGCACCCCGCTGCGGCCGGGTCTCGGGCGCACGATCGAGTATTTTGACCGGCTGCTCGGCGCCCGCTCGAAACGCGAACCCGCGACGGTCGGCTGACTTGCGGCTGATGCCGCGCCTACGACCCGAACAGCGGGACGTGGGTGCGGCAGCGCGTGACCAGCTGCTCGAACCGTCCGGGCGACGCCTCCATCGCCGTTTCTTCGAGCCGCTGAAACGGCGTCGCGCAGAGCTGCTCCGCGACGTAATCGTGGGTCGCCGCCCCGAAGCGGTTGAATTCCGCGAAACCCGACGGCACGTCGCGGGCGGCGAGCAGAGCGCTCGCGCCGAAATCGTCCTTGGACGGGATCGGTGTCCCGCACCCGACCAGAACGAGGACGACCAGCGCCGAAGCCAGAAATCCGCGCATTACCGATCCGCTGATGCAATCACCGCGCGAGTGTGCCGCGAAGAACCGCGCCGCGCAACCGTCGTCATCGACCCGATGCGATGCGGTCACATCGCCGGTCGCAGCGTCTCCTTTAGGCGCGCTTCCAGGGTCTTGACATCGGCCGGCGCGACCTTCGGGACGAAGCGATAAGCGGCGTTGACAAAGCAGAACAGCGCGTATCCGAGCAGGCCGACGCAAAGCGCCGCGACAATGCCAGCCATAGGGTTGCTGGGTTAGCCAGGCGAACGCCTCGTCAAGACCGCCGGCCTCGTCCGGATCGGCCCGCCATGCCGCCAGCACGAACAGCACCCCGATCACGCCGATCAGCACGCCGCGTCCCATCAAGCCGGCCTTCAGCACCCAATTCCATCGCTGCGTGAAATGATTGGCGATCAGGTAACGCCGGTATTTTTCCGTCCAGCCTTCGACAAGCTGGGCGATGCCGCTCCCGACGATCGCCAGCCCGACGGCGCCGACAATCCAGCGCCCCGCCGGCCACCCCAGCACCGCCGCGACGCCCTGTTCGATATGCGACCTGCCCGTTCCGGAACCCGACCCGGCTACGCTGCCGCTCGCGCCGAGATCGGCAAGCAGCAGCGACAACGCGGCCCCGCTGATTCCCAGAGCGACAAGCCCCGAAACGATCATCCCGATCCGCGCCGCAATCCCCTTCGCATCGGAGCCGCGAGCGTCGAGGTCGTAGAACGCCTCGACTGCGCACCAGACAGCGAAAGCGAGCATCCCGAGCGCGATCAGGGCAAGCACGATGCCGCCGGCTACGCTGGCTTCGAGATTGCGCAACGCCGAGGTCGTGCCCTGCGCCTGGCGACCTTGCCAGATCGCATAGAGCGAGAACAAGGCGACGGCGAGATATACCAGACCGCGCCCGGCAAAGCCGGCCCGCATCACCGGCACCGACCAGGCGAGATCAGGTTTGTCGCCAGACAGGCTCCGGCTTTGCTTTGTTGTCTCGGATAGCATCCCGCGCCACCTCGATTTCCGTTTTCGCTTATCGATGCGCAGGTTCCGGATGTCCTGATCCGGCTCCTCCTTGGCTTATTGCAACAACGGACAGGCGCACCGTTTCGATCCGCCTCAACCGTTGCGGCGCGATAGCTGGTGCGGCTCAATCCGGCGCCGCGAAAAAGCGGTTCTCCGGCCGCGGCAGACCTAGATTCTCGCGCAAGGTGCGCCCCTCATACTCGATCCGGAACAGCCTGCGCCGCTGTAGTTCCGGCACGACGCGATCGACAAAATCGTCAAGCCCGCCTGGCACGTAGGGGAACATGATGTTGAACCCGTCGCAGCCGCCGCTGTGGAGCCATTCCTCCATCTCGTCGGCGATCGTCGCGGGTGTGCCGACCATCGACAGCCCGCCATAACCGCCGGCGATCTGCGCCAGCTCTCGCACGGTCAGCCCCTCGCGCCGGGCGCGCGCGATGACCCGTTCGCGTCCGCTCTTTGAGGCGTTGCTTTCCGGGATGTCGTCGGGCAACGGCGCGTCGAGATCGAATTGCGAGGCGTCGCACCCCAGCGCGATCGACAGCGAGGCGATGCCGCTGTCGGGATGCACCAGACTGTCGAGCAGCGCCCGCTTTTTCCGCGCCTGCGCGACCGTGTCGCCGACCACCACCAGACACCCCGGCAGAATCTTGATGTGCTCCGGATCGCGCCCGAGCCCAGCGGCGCGGCCCTTTACGTCGGCGTAATATTCCTTGGCGCCGGCCAGCCCGCCGCCGCCCGGCGAAAAGATCATTTCCGCCGTCTCGGCCGCGAGCTGGCGTCCGGCATCCGACGCGCCGGCCTGCACGATGACCGGCCAGCCCTGCACCGGGCGCGCGATGTTCAGCGGTCCGCGCACCGACAGGAATTCCCCCCGATGATCGAGCACGCGCAACCGCTCCGGATCGAAGAAAATCCCATTCTCGGCATCATGGATAAAGGCGTCCTCGGCCCAGCTATCCCACAGCCCGGTCACGGCATCGAAAAACTCGCGCGCCCGGCGATAGCGCTCGCCGTGCTCCATGTGTTCGGTCAGACCGAAATTGAGCGCCGCGTCCGGGTTCGAAGTCGTCACCAGGTTCCACCCGGCGCGCCCGCCGCTGATATGGTCGAGCGAGGCGAACCGCCGCGCGATCAGATAGGGCGGCTCGAATGTCGTCGAGGCGGTCGCGATCAGCCCGAGATGCTCGGTCATCATCGCCAAGGCCGGCAGCAGGGTTAAGGGATCGAACGAGGTCACGGTGGCGCTGCGCTTCAAAGCGGCCATTGGCATGTTCAGCACCGCCAGATGGTCGGCCATGAACCACGCGTCAAAGCGCCCGCGTTCGAGCTTTTGCGCGAAACGGATCAGGTGCTTCAGATTGAAATTGGCGTCCGGCCAGGCACCCGGATAACGCCACCACGCCGTATGAATGCCCACCGGCCGCATAAACGCGCCGAGCCTTAACGTCCGATCCGCCGCCATCCTCCGCTCCGCCGCTGGTTTGGTAGGAACCGAAGCGCGGACCCGCCAGGTGTCCCGGCACGGTCCTGTCCATTCTTGGCCATCAATATGCGCACGGCAATCGCCGATCGCGACAGTACGGTCCGGCCACCCACACTGCCATCCGGACAACCGATCGGTCGCCCGAGAGGGTCTGCGGCTGAAAGGCGATGTCGCACTCGCGCCTCGTCTGTGGCGGTACGAGATCCGCAACGGGTTCGCGATGGCGGAGCGCCAGGGTGTTCGAGCGAGGGATATTCCGCCGCCTTTCGCGGGAATTGTCGCGACTGCCGATCGCTTTCGCGACCACCCGGACGAACGCGCGGCGATGGAGCTGGCCCGGCGTCACCGGCCCACCGTTTACGACGCCGCCTATCTTGATCCGGCGGTGCGGGAGAAGGTCCCGCTTGCCACGCTGAACACGGCGCTCGCGATCGCCGCCCGCGTCGAAAGCGTACCACTCGTTGGAGAGTAGCCCGCCGGAACGGGGTTGCGCCGACTTTGTCATGAAGCCTGCCTGATGCCGCACCGCCCGGAACCCGCTGGGACACCGGCGTGCGGATACCGCGGTCGGCCATCTCGCCCCTCCCCATTTGCTTGTATATGCCGTGCCGGCGCATGAAATTATCCGATTGCCCCGCTGCAATGTCCCGATGATGGAATTTCGATGACGAGCCGTCTGCGCGTCGCCTCCGATGTCGGCGGCACCTTTACCGACAATCTTGCCTATGATGCAGCCGAAAAGCGGATCACGGTCGCCAAGGTGCCGACGACTCCGGAAAACCGCGCGCTTGGCACGGTGCGCGGGCTGCGACGCGCCTTAGCGGAACAAGGGCGGGGCGGCGGCGACGTGGTTTATGTCGGGCATGGCATGACCACCGCGACCAACGCGCTGCTGCAACGCAGCGGCGCCCGCATCGCCTTTATCACCAACGAGGGGTTCCGCGATCTGCTGCTGATCGGGCGGCAGAACCGGCCGAGCCTTTACGACATCCGCAGGACGCGCCCGGCCCCGCTCGTTGGACGCGAGGATTGCCATACGGTGCGCGGCCGGCTCGATCCCGCCGGCAACGAGATCGCGCCCCTCGATGAAGCGGGCGTTCTCCGTATCGCCGAGCGGTTGCGCCTGGACAATGTGGCGGCGGTCGCGGTGTGCCTGTTGCACGCCTACGCCAACCCGGCGCACGAACGGCGCGTCAAGGCGATCCTCGCCGAGGCGCTGCCCGGCATGCCGGTCTGCCTCTCGACCGATATTCTCGCCGAGTTTCGCGAATACGAGCGGGCCAGCACCATCGCACTGAACGCCTATGTACTGCCGGTCATCGAGGGATATCTCGCGAGATTGACCGAGCTGCTCGCCGATCCCGCCGACGGGCTTGGGCTGGCGGACGATGTACCGGTCATGGTGATGGAGGCGGCCGGCGGGTTGATGACCGTTGCCAGCGCGCGCGAAAAGCCGGTCCACACGGTGCTGTCGGGTCCGGCCGGCGGGGTCGTCGCCAGCGCGCATGTCGCGGCGCTGTCGGGCTTTGACGACATCATCGCGATGGACATGGGCGGCACCAGCACCGATATCAGCCTGGTGCTCGACGGCCGCCCGCTTGTGACGCGCGAGGCATCGCTTGACGGCATCCCGGTCCGCATCCCGGTTATCGACATCAACGCGATCGGCGCGGGCGGCGGGTCGATCGCGTGGATCGACGAGGGCGGCGCGCTGCGGGTCGGGCCGCGCAGCGCCGAAGCGGTGCCGGGTCCGGCCTGCTACGGACGCGGCGGCGGCGAGCCAACCGTCACCGACGCCAATCTCGTATTGGGACGGCTCGGCGCCGACACAAGACTCGGCGGCGAGCTGACGCTCGATCCGGAAGCCGCCGAGCGGACGATCGCGGCGCGCATCGCCAAACCGCTCGGCCTCGACCTCGTCGAAGCCGCTTCCGGCATCCTGCGCGTCGCGAATGCGACAATGGCGCGCGGCATCCGCGTCGTCTCGGTCGAGCGCGGGCATGACCCGCGCCGTCTGACCCTGGTGCCATTTGGCGGCGCCGGGCCGATGCACGGCTCGCCGCTGGCGCGCGAACTGGCGATCCCGCGTCTGCTGATCCCGCCGACCCCGGGCATATTGAGCGCGCTCGGCATGCTGATCGCCGATCTGCGGCATGATCTGGTACAGACAAGGCTGGCCGCGCATCGCGATCTGTCGCCCGGCGAGGTGCGGGCGCTGTTCGAGCCGATGCTCGCCGAGGCGCGCCGCCTGCTCGACGCCGACCGGGTGCCCGACGAACGGCAGCGGATCGAGATGCGGCTCGATATGCGCTATGTCGGGCAATCCTATGAATTGCCGATCCCGATCGCCGGCTTCTCGGAGGCCGAATGGGCGGCGCTGGTCCCGACATTCCATCGCGAGCACACCAGCCGCTTTGGCCATGGCGATCCCGGCGCACCGGTCGAGATTGTCAGCTTTAGCGTGACCGCGACCGGTCTGATCGATACGCCGGAACTGCCGCGCCTGCCGCGGGGCGGAGCCGAGCTGCCGCAGGAAGCCCGCCTCGGCAACCGTCGGGCCTATTTCGAGGCGGGGGAGGGGTACAAGGCCGGCTGGGCCGAGTGCGCGGTATGGCGGCGCGAGGCGCTGCTTGCCGGCAACCGGATCGCCGGCCCGGCGATCGTCGAGGAAATCTCGGCGACGACGGTGCTTTATCCCGGCGACCGCGCCCATGTCGATGCGGTTGGCAGTCTGATTGTGGAGGTCGGGGCATGAACGACTTTGCGACGCGCCCGAACACGCCAACTCCATTGGTCGACCCGATCACGCTCGAAGTCCTGCGCAACGCGCTCGAATCGATCGCCGACGAGATGGGGGCGGTGCTGAAGCGGACCTCGTTCTCGCCGAATATCAAGGAGCGCATGGACGCCTCCTGCGCGATCTTTGACGCCGAGGCGCAGCTTGTGGCGCAGGCCGAGCACGTGCCCGTCCATCTCGGCTCGATGCTGCGCGCGGTGCGCGCCACCGTCGATGCGGTCGGCGCGATCGACGAGGGCGATGTCGTCATCGTCAACGACCCGTTCACCGGCGGGTCGCACCTGCCGGACATCACGATCGTCGCGCCGGTGCATGCCGAGAACCGGCATCTCGGCTATGTCGCGACGCGGGCGCACCACGCCGATATCGGCGGTATGGAGCCGGGGTCGATGCCCGGAAAAAGCCGCGAGGTATACCAGGAGGGGATCATCATCCCGGCCGTGAAGCTGTACCGGCGCGGCGAATTGCAGGATGACGTGCTGCGCCTGATCCTGGCGAATGTGCGCACCCCGGCCGAGCGGCGCGGCGATCTCAACGCGCAGCTCGCGGCATTGCGCGTCGGACAGCTTCGCATCGCCGATCTGGCCCGCCGCAATGGCGCCGACCTCGTGACCGCCGGTTTCGCGGCGATCCTCGACTATGCCGAGCGCCGCATGCGCCGCCGCCTCGCCGAGCTGCCTTCCGGCACCTATTACGCCGAGGATTTTCTCGACGATGACGGCTGGAGCGACGAGCCGGTCCGGGTGGCGCTCGCGATCACCGTATCGCCCGACAAACTGGTGCTCGATTTCGCCGGATCGTCGCCGCAGCGTCCGGGCAACATCAACGCCGTCGCGCCGATGACCTACTCGGCGAGCTTTTTCGCGGTCAAGGTCCTGACCGACCCGGAGATCCCGGTCAATGCCGGCACCTTCCGCAATGTCGAACTCAGATTGCCGGAAGGCTCGTTTCTGGCCTCGCGCCCGCCGGCCGCGGTGTGCGCCGGCAATACCGAGACGACGCAGCGCATCGCCGATACGGTGCTCAAGGTCTGCGCCCAATTCGCCCCCGACCGGATCGCGGCGGCAAGCCAGGGCACGATGAACTCGGTCATCATCGGCGGCCACGACCCGCGCGTCGCCGACACGCCGGGCGGGGGCACGCCGGGCGGGCGGCCCTACAGCTATTACGAGACGATCGGCGGCGGTCAGGGCGGGCGGCCGATGGGGCCGGGCGATGACGGCATCCAGTGCAACATGACCAACACGATGAACACACCGGTCGAGGCGCTCGAAATCACCTACCCGCTGCGTGTCGAGCGTTACGAATTGCGCGAGGGTTCGGCGGGCGAGGGACGGCATCGCGGCGGCAACGGCCTCATTCGCGCAATCCGCATTCTCGGCCATGAGGCGCGCGTGTCGCTGCAATGCGAACGCCGCCGCTTCGCGCCTTACGGGCTGCATGGCGGGTCCGACGGCAAACCCGGCCGCAACGCCGCGCTGCACACCGACGGCAGCATCGAGGAGCTGCCCGGCAAGACCAGTCTGACGCTCGGCGACGGCGAGGTCGTCATTGTCGAAACCCCGGGCGGCGGCGGCTGGGGCCGGGCATAGGCATCGCCGCGGTTCAGCCTGTATTGACCACAGACAAACAGGAGGTCCCGCATGGCTGAACCCGCAGTCCGAAAGATGGCGGTCGACGAATTCCTGCGCTGGGACGACGGCACCGACACGCGCTACGAGCTCGTCGGCGGTTCTGCTGTGGCGATGGCGCCTCCATCGCCGGCTCATGGTCGCTTGGCCCTGGCACTTGGCAGCGAGATCCGGGCTGCATTGCGGACGCGCCCGCCGTGCTTCGTTCAGAGCGAGGCAGGGATCGTTCGGCCCGACCGGGACGATACTTGCTACATCGCCGATCTGGCAGTCAGCTGCGAGGAGCTGCGCGCCGAGGACAGGATGACTCGGCAACCGATATTGATCGTGGAGGTGCTCTCGCCGACCACAAGCAATTTCGATCGGCAGACGAAGGTAGCGGATTACCGTCAAATCCCGTCGGTGCGGGAGATTCTGCTGATCGATTCTCAGACCATGTTCGCCGAGATTCTTCGTCGGGACGGCGATCGCTGGATTACTGAGATCGTGCAAGGACCGGCGGGTATTTTATCGCTCAGCTCGGTGCCGCTCGGCATCCGGATGTCCGATCTGTACGAGGGTATTCCGCTTCCAGACCGTCGAGGACGCGGCGTGGCCGAAAGCCGCTGATCTCATCGGAAATCCTGAAGCCCCATATTGGTCGCTTCGGAGGTTTTTAGGAGTCGGATGCCGCAGCGTCTTTACGCCCGAACCCGCAAGATTGCGTCAGGCCCGCCCGCTCCGGCCGCGAGGCTGAGCTTCCCGATCTGCAGCGGCGCAACCGGTCAGCCCGGCGGCTTGCCGGCGCCGATCGCGAGAAATTTGCGGCGGCGCTCGGCGCGCAGAGTGTCACCGTCCTGACCCAGGAGCGGCTGCAACACTTCGTCAAGCGCCTCGCCGATCGCGGCGATCGCGGCGCCGGGTTCGCGGTGCGCGCCGCCGAGCGGCTCCGGCACGATGCGGTCGATGACGCCGAGCCGCAGCAGGTCCTGCGCGGTCAGCCGCAGCGCCTCGGCCGCGTCCTGGGCGTGCGCCGCGTCGCGCCACAGGATCGACGCGCAGCCTTCGGGCGAGATCACTGAATAGACCGCGTGCTCAAGCATCAGCACGGTGTTCGCGGCGGCCAGCGCGATCGCGCCGCCCGAGCCGCCCTCGCCGATGATCGCGGCGACGAGCGGCACGCGAATATCGAGACAGGTCTCGATCGCGCCGGCGATCGCCTCGCTTTGTCCGCGCGCCTCGGCATCGACACCGGGATAAGCGCCGGCCGTATCGATAAAGGTCAGCACCGGCAATCCGAACCGCTCGGCCAGCCGCATCAGCCGCCGCGCCTTGCGATACCCCTCCGGGCGCGCCATGCCGAAATTGTGCTGCACGCGCGCCTCGGTATCGGCGCCCTTCTCGGTGCCCAGCGCGACGACGCTGTGCCCGCGAAACCGGCCGATCCCGCCGATCACCGCCGCGTCTTCCGCATAGGCGCGGTCGCCGGCGAGCGGCGTGAACTCGTCGATCAGCCCGGCGATATAGTCGAGGCAGTGCGGCCGCTCGGGATGGCGCGCGACCTGCACCTTCTGCCACGGCGTCAGCTTCCCGTAACTCTGGCTGACCAACCGCTGCACCTGCGCTTCGAGCCGTCCGACCTCCTCGGCGATGTTGAGACCGCTGTCGTTCGACAGGCGGCGCAGCTCGTCGATTTTTCCCTCAAGCTCCGCGATCGGCCGCTCGAACTCCAGGAAATGCCGCATCAGTCCTTCCGTCGTGCCAGGGGGTGCGCGGTCTCGACCAGAAGGCGCAACCGCTCGCCCTGCACATGGGTGTAAATTTGTGTCGTCGCGATGTCGGCATGACCGAGCATCTGCTGCACGCTGCGCAGATCGGCCCCGCCGTCGAGCAGGTGGCTCGCAAACGCATGACGCAGCACGTGCGGCGACAGAAGGGCCGGGTCGAGCCCGGCTTTCAGCGCCAGTTCCTTGAGCAGCTGGCCGCAGCGCTGCCGCGTCAGATGGCCGGCGCCGCCGCGCGACGGGAACAGCCAGCGCCCCGCCTTCGGACCGCCGGCTTCGGTCCGCGGGACAAAGAGGGTGCGGATTTCGAGATAGTCTGCCAGGGCCCGCCGCGCCGGTTCGCTCAGCGGCACGATCCGCTCCTTGCCTCCCTTGCCGCGCACGACCAGAAAGCGCGGGTCGCGGCCTATTGCGGCCAGCGGCAGACCGACCAGCTCCGAGACGCGCAGCCCGGTCGCGTACAGCAACTCGACAACAGCGCGGAGCCGGGTTCCCTCCCCGCCCGGCCATTCGGAAGCGGCCGCGATCAGCAACTCGACCTCGCTGCGGCTGAGGATTTTCGGCAAGGGCCGGCCAAGACGGGGCGGGTCGAGATCGGTTGTCGGATCGTCGGCGCGGCTGCCGTCGCTGATCAGAAAGCGGAAGAACTGTCGCATCGCGGAGAGCCGCCGCGCCACTGTCCGCGGCGCCAGGCAGCGCGCGGTCATCGCGCCGACATAGTCCCGCAACGCAGCGGCCTCGGCGCTTTCGAGCACGACACCGCGCGCCGCGAGAAACGCCGCGAGATCCCCCAGATCGGCGCGATAGGCGCTCACGGTCAGCCGCGCCGCGCCGCGCTCGGCTGCGACCGCTTCGAGAAAGGCCTCGATCCGTCGCCCGCTCATCGCCGGGATCGCCGTCGCACCGGCCGAAGCGCCCGGACGCGGCTGACGCGGACCCGCCGCGGCATCATCTCGGGAAGCGGTCATCCGGCAGCACTTTCTCGACCGGCTGCGCCGGCACCGGAAAATCGCCGTAGGCCAGGTAAAGCAGGCCGCCGACAACCGCCAGCACGACGACGAGCGCGAGAATGATCGCCAACCACCGCCCCATGACCCCGACTGCACCCCCAATGTCAAACCGCCCCGACCCCCTGCGCCGCCGGTTTGCCGATTTCCGGGCCTCATCGATTGGCCTCATCGATTGACGGACCGGCGGCGCGTTATGCTAGTACCCTCAGAGGGCGCCGTGCGGAAGGGCCGTCACGGAGACAGAGGCGCGCTTTGGACCTGGACACCAGCCCACGGAGCGGAACGGCTGCACGCCCGCAGGTTTTCTCGCCGCGGCGCACGATCGTTCTCGTCGGTCTGATGGGCGCCGGCAAGACAAAGATCGGACGCCGCCTGGCCGCCCGGCTGAACCTGCCGTTCTCCGATTCGGACAACGAGATCGAGAGCGCCGCCGGCGAGACGATCGAGGAAATCTTCCGCAACCGCGGAGAAGCCGTGTTTCGCGACGGCGAGCGCCGCGTCATCGCCCGGCTTCTGGAGCAGCCGCCGCATATCCTGGCGACCGGCGGCGGCGCGTTCATGGACCCGGCGACCCGCGCGGCGATCGCGCGGCGCGGCGTATCGGTATGGCTGCGCGCCGATCTCGACGTTCTGGTTGCGCGGGTATCCCGCCGCAACAACCGGCCCTTGTTGCAGCGCAGCGACCCGCGAGCCGTGCTCGCGGAGCTGATCGAGCGGCGCCACCCGGTCTATGCCGAGGCCGATATCGTCATCGACAGCGGCGACGGATCGGCGGAACAGACGACGACGCGGGTGATTGCCGCGCTTGCCAACTGTCCCCTTGTGTGGCGGCCCCCCGACGCGGAGAGAGAGAAATGACAGATGGAAACCGGGCCGAAGCAATCGAGCGGCTGCGTGTCGCGCTTGCCGAGCGCAGCTACGACATTGTGATCGGCCCCGGGGTGATCGAGGGTGCCGGCACCGCCATTCTGCCGCTGCTCCGGCGGCGGCAGGCGGTCATCGTCACCGACGAGCAGGTCGCGCGCCATCACCTGCCGGCGCTGCGAAGCAGTCTCGACGAGCACGGCATCGCGAACCACGCGATCGTGCTGCCGCCGGGCGAGGGCACAAAGGATTTTCCCCATTTCGGCCATCTCATCGACGACGTGCTGGCCTGCGGCATCGAGCGCGGCACGATGCTGGTCGCGCTCGGTGGCGGGGTGGTCGGCGACATCGCCGGGTTCGCCGCCGCGACATTGCTGCGCGGCATCGATTTCGTGCAGATCCCGACGACGCTGCTGGCGCAGGTGGACAGTTCGGTGGGAGGGAAAACCGCCATCAATACGGCGGCGGGAAAAAACCTTGTCGGAGCGTTCTATCAGCCGCTTCTTGTCCTGGCCGACACGGCCAGCTTGGCGACGCTGCCGCGGCGCGAGGTGCGCGCCGGCTATGGCGAGATCGTCAAATACGGGCTGATCCGCGACGCCGGTTTTTTCGAGTGGCTCGAAGCCGAAGGCCGCGCGGTCTGCGATCTCGAACCGGCGGCGCTGACTCGTGCCATCATGGTCAGCTGCCGCATGAAGGCCGAGATCGTCGCGGCCGACGAGCGCGAAACCGGCGACGACCGGGCGCTGCTCAATTTCGGCCACACGTTCGGTCATGCCCTGGAGGCCGAGACCGGGTTTGGCGAACGCCTGCTGCACGGCGAGGCGGTTGCTCTCGGAATGGTGCTGGCGTTCGATTTCGCCGTGCGTCTCGGTCTCGCCTCGGGGCAGGACGCGCACCGCGTCCGGCACCACCTGGCCGCCTCCGGCCTGCCGACAACGCTCGCCGAGATCGGGCTTTCCGGGGATGCGGCCGACCGGCTGCTGGCGCATATGGGCAAGGACAAGAAGGTGCGGGACGGCGCGATCACGCTGATCCTGCCGCGGCGGATCGGCGACTGCTTTGTGATGCGGGACGCACCGCGCGACCGGTTGCGGGAGTTTCTGTCGGAAGCGAAGTGATTTGTCGCCTCGACATGAAGACACCGACAACGATCGCGCCTGACAGGCTCGATTTTGCCGCGCTGATCCGGGAAGGCGAGACGGTCGGCTGGGCCGAGGCGACCGCCGAGCCGGTGCTGCTGACCCGCATTCTGGGCGAGCAGGCCGTGCGCGTTCCGCCGTTCCGCGTGTTCTTCGCGCTGACCTTCGCGTCCGATTTTCCGGCCGACAGCCCGAACGTCACCGTGACCGCTTGCGGCGGCGCCGGGCCGGCAGGCGATTTTTCGCCGGCGGAGCCGACAACGTGATCCCGGCCAACATCTCGGGGCTGTGCGACCTGATCGCGGCGGGAAGGCCGCGGATCGATGTCGTGCTGCTGCAAGCGACCGGCCCGGACGCGGCGGGCCGGTACAATGCCGGGCTGGGCATCGAATGCCTGCGCGACATGATGGAGGGGGCGCGGCTCGTCATCGCGCAGATCAACCCGGCGCTGCCTTGGACAAAGGGCGACACGCTGATCGAACCCGGTCTGATCGACATTCTCGTGCCGGCCGAGCACCCGGTTCTGGAATTGCCGGCGCGGGCGATCGGACCTGTCGAGCGCGCGATCGCCGCGCACGTCGCACGCCTCGTCCCGGACCGCGCGACCATCGAACTGGGCATCGGCCTCATTCCCGAGGCCGTGACGGCTTCGCTCGGCGGGAAGCACGGTCTCGGTATTCATTCAGGCGCGATCGGGGACGGCGTCGCCGATCTGATGACTGCCGGGATCGTCGACAACCGCCACAAGGAGATCGATCCCGGCGTCACGGTAAGCCTGATGCTGATGGGGACCCGCCGGCTCTACGATTTCGCCGACCGCAACGAGCTGATTCGGCTCCGCTCGCCGCGCTACACCCACGACGCGCTCGTGCTCGGCAATTTCCGGCGCTTTGTCGCGATCAACTCGGCGCTCGAAGTCGATCTGACCGGGCAGGTCAACGCCGAGACCGCGCAGGGTCGCAATATCGGTCTGACCGGCGGTCAGATGGATTTTGTGCGCGCCGCCAACCGCGCGCCGGAAGGCCGCTCGATCATCGCGCTGCCCTCGACCAGCCGCGACCGGCGCCATTCGCGCATCGTCGCGCTTCTGCCGGACGGGATCGTGACGACGCCGCGCGCCGACGCCGATTGCGTCGTGACCGAGAACGGCATCGCCGAGTTGAAGGGCCGCACGCTGGCCGAGCGCGCCGCCGCGATGATCGCGATCGCCGACCCGGAATTCCGCCCCGAACTGCGGCATGCCGCCGAGCGGCTGTTATAGCGCAAATTCCAGGCGGCTCGATCTTCGGGAAATCGGGCGCGGCGCGCGGTGAATGCTTTGTCGCGCGTCGGGGCCTCGTCGCGCCTGGCAGTCTCACCCCGCATAAGCACGGCGGCCGTGATGGCGCAGCCACAGCCGCACCAGATGACGGCGGCGCTCGGGTTCGGGGAAATCCTCGAACTCGGTGCGGGCATGACCGAGCACGCGGTTGTCGACAAACTGCACCTGTCCCGGTTCGAGGTCGAAATCGGCCGACAGATCCGCGTCCTCGAACAGGTCGAGCAGCGCGGCGAGCGCGGCGGCGCCTTCATTGTCGAGCGTCTCGCCGCGGACCGCGTAGCCGCCGCGGATCTGATGCGCGCTGAAGCGGGCCTGCACCTCGCCGCCTCCGGTGAATACCGGCGCCGCGAAAACCGGGTTCTCGCCGGGATGAAACTCGCGCTGCCGGTCGAACCAGAACGGCCGGTAGAGCCGCGGCAATACCTCGGGATAGCGCTCCAGCAATGCGTTGTGCAGCGTGTGAAAGCTCGCGACCCGGCTGTGCCCGCCTTGCCGCGCCGGGCGCAGACACAGCAGCGCGATGTATTCGGGCAGCGTTGCATTGTAGGAATTGTCGGTATGGAATTTCAGCTCGATATTGGTCTGGTCCGGCCGCACCCCGGAGCCGGGCAGCGCTTGCCGGCCGCTATCGAGCACGTCGTAGATCAGCTTGCCGTCAAGACTTTGCGCAACCGGCCGCGCCACCATCGAGGCCAGCAGCCAATAGACCCCGATCGCCGCCTCGGCGCCGATCCGGTCGAGCGGCAGCCGATCGACGATCGCAAAGCGCACGCCGTGCCGCAGCACCCGGCGCAGCTCGCTCATTGCGGCACGGCAGGCCGGCATCTCGAATTCCCCCGGCCGGCGCACGATTGTCGGCAGCGGGAATTGCCGCAGCTCGTCGGCGGCGCGGCGGATCTCGTCGATACACGCGCCGGTCAGCCGGACGAGATACTGGTCGGTGTGCAGGTCGGCGCGGCGCCAGGCGCTCGCGCCGTCGATCGTGGTGCCGGCCATCGGAGCCTCTCCCGCAATATGGGCCGCGATAACATTTTGGCCGAGGCGCCGCCGCAAGCGTCCCGGCCTCCGTCAGAAACCAAAGCCGAGACCGCCGGCGCGAAGGATCTGCTCCATGCCGTCCCATATCATTTTCAGCGCGACAAAGGTGATGATCCCGAGACCGAGCCAGGAAATCCACGCATAGCGGTTGAGCAGGCGGGCGACAAAGGTCGACGCGACGCCCATCAGCGCGACCGACAGCACCAAACCGACGACGAGTATCCAGGCGGCGGACTGATGCGCCACGCCGGCCACCGCGAGGACGTTGTCGAGCGACATCGAGACATCGGCGACGACGATCTGGAGCATCGCCTGCCCGGTGGTCTTCTGCGGCGGCGGCGCGTGTCCGAGACCGGAGCCGGCCGGCCCGGCATGCGCCGCAACCGGTTCCGCGACCATATGCCCAGCGCGAATGTCGCGGTACATCTTCCACGACACCCAGAGCAGCAGGATGCCGCCGGCAAGCATCAATCCGATAATGTCGAGCAGGTACATCGTCACGCTGGCGAACGCGATGCGCAGCACCGTCGCCGCGGCGATCCCGACGATGATGACGCGGCGGCGCTGTTCCGCCGGCAGCCCGGCCGCGGCCATCCCAATGACGATCGCGTTGTCGCCGGCCAGCACGATATCGATGATGATCACCGATACCAGCGCACTCAGTTCGGTCATACCCAGCATTGCCGGCGAGATAAGCACAAATTGCGGCAGCGTCGAGAGCGCCGAATGACGCGATTGCCGCGGCTGCGGCATTCCGGACAGATCGCCCGGCTCTCGATCTTCAATGCCGCGGTATTCCTGGTGATCGGCGTCCAGCTGCCGTTCTGGCCGGTGTGGCTTGCCGGACACGGTCTCGACGCGCAGCAGATCGCCGCAGTCTTTGCCGCCATGATCTGGGCCAAGGTCCTCGCGACCCCCGCGATTGGCGCGCTGGCCGACCGCATCGGACATCGTCGTGCCGTGATGGCCGCCCTGGCCGGTATTGCCTTTCTCGGCTATGCCGCGCTATGGCCGGTGCACGGGCTGTGGCTGCTGCTGATCCTCAACCTGCTCGCCGGGGTGGCGCAATCGGCGCTGCTGCCGCTCGGCGACGCGGTCACGCTGGCGGCGGTGCGCGAGCGCGGTCTCGATTACGGCCGCATCCGGGTCTGGGGTTCGCTGAGCTTTATTGTCGCGTCGGTCGGCGGCGGGGCGGTCCTCGCGGTCATGCCTGCGCCCGATGGCGGCCCGGACAACCGGGTTCTTGCGCTGGTTCTTGTCGCGTCCTTGCTCCTGGTCGGCGCCTGCCTGGCGATCCCGTCGGCGCCGGCCGGGCGATACCATGCGGAGGGTGCGGCGAGGCCGGCTGCCGCGCGCTGGGAAGCAATCCGGCGGCTCCTGTCGAACCCGCGCTTCTGGCTTCTGGCGGCCAGCGCATCGGCCTTGCAGTCCAGTCATCAGCTTTATTACGGGTTCGGGACGCTGTACTGGCGCGAACTCGGTTTTTCGGACACGGTCATCGGTCTTCTGTGGGCCGAGGGCGTCGTCGCCGAGATCGTGCTGTTCTGGTACGGCGCGTCGATCGTCGCGCGGCTCGGCCCCCTGGGGCTGCTCGCGCTCGGCGGGATCGGCGGGATCGTGCGGTGGAGCCTGATGGGCCTGGTCCCCGGCCTCCCCGCGGCGGCGGCGCTGCAACTGCTGCATGCGCTGACCTTCGGGGCCAGCCATCTGGGCGCGATGTACATGCTGGCGCGCAGCGTGCCTCCGGCCGCCGCGGCCAGCGCGCAGTCGCTATACGCGGCGTTGTCGGCCGGGCTGGGCAGCGGTCTCGTCATGCTGGCCGCCGGCGCGCTCTACGCGGCTTTTGGCGGACAGGCCTATCTGTTCATGGCGCTGCTGTCGGCGGCGGGCCTTGTCGGGGTCTGGCTGCTGCGTCGGATGTCGGCGCAGTCCGGCGAGAGGCAGATCGAAGAGGCCGCGCCCCGCCGTCACAGTAAAAAGCGGGCAGAGTTCTAGAGTGTGATCGGGTCTGGTTGAAACGGGATAGGGGTTCCCCGGCGCGGGGATCTCTGCGCAAGATGCTGGCTGGGGGGCGGAGGCCAGCACGCATGCCCAGACCCTATTCACAGGATTTGCGA
>JBFWVT010000082.1:0-2468 GCA_050246595.1 Alphaproteobacteria bacterium
TCTCGCAAATCCTGTGAATAGGGTCTGGGCATGCGTGCTGGCCTCCGCCCCCCAGCCAGCATCTTGCGCAGAGATCCCCGCGCCGGGGAACCCCTATCCCGTTTCAACCAGACCCGATCACACTCTATTCGCCCGATCTCAACCCGATCGAGCAGGTCTTCGCCAAGCTCAAGACCCTGCTGCGCAAAGCCGATCCGCGCACCACCGAGGACACGTGGCGCCAGATCGGCTCCTTGCTCGATCATTTCTCCGCACAGGAATGCGCAAACTACCTCGCCAATGCCGGCTACGCTTCAACCTGATGCGATCACGCTCTAGCGCGAATGGGGCGAATTGCGCCGGCTCGAATACCCGCAAGCTTTGCCGCGGCCCTTCGCACCGCACCGCGGATATCGGCCCGAGCCACAGGATTCCATAGCCGTTCGAGGTTGTCCGGTGCGATCGAGGCGGTATTCACGATGGTACTGGCCGGGTAAGGCCGAGTCGCGGAATTTCGATCGCCGGGCAGCGATTCATCACCACCCTGATCCCGTTGGACTCGGCGCGCGCAGCGGCGGCGGGATCGACAACCCCGAGCTGCATCCATACTGCCTTGACCCCAAGCGCGATGGCCTCGTCAACAACCGCGCCGGCCGCCTCGCTGCGCCGGAAGATATCGACCATGTCGATCGGGCCGATATCGGCGAGCGGAATCTCGGCGAGCGAGGCGTAGCAGACTTCACCGAGGATCGTCGTGCCCGTGGCGACTGGATTGACCGGGATCGCGCGGTAGCCCTGCCGCTGGAGATAGCGCATGACGCCGTGACTCGGCCGATGCGGGCGCGGGCTGGCCCCGACCACGGCGATCGTGCTGACCCCGGACAGCACGTCACGCAGATAGGCGTCGGAATAATGGTCATGGTTCATATCCGCAGTTTGCGCCGGTGACTGGTCGAAGGAAAGCGAGTCGTCGCCGCGCGCTTCCCTATCCGTGATGGTCACGCCCAGAGAGCCGCGCGCAGCGACGCCAGCCGGTGCCGATAAATCTGCGACTATGCACCAGCTCGTGCTTGGCGACGCCGATACGTCCGCATTCGGTCGGATCACCTGGCCTGCATCGGCTCAACCCTTCGGCGCCGGAACTCCGGCGCGCATGTCAGCCGGCCCGACAGCAGCCGGGTCGGCTAGGCGCAATACGTCGCCATCGTCCAGCTTACAACGAGCCGGCAATTTATAGAAGGGCAACAGCCCGGCACCGGAACAATCGTGACGTCACGTAATTGCAAGTGCGGATGACGATTGAAATCGAGGAGGAAGCAACCTTGTCTGTTTCACTTGGTAGACCCATCACCGTTGTCCAGGTCATCTCTAGATAAGCATATAAATAGCACTTAAGAACCATTTCCAACTCTTCGAAATCTCTATCCTGTCTGACGAATACTGAGCTAAGTATGTTATTAACCTGCTCTATGTCCTTAATTTTGTGACTGGTCACACGCGGGTTCATGTGCGACAATCTTGCCCGTCTGGAAGACTGCGACGCGACGGTGATCAATCGGTCACATCCGGACTCAAAACCCGGGGCTTTATCGCGATTCGGGAGAGCAGCCAATGGCAACGTTTACCGGCAGTATCTTCAACGATACGATCACACCGACAACGGTGTCCGCGCTCGTTGTTCGTAATCCGGCGGGTTCATTTCCCAGCGCCGCTGACGACACGTTGAACGGTGCCGGCGGCAACGACACGCTGGATGGCGGCGGCGGGAACGATACGATAAATGGCGGCACCGGAAACGATACGCTCAGGGGCGCAGCCGGCAACGATACGCTGGATGGCGGCACCGGCGCCGACAATATGGATGGCGGTCTCGGTAACGATCTTTACACCGTCGACAATGTCGGGGACGTTGCGGCCGAGGTTGCCGGCGGAACGGATACCGTTCGCTCCTCCATATCGCACACGCTGTCGACCAATATAGAGAACCTGACGCTTACCGGAGCGGCCAATATAAACGGCACCGGCAATGCCAGGGACAACACCATCCTCGGCAACGATGGCAACAACATATTGTCGGGGTTGGCCGGCAACGACACGCTGAAGGGCGCAGGCGGTAACGACACTCTGAACGGCGGGGACGGCAACGACACGCTCGAAGGAAACACGGGCGCCGACGCCATTACCGGGGGCGCCGGTGACGATGTGAGCGTCTGGCGCAACGGCGACGGCACCGACACCTTCAATGGCGGCGCCGGCACCGATACCCAGCAGCTGATCATGTCGGACGCGGATGGCGATATCGCGACGCTTACGGCGACCGGTGCCAATGCGGTCTTCGCGCGTACCAACCTGGTGCCGTTCACGGTCACGATGACCGCTGCCGAAGTGGTCGACTTCCAGGGTCAGGGCGGCGATGACAGCTTTACCGTCAGCGATCTCACCGGCACCACGATCACGCAGGTCCTGTTCTCGGGCGGTGTCGGCAACGA
>JBFWVT010000082.1:2478-22835 GCA_050246595.1 Alphaproteobacteria bacterium
CGGTCACGATGACCGCTGCCGAAGTGGTCGACTTCCAGGGTCAGGGCGGCGATGACAGCTTTACCGTCAGCGATCTCACCGGCACCACGATCACGCAGGTCCTGTTCTCGGGCGGTGTCGGCAACGACACACTCGCCGGGCTGGCAACGGCAACCCCGATCACAGCCAATGGCGGCGACGGCAACGACAGTCTGACCGGCGGCACGGGAGCTGACACGCTGAACGGCGACGCCGGCAACGACACGCTCGAAGGGCACCGGGGCGCCGACACGATCACCGGCGGCGACGGCGACGATCTGAACATCTGGCGCAACGGCGACGGCACCGACACCTTCAATGGCGGCGCCGGCACCGATACCCAGCAGCTGATCATGTCGGACGCGGATGGCGATATCGCGACGCTTACGGCGACCGGTGCCAATGCGGTCTTCGCGCGTACCAACCTGGTGCCGTTCACGGTCACGATGACCGCTGCCGAAGTGGTCGACTTCCAGGGTCAGGGCGGCGATGACAGCTTTACCGTCAGCGATCTCACCGGCACCACGATCACGCAGGTCCTGTTCTCGGGCGGTGTCGGCAACGATACGCTCAACGCCGGCGCTGCAACAACGACGATAAGCGCCGATGGCGGCATCGACAACGATTTCATTTTCACCGGCTCGGCCGACGACGTCATTGCCGGTGGCGCCGGTCTCGACAAGCTGTTCGGCGGCGGCGGCAACGATCTCATTTTCGACGATACCGGGGCCTCGTCGGAGATTAACGGAGAGGCCGGCAATGACACGATCACCGGCGGCTCCGGCAATGACTACATCACCGGCGGCGAGGGCAACGATATCATCGTCGGCGGCACGGACGGTCAGGACTCGCTCTTTGGGAGCGCGGGCGACGACTATATCGTTGCGGCCGATGCGGACAACAACGGCATTGGTTCGGTGCTCGATGGCGGCGCCGGCGCGAACCAGCTTTATGCGCTGGTCGGGGTCGGCAACGACTACGCGGTCGGCGGCGAGGGTGCCGACATCATCGCGACCGGAGCTGGGTCCGACTTCATCTTCGGCATTGGCGGGAATGACACGATCGTGGCCGGCACCGGCACCGACTACATTTACGGCGGCGCCGGCAACGACTTCATCTATACCGACGATCTCATCACCAACTCGACAGATTACGTCTACGTCAGCGGTCTGTCGGGGTTTGGCACCGGGATCGACACAGTGGCCGACTTCACATTCGGAGCCGGCGGCGACGTTGCAGTGATCCTCAGCACCCCGGGACTGACCTCGTTCGCTGACGTGCAGGCCAACATGATCGATGCCGACGTCTACACGGTCATCAATCTGTCGGCCAGCGACCAACTGTTCCTTTACAACATCGACCCATTCCAGCTTACCGCCGACAATTTCCTATTCCTTTAGGTCGATCACGGATAGCGTACCGGTTTCCCGGTTCCCGAGAAGCCGGCCACTATCCGTAAGGAACGCGGAGGCCGCAGATGCAAGCCTCGACCGTTGCCGCCGAGCCGCACGACAACGAAACGGTCGTCGGCGAATTGCGGCTTGTCCAGCCGGGAAATCCGGTATTCGCGCTGGGGCTGGCGGTAAGCTATCTGGTCACGAAGCCAGCCTTTGCGCGGCTGTCGTTCGGCAGCTGGTCGCGCATCCTGATCGGCCAGATCAATCGCGGCCATTATCGCTTCGTTGTCGATGGTGCGAGCAGGGTGCAAGGCTTCATGGGCTGGGCGCTGGCCGCCAAGAACGATGCCGAGGATTGGCTTACCGGCCGGCGCAGCCTGTCCGACGCCGAGACAAAGGAAGGGGACTCCATAATCATCAATGCCTGGGCGGCAAACAACCCGGAAGTGCACCGGCTTCTTCTTGCCGAATGCCGCAGCGTCGGTAAGGGCAAGGACAACGTGTACTTCAAGCGTCACTACAACGACGGTACAATCAAACCGATTCGTCTCAAGATCCGATGACTTTGTGGAAGTGTAAATGTTCGGAGCGAAGGACGTAATCTGATTAATAGCATGGACCGCCCCGTTCGGCCTCCGGATGCGGGAGCTTGCGCACGTTTGCACGGCCGAAAAGAGGCCGTGCATGTCCGTCATCACGATTGGCCTTGACCTCGCCAAGTCCTTTTCCAGGTGCGCGGTGCTGATACCGCCGGCCACACCGCCTGCGGCGGCGTCTCGGTCGTACCGATCTGCTGCCGTTCTTTGCGAAGCAGGCGCCCTGCATATCAGGACGGAGGCATGCTCAAATGCGCATCACCGGGCGTGGGAGCTGATGCGGCTCGGACACCAGGTGCGGCCTTATTCTGCCGCAGTACGTGAGGTCCGGATTCCGCCTCGGCGACGACCGGGATCAAGCGCAACAAGACCGATGCGGAGGCGATCTGCGGAGCCGTCGGCAGACCAAATACGCGCTTCGTGCCAATCAAAACTGTCGAGCAGCGGGGGGATCTTGCCCTGCACTGGTGCGGGCGCTGCTCGTGCGGCAACAAACCTCGGCGGTCAACACGGTGCGTGGCCTGCTGAGCAGGTTTGGCATCGTTGCGGCCAAGGGTATCCGACGCATCGAGGAGCTGCGAGAGCGCATAAACCGCACCAGCCTGTCCCCCGCGGTACGGTTGATTGGGACATCTCGCAAGTGGACAA
The DNA here is from genome assembly GCA_050246595.1 of Alphaproteobacteria bacterium. Taxonomy (GTDB): domain Bacteria; phylum Pseudomonadota; class Alphaproteobacteria; order ATCC43930; family CGMCC-115725; genus DATARH01. The sequence continues at coordinate 5,138 of JBFWVT010000082.1, forward strand.
TTTTCGTACAAAAGATGAACCATGGACGGTCGAGAGAGGCAGGCTGACGCGCGGCCGGACGAGGCGGAGCGAGCGCGAGAGGCTGGCGTCGCGGCGCTCGGGCGGGGCGGCCGGATGTCGCGCCAACACAAGAGTGCGGCGGTGCTGCGTCTGTTGCGTGGCGAGGATCTTGAGCTGGTGTCGCGCAGCCTGGGTGACGGTGGCGACCCTGAGCGGCTGGCGCGGAGCCTTCCTGGCTGCCGGGGAGGCGGCACTGACGACAAGGCCCGCGAGCGGGGAAGAACTGAAAAGCGAGCGGCTGAAGGCGAAGCCGGCGCTCCGGATCGAAGGGGTCGAGCATGGCCTGTTTCTTGGCCTGGCCGGGCGTTTGGCTAGGCGACTCGGCGCCGCGCCGGACAGGGAGGAGTGAGCGCCTCGAATTGGTCGAGGAACACCAGATCGATCTCCCCACTGCGGCTCGGGTTTTCAGATCGGCAAAGTGCTGACGGCTCGCCGCGACCGCGGCGCCCTCCTGCTGCCCTTTGAGGGTATGGCGCGGCCGTGGGCCGTCAGCCCACGGGCTTGACCCTGGGGTCGGGCAACTCCCCCTTTGGCGCAGTTGTTGCGCAAGCCATCTCGGCAGATAGGCGCGGCAGTGTCCAGCCGCCGTCATGGCGCGCGTTGTCGTTCAGGATCACCCCGGCGTGCCGCCCCTCCAGCGTCGGCAGGATCGCCCGCACCCGGTCCGCTTTGCCGCGCTGCTCCGATTTCGACAAGCCGCGCAACGCGGCCTGTTCCACAGCATCAGCCGTGAGCTTCGATTTTCCCGGGATGCTCGGCCTCCGCAGCCCTCATCCCGGGAAAACAACCCACCCCTCGCCTAATCTCAGGCAATCTGCGTAGATCCGGGACAATTACGCTGCGCGCAATGCGGCATACTGCCATTACGAAGCTGGTGCAGGGTGGGTTGATCTGCCCATTATGCAGCGGATCAGCGGTCATAAGATGCTGTCGATGGTGCTACGGTATTCCCATGTTCACGGTCGGCACATCGACCAGGCTATTCAGGCAATGGGGCGAACTATCCCGGAACGGCGCGCGGACGAGACTGCGAACACGATGACACGGGAATTGCATGCGGTACCGGCCGCGGTGCTGCCGGGCGGGCGCTATCGCGGGCAAAAATCATTCTAGGAAATAGTGACTTAGGGGATGGAGGCCGGAAGCGGAATCGAACCGCTGTACGAGGATTTGCAGTCCTCTGCATAGCCACTCTGCCATCCGGCCGCAGCCAGCGTCATATAGGGGTACACCGTTCTTCGGGTCAAGGTGCAAGCCGCCGTCCCGCCCCGAATCCGCGCAGTCGCAAATCCGAGCAGTACTTGCCGCTCTCGGGGCGCGGACCGGCGGGGACGGGCTCGCCCGGTCTCCGCCGCCGGGCGTGGAACGCTCATCGCGGAGTCGCGTGTTTTAGCAGTATGTTGTTCAACAGAGGCGCAGTTTGCATGACCTATAATATTGCCCTCCTTGTCGATCCTTATCGCGGTATGTTCAAAATCGTTGATACGGCCAACAACTATATCGAGGCATGGCGGCGAGCAGCCGCGGCGCATACTGCAAGGCGGCATTTTCTTTGTCTTGAGCACCGAGACGCGCGAAGACCCCGGGCCGCTCAATCGCAAATCACGCCCCAATGTCCCTGTCGGTCGCGCCGGGCGGGCGTGAACGTCTTCCGACTTTTACGACCCAGCGCATAATCGCCTGATCAATAATCGCAACCCGGCAATTTCACGCTTGGCGCTAGCGCCGAGCGGCTGTGCGGGCCTCCGACCAGGCGTTGGGATCTTTTAGAAAGCTCTCGATCGCCTCGTATTGATCTGGCGCGATACGTCCCAGACTTTCGGCGGTCCGTGCGACGTCCCACCATGTCGCGAGTGCCAGCAACGTGATCCCCTCGGCGGCGAGGCTCGTCTCGATCTGCGGAAAAATACCGTAATTGAAGATCACGAAAGCGTGGTCGACACGGCCGCCGGCCTGCCGTATCGCGCGCACGAAGTTGAGCTTCGACGTGCCTTCGCTGGCGAGATCCTCGACCAGCAGCACGCGCGCCTCCTCCCTCAGCTCACCCTCGATCTGGGCTTTGCGGCCGAACCCCTTCGGCTGCTTGCGGACGTAGAGCATCGGTAACGACAGCCGGTCGGCGATCCAGGCCGCGAACGGAATACCGGCGGTCTCGCCGCCGGCGATCGCGTCGAGCGACTCGAACCCGCTATGCCGCTCGATCAGCTCGGCGGCGAGATCCATCAGCTTTCTGCGCGCGCGCGGGAACGAGATCAGGCGCCGGCAATCGATATACACCGGCGAGCGCAGACCCGAGGTGAAGGTGAACGGATCGTCCGGGCGGAACAGCACGGACTCGGTCTCCAGCAGGATGCGGGCAGTAATATCCGCCGCATCGGTTTCGCTGGCGGAGCGGGCAGGGGAAGGGAGGTTCGGCATGATGATGCATCCTAGCGCAAAAACAGCGCCGGGTTGACCAGCGATGTGTTTTCAACGGGCACGTTGCACAGTCTGATGAAGGAGCGCGTTGCGTCAATCGAGGCGCCGGACGCGGAGCGCGTGCGCTTTACGCCGAAGAAACCGTGGCCTGATTTTCTGGCGCTCTATTCGCGCAGGACGACGCCTATGTTTATGGCGGTTATCCGGATTTTGCTTCCCGAGAATAATCGGACGAAGCCGCGCGAATGCCACAATGAGGGCCGGATGGCGAGCGGGGAGGCATTGGCGATATCATCGCGACGGTGCGGGCCTGTGATGATGTCGAGCACGGGGGGGGGTCGCATGGCGGAGAGAGTGAAGATCCTGATCGACTGCGATCCCGGCCACGACGATGCGGTGGCCATCCTGTTCGCAGCCCGGCATCTCGACCTGCTGGCGGTCACGACCGTCCACGGCAACAATTCCCTTGCGAACACCACCCGCAATGCGCTTGCGATCGTGGAACTCGCCGGGATCGACGCGCCGGTCGCGGCCGGATTTTCCGAGCCGCTGGTCCAATCCCCCGCCCCTGTCGGGCACATCCACGGCAAGACCGGTCTGGACGGGGCGGAAGTCCCGGTGCCGACCCGCAGACCGATAGAAACGCACGCGGTCGATCTGATCGTTGAGCTTGCGTCCAGACACCGCGGCGAGCTGGTCGTTGCGCTGATCGGTCCGGAGACGAATTTTGCCGTGGCGCTGAAACGGGAGCCTCGGTTGAGGCAATGGGTGCGGGAAGTAACGATCATGGGAGGCTCGACCACGATCGGCAACATCACACCCGTGGCGGAGTTCAACATCTGTTGCGACCCCGAGGCGGCTTCCGTCGTGTTCGAGAGCGGCATCCCGATCCGCATGGTCGGTTACAACGTAACCCGCCAGACCGGGTTCGACCGGGGCGACTTGGAGCGCCTGCGGGCGAGCGGTCGAAAGGTGGCCGCGCTGATCGGCGAGTTGATGGAATTCTATCTTGCGGGGCAGAACCGCGTCTTCGGCCTCTCGGTCGCTCCGATGCACGATGTGTGCGCCGTCATCCCCTATGTCGCCCCGGACCTGATCCGCTATGTCGAGACCTCGGTCAAGGTGGAGCTGACCGGTATGTACACACGCGGAATGACCGTGTGCGATCTGCGCCGGGTCCGGCCCGATGCGACAACAAAGGTCGCTCTGGAGGCGGATAGCCGCCCGTTGATCGACCTGGTTGTCGATACTGTCCTCGGCTTCGAGTGAGGAGCCGACTCGGATAGCGGTAGGAGGCCTTGAGACGACCGACGAGTCGTCACGCGACGCGATCGCCTTTCTTGATCTCTACCGTGCGGTTGTCGACGGCGGGAAGCATTTGGGCGGGGTCGCGGGTGACGACCACGTCGATCACCGTCGGGCGGTCGCGCTCTTCAATTCCTTGGCGAAGCGCCGGCGCGAGGGCTTCGGGGTCTTCGACGCGAATGCCGCCGCAGCCCATCGCACGGGCGATCGCGGCGTAATCCATTTCGACCAGATCGGCCGACTGGTAGCGCCCGCCCATCATGACGTGCTGCAACGCCTTGACATAGCCCGAGGCGGCGTTGTTGACGACGATTACGGTCAAGCCGCAACCGACGCGGCGCGCGGTTTCCAATTCGCCCAGCGTCATGTTGAACCCGCCATCGCCGCTGATCGCGACCACAGGACGGTCGGGCGCGGCCAGCCACGCCCCCATCCCGCCCGGCAGCCCGTAACCGATCGAGGCAAACCCGCGATCCGGGATGAAATGCCGTCCCGCCTTCTTTGTGTCGTAGAGCAGACCGGTCCAATGCCCGGCAAATCCGCCATCGGCGACCAGGATCGAATCGGCCGGCAGCGTCCTGTTCAGTTCGCGGCACAGCCGCGCCATGTGCACCGGACGGTCGCGCGAATCGAGACGCGGCGCGGCGTCCTCCTCCCATTTGCGCATGCGCGGCGCGATCTCGGCAACATGGTCGGCCCGCGCCGAACGGGCGGCGGCAGCGCTGTCGGACAGCGCCTCGGTCAGGTCTTCGAGGCCGGCGCGGGCATCGCCCCACAGCGCGATCTCGGCGGGGATGCAGCGGCCGATCTCCTCGGCGACGATGTCGAGATGGATAACCGGGATATGCGGCGGCGGTAGCGCGAACCGCTTGGTCGCGATCTCGCCGAGCTTGCAGCCGACGACAATCAGGCAATCCGACGCCTCGATCAAATCGTTGGCGATGCGCGAATAACGCCCGAACAGACCGAGATTGAGCGGGTTGGCGCAGGCGATGCCGCCCTTGCCGCTCATCGTATGCGCGACCGGGATCGCTTGCGCCTCGGCGAAAGCGGTTAGCCTGCTCCAGGCCTCGGAGAGATGAATGCCGCCGCCGGTCAGCAATACCGGGCGCTTGGCTGTTGCGATCAGCCGCGCGGCGCGCTCGATATCGGCGCGGTCCGGACGGATGCGGCGCGCGGGCGCTTTCAAGGTACTCTCGTCGATGACGAATTCCTCGGGCGCGAAATCGTGGATTCCGTGCGCCACGTCCTCCGGCACATCGAGCAGCACCGGGCCGGGCCGTCCCGAGGTCGCCACTGCGAAGGCGCGGCGCACCAGCTCCGGAACCCGGCTGGTCATCTCGACCCGGATCAGCTCCTTGACGGCCGGCTTCAGGATTTCGGTCTGGCGGCATTCCTGGGTCATGTTTTTCCAGGAATGCGCGCGGTTCGTGTCGCCGGCGATCGCGACGATCGGGATGCCGCCGTTCAGCGATTCGATCAGCCCGGTGACGAGATTGGTCGCGCCGGGGCCCAAGGTGCCGTCGCAGATGCCGGGCCGGTTGGTGACGCGGGCATAGGCGTCGGCGGCAAAGGCGCCGCAGCGCTCGTCGTTTATCAGGTGGTGGTTCAATCCGACCAGGCCGACCGCGTCGTAAAACGGCAGCAGTTGGAACCCGCCCATGCCGAAGATCGGCCCGGCTCCGGCGAGGTGCAGCATCTCGGCGAGCGCCCGCCCGCCGGTCATCGTGCCCGAGGGGCGGTTTTGCAGGGTCGTGTTCATGGGGTCTCCTTCCGGGCGAGGCCGACCCCCACCCCAACCCTCCCCCGCACGCGGGGGAGGGGGTCGATGGAGCCGCCGCGATATTCCGATTTTCTCTCCGCTCGCGGGGAGGGGGATCAAACGAGACGGCGCGGCGGCATTATAATCCCCTCCCCCGCTGACGGGGGAGGGCCGGGGTGGGGGCAAGCGGCGGCTCAGCGCCACGGTTATGCGAGGGCGCGGCGCAGCCCGGCGACGAAATCGCGGGCGCTGATGCCCTCGGACAGACCGAGCGCAGCGGCGCGGGAATTGATCCGGCTGACGATCCCGTCCTCGTAGGTCGAGCGCGCGTCGCCGATGCGGGCGCTCGCCGCCGAGACCGTCGCGGCCGGAATGTCCCGTGCGTCGAGGGCGGGCAGGCGCGACACGCCGGCCCCGTCCTTGCCGATCCCGGCGTCGTTGTAGAGGGCGCCGCGCACATCGTATTTGAGCGCCGCCTCAGGCCTGCCGCCGAGCAGCCCGCCATGTGAGCCGGTCACGACAATTCCTTCCCTGTGTTCCGGCACGACCAGCGACGCGGAATCAAGCGCCCAGACCGACGGCGCCTCCGAAATCAGCAGGAATGCCCCTTCGATCGCCTCGGGCGGTGCGCGATCGGTAGGCTGCGCCTGTTGTAGAAGAGCGGCGGCATCGCGGCAGGACTGGCCGGGGCCGACTCCGAGCACGGCGGCCAGCCCGTTTGCATGGGTGATGACGCCTGATGCCATCATGTCGGCGCCATCGCCGATCCGCGCGCTCTCGTGGCCGACTGTCGCGGCCGGCATGCCGAGATCGTGCAGGTAGTCGAGACCGCCGATCCCGGCGCGGTCGCGGCCGACCCCGGCATCGTTGAAGATCGCCGCGACGGCGCACAATTTTGCCGCAAGATAGGCGGCATAGACGCCGCCATGCGAGGCGTTGACGACGACCGCGCCTGCGGCCTCGGGTCCGATCCGGGTGATGCTGTCGGCGATTACGATCGGGGCCATGGTCAAGACTCCCCGCTCGGTTGCCAGGCACTGCTTTCTCCCTCTCCCCCAGCGGGGGAGAGGGTTGGGGTGAGGGGGCGTATTCCAGAGCACCGGGCGCAACCCACCTCACCCTCCCATTGCTGCGCAATGGGCCCCTCCCTCTCCCCCCTTGAGGGCGGAGAGGGGCAAATCGGCGCCGTCTTCATCCTGACCTCATCGCTCACGCCGCCGCTTCCGGGCGCCGCGCATCGAGCACCTCGCGGATGCCGGCGATGATGCGGTTGTGGTCCGGGAAGACGTGGTTTTCGAGAACCGGGCTGTACGGGATCGGGACCTGCAACGCGCAGACCCGTTTTACGGGGGCCTTGAGCCGGGCGAAAGTCGCGGCATCCTCGGTCGCGAGCGCGGCGATCTCGGCCGAAAAGCCGGCGGTCGGCCCGGCTTCGTCGGCGATGACGAGACGGCCGGTCTTGCGCACCGAGTTGCGGATCGTCTCGGCGTCCAAAGGCACGAGAGAGCGCGGATCGACGATCTCGACCGAAATCCCCTCTTTCGCCAGCTCATCGGCGGCGGCGAGCGCTTCGTGCACCAGCCAGGCGAGCGCGACGACGGTCACATGGCTGCCCTCGCGCTTTACGTCGGCCTGCCCCAGCGGGATCGTGTAATCCCCGTCCGGCACCGGTCCCTTGGTCGCCATCAGCCGGCTCGACTCGAACGAGATGACCGGGTTGTTGTCGCGGATCGCGGTCTTCAGCAGCCCCTTCATGTCGTAGGGGGTCGAGGGCAGAAACATCTTCAGCCCGGCGACATTCATAAACATCGAGTAGGGCGACTGCGAGTGCTGCGCCGCGACCTTGCCGCCGCCGCCGACCGAGGCGCGGAACAGCATTGGAAACGCCACCTGGCCGCCGAACATGTAATGGATTTTCGCGGCCTGATTGACGATCTGGTCCATCGCGACAAAGCAGAACGTGACCTGCCGCCAATCGACGATCGGGCGGAACCCGCACCCGGCCGCACCGATGCCGATACCGGTAAAGGCGGCTTCAGCGATCGGCGTGGTCTTGATGCGCTGTTCCCCGAACTCCTTCATCAAGGAGCCGATCGCGTCGGTGGACATATAGAAGATTTTCGGATCGCGGCGCATCTCCTCGGCGATCGCCTCGATCGCGGCTTCGTTGTAGGTCAGCTCTCGCATGCTCGGGACCTCGCCTCACGGAGATTCTTTAACGCAAAGGGCGCAAAGGACACGCAAAGGCCGCGAAGATGCTTTCGCGCGCGCAGCGCGCAACAAGAATTCACCACGGAGGCACGGAGGACACAGAGACGCATCATCTCCGTGCTCTCCGTGTCTTCGTGGTTTTACTGGCGCTTCGCGCCGATAGAAGCCATCGCGTCCTTTGCGTATCCTTCGCGCCCTTTGCGTTAAATGGTTGATTCCTTTACACCGCGAACACGTCGTCGGCCGCGTGCTCGGGCAGCGGGAACGGGCTTGCCTCGGCAAAGGCGATTGCGGCTTCGATCGCGCTCATGATTTCGCTTTCGATCGAGCGCAGCCCGGCATCGTCGAGTTCGCCCTGTTCGCGCAGCGAGGTTTCGAGCAGCGCGATCGGGTCCTTGGCCATCCAGGCTTCGACCTCCGCCGTGTCGCGCGGGTCGGGCTGGCCGCGGCGCTCGGTATGGGCGCGCCAGCGATAGGTCTTGCACTCGATCAGGCTTGGACCACCGCCCGAGCGCGCCCGCTCCGCGGCGGCGCTGGCCGCCCGATGGACCGCGAACACGTCGTTGCCGTCCACTATGACCCCCGGAATGCCGTAGCCGGCGGCGCGCGCCGCCACGTCGGGCAGCGCGTGCGTCGCGGCGGCGGCGGTCTGCGCCGCGTACATATTGTTCTCGCAAACATAGATCATCGGCAATTTCCAGGTCGCCGCAATGTTCAGGCACTCGTGAAAGGGTCCCGCGTTCGATGCGCCGTCGCCGAAAAACGACACGGCGACCCCGCCCCTGCCCTCCATCTGCGCCGCCAGCCCCGCGCCGGTGATGATCGAGATGCCGCCCGCGACGATACCGTTGGCGCCGAGCATGCCGATGCCGAAATCGGCGATGTGCATCGAGCCGCCCTTGCCCTTGCAGTAGCCGGTCTGGCGCCCGTACAGCTCGGCCATCATGCGGTTGAGATCGGCGCCCTTGGCGATGCAGTGACCGTGGCCGCGATGCGTCGAGATGATGCGGTCACGCTCGTCGAGCGCGCCGCAGACCCCGGCCGCGACCGCCTCTTCCCCGATATAGCAATGCACGACGCCGTAGATTTTTCCGGCGAGGTAATCGTCCGAAGCGCGCTCCTCGAAACGGCGGATCGTCAGCATCTGCCGCAGAAGCTCACGCTGCCGGTCGGGCGGCAGGTTGGTGGGTGAGAGGCTGGTCATCCGGCGTGCTCCCCTGAACCTTGCTCGGCGCCCATGATGAGCCAGCGAGCCACGGCTGACAACTCGGCAGCCGCCGCCTTTCCCGTTGCCAAGAGGGAAAACCGGCCAGCCCGGTCAGGCGAACCGGGGCATCACCTGCGTGTGGAAGCGCTCGATCGATTTGAGCAGCGTCGCGTGCGGGATCAGCGCGTTGTAGGTATAGCAGAAAATCCAATCGACCTGTTGCCGCTTCAGATTGGCTTCCAGCCCGCGGGTGACGGTATCGACAGTGCCGGCGAGCACATAGCCTTCCCTGACGGCCTCTTCGGGAGAGAGATATTCGCCGGTCTTCGGGTCCTGCAACCCGCGGCGGAAACCGAACGGCTCGAACCAGGCGCGGCCGGTGAACCGGCCGGAATTTTCCCACAGCGACATCGCCTCCGCGTCGGTATCGGCGATGATAACGTCGCGCAACAACCCGGTGCCCTGGCCCCGCTTTTTGCCCGACACCTCGGCGTAGACATCGTACAGCTTGTTTTCATAAACCGGCAGCATCGACGGCAGGATCGCGGTCACCCCTTCGCGCGCCGCCCAGCGGATCGAATTTTCCGACGATGCGAACGGCAGAAACAGATCCGGATGGGGTTTCTGCAACGGTTTCGGAACAACACCGACCGCGCGAAGAATGCCGTTTTCGACGCCCTTGCCGTAGTGAGCGGTGGTTTCCAGCGTCCACGGCGTATCGCCTGCCGGCACCTTCCAGTATTTCCCGTCGAAGGTCAGCATCTCCTCCGTCCAGGCTTTTTTGATGATCCGGAAATTCTCCTCAAAGGCGGCACGGTTTGCGGCGTCGATCTCGTCATGCTGGTGCGGCAGGGCGCCGTGGATGTCGTGCGTCTGCTGCGCCATGATATCGACCCAGCGCCGCTGATAGCCGCGGGCAAATCCGGCGACGGCGCGCCCGTCGGTCATATGGTCGAGCATCGCGATATCCTCGGCGACCCGGATCGGGTTTGCCGCCGGCAATACGATGCCGAGCTGGCCGACCCGGATGCGCTTGGTCTGCATTGCGAAATAGAGGTCGAGCAGCACCGGGTTCTGAGAGACCTCGAACCCTTCGATGTGAAAGTGATGCTCGGTGAAGCTGACCGAGTCGTATCCGAGTTCGTCGGCCAATTTGATCTGCTCGGTCAGTTCCCGCAGCATGCGCTGATACAGTTCGGGACGCATTCCCGCCATCCCGCGCTCGATCTCGGCGCGGCTGCCGATGCTCGGCAGATAGAACAAAGAGGCCTTCACGTCGATTGCTCCGCTATTCTGATTGAAACGTCGGGACGAGAGCGCGCTGTGCGCCGAATTAGACCGGATCAGCACCTGCGAGGCTTCCACGCTCGCAACGGCGCTGCGCTGATGACAAACATCTTATTCGAGGTACTGTCACTTTAGCGGTCGATAGGAAAAGGTATAGGTTCCGCTGCACGCCACGGCGGCTGCCCTCGACGCGCAGCGTTGCACGGCATCCGCATCGGGTGGGCAAGCCAATGAGCGGGAGCCGCAGCGATGCGAACCCGGCATCGTGCGCCGCCCGCGGCCGCGCCGTCATTTCCGGTATGCGACCGGCCACATCGAAACCGTCGGGGAATTGCGTATTGCCGAACCGACCCACCCTCATGGCGGGCTTTCCTCCGGCTGCTTCCCCAGCCTATTTTGGCTGTCGACGGTGACGCCGTCATCGGCGGCAACCTGGCCGGATATCTCGGGAGGCGGAATGGCACGGCCCAGCTTCGATCCCCCATCCGGCGCTGCCGGCAACGTCCGCCCGCATCCCTATCGAAATCCGGATACGCCAAACCGCCGGTCGCGGTGGCTGCTCCCGACAGTGCTTGCCTGTGTGATGGTGGTCTGGTCCGGTATCGCACAGTCATCGCTGGGACCGATCGCCCGGCACATGGGGCAGCACATTCTGATAATGAATATCCTGGCGCCGTTTCTGGCGCTCGCCATTATCGGAGCGCGGCAGGCACCGGTCGCAATGCTGTCCTCGGGGTGCATGCTGCTCGCAGCGACCGCGATGCAGCTCGGCCTGCTTTGGGTATGGCATTCCCCGACCGCGCTGGGGTTGGCGCACGCGGCGATGCCGGTTCATGTCCTGATGCAAGTCTCGCTGCTTGGCGCTTCCCTGTGGTTTTGGCTGGCGGCTCTGTCCGAACCCGGTTCTTTCCAGTGGCGCGCCATTTTCGCGATGCTCGTCACCGGCAAGCTCTTCTGTCTTCTCGGGGTTCTGCTGGTCTTCGCCCCCCGTGCGCTTTACCCGGATATGGCCCCGGTTCATGCTCCTATTCCGGGTGGCGACATATTGGATGACCAGCGGCTCGCCGGTCTGATGATGCTGGCAGCCTGTCCGGCTACCTATGTGCTTGCCGGGGTCGTGCTCGCGGCGCGCTCGCTGCGGCGGCTGACGGCGCGCGATGCCGGCCCTGCGGCGATCCTCTCCCTTTCCGCGGCGGAACGATAGCGCGCATGTCGGGCTGGCGCCTCCCGGGGTGGCGCGGTTTTCTCCTGTCGGCCGCGGTAACCCTGATAGCTGTTGCGGTATTGCTGCTCCTGGTCGTCCTGTCCGGGGTCTACAATGTGGCCGCGGGCAATGCGCATTGGGGTCCCACAAACTGGCTCATCAAGCTCGCGCTGCACCGCTCTGTCTGGCTCTACAGCCTTCCAGTCAGCGCGCCGCCGCTGAACGGTCCGGATCTGGTGCGGCTCGGAGCCGGTCATTACCACGGCGGATGCGCTCCGTGTCATGGTTCCCCGGACGAGGCGCGGAACCCGATCGTCAAACACATGCTGCCCGCCCCCCCCGATCTGCGGGAAGCGGTTCGCGACTGGTCAACCGAAGAGCTGTTTTGGATCGTAAGAAATGGGCTTAAGTTCACCGGCATGCCGGGCTGGACGGCGCCGCAGCGCCGCGACGAGGTGTGGGCCGCGGTCGCGTTTCTGCGCGAACTTCCGGGCATGGACGCGGCGCGATACCGCGCGCTCGCGCTTGGCAATGCCGAGCCGGTCGATCCCGGCGGTCCGTCGATCGCCCGCTTTGGCGGCGCCACCGAGGCGCTGACCCGATGCATCCGGTGTCATGGCGACGGGAATTCGCCGCCGACCAGCCGTCTCGTACCAAAACTCGCCGGTCAGAAGCTTGATTATCTGAGAACGGCGCTGCGCTTTTACGCCGAAGACCGGCGGCCGAGCGGGATCATGCAGCCGATCGCCGCCGCCCTCGAACCGGAGGAAGCGGAGGCCGTGTCACGCTATTACGCGAACCTGACGGCCGTGCGCTCCGGCCCCGGCGAGGCCCCGTTGCCAGCCGACCGGATCGCCCGCGGACGGTTGATCGCCGAGTTCGGGGTGCCGCAGAAACAGATACCGCCCTGTCTCGCGTGCCACCACTCCGACTCGGCGGCGCTCTTTCCGAGGGTTGCCGGTCAATACGCCCCCTACATCGAGACCCAACTGCGGCTCTGGCAAGACGGGCTGCGCGACCGCACCGCGCCAGGCGCGATCATGCAGGCGATTGCGACCCGCCTGACCGCGCGGCAGGTCGAGGATGTCGCGGCCTATTTCGCGAGCATCGATGCGCCGCCGGCCTTCCCTCCCCGCTCCGGCGCGCCGACCAGCCCGTCACCGTGACTATGTCGCGTCGCGGCGCCACCCGACTCGCGCCGGCCGTGCTGCTGCTCGTGCTGTCGCTCGCACTGGGAAGTTGCGAGGGGGTTCAGTCGGCGCTGGCCCCCAGTGCGCCGGAGGCGGCGCGCATCGCGCAACTGAGCTGGGTCCTGTTTGCCGGAGCGGCGGTGATCTTTGTCGCTGTCACGGCGGTGGCTCTGCTGGCGCTGTTCGGACCGGAGCGCTGGCGGCGGCGGATCGCCGGCGAGTCGACCGTGATCGCCGGCGGGCTGGTATTCCCGACCGTGGTCGTTACCGCCGTGCTCGTCTATTCGCTGGTTCTCACCAGCGCCGATCCGTTGCCGGTGGGCGACGGCGAGCCGGTTCGCGTCACGGTTGTCGGCGAGCGCTGGTGGTGGCGCGTGATCTATACCGACGCACGGGGCCGCAGCTTTGAAAGCGCGAACGAGCTGCGCCTGCCGCTCGGCCAACCGGTCGAAATCGCGCTGCTGAGCAACGACGTGATCCACAGCTTCTGGGTGCCGAAACTTGCCGGCAAGCTCGACATGGTCCCGGGCCGGGTCAATCGGATGCGCGTCATGGCGCAGGAGACCGGCGTCAGCCGCGGCCAATGCGCCGAGTATTGCGGCGGGCCGCATGCCCTGATGGCGTTCTATGTCAGGGTCATGGAACCGCCTGCCTTTGAGGCGTGGGTCGCCGAGGCCGCAGGACCCGCGCGGCCGCCCCCGCACGACCCGATCGCCGAGCGCGGCCGGGCGCTGTTTCTGGCCAATGGCTGCGGCGCCTGCCATACGGTGCGCGGCACCCCCGCCGCTGGGACGATCGGCCCCGACCTGACGCATGTCGGCGGCAGACTGTCGCTCGCCGCCGGCATCCTGCCGAATACGGCGGAGGCGATGGCCGCGTGGATTGTCGGTACTCAGCGGATAAAGCCGGAAAATCTGATGCCGCCCTTTGAGATTTTCGACCCCGACGAGCTGGCGGCCTTGGCGGGTTATCTCGCGAGCCTGAAATGAGCGACAGCCAAGCCCCCGCCCGCGCCCTGCCGAACAGCACGCCCCGACCCGAGGGCGAACTCGACGAGTTGAAACGGATATGGGCGACGCCCCGCGGGTTCCGGCTCGTGACGGCCGTCAACAACACCGTGATCGGCGTGTTCTACATCGGCACGGCCTTTCTGTTTTTTGTCATGGCCGGGGTGCTCGCGCTGCTGATGCGCACCCAGCTCGCGACCGGCGACGGCACCTTTCTGAGCCAGGATCTGTATAACCAGATCTTCACGATGCACGGCACCACGATGATGTTCCTGTTCGCGGTGCCGGCGGTCGAGGCGCTTGGCGTCATGCTGCTGCCGCAGATGCTGGCGGCGCGCGACCTGCCGTTCCCGCGGCTCAGCGCCTTTGCGATCTGGGCCTATGTGATCGGCGGGCTGGTGTTCTTTTCGACCGTTTTTTACGACCTCGCGCCAAAAGGCGGCTGGTTTATGTATCCGCCGCTGACCCTGACGGAATACTCGCCGGGCGATAACGCCGATTTCTGGCTGCTGGGCATCGGGTTTATCGAGATATCGGCGATCGCCGGGGCGGTCGAGATCGTCGTCGGCGCGCTGCGCACGCGCCCGCCGGGCATGTCGCTCGACAAGATGCCGCTGTTCGGATGGGCGATGCTGATTTTTGCGGCGATGATCATCTTCGCGTTTCCGGCGGTCATTCTGGCGACGATGCTGCTGGAAATCGAGCGCGCGTTCGGCTGGCCGTTCTTCTCGGTCGAGAAAGGCGGCGATCCGGTTTTGTGGCAGCACCTGTTCTGGTTTTTCGGCCATCCCGAGGTTTACATCATCTTTCTGCCCGCCGCCGGTCTCGTCTCGATGATAGTGCCGACAATGGCGCAGCGGCCGCTCGTGGGCTACAACCTGATCGTCGTTGCGCTGATCGCCACCGGGTTTTTCAGCTTCGGTCTGTGGGTGCACCACATGTTCACCACCGGCATTCCGGCGCTGAGCCTGACCTTTTTCTCGGCCGCGAGCATGGCGGTGGCGATCCCGTCGGGAATTCAGGTATTTTCCTGGATCGCGACGATCGCGAGCGGACGCGAGCGCTTCCGCATCACCACCCCGTCGTTGTTCATCCTCGGTTTCCTGTTCATCTTTACGGCCGGCGGGTTGACCGGTGTCATGGTCGGCGCGGTGCCGTTCGACTTCCAGGTGCACGACACCTATTTCGTCGTCGCGCATTTCCATTACGTCCTGGTCGGCGGCATGGTGTTTCCGCTGTTCGCCACCTTCTACTATTGGATGCCGATGGCCAGCCGCAACATGCTGTCGGAACGAATCGGGCGGTGGGTGTTCTGGCTGATGTTCATCGGTTTCAACGTCGCATTCTTTCCGATGCACATCGCCGGGCTGATGGGTATGCCGCGGCGCGTATGGACCTACCCGAGCAGCCTCGGGTGGGACACGCTCAATGTGATTTCGACGATCGGCGCCTACATTCTCGCCGCCGGAGTCCTGTTGTTCGTGATCGATCTGTTCCGGTGCTTCCGATTTGGTCAGGGACCGTCGAACCCGTGGGGCGCCGGCACGCTGGAATGGCTGCCGAACGACGTCTACTCGACCCGCAGCATTCCGCACGTCACGAGCCGCGAACCGTTATGGGACCAGCCCAACCTCGCCGCGGATGTCGAGGCCGGGCGCTATTACCTGCCGGGCGCGCCGACCGGCGGACGCGAGACGATCGTCACCTCGCCGATCGAGGCGGAGCCGCAATACATCATCCGGATGCCCGGTCCCGGCTGGTCGTCGTTTCTCGCAGCCGTGTTTATGGCCGCGTTCTTTCTGCTGCTGACCGTCAAGGCCGTGACGATCGCGGTGATCTGCGGCGTCCTCTCAATCGTCTGTGTTCTGGTCTGGGTCTGGCAGCTCGATCCCGGCCCCGGCGCCGGTCCGGTCGATATCGGGGCCGGCATCAAGCTTCCGACCTATATGACGGGACCAAGCTCGCATTCCTGGTGGGCGATGGTCGTGCTGATGCTGGTCGCCAGCTCGCTGTTCATTTCCTACGTTTTCTCTTACCTGTATTTATGGACGGTGTCGCCGCAGGTCTGGCCGACCGCCGACGCGGCGGTGCTGCCGGAGGCGTTCTGGCCGGCGGTGACGGCAGCCTTGCTGTTCGCGGCGGCGGCGGCGTTCGTTGTCGCCGGTCGGCTGCTCCCGGCGCCGCAATCGCGCAACATCGGCATGCCGCTTCTGATGACAGTCGGCGCGCTCTGTCTGATCGCCGCCGTGCCGGTCGAGATCCTGGCGCACTGGCAGACCGGGCTGCGCCCCTCGGAAAGCGCCTATGGCGCGGCCGTCTACATGGGCAGCGTCCTGAACGGCCAGCTCGCTTTCGCCGTTGCGATCATGACCGGGTTCGTGCTGGCTCGCTACGTCATCGGCCGGGTCGATGCAGCCCGCCGGGTCAGCTACGACAACACGGCGCTGCTCGTCTACTACACGGCGGCCCAGGCAATCGTCGGCCTGCTGCTGGTCCACGGCTTCCCGCGGCTCCTCGGATGAAAACGGCACCCGCAACACAAGGGGAAGCCGCCCCTCCCCCGTACCGGACGCTGACCGGCGCAGCCCTCTACCTGCTCCTGGGGCCGATCGTGTGGGCCGTGCATCTCACGATCATCTACAGCACCCACGCCGTTCTGTGCGCTCGGGGCTGGGCCGGCGGCGCGCTCGACATCCGGGTGATTATCGCCGTGACGACCGGGATCGCGCTCGCCATCTCGGTCGCCGCGACAATCGCCGGCTGGCGGTGGTCGTGCGGCTCCAACCGGGAAGGCGTGTCGGCGTTTCAGCATGGTGTGATGAGCCTGTTGGCGCTGCTCGCCACGATCGGCATCGTCTACGGCGGCGCAACGGCGTTGTTTGTGAGCCCATGCCTGCTGCTGCGCTGAGCAGCGCCGGCGATTGCGGGCGATATGAATAGCGCGGCCGGGAACGCCGATATCGGCAAGGGTGCGGGTGGCGCCGAGTCGCTCCGGCGGCGCAACAAATTCCGGGTGCGTCCGGCGCGCGGACCGATTTCGGTCAGCGCGTCGCGCCGGGGCGCCACAGCACGTCGCGCGCGCCGTTGTCGTTCAGGCGGCGGCCGAGCACAAACAGGTGGTCCGACAGCCGGTTCAGGTACTTGATCGCTTCCGGATTGACCGTCTCGGCGGCGGCCAATGCGCAGACCAGCCGCTCGGCGCGCCGGGTTACGGTCCGGGCCAGGTGCAAATGGGCTGCGGCTTGGCTGCCGCCCGGCAGAATAAACGAGTCGAGCGGGCGCAGCGCGGCGTTCATCGCATCGATCTCGGCTTCGAGACGCTCGACCTGCGCCGCGACGATGCGCAGCGCCCCGGAAGCGCGGCTGCCCTCTTCCGGGGTGCAGAGATCGGCCCCGAGATCGAACAGGTCGTTCTGGATGCGGGCCAGCATCGCGTCGGCCTCCCGATCGCCGCCGGTATGGAGGCGGGTCAGGCCGATCGCCGCGTTGGCCTCGTCCACCGTGCCAAACGCCTCGACCCGCAAGGATTGTTTCGCGACCCGGCTGCCGTCGCCGAGCGAGGTTTCGCCGCGGTCGCCGCCGCGCGTATAGATCCGGGTCAGCCGTACCATGGTGCGATCAGCCCCGAGTAATCAGCCTTGGGCGATCAGCCATTGCCGATCAGCATCATCAGCAGCGCCAGCAGCAGCAGCGCCAGCCCCTGCAACGCGACGCGCGACTGCATCAGCCGGTTCGAGCGCCGCGGATCGCCGCCGCGGATCATCTGCAACACGCCCATCCCGAGCACGCCGAGCACCGCGAGCATCGCCAGGACCAGCAGGACCGTGAGGAATGTCGTCATGCCGACAGATATGGGCGCGCCCGCGGGCCAATGCACCGGCCCGTCGTACCGGGAACGGACACAGAGCGATGCGGCCTGCTAGAGTGTGATCGGGTCTGGTTGAAACGGGATAGGGGTTCCCCGGCGCGGGGATCTCTGCGCAAGATGCCGGCTGGGGGGTGGAGGCCATCGCGCATGCCCAGACCCTATTCACAGGATTTGCGGGA
>JBFWVT010000083.1:0-22825 GCA_050246595.1 Alphaproteobacteria bacterium
AGATATCGCTAATTGTAGCCATGCCTATAGAGGCTAGGTGACATTCGATCGGTGTCAACCCTTCCGAGGGTTGCGATCAACATCTAGCGGGTGCTGTCGGATGGGGTTGCGAAGTATATAATTGCCTTCCTTGAACCACAGAGCCAGTCGACTGTCCGGCTGCCAGAACAACCAGCGCCAAGCCATCTGTATCAGCTGGGCGCGCAGCAGCGGCGGTCCCGCCTTGGTGATCCCCTGATCGCGTGTCACCGGGCCGCTGGCCCACGGCGCGGGCGCCAATCCGCTCCACCCGCCCAGTTCGCGCCGATTGCGGAAATCCCGCCAGAATGCCTCATGCACCAGCATCGAGGCATCATTCGCGCCAATCCCCTTCAGGCGGCTCAATGCTGCCAGCATCGTCCCGTCCCGGTGACGATCGGCAGCAGCTTCTTCCTCGCGCTGCGACTTTGCCCCCTGGATGACACTGTCGCGTTCGGCCTCAACCTGTGCCAGCTGCTGCATAAGCAATGCCAAGCGCTGCAGCTCGCGAACGATCTCCGCCTTGAGGCGAGGGCCGAGGGGACGACCGTCGCCGGTGATCAACTCACCCAGCTGCTGCGTCGCGTCCGCCGCGCGCGGGTTGAATTCGGGAATTCCCTGCGTCTTCAGCAGGCCCTTGATCCGATTGGTGTGAGCGGTCCTCTCCTTGACCAGGCGCTGCCGCTCGCGCAGCAATCGCCGCTCGTCATCCTGTTCGACGCTCGGTACCCGCACAGCGCTTAGCACCTGGTGCTCGCCGCGCGCATGCGCCATCAGCGCACGCACCATGTCGCGGGCGTCGATCCGATCGGTCTTGGCGCGCTTTGCACGGCGATTGACCAGCAGACTGGCGGGATCGATGACGATCACCTTGATCCCGAGCGCGGCGAAGCGGCGCTGCAGCCAGAACCCTTCGTAGCCGGCTTCGTGACAGCACAGCACGCTCGGGATGGATCCCCGCACCGTCGCTATCCGTGACCGCAAGCGCTCGATGAGGGCCAGAATGGCATCGGCATCGCCAGCAGCAACCCCATGGATGGCGATCTTGTCGGCCAGCGGCGTGTGCACCCCGATGACCCACTTCGCTCGGCTCATCTCGATCGACACGAAAATATCAACCGCGCTGTTTGAACTTCCCAATGCAGATACCGTCTCACCTTGCGCCGACATCTCCGTCCCCTCCGCCGCGATCCGAGAAGAGCCGCACCGTATCGCCGGCGCACCCCACGCCCCATAGGATCTCTCTGCGCCGGTGCATTCGGCCGGAGCGAACCCCTCCTTACCGGGTCAAGCCCTCGATAGACCCGCGTCAGCTGGGGTAATCGGAGCCGGACCTGCACCCTACTGTTGGGCCGGATCAACATTACCCCGATCTGCTCAGCCCCGGTTCTGCTTCGCGGCTGTTTTTCTCATCGCATATATCGCGGTCAGTGATCGCGACATTGCCGTCCTTAGTCAGCTGCCGCCGCCGCTTGCGCGCAGCGACGAGTTCCAGGCGAGTGCGCCGCACGTAGCAGGCTTCGAGATAGCGCTCTGGTGTCACCGGGCCGTCAATGAAGCGGCGGAACACTTCTCATGGCATCCGTACGACGCCTTCGTATTCGCCGATGCCGACACCGCATTCGACCCTATCGCGCTCGGCATTCCAGCAGGCGTCTTCCGGAAAGCTGAAAAACATGGCGCCTTGGGATAATACGCTCTCCATTGTTCTTGTATTGTTCTTAGAACAATACCAGAGCCGGCGCGGGCGTCGAGCCCGCAAAGGACACGGAAAAGACGCGCATTCCACCAGGCACCAGGCGCAGCGCCTTTCGCGCTCTCCGGACATTTGCCTAACGGCATCGAGCTGATAGGCTCCAACACGGCGCAGCTGGGGACGACGATGACCATGAAGGGCATCTCAGGGGATAGCTGCGCTTTCTCGATGCTGGATCACTTAAAACAATATGTTCCGTGCGCCGTAAGCGATAAACCATACGGCAACATCCGATAGGGATAATTACGCCTCTGTTGGACCAGTTCTGGGGCGAGCGCAGAGGAGCGAAGGATGAGCAAGTTCCGTTTCCTTCACGCCGCCGACATCCATCTCGACAGCCCGATGCACGGGCTTGAAGCCGATCCCGATGCCCCGGCGCGCGTGTTGCGGGAGGCGTCGCGCGAGGCTTTCCGAAACCTGATCGAGACCGCGATCCGCGAACAGGTTTCGTTCGTGCTGATCGCCGGCGATCTTTACGATGGCGACTGGCAGGACTACCGCACCGGGCTGTTCTTTATCGAGCAGGTCGCGACATTGGCGGACGCCGGAATTCCGCTGGTCATGATCCGCGGCAACCATGACGCGCAGTCGGTGATAACCCGTCATTTGCGCCTGCCTTCCCGGATCACGCTGTTGCCCTATGACCGGTGCGAGCGTGTGGTGCTCGAAGAGCCCGGGGTGGCAATCCACGGACAGAGTTTTGCCAGACCGGCGGTGACCGAGGATCTTTCGGCAAATTATCCCGCGCCCATTCCGGGCCTGTTCAATATCGGTCTTCTGCACACCTCGCTGAACGGCAGGCTCGGTCACGACAATTACGCACCAACCACGGAAACGGCGCTCATCGCCAAGGGCTACGACTACTGGGCCCTTGGGCACGTTCACGCACGCGAGATCGTGCACGAGGATCCCTGGGTGGTCTATCCCGGTAATCTGCAAGGAAGACGCATCCGCGAGAGCGGGGCCAAGGGCGCCACCCTCGTCACCGTGCGTGACGGACGGGTCTGCGGGCTTGAACACCGGCCGCTCGATACTGTGCGCTGGTGCCCGATCGTGATCCAATCGGCCGGCGAGAGCGGGCTTGACGGCATCATGGCGCGGGTCGGCGAGGCGTTCGCGGCTGCATTGCAGGCGGCGCAGGACCGACCGATTGCGGCACGCGTGATTCTGAGCGGCGCGACCCACCTGCACGGCGAGCTCCTCGGTCGGCCAGACCACGTCCGCGAGAGTGTCATAGCCGAAGGCCGTCAGCATGGTGCCGACGCGGTCTGGGTCGAATCGGTCAGGGTCGATACCGAACCGGAAGATGATATCGACGGACTCGATAAGCGGCCGGACGTTGTCGGCCGTCTGGTGAAGGCCTTTGACGAGCTGATTGCCGGATCGGGCGACCAGCTGCTCGGCGATTATGCCGGGAGCTTGAAGCGCCACCTGGCGGGGATCGACCTGCCGCCCGAGCATCCGTTACGCGGCGGCGGCGCGGAACTGCTGCAACGGGCGCGCGCGCTGGTCCTCGCCCGCCTCGCCGGGGACACCTAAACAATGCGGCTTACCTCGTTCACACTGGAGAATTACGGAAATTTCCATCAGCTTGCGCTGTCGCTCGATCCCGCTCCAGGGCGGATCAACCTGATCCTCGCGCCCAACGGGGCCGGCAAGACGGTCCTGCGTACCGCGTTCCGTGACTGGCTGTTCGGCATACCAGGCCAGACCCCGATGGCGTTCCGCTTCGGATACCCCGGAATGCGCCTATTTGAGGAGGGGATCGGCAGCGATGGCCGCGCCTTCGCAATCGGCCGCCGCAAGGGGACCGGAAACACGCTGATCGACGCGCAGGGCGACAGCATCGAGCCGCGCGTCTTCTCCCAGCTGCTCGGTGAGGCCGATGAAGCCCTGTTCAAGCGGCTGTTCGCGCTCGACACCGAGCTGCTGCGCGACGGCGCCAGAGCGATGATCGAGACCGGTGGCGAGCTGGCCGAGGCGCTGTTTGCCGCTGGGAGCGGCATCGCCGGGCTGCGCCGGCTGCGCGAGGAGCTGGAGAACGCGCGGGACCTTCGCGCGCCGGCAGTCAAGCGCGGCTCGCGACCGTTCTACGAGGCGCTGCGCTGCGTAGCCGAGGCGCGCTCTGATCTGCGCAGTGCGACCGTCCGACCGCAGGCGTGGCACGAGTTGAACGCAAAGCTCGCCTTCGTACACGATCAGCGGGACCGGCTCGCCCGGGATCAGGTGAGCCGGCAGCTGGAAATCGCTCGGCTCGAACGGATCAAACGGGTGCATCCATGGCTGGAGCGGCGCGCGACGGCGCGGCGGGAACGGCTTGAGACCGCGGCCTCCCCGCTGTTGCCGCCGGATACTGCCGAGCGCTGGCGTCACAGCGCGGCCGCGCTGGTGCTAACAGAACAGGAGGTCGGGGCGGCGGCAGACGAGATGCGGCGCATCGAGGCGGCGATCGCCGCGGAAAAGCCTGACGAAGTGCTGCTGGACAGCGGCGAGCTGATCGACGCGCTCGGACGGCGCCGCGAGCAGATCACCGCCGATCTTCGCGACCTGCCGCGGCGCGAAGCTGAGCGAAACAATGCCGCGTTGCAGCTGACTGCCGGGCTGGCGGCGCTCGGGATCGACAGCTTCGACCGCATCGCTACGGTGCTGCCGAACAGCCCGCAAATCGCCGAAGCGCGCGCCCTGATCCGACAGCACGGGGTCGTGTCGCAACGGCTTCGCGATTCACAAGCCGACCTGGCGCGCATCACACGCGACATCGCTGAAGCGGCGGAAGCGTTGGAACAAATTGCCGAGTCGCCCGACCTCTCGGATCTCGCGGCGGTGTTCCAGGCGGTTTCTGCCGGAGGCGACCCGGCGCGGCGGATCGAAGACGCGCAGGCGAAGCTGGCGCGCGAGGACGCCCGGCTGACCGCCGCGCTGGCCCGGCTGCCTTTGTGGGACAAGGGGCTGGAAGCGCTTGCGGCAGTCGTTCCGCCCACCGCTCAGGCGGTCGATCGGATTGCTGCCAGCCTTGATGCGGCACGGCAGTCGGTCAGCGAGGCCGAGGGCGAGAGGCAGCGGCTCGAACGGGACCGCTTCGACGCTGCGGAGCGTCTCGCGCGCGAACGCGAGGGCGGTCCGGTGCCCGACGAGATATCGGTTGCCGCGGCACGGGCACACCGGGATTTGGGTTGGCTGCTGATCCGTCGCAGCAGGTTCGAAGGCGAACCGCTCCTGGCCGAGATTGCGGCCTATGCCGGTTCCCGCGGTCTCGCCGGCAAATTCGAGCACGCGCTGCGGCAGGCCGATGATCTTGCCGACCGCCGCGACGCGGAAAGCCGCAGGCTCGCCAGCATTGGCGAGTACGAGCGCCAGATCCGCGATCTGGATAGGCGGATTGCCGATGCCGAACGCTGTTGTGAAGAAGCGCGGCGGAAACAGGAGGGCGTCGAGGCCGCATGGCGCGATCTGACATCCGATTTCGGCTTTTCGGTGCCGGTGGAAGCAGGCGATTTGCGCGACATCCTCGCCACCCGCCAGAACATCCTCGATATCCGGGCGATGCGCGACGAAGCGCAGGCGGCGCTGGGGGCTGAAATGCGGCGGCAGGATTCCGAGTTGCGGAAATTCATCGCGCTGCTGCCGGCGGAAAAATGTCGCTCGCTGGCCGACGCGCTCGCCGCCGCCCGCCAGGCTATCGACCTGTCTGACAAGGTGGCGCGGCAACGCAGCGGGATCGAAGCCCGCCTCGCCGAAATGCGCCGGTCACACCAGCACGCCGAGAACGAGCACAAGGCAGTGCTGTCCGAGCTGGCGGAATGGCAGAGTCGCTGGCAGGCGTGCCTGTCCCGCTTGAAGCGTCCGGTCGACGAGGCCCCGCCGGCGGCCGAGAAGGCAATCGAGTTGATCGACGAGGCTCATCGCCACAATGACCGGCTGCGCGATCTCGATCATCGGATCGCCGGCATGAAGCACAATATCGCCGAGTTCGAGGCCGCGATCGCGGCGCTGGTTGGCAATATCGCGCCCGACCTGCAAGACCGGCCGTCCGAGAGCGCGGCGGAAGAATTGCGCCGGCGCCTTGCCGAACAGCGCGAGATCCGAACGCGGCGCGACCAGCTGCTCAAGCAGCGCCTGACCGCCGCGGACCGGCTGGACGAGGCGAAACGCCGGCTGGACGAGGCCAGGACAAGCCGCCAGGCTTTGCGCGCCGAGATCGGTGGCGCCTGCGATGAGGAGGCGGAGGCACGCATCGGGCTCGCGTTCCGGCGCGCTGCCGCGGAACAGGAATTGGCGGAAATCGACGCGCAGCTTTTGCAGATTGGCGACGGCCTGCCAATTGAGGCGCTGGAAAAGGAGGCAGGGCTCGGTCCCGGCCGCGAGACGATTGACGGCACGCTGGCCGGATTGCGCGCCGAGATCGAGCGCATATCGGACGAGCGGGTGACGACTGCCGGTGACGAAGAGCGCCTGTCGAGCGAGCTGCGGCGCATCGAGAACGGCATCGACGCGATCGAAGCCGAGGAGCGACGACAGGCCGGCATCGCGGCGGCGGTCCACATCTCGGAAGAAGCCCTTCTCTACCACGCGGCGGCGTGCCTGATCCGACACGGTATGGAGAGGCTGCGGGATCTCGGGGAGGAGGGGTTGGTCCGCCGCATCGGCGAGGTGTTCGGGCGCATGACCGGCGGTGCCTATGCCGGGGTTGCCGCCGACGAGGACGGCAAAGGTACACCCTACCTGATCGCGATCGAGGCCGATGGCACAACGGCGAAACGGGTTGACGAGCAGCTTTCGGACGGTACTCGCGACCAGCTATTTCTCGCGCTACGCCTGGTAATGGTCGAGGAATATGCGAGCAAAGCCCCGGCTCTGCCATTCATCGCCGACGATCTGCTGCAAACCTTTGACGATTACGGACGCACCGCGCACGCGCTCGCGACACTTGCCGATCTTTCGCGGCACGCCCAGGTGATCGTGCTGTCCCATCATCGGCAGCTCGCTGAAATTGCCAAAGGATTGCCGCCTGGCACGGTCAACCTCTGCCAGCTCGCCGCATCACCGCAGTAAGAGTTTGGGTAAGAAATTCTGGCGGTTTTCCATTTAAGACTACGGACTTTTTTATCGAGACATTGCTCAGCCGCTTTGTAGGGAAGTAGACGCACACGCCTTAAGTATCATCGAGTTCACCTTCGGCGAGCGATGCTTGAGGGGACGAAGTTTAGACGACATTTTGCTCGAAGTTCAGCCCGGTTCTGCCTCGTAAGTGCTTCTTCCTCGCGCAGGAAACCAGCAGGCATCTTCTGGAAAGCTAAAGAACATAGCGTGCCCCAAAATAAGTGTGTAAACCCCGATCAGGTTCCCGTCCTGATGCCGGAAGCGAATTGAACACGAGGAGCATATGATCGGCCAAGAGGCGGCGCAGAACATTCCGATCGAGCTGAAGGTAAGCGTGGCGAACCGCATCAATGCGGCGTTTCATGCCAATTCGGTGCCGGCAATCTCGGAAATTGAGGTGATCAATCAAACGGAAGGGGTCCTGACGGACCTCTCGATTGTGGTCTCATCGACACCCGGTTTCCTGAACTCGCCAATTGCACCTTCGCCAATCCCGACGCTCTCGAACGCGCCATCCCTAACGCTGTTGCCCGTCTCAATTACGAGCGACAAACTCATCCATCGCCCATTCGCAGGCAGTCTGCTTAGGCGGCGAGGCGTTCGGGGGCGCACGGCTTGCCCAGCGCTGTGTTCACGTCATCCGCTGAGGGCGGCCGGCGTTTTTTCTCGATCCGGGCTAGCAACCATGCCTTGGCCGTGGCGGATTGGCCCACGCGATCGCCGCCGCCGGCGATCATGCCGCCCGCCGCTACACTGTGTGACAGCTTCGGCGCCCAAAAACCGGCAGCCGGGGAGCTGTCAAAACGGGGGCTCGCGTACCAGAATGGCAGCGGGAGAACCGCAGCGGTCCGTCCCGTCCAAGCCGTGGAGCCGTCGATGCCGTTCGATTTTCAGCAGCTCGCCAATTTCCGCTTGGCGCGCGGATCGCACAAGCAGCCGAACAAGGACGGAAATATCTGCGTAAACGAGGCCGCGGTAATTGTCGCCGGTTTCCAATACCGGGAGATCAGGGATGTCTCGTGCCTTCCGGACTGCTTTTTCCGTCCGGTGTCCGAATATGCCATTTACCTCAACGATTTCATGATGCACCGGGTGCGCAACGAGCTTCTCGCGCCGTTCGTCACCCGGCTTCCCGGCACATCGGATGCTCCCTGGATCGAGGAGGAGCGCGCCCGGCTCATCGTTGTCGAAACCGTTCGCCGTATCGTTGCGGCCGAATATGACGAAGTCTGGCGCAAGCCGAAGCTCGCCGCGAAGTGCCGGGCGGTGCAGCTTTTCGAACAGGTTTCTTCGGCGATGGCGAAAGCGCAGGCCGTGCTGCCCCTGGAATGCGCGAACCAGGCGCTCAAAGGGTTCCGCGGTTGTCTACATCCCGACCTCCGCGTCGGTTCGCCATGCGCCGCCGCGGCTCAGGCGGCAGCGCGTTCCTTCCGGAAGAGGTTCGGCCCGGGTGCCGATCGAAAAATCTGGGAGATGGCCGCCCTCATCCTCGAGGAAGCCATCCTGTTTGGGCGAAATGACGGGATCGACGACCTCGTGGCGGCAGCTGAGCGGCTGGAAAGGGCAAAAGTCCTGACAGCGCCTGTTTGAGGATAAGAAATTCGGCTGGTCATCGGTGCCATACCGGCCTGAGGGTGTCACCACGTTGTGCGTGACCAGTTCCTCCGGTCGCTCTCATTGGGCGTTGGCCTCGCCACGCCACCAAGCGCCGGTTCACGGGGACTGCTGCCTGAAGGCGCCGGAATCTCAATTTGATCGGCGGAGAGGCGCCCGGCACGCGCTGGCCGGATGCCATTTCATCCGGGGAATCTGGGCGGATGACAGTGCGGCTGGCCCAGCGGTCTTTACTCCGAAGAATCAAGGTCTTACGGGACTCTCTCTTCCGCAATATCTGTTATCAAGAGTAAAATCGGGCCCAAAGGCAGGGGATGATCGGCCGAAATTGGCCCGCCGGCGGAACGATTTTACTTATGGGAAAGGACGTTATCAGTGCGCCGGCGAAACCGGCGAAGACATTCTTCAGTATTTTCTTAGAGCAAGCATTCAAGAAAACAAATTCGTTCGATCAGCTCGTCGATGTCGCTCGTTTTCTCGATCGACCACTTGTATTCATGTACTGTTAGTTCTGTTGTCGGCGGCGCAATCAAATGTGGAGAGTTGGAGACGCGGCTAAATGCTGAAACATAACGAATGCGTCTACATAACCATAGTCTGGATGATTGAAAGCGAGCGGAAGACGTCCGACAATCTCAAACCCCACTGATTGCCATAGGCGCACTGCCCGTTCATTAGTGCTGACAACGAAATTGAATTGCATTGCCCGATAGCCGCGTGATCTGGCATGGGCGAGCGAATGCTTAGACATCTGCCGAGCAACGCCTCGGCCTGTCGCTGAAGCGCTCGTCATATAGCCACAGTTGCAAACGTGGGAGCCCCTGCCAGCTTGATTGGGGCGTATGTAGTAAGTTCCGAGAATTAAACCGTTTTCCTCGGCTACAAAGGTCTCTTTATCGGCGCTCACCCAGTAGGCCAGCGCATCGGCCTCGCTCATGCTCGGGTCAAGGGTATAAGTCTCCCCGGCTCGGATAACCGGACCAATGATGGACCAGATAGAATTGAAATCTTCAGGATGCGCAGGGCGGATCAGCATGTGAGACCCCTGTTGAATTTCATTAACAGGAACATTTCTACCAGTAAGTAATTACTCTCATTAGCGGACTTTCTGGTTAGCGCGATGCTCATATTCTTGATTTCTGTACAGGACAGCTTCCGGGTGGATTGCGGTCCTTCGCCGATGCCTACGCCAACGTCGAGGTTGCGCCGATCCCAACCATTCCGAGTGACGGATCTGCCTGTCGCATCTCCGCAGGCAACCGGAGCCGCTCTCGATTAACCGGGTGGTCCCATTCCAACCCGGCCATCAGCCGAGCGGCGAGCCAGCCCCAGTCGTCGGAGGACTTTGCCCCCTTGCCGTTGCAGACGACCGCGACGGCAATGCGATCGTCCAGCACGTAATCGATGTAGGGCAGGCCGGTCGCCGTCCAGGTCACCGCGCAGGTGTTGGTGTGCCAGTGCCGGCAACGGTCGAGCGCCGGGATCAGCCGGGTGAGAAACGCCTGGAAGTCGCGGCGGTTCTCCGCCGAGCCTGCGCTCTTGAACCAGCGTACAAGGTCCGGCAGCGACCGGAACTCGGGGTCGGCCGTGCTGCCGATGCCAATCTTCAGGTAGTGGCGGCCGTCCGGGTAGCGAATGGGCGGCAGGATGTAGGCGCCGGTCTCGGCATCGGTGAGGGCCGGCATCCCGCCAAGCTCGTCCAGCAGCCCGTCGTCGATATGCGCCAGCACCACGGTCCTGCCGAATACCCGTAGCTTCAGGTCGACCGGCAAGAGGCCGCAGGCATCGGTGAAGGCGCCGGTGGCGACCAGCACCCGTTCGGCCCGCAGAGTACCACCGCGGGTGGTGTCGATCTCAACGCCGCCCGCTGTCGAGTGCACAGAAATCGCCTGATCGGCAATAATCGCGGCGCCCTGCTGCCGCGCGACCTCGGTCTGCGCTCGGACCATGGCCCGCGGGCTGATATAACCGGCGCTGCCACCCTCATAGAGGCCCCCGGTGCCGTCGGGTACGGCCAGAGACGGGAACCGGGCCGCAATGCCGGCAGCGCCGAGCCGCGTCGTATCGGCGCCGAACCTCCGCGCTACCGCCTCGCAGCGGTCGAGGTAGTCGGAGCCGGCGGGGCCGATCCCGAGATAGCCGGCATTGGTGAAGAACCGGATGCCGCTGCGGGCCTCGATTTCGGCATAGCGGTCGATCGAGCGCTTCGCCGTGACCGCCCAGGCCGGGTCTCGATCGGTGACGCGGGTGATGCGGCCTTCGTCGTAATGGCTGGCGAACACCCCGGTATGCGCGGCGCGGTCGGCCGGCTCGTCCGGGCCGAGGACAGCCACGCCATCGGTCAGTGCCGACAGGTGCCGACCGGCGGCGCTGCCGACCAGTCCGCGGCCGATAACGATGATCCGGTGCATGATGTTTCCTTCCTAGCCCAAGGCGTGACTGGCGAGCGCATAGATCCGTTGCGGCGCCGTTGCCGCCGGCCAGTCGCCGCGCAGCATGGCCGGCGACTCGCTGTCCGGTGCCAGGCCGCATGCCGCCAGGTGCCGGCCGAAATCCGCTGCCTCCGACGCCCGATCGACGCGCACGAAGCCCGGACGCGCAGCCGCGTTGAACAGGGCGATCGCGTCGGGTTCGGTTGCCGCCACCACCGGACCCACGACCGATCCGCGGCCGAAGTCGCGCTCGATGGCGTAGCCGGTTACCCTGCCCTCCTCGACCAGCACGAAAGCCCGGCCGACCGCCAGCAGGTGATCGAGGACGGACGGCCGCGGGACGCCAAACGCTGCCGCGTCCAGGCATAGCACGGCGGACCGATCCTCAGAGGTCGCCGCTCGGATCCGCGGATCCGGGTGCGGTCCGCCGCTGTACTCGCCCTGGTGCTGGCAGACCGCGCCGATTTCGACAAAGCCGAGCCTCTCATAGAGCGGCCGGCCGGCCGGCGTCGCCAGCAGCATGACCGAGCGGGGAGCGGCGTCGGCCAGCAGCCGCTCCATCAGCCGGCGGCCGATGCCGAGGCCCTGACTGTCGGGCGACACCACGACCAGACCCAGCCGGGCGGCGGTATCGCCGAACGGCCACCACAGGCCGACCCCGAGTGTCCGACCGTCGCCGGCGCGCACGAGGCGGCCGTGGCCGAGCTCGATCAAAGCAGCGATGTCGGCCCGCCGGTGCGGCCAACCGACCGCCGCCACAAGCGTCGCGACGGGGTCCAGGTCCGCTATCGACACCGGGGACAGTGTGATCGTGTCAGTCATGTCCGCCTACTCCGTGGCGTGGCGTTACCGCCGGCCGTCTGTCAGCCCCAGCAGGCTCGGCAGCCCGCCGAGATCGGCAATCGCCTGGTAGCCGTAGGCAGGATTGCCGGGCCCGTGCCCGCGCTCGACGAACACACGCCGGCCGATGCGCAGGTCGTGCGCCGACATCAGGTCGTAGCGCAGGCTCGACGAGACGTGCATGAAATGCTCCGGCCCGCAGCCGAGGGTATCGAACATGTACTCGAAGGCCTGAAAGCGTGGCTTGTAAGCCTGCGCCTGTTCGGCGGTCAGCACCGCGTAAAACGGCGCGCCTAGCTTGTCGACATTGGACCGGATCTGGCTATCGGCGGCATTCGAGAGGATGACCAGCGGCAGAACCTCGGCAACTTTCGCCAGTGCTGCCGGTACGTCCGGGTGGGGTCCCCAGGTCGGCACCGCCTCGGTGATCGCCTGGGCATCGGCCGGATCAAAGGCGATGCCCCAGCGCCGGCAGGTCCGCTCCAGCGAGCGATGCAGCACCTCCGGATACGGCTTCCACGCGCCGAGCACCTCGTCGAAACGATAGGCCGTGCAATCTTCCAGGAACGCCGTCATCCGGCCAGCCGGCACCCGGGCGGCGAGCCGGTCGCGGGCGACATTGCCGACCTGGAAATCAATAAGCGTGCCGTAGCAGTCGAATGAGACGTAGCGGATCGGTAAGAGCGACATCGGTCTTCCTTAAGCACGACGGATTGAGCGGAACAAACGCCCGGTTAAACCGGCGGCATCCATATCGTCAGCAAGGCGACCGGAACCGGCGACCTCCGTTGGGGGTCGGTCCGGTTCTGGGGATTGTGAATGCCGTGCTCGCAATACAGCCCGACATCGGCGAGAAGCCGGTCGTCGAGCCGGTACTGGCTGTCGGGCTTTGCTGCTTCTTCGTTCTTCCTGAACCAGCTTCCGACCAGAATTGAGCGGAGACGGGTGCTCCAGCGCGACGGCGTGCTGTCGTCGAAAATTCCGAGCGAGTACGCCGAGCGAATGGTTGTCGTGTGCATGACGGCCTCCAGGAGAAAGGTTGCTGTCACACCAATTTAGTGATACGTCTGAAAATCAGATATTGCCCATTCCCGAGACATACCGATACGTGAGCGTATCATGATGAACGGCGCTAACGGCTCCGGCCTGCTTGATTGGAACGACGCCCGCATCTTTCTTGCGGTCGCACGACACGGCTCGCTGCGCGCCGCCGGTCGCGCCTTGGGCATAAGCCAGCCGACGGTTGGTCGGCGTATTGTCGCTTTCGAGGCAGTTTTCGGTGGACCTACCCTGTTCGACCGGTTGCCCGAGGGGCTGCGGCTCAATGAGGCTGGCGTGGCCTTGTTGCCCGTTGCCGAGCAACTGGAGGACGCCGCTCTATCACTCGAACGGCATCGTGCGGCCGCGTCATCGGTGCTGAGCGGTACGGTGCGGATATCGGTCGGCGAATGGGCCGCGGCGTTTCTAAGTCACCAGGTCGGTGACGCGTCGGAAAACCCGCCGCCAACGGGAATCACGCTCGAGCTTGTCCAAACGATGCAGACCGCGAACCTTGCCCGCCGTGAAGCTGATCTTGCCGTTCGCCATTACCCGCCGGAGAGCGGCGATCTGTACATCTCCAAGTTGGGTGTATTCGCGGGTGCCATATATCGCCGGATCGGCACCAAGGCGCGTGATTGGGTCACCTACCCGGAGGAGCAGGGGCATTTTCCGATGCCCCGTTGGGTCGAGCAGCGTGTCCGCGAAACAGGCGCTTCGGTCGCGCTGCGTGCCTCCGACATGCCGATGCACCTCACCGCAATCCGCGCCGGGGCGGGGTGCGGAATTCTGCCGTGCTTTATCGCGGACGATGACCCGCTGCTCGAACGCGTTGCCCCGCCGATCCCCGAAACCTCCTGCGAGTATTG
The DNA here is from genome assembly GCA_050246595.1 of Alphaproteobacteria bacterium. Lineage (GTDB taxonomy): Bacteria > Pseudomonadota > Alphaproteobacteria > ATCC43930 > CGMCC-115725 > DATARH01. The sequence continues at coordinate 13,668 of JBFWVT010000083.1, forward strand.
GCTGATCGTTCACCGCGACCTGCGGCGCGCCGCGTGTGTGCGAGCGATTATGGATTGGATCCAATCACTGTTCAGAAGTGAACGTGATCGCCTCGCCGGTACTCGTTGAGCGGTAACGACCTTTATCCTGGTTGGCCTGAAAGAGGGGAGTTTTCCTGGTTTCCTAATAGCCCGCGCATTCCGGTCGAACGTGATCACCTTCGTGCCGGAATGGTCGATCACCTTGAATGCGCCGAGACCTGACATCAATCGGGAAGGACCGTGCCGCCGCTTATCAACCCAAGCAGCTCGGCGTTACACCCCACTATGGCGGCACGTTTTCGCTTCCTTCGGGTCAGTTCACTGCAACACGACCGGATCGCCGATGCCGCAGCGGGTTTCCAAGACACCCGGAAGCATCAAGCAGCTCAAATCTGCCCTGCTTCTAAGGAAGAGTGACGCGGGATACCGTTCACTCCCGGCCCCCTAATGCGCAGAGTGAATCAGCGACCTCAAACCTTCGCAATCTCTACATTTTCCACAGACTCAGCGTATAGCGGCCGGTAAGCTCATGATCCCGATTTGTCGAGAGTTGCCGAGAGCAGATACCTATTGCCATGGGGTCCAGCCAGACACTCCCAGCACGGCACCTATTATGGCTCGCCTTGTACGACAATCACTGCGGCGCCACTGCACGCATGTTGGGCAATTCGGAACGCTTCGGCGCAAGGCCGGGTTGGGCTGATCACATCGTACTCGCGCGGCGAGGGACGGCGATGCGCAACGCAAAGGGAACTGCGGCTATGAACTCTGGTCAACATGAGGCCCGTAATGCCGGGCATACGATGGATAATGCGCTCGTTCTACTAATGAACAATCATCGCCAAGTCGAGACACTTTTTCAGGAATACGAGAACGAGAATGGCAACCACAGCGCCGTGGTCTCACAGATCTGCCGGGCGCTGGATGTGCATGCGCGAATTGAAGAAGAGATCTTCTATCCCGAAGTGCAGGGTGCCATAGAAAACTCGGATCTTGTTTCGGAAGCTCTTGCCGAGCACGCGTCCGCCAAGCAGCTGATCGCGCAGATCCGGCAAGGGATGCATCAACCCGAGAGGCTAAACAACTTGCTGATGGAACTGCGCCAGCAAGTCATGCATCACGTTCAGGAAGAGGAAAGCGAGCTTTTTCCTGAAGTCGAAGCCTCGGGGCTGGACCTCAACGACCTCGGGCGACGCCTGAGTGAACGGAAAATGGCGCTGATGCAGCAGCTTGGCGCACAAGTCGGAGCCTGACAGCCAAGGCGGAAAACGGAGCGGCCGCTTCCCTGTATAGTGTCGAACATCGTAGCAGGCCTCGACGCGCACCTCTCGTCGACGTGGAGGGGTGCAGGCCCGCACTCAGCACTTGGTCTGCATTACTGGCCAGAGCACTGCTGCAGCAGCGAGCGATGTTCGGGCGCGTTACTGGTCCAACCTGGACACGTGAACGCCCTGCCCGCAGCAACTGCCATGTCTGCAGGATTATTATATAACAGGATAAGTTTTTATATTAAGGCGGGAGCAAGAGGGCAAGGTGTACGGCAGTTCCGGTCAAACGGAACAATGCAGCTCCAGTGGGGTTCGGGACCTACAGGTTCATCAACCGTGGAGCTAAGCTATGAAGTGGTTGAACATCATCACGTTACTACTCGTCATCGTGGGTGGCCTCAATTGGGGAGCTGTCGCACTTGGCGGGCATGAGGCCGATCTGGTTGCTGGCCTGTTCGGAGGCGACGACGCCGGATTGAGCCGTATCGTTTATGGGCTGGTCGGCCTCTCCGCCATTTGGCAGCTGATGCCGTTTTTCCGATCGCTGCAGACTGGCGAGGTTGATGCCGAGGCCAACCGTGGTCATGGCCAATACAGCTGATGGCACTACCTCGCACGTTCGTAACCTCGTCCGGGGCTATCGCTATCCCGGGCGCCGAGTGCAGATCGGCGACCAAGTTGCGGTATCTCTTATATAGCACGTGCAATCCCGAAGCTGGCATCCAGGGCTGAGATAATCTCAAACAGGAGTGGTATCGATGGATCAATCGAGCGCAAGTAATGTTACGACCACGCTCAATCATCTGATATCGACCGCACAGGACGGCGTTAACGGCATCGGTCGAGCAATCGAGGATGCACAGGAGCAGCAGCTAAAAGCGACGCTCAGAGAGATTCACCAGAACCGTGAGCAGATGGTTCAAGAGCTTAAGGCCGTCGTGACACAGCTGGGCGGAGATCCGAATCAGAGCGGAACATTGGCCGGTGCAGCACATCGTGCCTTTATGGAGGTCAAGGAGATGGTGACCGGATCCCGTGATCAAGCCCTGATCCAGGAATGCATTCGCGGCGACGAGCACGCGGTGAATGAGTTCAATGATGCGCTGACCGAGCTTGGCCCAAGCGCTCCTGGGGCTGCCCGTTCCGTTATCCAAAGCTGTCTTCAGCGCATTCAAACGGCACTCCAGCGCTACCATCAGCTGGCCCACTCCGGTGCCGGTGCAGGCTGACCCGCGGTCAGATGAACCGGGGCAGAGTTCAGAACTGCCCCGCGTTCTTCAGCAGCAACATGGAAATCCATGCTTTCTCCGCGCTGGCATAGACGCAGCGCATGTACCGTCGGGGCGGATAACGGCTGCATCACTGTGCCAGCAGGCACGGGAGCAATTCCGCGACTGGCTTTCGACCGTTCGCGAAGGCGGTCCGTTGCTCGTGCTGGCGCACCACGATGCCGATGGGCTTGCCGCGGCAGCGATCTTCGCCCGCTCGTTGCGGGCTGCAGGGTGGCCAGTTCACGTCAGAATTGTCGGCCGCGGCGAGAATGCGTGGTCCGCCGAAATGCGCCACGAATTGCAAACGGCGTGGGACATTGCGGGGATTATCGCAGCAGATCTGGGAGTACAGAGTGGTCCCATACTCCCAGGGGAGCCCACGATCCTTATAGACCACCATGTCCCGGCTGCTGCCGAGACCGCGTCCACAATCATAACGGGATACGGCTCCGAGCCGATCCCTACATCCAGCCTGCTGGCGTACTGGTGCATCAGCGCTATCGTCGATCCCGACTCCCTGCTGTGGATTGCCGCCCTCGGTATCATCGGGGACATCGCAGAGAAGCCCGGCTTCGCCGAGCTCAAGGAAGCCCGGGTCCGCTACGGGATTACATCCCTTCGTCGGGCGGTGGCACTCATAAACGCGGCCCGACGTTCGGCTTCAGGGGATGCCGGGCCGGCTCTTGCACTGCTGATGAAAGCGACCGGACCAGATGACGTCTCATCCGGGAAGTTCGCGGAAACCGCAGTCCTGATAAAAGCTCAAGAAGAAGTCAAACACGAGATGGATAACGCCCGGCGGGTCCCACCAAAGGTGAGGAACGGGATCGCCCTGATCCGGCTTCATTCGCCCTGCCAGATCCATCCACTGATCGCACAGCAATGGCGGGGGCGCTTCAAAAACGAAATCGTGATTGCCGCCAATACAGGATACAGGCCGGGGTGGGTTCACTTTGCCGTGCGCAGCGCGCGGGATGTCGATCTCATCGAATTCTTGGCCTCGCACGCGCCGCCGGATGCGGGCAACGGTTACGGCCATGGTCACCGGGCGGCAACTGGTGGGGCTCTTCGCCCCGGAGCTTGGAACGAGTTCGTGTCCGATCTCGGCTTTGGCCTAGAGGACCACGTCAGATGACAGGGGCGCGTCCGCTACGGCTTGGCTTTGCCGTCAAGGTTCTCGGGAAGCCGGGTCTCAAGAGCAACGATACGCGGCGATGGCAGAATGCACCTCACCTGAAGGTCTCACTGGAGTATCTCAATCAGATATATGACTATCTAGCGGATGCTAAAATTGACATGTACCGCATGTCGTCAGACCTGGCGCCCTATGCGACTCATCCCGATATGCCACAATTCCACGATCAAGTAGCGGAGAGCGCACGTGACTTGCAGACCGTAGGGAGAAAGGCCAGGCAGCTTGGGCTTCGGCTCTCTTTTCACCCTTCACAATTTGTTATCTTGAATAGCCCGGACCCGGAGATCACGCGAAAGAGCATTCGGGATCTGACATCACAGGCAGAAATCCTCGATGCAATGGATCTGGATCCAGAAGCCGTCATAGTCCTCCACGTCGGCGGGGTTTACGGAGATCGTGTCCAGAGCCGCGCACGATGGGCCAAGACGTGGCCAACTCTACCAGAGCCGGTGCGCAGGCGACTGGTGCTGGAAAACGATGATTTGAGGTTTTCTGCGGCCGACGTGCTCTGGGTGCACGAGCTGACCGGTGTGCGACTTGTATTCGACTATCAGCATTTTTGGTGCTTCAACCCCGAACGCGTCGACATGGTTGAAGCGCTTCGAAGATTTCTGACGAGTTGGTCATTGGTGCAGCGGCCGAAGATCCACTTTTCATCACCACGGACTGAATTACGTGAAGTAGAGCGGACGGACAGCCGAACCAGGAAGAAATCGACAGTTTTCCTCCCGCCTATCTTTACGGCGCATGCTGACTTCTGCAACCCGTTTGAGTTCATTCGTTTCATGAGAGACGCAGCAGGGCTTGAGTTCGATGTGATGCTGGAAGCAAAGGCTAAAGATCTGGCTCTGCTCAGGCTCCGCGCTGACCTCCTACGGTATGCACCCGATACTGCGGCTCGATTTGGCATCGTGCCTGACAGCCCCGGGTTGTCCGGCGGTGAACGGATAACATCGGAGCAGCTCGATCAGGTGACTGGGGAAATTGGGCCAGATGAAGGGGCAGATCTCCCGGATCAGCCGCGCTGGGCTGACGGAGTTGCTCAGGACCGGCCACCAGTCAGAACTTGATGGCAAATGGCGGTGGAAAAGGATCGCTTATAAGGCGGATTGGCTAACAATTGCACGGAGGTAGCGTTTAGGGAGCACGTAATCTGGAGTAGTCTCAACATGCAAATAGATATCGGTATCGAAGAGGCCGATCGACGTGCGATCGCGGAGGGGCTTTCTCACCTTCTTGCTGATACGTACACGCTGTATCTGAAAACCCACAACTTCCATTGGAATGTTGAAGGACCGCTGTTTAACACGTTGCACCTCATGTTCGAGCAGCAATACGTGGAGCTTGCCGCTGCCGTTGATCTCATCGCCGAGAGAATTCGGGCTCTCGGGTTTCCCGCGCCCGGCAGTTACAGCGAATTCTCCCGGCTGGCGACGGTTAAGGAAGCGAGTGGAGCGCCGCCAGCTGCCGAGGAGATGATCAGACAGCTCACCCGCGATCAGGAGCTCGTGGCGAAAACGGCGCGCTCAATCTTTGAAGCGGCCGAGCGGGCACGTGACGAGCCGACTGCTGATTTGCTGACACAGCGGCTACAGATCCACGAAAAAACCGCCTGGATGTTACGGGCTTTGGGAAAAGGGCTTTGAGCAAGGCCGTGAGGCATGCAGATGCCGCGGATCGAGGTGAAAGCAGGGCCATGACCGGTGACCGCGACGCCGACCGCGTCTGGAAGCTGATCGAGAAGATCGGCTTCTGCATGCTGAGCACGCATGACGGCGAGGACATCCGCGCGCGGCCGATGGCGGCGCACATCGACCGAAACGAGCACGCGATCTACTTCCTGACCGACAGAGACAGCCACAAGGACGAGGACATCGAGCGCAATCCCAATGTCGGGCTCGCCTTTGCCGATACCGGTGGCCAGAAATATGTGTCGCTGACCGGCCGCGCCGCCCTCTCCAACGATCGGCAGAAGATCAAGGAGCTCTGGTCGACGCCGGCCAAGGCTTGGTGGGACAGCCCCGACGATCCGTCCATCCGCGTGCTCAAGGTCACGCCCAAAGACGCGCAATACTGGGACAGCCCCGGCACGGTGGTCAGCTACGTCAAGATGCTCGCTGCGGCAATGACGGACAGCCGCCCCGCTATGGGCGACAACGCCAAGGTCACGCTGTAGCGCGACCGAGCGAAACAGGAGCGCCTCTGATGGACCGCTGGCTGCGGATCGGCTTGTCGGCGCTCGTAACCGGGACGGTCGCGAGTGTCGTCTCGACCGCCGCTCTCGCACTGGTTGCTCGAGCGGAAGGTAAAGGCACGTTCCAACCGACGAACGCCACCAGCCATTGGCTGCATGGCGATGGCGCGGCGTTGCACCGCGAGCCTGACGCCGCTCATACGCTCGTCGGCTATGCCACTCATCACGCTTCGGCGCTGTTCTGGGCCATACCGTTTGAGGTCTGGCTCGCCGCCCGGCCGCCCCGCACCACCGCCGGGTTGCTGCGCGATGCGTGCGTGATGTCGGTGATCGCCGCGGCTATCGATTATGGCGTGACGCCCAAGCGACTGACGCCAGGCTGGGAGCTGGTGCTGTCCAAGCGCTCGATGGCGGCGACCTTTGGAGCGATGGCGCTCGGGCTCGCCGCCGGCGCGCTCCTCGCCCGCGCGTGGCTCGGCGAGAATGAGAGGGAGGCCTGAATGGCAGGATTGATCGACGGCCTCTCCGACAAGGCGCTCTCCGTCTTCGTGTTCGCCGCCTATCACGAGCTAGCCAGCGGACAGAAGGTCACGAGCGTCGTCCGACGCGACCATGCCGGCCATGTAGCCGATCCCGATGGCGTTGCCGAGCTCGAACGCCATGGCCTTATCAGCCAAAGTGGGGAGTTTCTGCATTTCAGTGCCGAAGGCGAAAGGTTCCTCGAGGCGCTGCTGGTCGCGATCCGTCAGCAGGCCGAGCGTTGACGCGCGGAGCGTTCGCCCGGGGATCAGGTTCTCTTTTTGAGCTCATCGGGCTTGTGCACGGCTATCTTGCCGCTTTCGAGAACAGCCGCATCTCTCGACGCGGCAATATGCCCGCACGGTCCATCGGTGAATGGAGCACGCCGGGCTCAACAGCTCGACGTACGCCACCCGCTCGATGCGGCGAACGAAGACGCGGCAACGTGACGCGATTCAGCAGAACCGGAGAAAGGGGAAAACGATGTCACCTAGTTGGATCTCGAATTAGTAATTTTGGTCACGGCTACCAATAGCGCGATCACAGGATGTCCTCCGTGCAGGGAGCGGCTTCATTCAGGTCGCCATGGCGGGAAACAAGCGGCTAACGCCACGTCTCCAGGACAGCACCGGGGGGAGGACACCATGCTTGCCGACGATTACGGTAATCCACTGACAACGGCATCTTCGGCTGCCCGTGACGCCTATGTTGCCGGTTACCGCTTATTGTTCATGACCTGGCCGGGAGCCGATAAGGAATTCGCGCGTGCGACCGAAGCGGACCCGGGCTTCGCGCTCGCCCATCTTGGCACCGCACAGGTGGCAGCGATGTGGGGCAATGTTCCGGCGGCGCAGGCTGCGTTCGCCGCGGCCAAGGCTGCCGCCGTCCGGCTCAGCGATCGTGAAGCAAGCCACCTTGGTGTTTTCGAAAAGCTGTTTGCAGGTCGGATCGGGGTCGCTCTGGAAGCCGCACGCGCACACCTCGACGCCTGGCCGCGTGATGCCGCTGTATTTAGCGTTTACGCGCCAATCGGTGGCCTCATCAGCTTGGAAGCTGCACCGGGCAGCAAGCGCCGGCAGGCTGAGGTCATGGACGCCTTTGTCCAGCATTACGGCGATGATTGGTGGTTTGCCGCTCATCGCGCCATGGCGCTGGCTGACGTCGGCCGGCTCGATGAGGCACGTTCGCTTGCGGAGTACGCACTGCGCAGCGAGCCACGTAATGCGTGGGCCGCTCACTCCCGCGCCCATGTCGCCTACGAGGCCGGCGAACCGGAAGGCGGTCGCGCGGTGCTGGCCACGTTCCTTGCCGCCGCACCGCGGGAGTGTACGTTGTGGGGCCATCTCGCATGGCATCTTGCGATCGCGGAACTGCATGCCGGCAATCATGAGGCGGCGCACGCAAGGTTCGAAGCGGACGTGGCGCTGGAGGTCCATAGCGGGCTGCCGCGCGGGAAAGTGACGGATGCGGTCTCCTTTCTGTGGCGATGGGAGCTCGCCGGCCATCCGCGCGACCTGGACCGCTGGCGCACATTCGACGCACGCGCTCGTGCTCTGCTGCCAAGGGCGGCAATATCCCTCGCCGATATCCATGTCGCGCTGGCGGATGCCGTCGCGGGCAACGATGAGGGCCTCGCCGAGCGCCTGGCGCAGATGGACGAACTGGAGCAGGCGGGACGTTACCCGGCGGGCGGCGTTCCGCAGACGGTCGCGCGAGGGCTCGCCTCATATGCAAGCGGCGACCAAGCCGGCGCTATCGCCGTGCTTGCATCCCTGCTTCCCGAGTTGGAGCGTATCGGTCAGGCCAGCCGGGCGCAGCAAGACATTGTCGAATTCACAGTCCTGCGCGCCTGCGCCGAACTCGGATGCTACGATGAGCTGCGCGAGCTGTTAGCGCACCGGCGTAAGGGGCCGGGTCCGGTGCCGGTTGCTGGCGTCCACTGACCTGCTCTCGACAGGCCCGTATGCGCAGACACGCGCAGGCTGTCCTGGCTCATTTATGTTGAAGATGACACGTCTACTCGCCCGGCCGTTTCCATACATCGCGTACCGCGACATTGGAGCTATTGCGAGGTAAAAATCTACCTAGTACTGGTTGTGCCATGCACGTCGTGAGTCCTCTCTCGCCGCATGAGACCTGCGAGGCCAATGAGTCCAAGAAGACCAAGCCAACCCCAGTTGAAGTCACGGTCGTCGTCACGGTTCGCAGTGGTGGCTCCGCCAGTGGTGCCCCCGCCTGGGGCTTGCGCGAAAGCAGCACCTGCACTTCCAACCAGCATGGAAGCGGCCAGTGCAACGGCAGCCAACTTGCGTGCTACTATCATAGGTTAAATCTCCCTAACCAGTATGGGTGCTTTGTTAACTCCACTCACGGTGAGGTGTTCCGCGATCCTTGCAAGAGCGCGCCCGCACGCGGCATCCTGCGGCCGCCCGAGATTGAGACACGTGAAGGGCACGCCTGCCGAAGAATATTTCAAACCCAAACCTGGAGTGCAATAGCTGGCATTGTGGAAATTGCTCTCAGAATGTACCGGTAATTACCGCTTCCCGCTCGTCGACGCGTTCAAACCGCTCAACAGCGCGATCCTGGCCCGAAATTGCCGAGTATCTGGCGAATGTCGGCTTACAGGCTTACCTCATCCTGAGGCGCCTCGCGAAGCGAGGCCTCGAAGGACGCACGATGCCGATGCC
>JBFWVT010000084.1:0-21433 GCA_050246595.1 Alphaproteobacteria bacterium
TCCCTTCGTTACCGGCCAGCCGCATCGGATCGGCGCTCTCGATTCGGCTCTCGACTATATCTGCTCGCATGAAGGTGTGTGGCGCGCCACAGGCTGGGAGATCGTCGAGCATTTCCTGGCGCAGCAGGATTACGGAGAGAAGCGATGACGCTGCCGCAGCCGATACCGTTCTTCTCCGCCACGGCTGATTTTGCCGCCGGCAGCGACACGCCCCGCGCCTTTCTCGAACGCGGCCTGGCCCGTTTGGAGGCGTTCGAGCCGACCGTCGGTGCCTTCGTCTGCCATGACATCGCCGCGGCGCGCCTTGCCGCCGACAGCGCCACCGCGCGCTGGCGCGACGGCCGGCCCTTGTCGCCAATCGACGGCATGCCGCTCGGCATCAAGGACATCATCGAAACCGCCGGCATGCCGACCGAGCAGGGCTCGCCGCTGTTCGTAGACTGGCGCACCGGCCGCGATGCGGCCAGCGTCGCTGCGCTGCGCGAAGCCGGAGCAGTGATCCTCGGCAAAGTGGTGACCACGGAGTTCGCGGCGACCGAGCCGCGGGGCACCCGCAATCCGTGGGATACCGAGCGCACACCGGGCGGATCGAGCAGCGGCTCCGCCGCCGCGGTCGCCTGCGGCATGGTCCCTGCGGCGCTCGGGACCCAAGTCGTCGGCTCGATCCTGCGTCCGGCGAGTTTTTGCGGTGTTGTCGGCTTCAAGCCGAGCGTCGGCGGGATCAATCGCGGCGGCAGCTACGATTATTTCAGCCAGAGCTGTACCGGCGTGCTCGCCGCCTCGCTCGAAGACGCCTGGCTTGTCGCGGTGAATATCGCGTCGCGGGCCGGCGGTGATCCGGGCTATCCCGGGCTGCAAGGACCGTCCGAACCCCCGAGAGCGCAGTGCCCGCACGCTCTTGCCGTGCTGCAAACGTCCGGATGGGAGATTGCGGCCCCCGAGGCCCTGCGCGCCTTCGACGCAGCAGTGGCACGGCTGGCGGGAGGCGGGACCGTGCTCGCCTACCGTCATGCCGATCCCGTAATAGCGGAAGTCGAGGGCGCGATTTCGGACGCCGCCGAGCTGACGCGCGTGATCAATGCCTGGGAGGGGCGTTGGCCGCTCAATACCTATCGCGACCGCGATGCCGGCAAGCTCAGCAAAGCAGCGCTCGAACGCCTGGCCGCGGCGGAGGCGATGAATCTTGCCGATTACGGGGCGGCGATCGCGCGCCGCCGGCATAACCGCGAGATCCATGCTCGCCTCGCCGCACGCTATGACGCGGCGATCATGCTGGCTGCACCGGGAGCCGCGCCGGTCGGGCTCGGCTCAACCGGCAACCCGATATTCAACGTGCCCGCCTCGATGCTCGGGATTCCGGCTCTGGCGCTGCCGCTACTGTCGGTGGACGGCCTGCCGCTCGGGCTGCAGGTTGCAGGCTTTGCTGGCCAGGACGCCAAGCTGTTCGCGATTGCCGCCGTTATCCGCGATCTGCTGGCCGAGGTGCGTTGATCGGCATGAATGCCCGGCGCGTACAAGATCGGCTGCCGTCCTTAAAGATCCGCCACCGTTCGCCGCCTCTTACTGCCACAATCGCGTGCTCGCGATGCGAGCGCCTTCGACAAGCGCCGCAAGCTTGGCCCAGACGACTGACGGTGCGACCGGGTTCTGCTGCGCCGCGAAGGTGGCGAAGCCGCAATCGGCGCCGGCCACCACCCGCTCGCGCCCGACGATATCGGCGACATTGCAGATGCGCTGCGCGACGAGGCGCGGATGCTCGACGAAATTGGTCGTCGAATCGAGGCAGCCCGGCATCATGATCTTGTCGTCGGGGATCTTCGCGCCCTTGAGGTCCTCCCATTCGTGGGCATGACGCGGGTTGGCTGCTTCGAACAGAAAGCCTGACGGGCGCGCCCGCATCGCGGTGATGAAGATCGTGGCAAGCGGAATGTCGTGAGTATGCGGCCCCTCGTAATTGCCCCAGCAGATGTGCATGCGCATTGCTTCGGGCGGGATGTTGCGGGTCGCATGGTTGAGCGCGGCAATGTTGCGTTCGGCGATACGCAGGAATTCCGCGTCGGTGAGGTGCTGATACTGGTTGTGGCGGGCCGAGCCGAGATCGGGCGCATCGATCTGCAGGATGAAGCCGGCGCGGTGGATGGCTTCGTATTCCTCGGTCAGCGCATCGGCCAGCGCTTCGACATAGGCGTCTTCGTTCTTGTAGAAGCGGTCAGGCACGAATTTTGTCAGGACACCGGGCGACGCGGCGTTCATGAACGCCTCGACCGGACCCGAAATCGCACAGGCCGCCGACAGGTTGCGCAGGTCGGTTTCGAGCGGTCCGCGATTGCTATAGGCCACCGGTCCGACGCAGCACGGCACCACCGGCGCATTGAACCATTGCGAGCCGGTACGTGAGCGGCGCAGCCGCTCAGCGTAATCGGGGTGGTCGGCAATGTCGCGGTGCTGCCCGGTCTGCGGCGGCCGACCGGGTTCGGCGCCGGCGGCGGTGCCGATGCCCGACAGGCGGTGGCGGACATAAAACGTGTACGAGATCTTGCTCTGCTCGCCGTCGCACACGCTGTCGAGGCCGAGCGCGACCTGTCTGGCGACGACCTCGCCCACCGCCTCGGCGAGACGGGGGGAGAAGGCCTGCTCGTCAATCGCCTCGCCGCGCTCGCGCGCTTCGAGCAGTGCCAGCAACTCGGGCGGGCGCGGCAGGCTGCCGACATGGGTGGTCAGGATCCGGTCATGGCTGAGCTGCACGTCTGGGCCCTCCCACAATCGGGTGGTGATGGCGTCTCAGTCGTCGCCGTCGATCGTTACGCCGGCCATGCGCTCGAATACCTTGATGATGGCCGAGCCGTCTTCTTTATTAAGTCCGGCGGCGCGGCCCATCTGATAGACCTGCTGGCTCAGATTGGCCATCAGCAGCGGCACGCCGAGCGCCTTGGCGTAGCCGGTTTCCAATTCCTGGTCCTTGTACGAAATGTCGATCGTGCCGCCCGGCGCAAAGTTGCGGGCGAGCATGCGCGGCACCCGGTTCTGAAACTGGACGCTGTTGCCGGTGCTGACGCTGACTACTTCGAAGATCTTTTTCGGGTCGAGCCCGGCCTTCTTGCCGAACACCAGCGCCTCGGCGATCGCCACCGTCGCGATTTGGCCCAACATGTTGTTGATCAGCTTCATCGCGAGACCGTGTCCGAGATCCCCGACATGGAACACGTTCCGGCCCATCGCATGGAAGAGATCCTCGCTCGCCGCAAAGGTCTCGGCCGGCCCGCCGACGATCACCGACAGAGTACCCGCCGCCGCGCCATGCGTGCCGCCGCTGACCGGCGCATCAAGCATCGCCGCACCTTTTTGCGCCAGCTGATCCGCAATGCGCCGCGCCGCGAGCGGATCGATCGTGCTCATGCACAGTACAATGTCGCCCTGCTTCGCCGCTTGGATGATTCCCGTCTCGCCGAGGATCACGGCTTCGGCCTGGGCGGTGGTCTCGACCATGCAGATCGTGCGATGGCATCGGGCCGCGACGGCTTCGGGCGAGGTTTCGACGGTCGCGCCGGCTGCGACTAGCGGCTCCAGCCGCGCCGGGTTGATGTCGTGCACCACCAGCTCGAACCCGGCTTTCGCGAGATTGAGCGCCATTGGCCCGCCCATGTTGCCGAGCCCGATAAATCCCACGCTGCCCGCCATCGGCTTCCTCCCCGTTTGCGGAGACGATCGTAGCATCAGCCGGCCGACGGGAAACCCCCGCTCGCTGCGTGCCGGAGGTGGCAGCTCCCCGTGCGCTTTCAATGGCAATTATGCACATGACGGACCCGATCGCGGCAGGGTAGGAGTTGGGCATTGTTGAGGGGCCCAATGACCGTCGATCTGACAGACCCGATTTTCCACGATGAAGATGCCGCTCGGAGGCATTTTGAGGCGACTCGTTGGCCGGATGATCCGATTTGTCCGCACTGGGGCTACGCTGCCAGGGAAATTATCTCGATTGGTACTGCTCGGGAGGAAGGCCTCGTCGATGACCAGGTACTTGCCGAAATCGAGGCGCTCGGCTGGGGGCTTGTCGCGGCGGACCCGCCGCAGGACTGATGGAATGCGATCGTACCGCGCTTCTCGGCCGCTCGGATCAGCGATTGCCAAGGGCGCGGTGATCCCGCGGCGCGCCCGCGCCCGGCGGGCCATCCTCGGGAGCACAGTCGCGAAGTCCGTGCCGGCGCAATTCCGCTTTGCCGAGACGCCGCTTGCTGACGGCATAGCGCCGGTCGGGATGACGGCGGCGATATTCGTTCCAGGCCCGCCATTCGTCGATTTCGGGTCCCACCTCGACCCGCTGGCCGGTTGCGGCGTCGCGTAGCGACGGTCCGACCATGCGACGGACGGTGATGTCGACCTCGACCATCGGGCTGCGGCAATGGAACGGCTTCAATCGCATCCGGCGCCGCTCGACGGCAGCGCGATAGACGGGATCGGGCATCGGGGCGAGGCGCAACTCGTACCAGAAGCCGTCGATGCGGCGGAGCTCGCGATCGGCGGCAAGCGCGACGCGGTCGACCGGCCGTGGCGGCGGATTACGCCGGGCACGGCGGCGCGCCCTCTCCTCGGGCAGGCTATCGGTGCGCTTGAGGATGCCGTCTTTCTCGTCGACGTAGAGCGGCTGATGCCAGAGGCCGGAAAGGGGGTTGGCGTACCAGCCGGTGTAGCGCCGCGGTTTGACGGCAACGAAATTGCGGAGGTGGTCGCGGACATGCTGCTGCACGGTGTTGTCGGCCCGCAGATGGGCGGCGATCTCGGAGTAGACCTTGTCCCACGGCCGGCCGATCTGGCGCTCGAGAAAGCGGCGCAGCGGCGCCAGGTTCTCGTTGAGCTCCTTCCAGTGGCCGGCGACGTAGTGACGGCGGCACAGGCCCTCGTGCTGCGGCAGGTCATCAAAGGTAGGGGCCGACCGGGCCGGCTGAAGCCGCCCCGGGGGGAACGCTCGACGATCACGCGCGCCATGTCAGCCCGCATGGCTCAACTCCTTTGGCGAAGAGAAATGATCGCGCACACCCACGGGCCGCCCGGCGTATCCGCCTGCGATGGGGGCTTTCCCGAAAATGACGACAGACGCGATCGTATCGGCGGCGTCGCTTTGGACCGCCGGCTCCTCGCTGTCAATGCCCGGATTGTCATGGCGTGCGGGAGAAGGAAAATTGGTCCCGCAAAAACCGGATTTGAGCCCCTTCATGCCATCGCGTCGACAGGAACCGACGTCACGACGCATTGGACAGCCGCCGGCTGATCCGTTCCGCAAGGTCCGTTTCCGCGAAACCGCGCGCGAAATAGTGGCCAAGGACCGCTATGACCGCAAATACGGCTACGCCGTCGACACCGCGAGCGCGATCGCTCGCGCTCTGGAACACGCCTACAGGCAGGGTGTCGCGGATACGCAATCGGAAGCGCCGCCATCGCTGCAAACGGTCCCCGAGACAACCGGCGGTGCCATCGAATGGGCCTTGATTCCGCCCCGTCCGCGAACGGTGTTCTGGAGCATCTGCCTGTTTGCGCTCGGGCGAGAAGGCGGGCCGGAGAACGGCGCCCACCTCCTCCGGACTGGGACAAGCAGATCGGAGAGAAAACGATCGTGCTGCTGGTCCGGCTCGGGCTGCTCGAAAGGGCGGATGGAGAAGCCCAGCATCTGCGGCTGTCGGTCTGCGGCAAGGCCACCTGGCAACGCTTTGTCGAGCGCGGTGGACAGTTTCCCGAGGATTTGACGGACATCTGACCGGATGGCTCCGGCGGCCTTCCGTCCAGCGACGCAAGGAGGGCAATGACGACGGGCGATGAGTGGCATGCGCATTCGACAATTTCGAGACGCAGGGGCTGCTCGCCTTGCTCATCCTGCAAGCGCCGCGGCAAAGCTATGCTTCAGAAGCCGCTTCGCTTCAGGTCCACGATGCGCACCACCATGCCGCGTCGCGGATCGAACGGCAATGTCTCGAACCCAAACCGGTTGTAGAAAGCCCGGACCTCGTCATCGAGCGGATGCGTCAGCACGCCAAAGCACCCAATCTCCTCCGAAAAACGCACCGCCGTGGTGAGGGCAAACAGCATCAGCGAGCGGGCGCATCCTCTCCCCTGGTACTGCCCGTCAACGGCAAGTTGGCCCATCAGCAACACCGGAACCGGGTCGGGCCGGTTGCGCTGGGCCGATCTGGGAAGATGCGCGCGCTCGATCTGGCCGGCGCTCAGAGCCACAAAACCGGCGATCGCGCCCGTCGCCGTGTCGCAGATGACGCTGGTGCGGCTCACACTGGCTTCCTGATTGTGCCAGGCGTGCCGGCGGAACCATTGATTCAGGGATTCCCGTCCGCAATCAAACGCATTCCTGTCGTCGCCTGCCGCAAGCGGCCTGGGTGGGCTCAGTCCTGCCATACAGGCCGGCTGCCGGCGAGCTCACGCAATGCAGGAACTTCCTTCGCCGGCGACCCCACCCAGGCCTCGAATTTCTCCCAGTCCTCGGCCGGGATTGTCACGATCCGACGTTCGAGCACCTCCATTTCGGCCGCCTCGATCGCTCTGCGCCGAATAAAATCGCTCAGGCTGGTGTGCGCCAGTTCCGCCGCGACCTCCAGGAGATCCCGCTCGGCCGGGCTGACGCGCACGCTCACCACAGGGGAAATGTTGGACATCTGAAAGCCTCACTTTCTGTATGACAATAGCATACAACAGATGCCGCCCTCAAGGATTGCGAGCAGCCTCGATTGTGCTGCCAATGCGTGTCGGTCTTGTCGTAACCTCCGTGCCAAAAGTGCCGATCTGAAAGCA
Organism: Alphaproteobacteria bacterium; assembly: GCA_050246595.1. Classification (GTDB taxonomy): domain Bacteria; phylum Pseudomonadota; class Alphaproteobacteria; order ATCC43930; family CGMCC-115725; genus DATARH01. Next base: position 6,793 of record JBFWVT010000084.1, read on the forward strand.
TCGCTATTTCAATGGATTGTTGTAGAGGACTGATTGCAACTCATTGATATTGCGAGAGAGTCAGATTTTTCACCTTTTTCACCCGGGTACGCGTTCCCCGGTGGCCGCGGGCGTTTGGCGCAGCAGGCTCGACCTGTGGCTTCGCCAAGGCCACCTGTCGCGCCTGCCCGAGCCGCCCTCCGTGCACCCGCGCCAAGGCGGCGCCGCGCGCGCTACGTCGGCCTGGCTAAACCCACCTGCAGCGCGGCGCGACCGCTGCGGCCATGAACGTCGCGCGCCTGGACACCTGGCTGCGCGGAAGACCGCGGGCCGCTATGCGAACCTCGCGCTTCGTTCAACTCATGGCAGCCTGACGCGACCAGCCAGCAATTTCGCTAACGGTATCCGCTGCTGCTCAGGCCCTTGTTTACACCAGACACTTGCAAATAATACGGATATCCCGTATACCATGCAGGACGAGAATTTCGAATGGGATGATGATAAGGCCGTGCGCAACTGGCGCGACCATGCCGTCACCTTCGAAATGGCGCGCAACGTGTTCCGTGACCCGTTTGCGATTGAATGGGAAGACCCGGAGCAGGATCCGATCGAAAACCGGTACGCTGTAGTTGGTATGAAGGCCGGATGCTGTTCGTCGGCTACACGATGCGCGGGGAGAGAATTCGGATTATCACAGCCCGCAAAGCCGAACCCTATGAGCGACGACGATACCACGGAGAAAACCGGGAAGCATGATTGGCGCCGCTTCGACGCGCTGACAGATGAAGAGGTCCATGCAGCAGCGCTCGCCGATCCGGACCCGCAGCCGCTCACCGAGGAGCGTCTTGCCCGTATGAAGAAGGTGCCGCGCGCGCGGACGCTGCGCCGGACGCTCGGGCTGACGCAGGAAGAATTCGCGGCGCGTTATCACATTCCGATCGGCACGTTGCGCGATTGGGAGCAGGGGCGCTCGGAGCCTGACCAGCCGGCGCGCGCTTACCTCAAAGTCATAGCGGGCGATCCTGAGGGGGTGCGCCGTACCCTCGAAGCCAAGCCGGGCTGACGGCAATACCGGCAAGGATGATCCCGGTCGAGGCGTCCTTCGTCGAATGGCGGAAGAACCCGGAATATGTCGAAGCCTACGACGCGCTCGAGGACGAGTTTTCGCGTGCTACGGCAACGATCGAGGCGAAGGTCGACACTGAGAACAGGACGCTTGGCGCTCGACCATGCCACGGCTTATTGCAAGCGCCTCGGGATAGGTTTTGTCGATTACGCGAAGGCCGCGAGCCTGATCTGTATTAGCCAGTATTTGTGTGAATCAGCACTGACCCGGGACCTCGCCTGGATCAGGTGGTACATCCTTGATCCGACTTCAAATACAGCTCTTCCAGAGGGGTCCTGATCGGCGTCGATCAGGACCCCTCCCCTATGGCCGCTCTACAAAGCCTATAAAGAGCTTATACCAAATCCCGTTGAACAGCACTCGGGGCTTTCTCGGGCGCGGTATCTGTGGCTTTTCCTTGGCCGACGGCAGGAGGGTGCGATGTCGGCGGCGTTGCGGCTTCGGGAGGATTATCGGGCGCGCGAGTTGCGGGTGCTGGCCCGGGTGTCGCGGGATGCCGGTCAGACCCGGCGCCTGCTGGCGCTGGCAGCGATTTATGAAGGGGCCTCGCGCGGCGCGGCGGCGGCGATTGGCGAGGTGCAACGGCAGACGGTTCGCGACTGGGTGGCGGCGTTCAACGCGCACGGTCCCTCAGGGCTGACCGACGGCAAGGCGCCGGGCCAGCGGCCGCTCTTGGATGGCGAGCAGCGCGCGGCGCTGCAGCGGATCGTCGAGGCCGGTCCCGACCCGGCCGTTGATGGCGTCGTACGCTGGCGGCTGATCGACCTGGCACAGTGGGTGTTTGCCGAGTTCGGCATTTCCGTCAGCAAGCAGACGCTCAGCCGGACGCTGCGTCAGATGGGCTACCGCAAGCTCTCGGCCCGGCCGCGCCATCATGCCCAGGATCCCGCCGCGACGGCGGCTTTCAAAAAGACTTCCCCGCCCGCCTGGCAGCGATCGCCCAGGGCGATGCGGCCGGTCGGCCGATAGAGGTGTGGTTTTCCAATGAGGCGCGCATCGGGCAGAAGAACAAGATCACCAGGCGCTGGGCACGGCGGGGCACCCGGCCCTCGGCGCCGCGCGATCAACGCACCGCTTCGGCCTACATCTTCGGCGCGATCTGTCCCAGGCAGGGCAAGGGCGCGGCTCTCGTCCTGCCGCGCTGCAACAGCGCAGCGATGAACCTGCACCTGGCCGAAATCGCCCGGGCAGTAGCGCCGGGAGCGCACGCCGTGCTGATGCTCGATCAGGCCGGATGGCATCGCTCGGACAAGCTCACCGTGCCGGCCAACATCACCCTCCTGCCGCTGCCGCCCAAGTGCCCGGAACTCAATCCGGTCGAGAATGTCTAGCAGTACCTGCGCAAGGACCGGCTTTCCAATCGGATCTTCCAATCCCAAGGCGACATCCTCGATCACTGCTGCCACGCCTGGAACCGCTTCATCGCGTAGCCCTGGACTATCAGGTCCATCGGCCTGCACGACTGGGCGCATGGGTGATAATCAAAGTGACCTGGTATTGAGCCAACTTCGGATGGGGTCCCGGTTCCGCGCCGCTTCACAATCGGCAACCGACTGACCGGGACACCGCGCGGCTGCGGGGTGCTTGTCCCTCAAAAGGCAACAAGAACAGGCGCATAGAGCCTGATCACGGCGCCAGCGGGTCACGCTCCCACAATCTCAAGCGATTGAAAAACTTGCTTTCCGGCGCTGGATAATATGTTCTCCATATGAAGAATAGTTAATGGCGAGGTCATGCAGACATCCGACTCTTCCCTCTATACGCCGACCGAAGCGGCCGTGCTGACGCGGCTGCCGCTCAAAGCCGTCAACAATGCGATCGACAAGAAGATGGTCAGGACCGTCGCCGGCGAACGCTCCGGTCGGGCGACACGCCTGCTCGATGCGCAGGCGCTGGTGTCGCTCGCAATCGAGCGCCGCCTCGCCGATCGCCTTGCCCCCGAACTGCGCCGCCAATTGTCCGACGCGCTGGCCGATGCGCCGCGCGATGTCGTGGCGCTGGAAGGCGGGTTACTGCGGATCGATCTGCGCGAGCCGCGCCGCGAACTGGCAACCAGCCTGCGCGAATTGCGCCGGGCCCGCCGGCTGGCCGTCAGCGACCCGGAGATCCTCGGCGGCGACCCAGTGTTCCGCGGCACGCGCGTGCCGGTGCATTTGATCGCCGAGCTGACCGCTGCCGGGAGCCCGGCTTCGGAATTGCTGGAAAGTTATCCGCGGTTGACGGCCGAGATGATCCGTCTCGCGCCGGTCTATGCCGCCGCCTACCCGCTGCGCGGCCGGCCGCGCAAGCAGCCCTGGCGCGACGGTCGGCCGGTCCAGCGCGCGCGGCGCCGGCTCGACACGATCGCGGTGTCGTGAGATTCCTGATCGACGAATGCCCGAGTGTCGCGCCGGTTGCCGTCGCCGCGAACGCCGGTCATGAGGCCCGCCGTGTCGCCCATATCGGCCGGGCCGGCTCGAAGGACCGGGATATTGTGCGCTATGCCGCGGCAGAAGATTTCGTGGTGGTCACCAACAATGCCAGCGACTTCCGCCGGTTGTTCGGGGCGCAGACGCTGCATGCCGGCCTCGTCATCCCGATCCCGAATGTCGGCCACGCGATGCAATGCCGACTGTTCCAGGCCGCGCTGGATCAGCTCGCCGTGTTCGGCGAGCCGGTTAACCAGGTGCTTGAGGTTGATCTCGCCGGGGACGACGTGACCTTCGCGCTCTAGGATCTCCCCGACCGAAACGCCGCGAGGCAGGATATGAACAAATCGGACAAGCACGCGGATAATCCGGCTGAGATCGCCACGGCAAGGCCGGGTTCGATCCATGTACGCGTCACCAGGATCACCGACGAGAACCGCGATCGGCAAGCGCGCGGCACCGAGGTCGAGGTGATCGAGACGACAGTAGCGGATATTCGCCGCGGTGCTAACACAGCATGACATCGCCGCCGACGAACCGGTGACAATCGTCATCGAGTGGGCCGAAGATCCCCGCGTTATCCAATTGTCTGCTGCCGATCAGCGAGCCTTTGCCAATGGCGTGCTGACTCCGCCCGAACCGGCACCGGCGCTGCAACGCGCTGCCGCGCTCTATCGCGCGATCATACGCAATTCCGGCTGATCGCGACCGTCATGCCATGCGGGGACGCTGCTCCCGCAGCTCGGCGGGTGGGAAGCGGACAGTCGGCTTCGGATGCGCAGTGCTGGATAGCTGACACTGGCCCACCGTCGAGGCGACCCTGGTCGGGCCAACTCGCAGGCTGCGCCGCTTCGCCACTGTGCGATAATGGCGCCGACGCGCCCGTCACCGTCGGCCGGTTGAACGGGCGCGAAAGCTGCTTTGGGAGTACCGACGCCAGATGAACGCCCTCAAAGACTCCATCAAGTCAGGTAGAACCGTCGTCGGGACGACCGCGACGCCGAATGTCGACGTGTCGATCCTGGCCGACGCCGGATACGACTTCGTGCTGCTCGATACTCAGCACTCCGCCTGGGAGATCAAGCAGCTGCAACCGTCGATCCAGACGATGCGCGGCAAGCCGGCGGCGCCGCTGGTGCGCGTCGCCGCGAACCAGGCCTATCAGATCTGCTTCGCGCTTGACGCCGGGGCACGCGGCATTGTGGTGCCGATGGTCAACACAAGCGCGGAGGCGGAGGCCGCCGTGCGCGCTTGCCGCTATTTTCCCCTCGGCAACCGCAGCAACGCCGGGGTGCGCGGCGAGTGGGGCGAGTTCAAGAACTACCGCGATTACCTCGACGCCGTGAACGACGGGGTCGTCATTGTGCCGATGATCGAGACGAATGAGGCGCTGGAAAACCTCGATGCCATCGCCTCGGTCCCGGGTGTCGACGTCCTGCTGATCGGCCCGTCCGATCTTTCGATCGAGCTGGGGGTGCCGCTCGACTACCAGTGCGACCTCTATCAGCGAGCGCTCGATAGGATCGCGGCGACCGCCGCGAAGCACGGCGTCGCCGCCGGGATGTATTTCATCCCGCCCGGGATGGACCCGAACTTCTATGTGCAGAAGGGGTTCAAGTTCTTTACCATGCCGTGGGGCCCCTGGGCGCAGGCCGGGATCCGGAACGCTCTGGCCGGGATCGAGCGCTGACGACGGTCGATGCGGGGCAAGCATGTGCGGCCGTGTGATCCACAAAACGCCGCTCGGCGAAATCCGGACGCTGTTCGAGACGGTGAATGCCGTGCCGAACAGCGCGTCCAATTACAACGGCGCGCCGACCCAGCAGCTGCCGGTCGTCCGGCTTGATGAAGAGGGGCGGCGATCGCTCGATCTGCTGCGGTGGGGGCTGATCCCGTTCTGGGCGAAGGATGCCGCGATCGGCATGCGCTGCATCAACGCGATGGCCGAGACCGTCGCCGCCAAGCCCGCCTTCCGTGACGCGTTTCGCCGCCGCCGCTGCCTCGTTCTGGTCGACGGCTTTTACGAATGGCAGAAGCGCCCGACCGGAAAGAAGCAGCCTTATGCGATTGTCAGTGCCAACGGCAAACCGTTCGCGATGGCGGGCCTGTGGGAGAATTGGAAGGAGCCGCAAAGCGGCGAGACGGTGCGGACTTTCACAATCATCACCGGGCCGCCGAACGAGCTTGTGGCGCCGATCCATAACCGTATGCCGGTGATCCTGCCCTCCGCGCACTGGCGCGCCTGGCTCGGCGAAGAGCCGGCGCTGCCGAAGGAGCTGCTGGCTCTGTTGCAGCCTTATCCGGCTGAGCTGATGCGCGCCTATCCGGTCAATGTCCGGGTCGGCAATGTCCGCAACAATGACGCCGCGTTGATCGAGCCGGTTGCGCTGGCTTCGTGAAAGGCCGGCTTGCTTCGCGACGGAAGCCATAAACAGCCCGCGCAGGATCGCAGTCAGCCAGCCGGTGCTGTCGAACCACTACTCGGCCAGCGTCTTCAGGAGGCGCGAGCAGCGCCCGCGCCTCCTCCGGCGTCAGCTGCGGATCGCTTCCGCTTCGCGGTAAGCCTCGATGGCGCGGTCGAAGCTGCGCTCGATCTCGGCCTGGTCGGCCAGAGCCCTGGCCAGCTCGGCCTCGACCGCGGCGCGCTCGCGCTTGCTGAAATAACAGCCCCGCAGCTCGGCTCGTAATTCCTGGATGTGGTCGTAAAGCGTGATCATTGTTCCCTCCGTCTGTTGTGAAGACGGAAGGGGCGCACCGGCTCGAACCGGACCGGGTCAAGGACGCCCAACAGGGGCGCCGCGGAGCGGGGCGTGGGGGAGCCGATTTTGTCGAGCGTAAGAATGACCGGCGCGCGGCAGCGCGCTCCTTGCGCTCGGCAAAATTGATGGTGTGGACGGCCCACCCCGGCCTCAGGGGCATGGTGGTAACGTCAAAGCTTCGCTGACTCACCAGATGAGCTCGACATGACCGCAGGAACTGTCACCGTGATCGGCCTTGATCTCGCGAAGAATGTCTTTCAATTGCATGGCATCGATGCCGAGGGCCGGGTGCTGATGCGCCGACAGGTTCGTCGTCACCAGTTGTTGAAATATTTCGAGCAGCTGCCGCGCTGTCTCGTCGGCATGGAAGCCTGCGCTACTGCCCACTACTGGGGGCGTGAACTCAAGCGAATGGGATTTGAGGTCAAGCTGATGCCGCCAGCCTATGTTAGGCCTTATGTCAAACGTGGGAAGAACGATGCTGCCGATGCCAAGGCCATATGTGAAGCCGTTACGCGGCCGACGATGCGCTTTGTCCCGATAAAAAGCAGCGAAACACAGGCGCTGTTGATGCAGCACAAGACACGGGATCTGCTGGTCAGACAAAGAACGGCACTTATCAATGCGTTACGAGGTCATCTGGCAGAGTTCGGCATCGTGACGGCAAAAGGCTCCATGGGTGTGCGAGCAGCGATCGAAGCGTTGCAATCAGCAAAAGACGAACTTCCGGTCGCCGCCGGTCAAGCCTTTGAGTATATCCGCAAACAACTCGAGGAGTTCGACGTTAAGATCGCCGAGCTGGATCGGATCATATTGAAGTGGTGCCGCACTGATGCTGCCGCTCGCCGTCTGATGACAATTCCCGGCGTTGGCCCACTGACAGCAAGCGCGATCTCCGCGTCGGTCGGAAATGCCTCGGAATTCAAATCGCCCCGCCAGTTCTCGGCATGGTTGGGGCTGACACCTCGGCAAAACAGCAGCGGGGGAAAAGAGAAGATGGGCGGCATAACGAAACAAGGCGATCGTAATATCCGAAGACTGCTGGTAGTTGGCGCTACTGCTCTTCTGCGACGCGCAAGAACGGACGAGGCAAAGTTTCCATGGCTCGCGCAGCTCCTCCAGCGCAAACCGGCGAGGCTCGCGTCAGTCGCTGTCGCTAACAAGACCGCCCGGATTGCCTGGGCGATATTGCGGCGGGAAGAAGTTTATCGCTCGGCCGCCGTGCGATCGAATCCCACCCCAGCCTGACCAGGCCGGGATGGGGAATGCAGGACTGAGATATGATGACGAACCGGTCAGACCGGGGACGGAGTAAAGCCTGGGTGCCCCCAGCGCGGTGAGCGCGAAAAATTGATTGGCTCTCTGTCCGCGGACTTCATCAAGGCCAGCGACCAAAGCGTCGCGCAGAAAGGCCGGACACATGACTGAATCTGATCAAACGTGTCATCAGTTAAGCCTTGCATTCAACGGGCCGTCCACACATGGGGGCACCGCGCATCCTTGAGGCGGTCCGGTTCGAGCCGGTAGGCTCAGACATCCGGCGAGACAGACATTCCCGGACGTTGCCGCAACCGGCATGGGCCGCACTCGATGCCGTAGCAGTGGGAAAACCCCGCCGCAGTTGCCCGCGGCGGGGTCTCGCCGTCAGCGGTCGCGCGGCTCCCACAGCGCGATGTGGGTAGCGCCGTCATCGCCCGGGTTCTCGAGCTTGACGAGGCGGCAGCGAACCCAGTTCGGCCCGAATTCCGGGGCCGCGATTTTCAGGTTCACGTAGGTCTCGCCGCTCGTCTTGGCGACCTGGCTCCAGCCCGCGCCAACCTCGTAGCGCTGTCCGGCATAGACCCGGTAGTCCGGGGCGTTGTCGGAGTGCTTGTCGACGGGGACGATGCTGATCGCCGCGCTGACATTGAGGGTCCGGAGGGTACCGGTGAAGGTGCCATTCTCCTGCTTCGCAAAGGTTCCGAGTGTAATAGCCATCGTAGTCTCCTTTTCTGAGGTTTGAGTTCGCAGGAACCGTTCCTGCGATGGCTCGCGCTCGGAGACCGCATAGGGACCTGACCGCACCGTTGTGGCCGGAACGCAGTGGAGGACCCGGCGGGCGGAAAAATTTGCAGCGCAGCGGCCGCGAGGAGGCCCGCTTGCCGGGCCGGGGAAATTTTTTCGATCCGCCGGGTTGCGGGCGGGGGCCGCGGGATCCGGCGCTTCAAGAGCCAGCAGGAACGGGCATGCGCAACGGCAGCCCGAAAAGGAGGCGATGGCCGGGCACATCTCGGAACCCGCATACAGGACGGGCGGCCGCTATCCGAACCGTGGACCTCGATCACGCGCATCTGTCGTGTTCCCGGAGATGTGCTGCAAGACGCCTTCTACCGGAACGGACACGCGCGGTCGGGATTTGCGGGCCATCGAGCCGGACAGCGGCGATCTTCCGAAGGGAGCAAAGGATCGGACCGGAAATTGCCGGCGCGGTCGGGCTGTCAGCTCTCCTCGTACCGGCTCAGCTCGTAGCGATGACGGCGCTCAGGGGCGGGTGACGGTGAACCGCGGCCCAGGCTACAAGAAGCGGGCCCCTGGCGGGTCAGAACGCAAAAATCGCGTCCGCCATGACGGCGGGTTTGACAGAAGGCTTGAGCCCGTCGCAGCTCACGACGTCGACGGGACCATCGAACAGCGCCGCGACGTGATCCTTGAGCGCGACATACTCGTAGACGCCGATCCCGGCCGCCGGGTCGATCTCGACCATGATGTCGCTGTCGCTGTCGGGCCGGTTGTCGCCGCGGGCATACGAGCCGAACAGGGCGGCATGGCTGACGCCGCGCGACCGCAAGGCGGCCTCGTTCTGCCGCAGCCTGTCGATGATTTCCTGACGATTGGCCATGCGAAGACGATCGAGTAACCGGTCATGCGCCGGTTTCGCCCAGAAGCCCGGCAACGGCTTCGACAAATCGGACCGCGGTCGCGAGCGCCGCCTCGGCCTGCTCCGAAAATACGAGCGATCCCGGGCCGGTTTCGTAATCGGCAATGGCCTTGAGATTGTAGGCGCGGCCGAGAAAGGCCCGCAGCTCGGTGTCGATGCCGGGATCGTCGCGCGTCAGCCGGTGAAACTCCCTGTTCACGCCCTCATGAGTGCGCGCCACCTTGCCGGTGCGCTCGGAGATCAGCGCCTCGGCGGCATGAAAACCGGCGAGATAAGCCGCCCGGCCCGCCTCGTCGGCGAAATGCAGCACATCGAGCAGGCTGCGCCCTTTGGTCAGATATTCGCGCGCCCTGTCGAGATGTTCCCGCGCTTCCGGCGTCACAGGTCGACACCGTCGCGCCGGATCTCGCGCATCAGCGAGGTGCGGTCCCGGTAGGCGCCGGCGGGGTAAGCCCAGGCATCGACGAACGCATCCGTGTCGTAGAGGATTTCGCTGCGCAGATCGGCCAGCCGATCCAGCTCGCGCCAACGATGGGCGAGATCGCCGGCTTTCAGGTCTTTGAGAAAGACTGCTACGTCGTAATCCGAATCCGCCCGCGCATCGCCGCGCGCGCGAGAGCCGAACAGCACCACGCGCTCGATCCTGTCGCCGTACATCTCATCAAGAGCGGCGCGGAAACGCTTCAGGATCGGATCGGCGGCAATGGCCGGTAGCACGGTGTGTTCGCCGATGTCGTTCATCTATTACCCTTGTATATCGTGTAAAATATCATAGTTGTGCCCACGGCAGCAATGACACCCGCACCGGCGAGCCTCATAGACGAACTTGTCGGGATTTCGAAAGATATCGGGATCGACTCCTCCGCGGGCTGCCGAAATGCAATGGCCTGCCAATGAGCAAGATGGCATGAGAGAGGCGGCGCTAAGCGCCGCCGTCCTTACCGGCGGGGGCCGGCTCGCTGAAGCGCCAGACCGGTATGCCGCGGGCTTTGGCCTTGTCGGCCAGGTTGGCGGAGATGCCGGAGCCGGGAAAGGCGACGCCGCCGATCGGCATCGCGTCGAGCATGCGGTCGTTGCGCTTGAACGGCGCCGCCTTGGCGTGCCGCGTCCAGTCGGGCTTGAAGGCGACCTGCGGCACCTTGCGATTGTCGGCCCAGCAGGCGGCAATGCGCTCGGCTCCCTTCGGACTGCCGCCGTGCAATAGCACCATGTCGGGATGGCGGGCATGCAGCCGGTCGAGCGCACCCAGATGCGGAGGTGGTCGTTGCAGTCGATGCCGCCGGTGAAGGCGATGCGCGGTCCCGGGGGCGCCAGCAATTCGGCGTCGGCCTTGCAACGGGCGGCGAGGAAGTCGCGGCGGTTGACCATCGAGCCGGCCTGCGGACGCCACAATGTACCGGTTGCGGCCTCGAACAGCCGGGCGGCGTGATCGCGGCAGAACTCGAAGGCGTGGCGCCGCTCGATCAGGCTGACGCCTTGCGCGGTCAGCCGCTCGATCTCGAGCGACTTGACCTCGGAGCCGTCCTGTTCGAGCTGGCTCTTGCGCTGCGCCTGCTCGTTGGTGTCGAGCTCGCGCTCGATGCGCAGGACCGTGCGGTGGAACAGGTTCACGAAGGACCAGAACAAATCGGCGGTGTCGTCCTCGAGGCGGGTGCCGGCGAACATTGCTTCAAGCGCTTCGGCGATTGTGCCGAGATGTCCTTCGACGGTTTCGTGTCCGGGCATCGGCCGCGGATCGGGCTCGTCCTGGCCCGGCCGGTAGCCATACAGCGCCAGCTCGTCGAGCAGGTACGCGGTCGGCGAAGCGGCGTGGTGTTCGGTCTCGGAATCCCCCGGATCAACCCGCGGATCAAGTCCGCGGGCTAAAGGTCTACCGGGGGCAGGCTTTGCGGGGAAGGGGAGGGGATTGTCGTGGCGTGTCATGGCGGGTGCCTTTCTGCCGGAGGGAATTCGGCCGCGCCCATCGCGGCCTTCACGGCGATTGCCCGCCGGGGACGGAGACGCGGCGCACCCAAAGGGCCGCAGCAACGCGGAGGATGGCGGACGTCCGAGCATTTTGTTTCGCGATGCAAAGCCGGGGCTCTTGCCCCGGCGGCGGAAAATGCGAGGCGGCCGCCATTGCGCCGGGGATCAGGGCGGCCCCGTTTCGGGCTGCCCGGCGGCTCCGGCAGATCGCCGCTCGGGAAGGCCGTGGCGCGGCCCTTTGTTTCCGGCGGAAAGGCCGTTCGCCGCCCGCACGGCAGGCTTTCTCCTTCCGGCGCGACCCCGTGCAACGACACACGGCATCGCTATGCCGGGCTGCGCTGATCGGCAGCAAAGCGGGCGAGATCGGTGGGGACGAGCTGGGGAGCGAGAGGAGCCAGAAGCGCGGCGGGGCCGAGGATGCAGAGATCGGCGTTGAAGTCCTCGTTCACCGGCGCAAGATCGCGGACTTCGATGCTGGCGGCCTGGGCGCGTTCGCGCAGCCGTTCCAACGCATGGCGGCCGGCCATATCGTTGTCTCGCGCGACATAGAGCCGGCGCCAGCAGGGAGCGAAGGCGAGGGCGGCGAGGTGGTTCGCCGAGAGGGCGGCGATCAGCGGCAGGGACGGCATCACCGAGGCGAGCGCGAGCATCGTTTCGATGCCTTCGCCGGCGATGGCGACATCAATCGCACGGCCGAACCGGACACCGTTGCCGAGGAGACAGCCGAGGGCGCGGCGCGGATCGGCGATCGGCGCTTTGGCGGGACGGTAGCGGTCGAGCCAGCTGCGCTGAATGCCTGTGATGACACCCTCGGCATCGGTCACCGCGGCCAGCAGTGCCGGCCAGGCTTCGCGCGGATGCGCCTCGCTCTCGCGATACCAGACGGAAGGGTGAAAGCGCAGCGCCGGCCAGTCGAGCCGGGCGGTGATCCTGCGGGCGCGCAGATAAGCTTCGGCGGGAGTGCCCGGAACCGGTCGGCCGAGAGCGAACAGGCGGCGCGCGGCTTCAGGCGAACCGGACCGCACGGATGAATGCCAGGACGGTGTATCTGCGCATTCCCGGCGCGGCAGGGCCAGAAAGACGCGGGCTTCGGCGATCGTATCGGCAAGGCGGGAGAAACGCCGGCGGCGGGCGATCAGGTCCAGCAGATCGCCGTGCTCGCCGGTTGCGGCATCGCTCCATCTGCCGGCGGCGCCGGGACCGTTGTCGGGTCCGGAGAGGCGGATGAAGAGGCTGCGCCCCGGCGTGTCGTCGACGTCGCCGGTGACCCAGTAGCGGCCCCGGCGGCATCCGTGCGGGAGATAATGGCGGCACACCGCCTCGGCTTCGCGCGCGAGGCGGCGCGCCAGGTCGCTGGCCCCGGCTGTCGCCGCGGCCTGATTCGGGCTGACCATGGCAGATGTCCCGGATCAAGCCGCGTCGGCGCGTGAGCGGATGGCAATGAGCGGATGACGGGCGAGCAGCGCGGCGAGGATCGCCGGGCCCTCTTGGGAGACGGGCACGAAGAGGCGCAAGCGCCAGGCGACGATCTCGGAGACGAGGCCGAGCGATTTCAGGATGCCGACCGTGCCGCCCTCGGAGAAGCCGGTCAGTTCAAGGCGTTGCGCGCCCATGCTCAGCGAGCGCCGCAACTGCAATCCGCCCGCAAGGTTGATAACGGCGCCGCGATCGAGCACCGCGCTCCAGGCTTCGGATGCGGAGAGAGCCTGCCCCGGACTTGATCCGGGGGCAGGGGCCTCGCTGCCGAGCGACTGGTAAAGCCGGCTCAGCTCCTCGGGGGCGACCAGGCGGCCGATAACGCGTTCGCTCTCGTCGGTCTCGAAGCGGTAGACGCGCATATTGCGCGACGGCAGCCGGTCCCAGATCGGCAGCAAGAGGCCGGTGATGATGTGGAACTCGCTATCGGCGAATTCCGGCACTTTCGCGCATTCGGCCTGCCACAGCGCCGCGAACTTCGCTTCTCCAGCTTCGCGCCAGTGCGAGCGGGCGAAATCGTCCGTGCTCAGCGTGTCGCGCGCCATTGGCCGCACAAGACGAGTGCGCGGCTGCACCCGTCCGTCGTCAAGCATCAGGCTCGCCGCCGGAACCTGTACCGCGGCGCGGTGCGACTGCTCGTTGACGACAAGCCGGGCGCCCGCGATCGCGGCAAGCGCATCGGCCAGCGGCAGCGGCCGGTTGCGGTCGCGGCGTAATACCCGGTAGCAGCCGGTTTCGGCACCGGTCGCGGCGTGGGTGTAGACCGTGCGCCGCTCGACGATGCGGAAGCTTTCCGCCGTCAACGTTTCGACGCCGATATCGTAGATCCCGGCGCTGACCGCAGCCTCGATGCGCGCATCGAGCAATTCCTCGAACACGGCGAAGAGCCGGTTCTGCAGGGCGATGCGCAGCGCCAGCACACGGTTGAGGAACTGCGTGACCGGCGGCAGTTCCTCGCGCAGCGAGCCGTCCTCGTCGGTGAGGTCGAGACCGGTCGCCTCCTCGAATTCGGTTAGAGAGCAGCCTTCGACCTTCCCGGCATGGATTAGCTGATAGAACTGCCGGAGCGCGGCGCGGGCATAGGGGCTTTCGAGATTGTCGTCGGCACGGAACAGACCCTGGCCGCCGGTCTGGCGCTGCCCGCGGGTAATCGCGCCGAGCGTGTCGAGACGCCGTGCGATCGTCGACAGGAAGCGCTTCTCGCCCTTGACGTCGGTCGCGACGGGCCGGAACACCGGCGGCTGTTTCTGGTTGGTGCGGTTCGAGCGGCCGAGCCCCTGGATTGCCGCGTCCGCCTTCCAGCCCGGCTCCAGCAGGTAATGGATGCGCTGGCGCTGATTGCGAGCGCCGAGATCGGCGTGATAGCTGCGCCCGGTGCCGCCGGCATCCGAGAAGACCAGGATGCGCTTGTCGTCATCCATGAAAGCGGAGGTCTCGGCGAAATTCGCTGACGCCGGCCGGGTCTCGACGCAGAGCCGGTCGCCGCGGCGCACGATGCGGCGCGAGCGTCCGGTGACCTCGGCCACCATCCCGGTGCCGAAGCGGTGCAGGATCTGGTCGAGCGCGCCCTGCACCGGCGGCAACGATGCCAGATGCTCGATCATGCGGTCGCGCCGCTCGACGGCTTCGCGCGATTGCACCGGGTTGCCGTCGGCATCGGTGACCGGGCGCGAATGGAGGTTGCCCTCCTCGTCGGTATAGAGATCGAAGAGCTGCGTTGGGAACGAGTGCTTCAAATAGTCGAGCGCGTATTCCCGCGGCGTGATGTCGATCGACAGATCGCCCCATTCCGAACTCGGGATTTCGGCGAGGCGGCGCTCCAGCAACGCTTCGTTGGTCGAGACGATCTGCACGATCGCGGCATGCCCGGCGTCGAGATCCCGCGTTAGAGCGTGATCGTTTCAGGTTGAAGCGTAGCCGGCATTGGCGAGGTAGTTTGCGCATTCCTGTGCGGAGAAATGATCGAGCAAGGAGCCGATCTGGCGCCACGTGTCCTCGGTGGTGCGCGGAT
>JBFWVT010000085.1:0-21088 GCA_050246595.1 Alphaproteobacteria bacterium
TCGCAAATCCTGTGAATAGGGTCTGGGCATGCGTGCTGGCCTCCACCCCCCAGCCGGCATCTTGCGCCCAAACCCCCGCGCTTGGAAATCTTCAGCCTCGCTTCAACCTAAAACGATCAGGCTCTAGTGTGGATTAAGGATGAACATTACCGTGCATTTGAAGATGATGCTGGATCTATCGCTATCATCCATGCGGTATCGCGATCGCGGCGCGTCTTAGCTCGGATAACATTCGATGGCAGTTCTATTGAATTTTCTCCCGGAATGGATAATCGCGAGGCCAGAGCGCTGGCGCAAGCACTTCGGGAGGTATCAGCGGACCCAGCAGCCAAACTGTGGCCGCTTTACTCCGGGCCAAAGGCGCTCGAATGGAAGATCAAGCCAGGGCCAGATGGCCTGCTGTTACGTGACATTAAGCGCCGTCTGCGCCGCTCGCCGAAAGGTTAAGCAAAATGATAACCCAATTTCTCGAAAATCGAACACGTCGCGATGGCTTTAACACGAACGGTCGTACCTTACGGCGCAAAGTTCAACCTACTCTGTACTGAGTCGGCTATTCGCGATGCTGCTGATCCCCTGCCCGTGGTGCGGGAAGCGCGACGAGATCGAGTTCCGCTATGGCGGCGAGGCGCATATCGCGCGGCCCGCCGACCCGGACGCGCTCGACGACGCCGAGTGGGCCGACTATCTGTTCATGCGCGCCAATCCGAAGGGAGTCCTCGCCGAACGCTGGGTACATCAGCACGGCTGCCGGCGCTGGTTCAACCTCTTACGCGATACGGTCTCGCACCGCATCATCGCCGCCTACCGGATCGGTGAGAAGCCACCTCGCTCAGTTCCGTAATAGCTATCCGACCTGGCGGCGGCTCGGAGAAATGGCCGAGCGGATTAACCCGAGATGGGGACTGCAAACCCTTCCATATAGAAGTTGAAGGCATCGGCATCGATCGCGACGCCGATGGCCCCGGCAATATCGCGTGCTTGCTGCCCGGTCAACCTGTAGCAAAGAACGGCTTCCGGATCGTCAGCGGGGACCTTGGCTACGCGCTTCGCGAATTCGAGGTGAATTCGCGGAACATCGTATTCAGCGGCAACCATTCCAGTGCTTCGGTCATAGCCGACCAAGCGGTGGAAAATTTCTGTCACGGTTCAATCCAGCGGGTTTGATCGCGAGGTTTCAAGCGCCGACCAGTCACCGGATCGAATTCGCCGATGTGACGGCCGCGTCGGTCGTACAGTTCCACCGTGCCGTGCTGGTAATCCCATTCGAAAATTCTCCCGCTCTCGTCAATCCAACGGCGCCGCTGTCCTTTCGGGTCAGTCCGCCGTGCGTGTGGGAAACCGGGTAACGCCTCCGGAGCCGGGATGTAGGCCACATCGGTTGTACGTCATCCCGCGGCGCGGTTCAGGCGGTTATCGACGAGATCGGAGACGACGCCCGGGTCGGCCAGGGTCGAGACATCGCCCAACTGGTTGGGCTGGTCCTCCGCGATTTTCCGGAGGATGCGGCGCATGATTTTGCCGGAGCGGGTCTTTGGCAGGTTTGGCGCCCATTGCAAGAGGTCGGGGGTGGCGATCGGGCTGATCTCGTTGCGCACCCAGTTCACCAGTTCCCGGCGCAACGCCTCGCTCGGCTCCTCGTCCACGCGCAGGGTCACATAGGCGTAAATGCCCTGGCCCTTGATGTCGTGCGGGTAGCCGACCACGGCCGCTTCGGCGACCTTTGGATGCGCCACCAGCGCGCTCTCGATCTCGGCGGTGCCGAGCCGGTGGCCGGCGACGTTGATCACGTCATCGACGCGGCCGGTGATCCAGTAGAACCCGTCCTCGTCGCGGCGCACGCCGTCGCCGGTGAAATACAGACCGGGGAAGGTCGAGAAATAGGTCTCGACAAACCTGGTGTGGTCGCCAAAGACGGTGCGCATCTGCCCCGGCCACGAGCGCGCCAGACACAGATTGCCCTCGCACACGCCGTCGAGACGGTTGCCGTCGCCATCGACGATGACCGGCTCGATGCCGAAAAACGGCCGCGTCGCCGAACCCGGCTTCAACGGGGTCGCGCCGGGGATCGGGCTTATCAGGATGCCGCCGGTCTCGGTCTGCCACCACGTATCGACCACCGGGCAGCGCTGCTCGCCGACATGATCGTAATACCACAGCCACGCCTCCGGGTTGATCGGCTCGCCGACCGTGCCGAGCAGACGCAGCGACTTGCGGTCGGCTTTGCGGACATAGTCCTCGCCCTCACGCATCAGCGCGCGGATCGCGGTCGGCGCGGTGTAGAAGATCGAGACGTTGTGCTTGTCCACGACCTGCCAGAAGCGCGACGGGTCCGGGTAGTTCGGCACGCCCTCGAACATCAAGGTCGTCGCGCCGTTGGCGAGCGGGCCGTAGACGATGTAGCTATGCCCGGTGACCCAGCCGACATCGGCGGTGCACCAGTAGATTTCGCCGTCGCGGTAGTCGAAGACGCAGTCGTGCGTCATCGCCGTAAAGACGAGATAGCCGCCGGTCGTGTGCAGGACGCCCTTCGGCTTGCCGGTCGATCCCGAGGTGTAAAGGATGAACAGCGGGTCCTCGGCCGACATTTCCTCCGGCGGGCAGTCGGGCGCGGCGGCGGCGCAAACCTCGTGATACCAGAGGTCGCGGCCGTCCTGCCAATCGATGTCGCCGCCGGTGCGCCGGACGACGATCACGGTCTTGACGGCGGGGCATTGGCGGAGCGCGGTGTCGGCGTTGCGCTTTAAGGGCACCTTGCGGCCGCCGCGCAACCCCTCATCGGCGGTGATCAGGATCGTCGAGCCGCAATCCTCGATGCGCCCGGCCAGACTGTCCGGCGAGAAGCCCCCGAACACGACCGAATGGATCGCGCCGATGCGGGCGCAGGCCAGCATCGCGACCGCCGCTTCGGGGATCATCGGCAGATAGATCGTGACCCGGTCGCCTTTTCTGACCCCCTGCGCCTTCAGCGCGTTGGCGAGACGGCAGACCGCTTCGTGCAATTCGCGGTAGGTGACGCGGCGGTCCTCGCCGGGGTCGTCGCCCTCCCACAGGATCGCGGTCCGGTCGCCGCGCGCGGCGAGGTGACGGTCGATGCAGTTGTGGGAGGCATTGAGCGTGCCGTCCTCGTACCAGCGGATCGCCACATCGCCCTGATACGAGGCGTTCATCACCTTTGTGTAAGGCTTGATCCAGTCGATGCGCCGGCCGTGCTCGCCCCAGAACCGATTCGGGTCGGCCAGCGACTCGCGATAGAGCCGGAAATATTCCTGCTCGTCGATCTTGCCGATATTCGAGTGCGCTTCTGTCGCGATCACGCTGCGGTCGGGCATCGCCGTCCTCCTCCCATAGCGGCAAACGGGTTGCGGCCAGATATGCCGCAGCGCGGGCGGTCCTGCAATCTCTGTGCGCAGGGGCTTTGCACGCCGGGCTTTGTGCGGCCGGACTCAGCGCGACGCGTTGCCGGTCAGCTCGGTCAACCGAGGCAGATCGCGGATAGACAGGATCTGGCTGTCGAGCGTCGCGATCCCTTCCTCCCGAAGGCGATTGAGGGTGCGGTTGATATGCGCCCCGGTCAGGCCCAGCACGTCGGCCAGGTGCTGCCGCCGCAGCGGAAACGGGCAGGCAAGCGGATCGATCTCGGCGCGGGCCGCCTGCCGGTGATAGAGGCTCAGCATCAGATACGCGATCCGGCCGACCGCGTCGGAGCAGCCGATCACGGTCAACAACTCGTCAACGCGGGCCGCCTCGGCCGCTGCGTGCCGGCTCAGCCGCATCGCCAGATTGGGTTCGCTGCGAAACGCTTCGCCGACGATCCGAGCGTCGATCATACTGACATGCAGCGCGGTCAGGCTGCGCACGGAGTGATCGAGGACGCCCAGCGTCGCCGCCTGCAACCCGATGATTTCACCCGGCATCAGAAAGTCCAGTATCTGCCGGCAGCCCTCGCCGCCGATACGGTAGCGATAGGCCCATCCGGCAATGATGCGGTACAGGACGACCCCGACCTCGCCCTTGTCAACCAGCAGCCGATTTGGCGGCAGCGACCGCGAGCGCCCGGTCAGCGACTCGACAAGCTGCTCCTCACTCCGGCCCAGGGACTCAAAGACATCCTGTGTATAACGACCGTTCCGAACCACAACCACCGCATCACCACGCCACAACTTCTCAACCGGTACTAATCCTATAAGTAGAACCGTCCCTCAAATCAATGCGCAATTTTGTAACAAAGCACGATCCGCGCCGATGATCCGAGTGCCGCGCCGCCTTCCGGCAGTTCTGTCAGACAATACGGTCACTTCCATGACCCTAACTGGTAATGCGGAATGAGAAAACCAGGAGGGAGCGGCATTCCGCCCCTCTTTCCAGCACTATGTCGCAGCGGCAGAGCCACGACTCAGCCGGCGATCCCCGCCATCTCGCAGATGATTCGCCATTCCGTATCGCTGACCGGACAGACCGACAGGCGCGACTGACGCAGCAGCGCCATGCCGGCGAGTTCGGACACCCGCTTCATGTCGGCCAACGAGACCGGTTTCTTCACCGGTCTCACCGCGGCGACATCGACCATTCCGAACTTATCGTCCGGGTCGCCCGGATCGGGATAGAACGGGCGGACGATTGCGACGATGCCGACGATCTCCTTTCCGTCATTCGAGTGATAGAAGAAGGCGCGGTCGCCCTGTTTCATGGCGCGAAGATTGTTCGCAGCCTGGGAATTGCGCACGCCGTCCCAATGCGTGCGGCCATCCGCTACCATCTGCTGCCAGGAATACTTCATCGGCTCGGATTTCAGCAGCCAGTAAGCCATGGCAACCTATACCAAAGATGTGTCAGTTCCGGTTCAGCCCGACAGTTTGTAGTCGGCCTGATCCTCGTATACCGAGCCGGCCTTGGTCGGAAAACTGGCGATCAGGCTGAAATGGTCGACCGGCAGCGGATCGGCGCGAAACTGGGCATTGACGGCAAGGAAATGGCCGAGTTTGTCCAGTTCCGGATCGCGCAGCCGCGCCAGCGTCACATGCGGCGCAAATTTGCGCTGCTCCGGTTCCAGACCGGCGCGGATCAGCGCCTGTTCGATCCTGTCGCGCAGCCGGATCAGCGGCGGACTCCGCTCGACGCCGACCCACAGCGCATGCGGGCGGCGCGCCCCGAACACGCCGGTGCCGGTCAGCTGCAACGCAAAGCGGGAAGCCTTGACGCCGGCCAGCGCCTCGTCGACATCGCCGGCCAAGTCCTCGGTGATCTCGCCGATAAAGCGCAAGGTCAGGTGGAAATTGCCGGGATCGACCCAGCGGGCGCCGGGCACGCCGGTACACAGCAGCGACAGGCGGAGCTTCAGCTCCGGCGGAAAATCGATCCCGACAAACAGACGCAGCATCGTCCGGCGCTCCCGTCACAGTGCCGCCGCCCTATGTGAATACCGTCAGCACGCCGGTGTGGCCGTACAGCCGGTCGCGCGAGATCTCGCCGTTGGCAAAGAACCCGATCAGCGGGATATCGCCAAGCGTCTCGCGGATCAGCCCGGTCTCGACCCCGGTTTCGCCAAACAGCGCGGCGCCGCGGGCGATGCAGCTGACATAGATCCCGGCACGCGGCGGACCCGGCAGCCGGTTCTTCAGCTGGCGCAGCATCCGGACGAGATCGGCGCGGGCGCTGTCGGGATCGCGGCGGCAGAACAGGATCTGATCGCCCGGCGCGACCTCTTCCGCGATGGCGAGCCAGCCCTGTCGCGGATCGATCGCCATCAGATTGCGCACAAGATAATCGCCGGTATCGGAGCCGGGGACCGGCAGACCGGCGAAGATAAGCCCGCCGAGGCGACGCGGGTCGCGCGCCAGCTCGGGGCCGATATCGTCATAAAAGCAGGCAAGCGCCGGACGGCCGTCGATCGTCATCAGGACATTGTCGCGCGCCTCGTCGATGCGGCGCACCGGACCGATCGGCATGCAGCCTTGCGTCAGCCCGGTTGCGACGGCGATCTCCGGCGCCAGGAGCAGACCGGAAAGACCGGCCGCGCCGAACAGGGAGGCGTCGTCCTGCCTGCCCGCGATGTGCCCGGCGAGCAGCGGCTGGGGGGAATTGTGCGACATCAGCCCGCCAACCAGAAAGGCGCTACTCGCGGCGGCGGCGTCCGCGGTCGCGCGCAGCAGATCGGGGCAGCGCGGATCGCCGTGGACCAGCGCGAGAGGCGGCGCGACGGTTTCGATCCAGCCGGCATGGAGACGCGGCAGATCGGCGGCCGGATCGGCGGTCGCGCCGAACAGCCGGAAGCCGTCCGGCGGCAGGTCGGCGAGCAGCAGGGCGGCGGCGGGGCGGTCATGCACTTCGCGTCCGGCGGTGCAGATCCCGAGCCCGACCCCGCCGGCCCAGGCTTTGGTGCCGGTCGCCTCGGTCAGCTCGCGGACGAGTCGCGGCAGGGCCGCACCGGCCGGTTCGCTGACATACAGGACGCCGAGCGTGGCGCGCTGTCCGTCGGGCAGTTGGCGGCGCAGCCGCTCGCCCAGGGTCGCGGTGTCGCCTTCGGCGAAGGCGACGGCGAAACCGGCGCTCATGACCTGTCTCCAAGCAGCTCCGCCACGCGCGGCGCGATGCGCTCGACCATCGCGGCCACGCCGCGTCGGTTGGGGTGGATACCGTCCGGCTGATTGAGTTCCGGATTCATCGCGACACCCTCAAGAAAAAACGGATAGAGCGCCACCCGGTGCGTGCGCGCAAGCTCGGGATAGATGCGGTCGAATTCCTTCTGGTATTTTTCGCCCCAGTTTGGCGAGGCGCGCATGCCGAGGAGCAGCAGCCTGGCACCGCTCGCCGTGATTTTCTCGATCATCGCGTCGAGATTGGCGCGCACCACGGCCGGGTCGGTCCCGCGCAGCATGTCGTTGGCGCCGAGCGCGAGGATCACGAGATCCGGCTTGTCGGCAAGCGACCAGTCGAGCCGCGCCAGCCCGCCCGCCGTCGTATCCCCGGAAACTCCGGCATTGACGATACGCGCCTCGATCCCCTCAGCGCGCAGCCGGCGTTCAAGCTGCGCCGGAAAGCTTTCGTCGGAGGGCAGGCCAAACCCCGCGGTCAGGCTGTCGCCAAACGCCAGGATCTGCACCGTCCGCGCCGCCGCCGGGCGACTGCCCGGAGAGATCGCGCCGCAGAGCAGCGCGAGCAGCAGAAGCGCGAACGCGGATCGCGGCGATCGCAACGTCACGTCTGTCTTCCGATGCCGCTCATCACGCCCTCACTCCGCCGCCGGTTCGCGCTCGCGCATCAGCGCGGCCACCTCGCGCGACCCCTCGTCCTCGCGCCGTTCGAGCGCGGCGATGATGCGCGGCCGGTCGGAAGCCGGCCGGTTCTGGCTCAGCTTGAATTTTCCCTCCAGACGGGTGACGGCGATCTCGATCCCGACGATCCCGCCCAGCATCGATTCGAGATAGGCCTCCGGCAGGTCGCGCATCCGCCACGGCGCCGGTCCGCGGGCCTCATGCCGGGTTGACAGCCGATCGAGCATGTCGCGCAGCCATTCGCGGTCGCCGATCGCGGTCGCCGTGCCATAGACGTGCACCGAGGCGTAGTTCCAGGTCGGTACGGCCGGGCCGGCACCATACCAGCTCGGCGAGATATAGGCGTGCGGCCCCGGGAAGATCGCCAGCACGTCGGTGCCGCCGTCGAGATCGGCGGTCTGCGGATTGGCGCGGGCGATATGGCCCTGCAACAATAATTTTCCGTCGCGGCGGGCGACAAGAAACGGGATCTGGCTCGCGATCGGCTCCGTATTCCCGGTCTGTCGAGCGCCATTGCTGACGAGCAGCCCGAAATCATGGCGCTCGATATGCGCGATCAGCACCTCGCCGCGGTTTTCGGCGAATGCCGGTGGCAGATAAACCAATGATTTCTCCTCTTACCTCCAAGACTTGAACGCTCAGCCGAGATACCGTGCCAGAACGCTGCCGAGCAGCCCCACCCCCGAGAGCATCAATATCCCGCCCGAGCCGCGATTGATCCAGACCAGATGATTGCGGCGAAACGAGCGACGCAGCGTACCGGCGACAGCGATGAGCGCGGCCCACCATAACAGCGAGCCGAACCACACGCCGAAAACGAGGATCGCCGCCCCGGCAAGCGTCGCGTCCTCGCCGGTAAAGCCGATGCCCGCGAAAATTGCCAGAAACGCCAGGATCGTGAGCGGGTTTGTCAAGGTCAGCGCACAGGTCGAGGCGAAATCGGCGAGCAGGGTTTCGGGATCGCGCTGCGACGGTATCTCGGCGAACGGATCGGCGGTAAGCGCCGAGATCCCGATAAACAGCAAAAACCCGGCACCGATGAGGCGCAGCCATTCCTGGTAGCCGAGCAGCCAGTCCGAGACGACGGTCAGCCCGAACCCGGCGATAATGCCGAACACCGCATCGGCCGAGGCTGCCCCCATCCCCGAGATGAACCCGGCGAGGCGGCCGTGGAAGATCGTTCGCCGAATGCACAGGATGCCGACGGGGCCGGCTGGTACGGCGATGATCAGGCCGACCAGCACGCCCTTCCAGAAAAACGTCAGCATCCGCGCACAAGACCTCGGAACTCGGCCGCCGGAGTCTCCGGGAATGGCCAATCGCGTGCAACCGAAATGCACCGCCGCGCTCCGGCCGAAGCAAAACCCCGCGCCGTCCGGCAAGAAACACGTTATCGTGGGCGCAGGGTGCCGGGAGGAGCCGATATGGCAACAAGCGACGGTGATGCCGGAGACGCGTACCAGTTCGAGTTCGTTTCGCTCGATGGCGGGAAATTGCCGCTCGCGGCTTGGCGCGGTCGGCCGTTACTGGTGGTCAACACTGCCTCGTTTTGCGGCTATACGCCGCAATACCGCGATCTCGGAGCCTTGTGGCGGCGCTATCGCGAGCGCGGCCTCGTCGTGCTCGGCGTCCCATCCAACGATTTCGGCCAGCAGGAACCGGGCAGCGCGGCCGAGATAAAACAGTTCTGCGAAACCAACTATCAAATCGATTTTCCGCTGACCGAAAAGTATCGCGTGATCGGCGGCGATGCCCACCCGTTCTATCGCTGGATCGCGGCGCAGCTCGGCGAGGCCGGCGCACCGCGCTGGAATTTCCACAAATATCTGATCGGGCCGGACGGTCGGCTCGCCGGCGCCTGGCCGTCTCAGGTCGGGCCGCTCGATCCCGCGATCACCGGCGAGATCGACGGCATGCTGCCCAAGGCATAGACCGGCCGGCGGATGGGTCGGCACCATCCCTTTGAGAATTGGCATGCCTGCCGGGGCTGCGGTAACTAGCGCTTACTGACGATATCAACAGAGAGGAAATGATGACTGGACTTGGGTTGCGGTTAGGCGCTGCGAGCGTCGGCCTGCTGCTCGCGCTGTCGGGAACGCCGGCATTGGGGCAATCCCCGCAGCAGGGGGCGGAGACCCCGAAGCGCGGCGGCACGCTGACCTTCATGATCCCGGCCGATGCGCCGCCGAGCTTTGACGGACACCGCGAGACCACTTTTGCGACCGCCCATACCGGCGCGCCGTTTTACAGCGTGCTGATCCGGATCAACCCCGACAACCCGGGATCGACGACCGATTTTGTCTGCGATCTGTGCACCGGAATGCCGACCCCGACCGACGACGGCAGGACCTACACGTTCAAGCTCCGCCAGGGGGTGAAGTTTCACGACGGCTCGCCGCTGACCGCGGCCGATGTCGCCGCGAGCATGAACAAGATCATCTTCCCGCCGGAGGGGACCTTAAGCCCGCGCTCCAGCACGTTCGAGATGGTCGAGAAGGTCGAAAGCCCCGACCCCGAGACCGTGATCTTCCGGCTGAAATTCCCGACAACGGCATTCTTGCCGGCGCTCGCCGACCCGTTTGCCTGGATCTACAAAAAGGAGATCCTCGACAAGGACATCCACTGGTACGAAAAGAACATCATGGGGTCGGGCCCGTTCAAGTTTGTCGCGTTTGAGACCGGTCAGGCGATCCGGGGCGAGCGCAACCCCGATTACTACCATCCGGGCAAACCGTATCTCGACGCGATCCACGGCATCTACGCGCCAAAGCAGTCAACCCGGATCGAGGCGATCCGCTCCGACCGGGCCGCGATGGAGTTCCGCGGTCTGCCGCCGGCGTCGAGCCAGGAGCTGAAAAAGGATTTGGGCGACCGGATCACGGTCCAGGAAAGCGACTGGAACTGCGGTAGCATCGTCAGGATAAACCACGCGCGGAAACCGTTTGACGATGTACGCGTGCGCCGCGCGCTGACCCTGGCGATCGACCGCTGGAAGGGCGCCGAGGCGCTGTCGAAGATCGCCAATATCCGCACCGTCGGCAGTGTCGTCTTCCCGAGCCACCCGCTGGCGCCAAGCCGGGAGCAGTTGTATGAGATGGCGGGGTTCTGGCGCGACATCGAGAAATCGCGCGCCGAGGCCAAGCGGCTGCTGAAGGAGGCCGGGGCCGAGAACCTGGAATTCGAGATGCTGAACCGCGATGTCGATCAGCCCTACAAATATGTCGGCATCTGGCTGGTGGACGAATGGCGCAAGATCGGGGTCAAGGTCACGCAGCGCGTGTTGCCGAGCGGTCCCTATATCGCCGCCTTGCGCGCGGGCGATTTCCCGGTCGCGCTGGGGGCCAATTGCCACAGCGTCGTAAACCCGCTGGTCGATGTGCATCCCTATCTGTCGAGTTCGATCAGCGCGCAAAATTACGGCAACTATGAAGACCCGAAGCTTGACAAGCTTTTGGAAGACGCGCTGCACGAGACCGATCTCGACAGGCAGAAGCAGCTGATGCTGCAATTCACCAAGCACCTGATGGACACCGAGGCGCATCAGCTGATGGTGCTGTGGTGGTCCCGGATCATCCCGCACCGGTCCTATGTGAAAGGCTGGAAGGTCAGCCCGAGCCACTACGTCAACCAGGACTTGGCAAACATCTGGCTGGACAAGCCGCAGAACTGAAACAAGGCGGTTCGGTCCGCGGGAATACCGCGGACCGAAACCGGCCCGGCGGTCCGCGCGGCATTCCGCCGCGGATTTTGATGACGCTGTCGCCTCCCTTTGGCATGATGGCTCCGGCGCCCGCGCGTGGCGCGGGACAAATAAGCCGACTCGGGGAGGAAACGAATGCGAATGGTGCTGTGGGCATGCTTGGCCGGGGCAGCCGGGCTGCTGATCGGTGCGCCGGCGATTGCCGGCGGGGAGGCCCCGAAGCGCGGCGGCACGCTGACCTTCATGATCCCGGCCGATGCGCCGCCGAGCTTTGACGGACACCGCGAGACCACCTTTGCGACCGCCCATACCGGCGCGCCGTTTTACAGCGTGCTGATCCGGATCAACCCCGACAACCCGGGATCGACGACCGATTTTGTCTGCGATCTGTGCACCGGAATGCCGACCCCGACCGACGACGGCAGGACCTACACGTTCAAGCTCCGCCAGGGGGTGAAGTTTCACGACGGCTCGCCGCTGACCGCGGCCGATGTCGCCGCGAGCATGAACAAGATCATCTTCCCGCCGGAGGGGACCTTAAGCCCGCGCTCCAGCACGTTCGAGATGGTCGAGAAGGTCGAAAGCCCCGACCCCGAGACCGTGATCTTCCGGCTGAAATTCCCGACAACGGCATTCTTGCCGGCGCTCGCCGACCCGTTTGCCTGGATCTACAAAAAGGAGATCCTCGACAAGGACATCCACTGGTACGAAAAGAACATCATGGGGTCGGGCCCGTTCAAGTTTGTCGCGTTTGAGACCGGTCAGGCGATCCGGGGCGAGCGCAACCCCGATTACTACCATCCGGGCAAACCGTATCTCGACGCGATCCACGGCATCTACGCGCCAAAACAGTCAACCCGGATCGAGGCGATCCGCTCCGACCGGGCGGCAATGGAGTTCCGCGGTCTGCCGCCGGCTTCTCGGGACGAACTGAAAAAGGATCTGGGTGATCGGATCACGGTCCAGGAAAGCGACTGGAATTGCGGCAGCGTCGTGACGATGAACCACAAGAAGAAACCGTTCGACGATGTACGCGTGCGCCGCGCGCTGACCCTGGCGATCGACCGCTGGAAGGGCGCCGAGGCGCTGTCGAAGATCGCCAATGTCCGTACTGTCGGCAGCATCATCTTTCCGAACCACCCGCTGGCGCCGAGCAAGGAGCAGCTGCACGAGATGGCGGGCTTCTGGACCGATATCGAGAAATCGCGCGCCGAGGCCAAGCGCTTGCTGAAGGAGGCGGGGGCCGAGAACCTGGAATTCGAGCTGCTGAACCGCGACGTCGATCAGCCCTACAAATATGTCGGCATCTGGCTGGTGGACGAATGGCGCAAGATCGGGGTCAAGGCGACGCAGCGCGTGCTGCCAAGCGGCCCTTATGTCGCCACTCTGCGCGCCGGCGAATTCGAGGTGAATGTCGGTGCCAACTGCCACAGCATCGTAAACCCGCTGATCGACGTGCATCCCTATCTGTCGAGCTCGATCAACAAGCAGAACTACGGCAATTACGAAGACCCGAAGGCCGACAAGCTTTTGGAGGACGCGCTGCACGAGACCGATCTCGACAGGCAGAAGCAGCTGATGTTTCAGTTCGCCAAGCACATCATGGACACCGAGACGCGCAAATTGATGGTGTTGTGGTGGTACCGGATCGTGCCGCACCGGTCCTACGTCAAAGGCTGGAAGATCAGCCCGAGCCATTACATCGGCCAGGATTTCGCCAATGTCTGGCTCGATAAGCCGGAAGGGTGAACCGGCAAGTACCGGCAGATTCCGGTCGCGGGCATAATCCGCGACCGGACGCCTTGATTGCCTGCTTCGCACGGTCTGATCTCCGTCGCAGACCAGGCATGAGGGGATGACCTCCGAAGTGAGGTGATGATCGGCGGCCTGGGTTGCGCTATACTCATGGCTTGCCCCGGCGTGAAGGCGGTCGCAGCGGTTGGGACCGGGCGGCTCGCCGTCGATCGGGCTTGGTTTTCACGCCTGGCAAGCCTCTCGGCAATTCCGAGGGGACGGCCGGGCGATATCTCAGCGCAGGTTTCGAGACGAGATGTTTCGCTACATCATAAGGCGGCTGCTGTTGGTGATCCCGACTTTGTTCGGGGCCGCGACGCTGGTCTTCATTCTCATGCGCCTTGTTCCGGGCGATATCTGCCTGGTGCGCCTGGGCGGAGGCGGCACCAGCTTCACGGCCGAGGCGCTGGCCGCCTGCCATGCCGAAATCGGCATCGACCGCCCCTGGCTTCTGCAATATTTCGATTTTCTCTGGGGCCTGATCACCCTGGATCTCGGCAACTCGATGTGGTCGGGCAAGCCGGTCATTGTCGAGATCGCGACCCGGCTGCCGATCTCGATCGAGGTCGCGATCGTCGCCACGCTGGTCTCGATCATCGTGGCGATCCCGCTCGGCACGATCTCGGCGCTGAAGCAGAACACCTGGATCGATCTCGCGGTGCGCACCTTCTCGATAGCAGGGCTCGCCACGCCGTCATTCTGGCTCGGCATCATGTCGATCCTGATCGTGCTCGATGTGACACAGGCACTGTTCGGGTCTCCGTGGATGCCGCCGATCGACTATGTCCCGCTGTGGGAGGACCCGATCCGCAATCTCTCGATTGTGATGCTTCCGGCGATCACGATCGGCTATCGCTACGCCGCTGTGTCGATGCGGATGACGCGTTCGGCGATGCTCGAAGTCCTGCGCGAGGATTACATCCGCACCGCGCGGTCCAAAGGGCTGATGCGGCGCGTCATCATCAATCGCCACGCGCTCAAGAACGCGATGCTGCCGGTTGTGACCGTGATCGGCATCGAATTCGCGTTCCTGATGGGCGGTCTCGTCGTCACCGAGCAGGTGTTCAACCTGAACGGCATCGGCCGTCTGATGGTGCTTTCGGTACAGAACCAGGACTACACCTTGACCCAGGCGCTGGTCATGTTCGTCGTCACGATCGCCGTGCTGAGCAATCTCGTCGTCGATCTGGTCTATGCCTGGCTCGACCCGCGAATCCGCCTCGCCTGATGCTGATGGCATAAAAAGAGATAACGGCAATGACAGTCGCCTCCCCAACCCCGAGCGGTGCTGCCGGCCTGCGCGACGATCGTTCGCTGGCGCAGCGCGGTCCGTTCGCCGCCGTTTGGAATTTTCTACGGCGCCAGCCGGTCGGCTCGATCGGCATCTTCCTGGTGCTGCTGTTCGGGCTGGCCGGCGCCTTTGCCGATGTCCTGGCGCCCTACAATCCGACCGCAAACGACTTCTCGGCAATGACCGAGCCGCCGAGCTGGGCGCATCCGCTCGGCACTGACCAGCTCGGGCGCGATCTGCTGTCGCGCATTTTGTACGGCGCGCGCACCGCCTTCATCGTCGGGTTGACAGCGGCACTGGTCAGCGGGTTCGCCGGTCTCTTTCTCGGCGTCGCAAGTGCCTATTTCGGCGGCCACATCGATCTGTTGGTGCAGCGCTTTGTCGACGTTTTCATGGCCTTCCCGCTGATCATCATGGCGCTGGCCGTCGTGTCGATCTTCGGAACCGGCGTCGAGAACGTGATCCTGGCGATCACGATCCCGCTGATCCCACGCTGCGCCCGCATCGTGCGGTCGAGCGCGCTGGCGATCCGCGAGGTGCCCTATGTCGACGCGGCGCGCGCCCTCGGCTACGGGCACCTGCGGATCATCGCGTTTCACATGATCCCGAACGTTATGGCGCCGTTTCTCGTCGTCATCACCGCGTTTGTCGGCCAGGCGATCCTGGCCGAGGCGGCGCTGTCCTATCTCGGGCTCGGCGTGCAGGAGCCGGTGCCGGCCTGGGGGCTGATGCTGCAAGGCGGCGCCGAGGAATACGCGACAACGGCGCCGTGGATCGCCGTCTTCCCGGGCCTCGCGATCATGCTGACCGTATTCGGCATCAACCTGTTCGGCGACTCGCTGCGCGACGTGCTCGATCCGAAACTGCGCGACCGCTGAGCGGGCCGTCTCTGTCGCCGGCCGGCAACGCCTCGCCGCCTACAGCGTCAACGAATTGACATAGGCGGCGAGGTCGCGCTCGGCAGCGGCGAGCCCCTCCGATGCCGCGGTAATCGCGCCGGAAATCCGCTCGATCGCGCTCTCGGTCTCGGCGAATTTTTCGAGCTGATCCCGGCGCAGTGCCGGCTCGTTCCCGACAGCCGTCAGATTGGCGCGCAACCGGTTTTCATCCTCGATCAGCCGGGCGCGCTGCGCCTCGAGCCGGTCGAGTTCGGCTCTCCGCCCCGCGATCTCCTGCCGGCGCGTGGCGAGTTCGGCCAGGGCTTGCCGCAGTTTCGGATCGAGTTCGGCTGAGGATACCAGAACGCCGAGCCGGTTCTCGTCAATGTCCAGCAGGCGGATCGTCTCCTCAATCGGCTGCTCCTCGATAACCGTGAGTTTGCCGTCGCTATCCGCCGGCAGGTTCACCGGAATGCGATAGGCCTGCGGCGTCAATTCCACGGTCTGCGGATCGGGCGAGGTCAATTCGGCGCCGGGGCGCCGCGGATGCTCGATCAACAGCATCGGGGGCGGCGGACCCGCCGATTTCACCCCGTATGTCGTCGTCCAACGCACCACCCGGCCGATCCGCATGACCCCCTCGGCGATCGACGCCTTGACGATCGGGCGCCGCTGGGCGGTGCCGCGGTCGATCGTGACCTTGCCGTCGAGAGCATAGCTCAGCAGCCGCTTGTCGCCGACCGGCAACGCCGCGAGCTGCGCATCGCCGAGATAGAGGGCACCGCTATCCGGGTTCTGCTGATAGAGCGTCAACACGCCAGGCGGCAGCCCGCTGCCGCTGTCGTTGGTCATCTCGATTGCGGCGAGCGGGTGATGGGTATTGACTAATGGCTGAAACAGGTCGATGCGACGCGCCGGCAGGTCGCGGTCGAGCAGCGGCAGCATCAGGCTTTGCCCGGCCGCGACGGTGACTTTGTAAGGGGCGGTAAACGCGATCTGCGTCGACTGTTCGGAAATCTCGGCCGCGACGATCGATGCCGGGGCGGGGGGTGGTGCCGGCGGAGCGGGCGCGGCGAACATCGGCGCCTCCTCGGCGGCCGAGGGTGCGCCCGGCGGCAGGGTCTGCCGCCGCGGCGATGCGGCAGCGTCGTCTTTGGCACGAGGCTTACCAAGCGCCGCCGCGGCAACAGTGCCGGTGTCCGGCGGGGGCAGGATCCGATCGCCCGCTGCGACCGGCACGGTCGGTCGCTTTATGTAATAGCTTTCGTAGAGAGCCTGGTGGAACGTGACCGGATTGCCGGAAAGCAGGGTCAGCTCGACCTCCTGCCAGGGCCGGCCGCTAAAATTCTCAAGCACGGCCCAGCCTTGCAGCCGCGCCGTGTTTGCCTGCGGATCGGAAGGCAGGTTGAGCCGGTACGAGGCTTTCCACAGCGGCATGGCCACGACATAGCCGAGCCGCAGCGTGCGCGCTCCGGTGCCGCGGGTATGCATGCTGAGCCGCCGCTGGCCCGATATGCGATAGGCCGCGATCCGGGCCAGCGCGGTATTGATCTGCCGCTGCAATTCCGGGTCGGCGAACGCGATCGCCTCGACATCCTGCAGGACGACCTGCTGCAACCCGGCCGGCGTCATGAGACTGACCCGCGCCCGGGTCTCGGCGATGCCGCCGGGTCCGGTCGCGGTCTCCCGATCGACATGCACGAGCCGACCGCTGAGCGGTCGTGGGCCAATGACGCGGACCTCCGACCCTTGCAGCGCATTCAGCAGATCGGTGGCGGAATTCAGCGCCGCCGGGTCGAAGGGCAGATCGACAAGGCTCCGGGCCAGCGGCTCCCGCCCGGGCAGTGTGATTTCGCCGACCGTGCCGCCCGCATCGTAGACAACGAGGCTCTTCAGGACGTCATCAACCTGATCGAGCGGCACGTCGAGCGTCACCGTCGCGTCGCCCTCGACCGGGGCCTCGTATTCGAAGTAGCCGACTCCGCCATTCGACAGCACGACCCGCTTCAGCGCGAGGGTGGCGGCAGCGGCCGGCGATGCCACGACCACCGACGCGGCAATTATGACGGCAAGGTGCGCTGGCGATCTCCTCATTTCGTCTCCTGCTCGGTCTCGGGATGATCGTCGATGACGAGAATGGCGATTTTACGGTCTGCGGCCGGTGAGGTTTGACAAAGAAGCCTGCGCCGCGGACCTTTACCGTTTTCCGATATCGGCTCGGCAAGGCGCGGGTGACGGCGGTGGAGGGCAGGACGCAGGCGAGGCTCGGGGTCGATATCGGCGGCACGTTTACCGATGTCGCGCTGGAGGCGGACGGGCGCCGTTTCAGCGCGAAGATCCTGACCACCCCCGAGGCCCCCGAGCGCGCCGTGATCGCGGCGATGCGCGCGGTGCTGCGCGACGCGGGGCTGGCGCCTGGCGACCTGTCGATCATCATTCACGGCACGACCCTGGCAACCAACGCAATTATCGAGCGCAAGGGTGCCAGGACCGCGCTGGTCACGACCGAAGGGTTTCGCGATACGGTCGAGATAAGACACGAAAACCGTTTCGAGCAGTACGACGTCAATATCGACCTGCCGCCGCCCTTGGTGCCGCGCCGTCTGCGTTTTGTCGTGCCGGAGCGGATCGATGCGCGCGGGCGGATCGTCACGCCCCTCGACGAGGCCGCCGTCGAGGCGCTGGCCGGGAAGCTCTCCGCGGTCGGGGTGGAGAGCGTCGCGATCGGGTTTCTGCACAGTTTTACCAATCCGGCGCACGAAGAGCGCGCCCGCGAGATCCTGGCGGCATTTCTGCCCGGCATCAGCTTTGCGCTGTCTAGCGAGGTATCGCCCGAGATGCGCGAGTACGAGCGCTTCTCGACGGCCTGCGCCAACGCCTATGTCCAGCCGATGATCGGGCGCTATCTCGCCAGTTTGGCGGAGCGGCTCGGGGCCGAGGGATTTTGCTGTCCGTTGTTTCTGATGCTGTCGGGCGGCGGGCTGACAACGGTCGAGACGGCGATCCGCTTTCCGGTGCGGCTGGTCGAGAGCGGCCCGGCAGGCGGCGCGATCTTCGCGAGCCACATCGCCCGGCAATGCGGTCTCGAAAAAGTGCTGTCCTACGACATGGGCGGCACGACCGCGAAGATTTGTCTGATCGACGACTACCGGCCGCAGACCAGCCGCGCTTTCGAGGTCGCGCGGGTCTATCGCTTCAAAAAGGGCAGCGGGCTGCCGCTGCGCATCCCGGTCATCGAGATGGTCGAGATCGGGGCGGGGGGCGGCTCGATCGCGCGGGTGGACAGGCTGAACCGCATCACGGTCGGGCCGGACAGCGCCGGCGCCGATCCCGGTCCGGCCTGCTACGGGCGCGGCGGCACGGCGCCGACCGTGACCGACGCCGATCTGCTGCTTGGCCGTATCGACCCTGCCGGATTTTCCGGCGGGCGCATGGCGCTGGACCGCGACGCCGCCGAGACCGCCTTGCGGCAGGAAGTGGCGGAAAAGCTCGATCTGGCGTTGCCGCTGGCCGCGTTCGGGGTCGGCGAGATCGTCGACGAGAACATGGCCAATGCGGCGCGGGTACACGCGATCGAGAGCGGCAAGGACGCGCGCGGCCGCACCCTGGTTGCCTTTGGCGGAGCGGCGCCGCTGCATGCGGCGCGGATGGCCGAGAAGCTGGGACTCGACCGGGTGCTGGTGCCGTCGCAGGCCGGGGTCGGCTCGGCGGTCGGGTTTCTGCGCGCGCCGATCGCCTACGAGGTGGTGCGCTCGCAACTGCAGCGGCTCGACCGGTTCGACGCCGCGGCGGCCAATGCGCTGCTCGCGTCGATGCGGGCGGAGGCCGAGGTGATCGTGCGGCGCGGCGAGAAGGAGGCGGAACTGACCGAGACCCGCTCGGCTTTTATGCGCTACCGCGGCCAGGGACACGAAATCGCGGTGCCGGTGCCGGCGCGGTCCTACCGGCCGGAGGATGCCGGGGAGCTGCTGAGAGCGTTTGAGGCGGCTTATCGGGTTCTGTACAGCCGGGTCATCCCGGGGGTCGAGGTCGAGGTGCTGAGCTGGGTTCTGCTGCTGAGCGGCCCGGCGCCGGCGGGGGAGGGGGAGGCTCCGGCCGAGCCGCCGGTGTCATACCCCGAGCCGGCGCGGCGGCGCGCGGTGTTCGACCCGGAGAGCGCCGGGTTTGTCGAGGTCGGGATATACGAGCGGGCGGCGCTGGCTCCGGGGGCGGTGATCCAGGGACCGGCGATCATCGTCGAGGACGAAACCTCGACGGTGGTCGGCCGCGCCTTTGACGCCCGGATCGACGGCTGGAGGTATATCGAGCTGGTTCGGAAAAATCCCTGATCGCAGGGAAATTTTTCCCGGCTTCCGCTATCCGGGAGAAAGCCTCGCCTTCTGGCGGGAGAGCAGGGAAATCGCGGCACCCCGAGCATGGGAGTCATGCCGCGAACAGCGATTGTGCAGGGAATGGGGTTCGCGCGCGCCGCCGGTCCGCTCTCAATTATATGAGAATGCAGCGTCGCACACAATTGCGGCAATTTTCGCGACGATGTCGCCGCGATAGAGTATTGACCGGGAGGGAAGAGCCTTCGGAGGACACCGATGCGGGATCGTCGGCGCCGGCGGTCGTTACCGGCGGGCAGTACAGGACCGGAAACAAAAGCGGGCGCGACCGGAGGCGGCGGATTGCTGGGCTGGGTCCGCAAGCACATTGTCGGGAGCAGTATCGGGGCGGCCATCGTCGCAAGCCTCACCGCGTGGCTGGGCGGCTTGTTCGGCTCCGCGCTGAGCGACATCGCTCCCTCCGGAGGCGATGCGTTTTGCGCTCTGCGCGAAGCGGTGGGACAAAGCTGGCCGTTCGCGGACCCGCCAAAGCCTTCCGACAGGTTCACGATCCTGATCGCGACGATCGACCGCGACGATGCCGATCATACCTATACCCGCGCCGTCGCGCGCGCGTTTATGAACCGGGACGGGATCGAGCGAATCGCGACCTGCCGGGTGTTGCGGCTTCCGGACGTCGGCCGTGAGGCGGAAGTAACGGCCGTGAACACCGCGCGCGAGTGGCTGCAACAGCGGCACGCCAATCTACTCATCGGCGGCGAACTGCTCAAAAAGGACGAGAGGGTATACCTCTGGTTTGTCGGCGAGGGCGGCGGGCAGGATTTTCAAGCGACGCCGTTCCACCTCGACGCCAACCTGCTCAAGGAGGATTTCAAGCAGGCCGCCTCGACGCAACTGCTGGGCGTCGCGCTGGCCGCCGTCAAGCCAGCAACGGAAGAGGGCGGAAAATACCTGGTCGAAATCCTGAGACCGGTCACCGAACGCCTGCGATATCTATTACGCGACACCGCCGGCTTTTCCGAAGAGCAGCGGGCGCAGCTTCAGCACGCGCTCGGGCTCGGGTTGTTGGTGGTCGGCGAACAGAGCGGCGACAATCGAGCGTTGGAGGACGCTGCGACGGCGTTCCGCGCGGTACTGACGAAATGGACACGCGAGCACGCGCCGCTCGCTTGGGCGGAGACGCAGAACAATCTCGGCAACGTTCTGGCGAACCTTGGCGAGCGCGAGAGCGGCACCGCCCGGCTGGAGGAGGCAACCGCCGCTTATCGGGAGGCGCTTACTGAATCAAAGCGCGAGCGCGTGCCGCTCGCTTGGGCGGGGACGCAGAACAATCTCGGCAACGTGCTGACGAACCTCGGCAGGCGCGAGAGCGGCACCGCCCGGCTGGAACAGGCGGTCGCCGCCTATCACGAGGCACTAAAGGAACTGAAGCGCGAGCGCGTGCCGTTCGATTGGGCGGGGACGCAGAGCAATCTTGGCACCGCGCTGATGAGGCTTGGTGAGCGCGAGAGCGGCACCGCCCGGCTGGAACAGGCGGTCGCCGCCTATCACGAGGCACTAAAGGAACTGAAGCGCGAGCGCGTGCCGCTCGCTTGGGCAATGACGCAGAGCAATCTTGGCACCGCGCTGATGAGGCTTGGTGAGCGCGAGAGCGGCACCGCCCGGCTGGAACAGGCGGTCGCCGCCTATCACGAGGCACTAGAGCGTGATCGCATCAGGTTGAAGCGTAGCCGGCATTGGCGAGGTAGTTTGCGCATTCCTGTGCGGAGAAATGATCGAGCAAGGAGCCGATCTGGCGCCACGTGTCCTCGGTGGTGCGCGGA
>JBFWVT010000086.1:0-20599 GCA_050246595.1 Alphaproteobacteria bacterium
CGCGCACCACCGAGGACACGTGGCGCCAGATCGGCTCCTTGCTCGATCATTTCTCCGCACAGGAATGCGCAAACTACCTCGCCAATGCCGGCTACGCTTCAACCTGATGCGATCACGCTCTAGTGGTTTGGCGTCCAAGCTGCCATGGGGTCAGCGCGGCAGGTTGTAGCCAACCGCCGCCTCGGCCTCGATCGTCCGCCGGACCGCCGGGCGCGCCATCATTCGGTGGTAATGCGCCGACAGGTTCGGATAGGTGTCGAGCGGCGGCTCCAGCGTCTTGACGAACCGCCAATAGAGGCGGAACAGGTGAATGTCGGCGATCGAGTATCGTTCGACGGCCCACTCGTTCGACCCGAGCTTCTGTTCGGCGAGATGGAACACCTCGCGCCAGCGCTCGTCGCCGGTGCGGCGTGCCGGGTGGATTGTCGCGGCGATAAACGACATCCACGAGATGACGCGTGATTCGGCCTCGATATCGCCGAACTGCGGCAACAGCCCGGCCTCCGGATAGCGGCGCGCCAGATACCACAACGTCGCCGCCACCTCGGTCAGCGGCGGTTGCCCGTCGATGACCAGCGCCGGCACCTTACCCTCCAGGTTGACGGCAAGATATTCGGGGGTGCGGTTCTGCTGCTTGTGCAGTTCGGTCAGCGTCAGCTCGAACGGCGCACCGACCTCGTGCAGCGCGATATGCGTCGCCATCGAGCTGGAACCCGGCGAGTAGTACAGAGTCAGCATGGCCTCGCTCCCCGATATCCCGGCCGTTCAGGCGCGCAGTTGCGGGATGTATCCGGCCCAGCGGTCGAGCACCGGCAAAATCTCGTCGCGCTTGTCCGACATCAGCGTAACGTTGACCGCATCGACCCCGATGTCGCGGTAGCGTTTCAGCGCGTCGAGATCGTCCGGCGCGCCGCCGATGCGCAGCGACAATGAGCGAGGGTCGCGCCCGGCCTCCTGCGCCATCTCGCGGAACGCCGGCACGTACTGCTCCGGGTCGCCGCTCGCCGCGTTCGGATACCAGCCGTCGCCATAGCGCACCGCGCGCCGCGCCGCCCACGGAAACGCGCCGCCGAGGATGATCGGCGGGTATGGTTTCTGCACCGGTTTCGGCCAGGTCATCATCGTGCCGAATTCGACAATATCGCCGTGATATTCCGGTTTGGACTTGGTCCAGATTTCCTTCATCGCCTCGATCTGCTCGCGCATCTTCTGCATGCGCGTCGCGAAAACCGTGTTGTGGTTCTCGATCTCCTCCTGATTCCAGCCGCCGCCGATGCCGAAGATAAAGCGGCCCCCCGACACCTGATCGATCGAGGCGACGAGTTTCGCGGTCTGGATCGTGTCGCGCTGGATCACCAACGCGATGCCGGTCGCGATCTTGAGCCGCTTTGTCGCGCAGGCGACCGCGGTCAAGGTCACGAACGGGTCCATCACGTCGTAATAGCGTTTCGCCAGCTCGGTATCGGCGCGCGTCCGCCGCGGCACCGGGATGTGCGAGTGCTCGGCCGCCCACACCGAATCAAAGCCGCGCTCTTCCATCGCGACCCCAAGCTCGGCCGGGGTTATCGAGTAGTCGGTGAAAAAGATCGACGCGCCGATTTCCATAGCGATCCTCCGCCCCGCGCGTTGCGCGAATGGCGCGATGCTGTCACTCCGGGCCGAGCGACGCAATCAGGATCGCGACCAGCCGCTCGCAGCCCAAGCGGTCCGTCTCGTCGAAGCGGGCGAGAACCGGACTGTCGAGATCGAGCACGCCGACGACCTCGCCGCTTCTAACCAACGGTATGACTAGTTCGGAGCGCGAATTCGGGTCGCAGGCGATATGGCCGGGAAATTCATGGACATCCGGCACGATCACCGCCTCGCCGCGCACTGCCGCCGTGCCGCAGACGCCCTGGCCCCATGGAATGCGCACGCAAGCCGGCTTCCCCTGGAACGGGCCGAGCACGAGTTCGCGCAGGCCGCTCGCGTGCTTACCCCCACCCTGACCCTCCCCCGCCAGCGGGGGAGGGGATAACTGAGCGGCCGCCTCTATCTTTTCTGCCGTCGATACTTGCGGAGGACGGAAGGGGGAGGTCGCACCCTTTTCCCCCTCCCCCGCTGGCGGGGGAGGGAAGGGGTGGGGGCATGCTGGCGACGGAGCGCACGACGGATGGACGAAGTAGAACCCGGCCCAGTTCAGGTCCGGGAGGCCGTGATAGATCAAGGCGGCCGTGTTGGCCGCATTGGCGATCGGGTCGCTCTCGCCCTCCAGTAATGCGGCGAGCTGCGCCGCCAACTCGTCGTACAGCGTGCGTTTCTCGTGCGGCGTCATCCCTCGCCCCGGCGCTCAATACGGCACATCGCCGGCGACCTGAACCCGGCGCATCAGCCGGCGGAACGGACCGGCATCGTGCACCGCGAGATGCTTGACCGTGCGGTTGTCCCAGAACGCGACCGACCCGTTCTCCCAGCGGAAGCGGCAGGTGAATTCGGGCCGGTGGCCGTGTTCGAGCAGCCAGTCGAGCAAGGGCCGGCTTTCCGCCTCGGTCATGCCCTCGAACCCGACCGTGTAGGCGGCGTTGACGTACAGCATTTTTCGTCCGGTCTCCGGGTGCGTGCGCACGACCGGGTGCGTGCTGACCGTCTCGCGCCAGGCATCGTCCTCGCGCACTTTTGTCGAGCGGTAGGCGTTGCGGCCGGCCTGCGGCCCGGCGACCATGCGATCGGTATGCACGGCGCGCAATCCGTCGAGCATCCGCTTCATGCCGGGAGACAGCGCGTCGTAGGCGGCGGCCTGATGGGCGAAACAGGTGTCGCCGCCATAGGGCGGCACCTCGATCGCGTAGAGGATCGCGCCCATCGGCGGCGCCGCGACCATCGTCGTGTCGGTGTGCCAGTCCTCGCCGACGATGTGCTGGTCGCCCGGCTCGCGCCGGATCATGACGATCTCGTCGTCCTCCTGCATGCCCTTGTAATTCGGGTGGACAAAAATCTCGCCGAACCGGCGCGCGAATTCCTTGTGCTGCTCGGCGTCGAACTGCTGGTCGCGGAAGAAGACGACCCCGTGCTCGTTGAGCGCCTGACGGATATCGGCGATCGTTGCGTCGTCGATGTCATCGCCGATCCTGATGCCGTCGATCTCGGCGCCGCACGCCCCGGCAACCGGGCGCACCTCGATCCGGCTGTTGCGCATCCCTTCTGCTCCTTCATATAGAGTGCGACTACGCTTCGCGAAGACCGGTTACTAAGTTATCCATGCCCCGCACGAATGCGTAAACTCCAGCAAAAAAACCTACTATTTTGCTTGCGAGAAAGAAATTTGCTGGATCGGGACCGTCCCACAAAAGGATAGTGGGCTGATCGGGAATTGTCAATTGATAGATTATAACAATGGCTATCACTATTTCGCATACGCCATACAAAGCACGGCGATTTACTCGCAACCAATAGAAGAAGATAGCAATCGCGATTGTAAGAACGAAATATAAATAACTCACTGAATGGCTCCAATGATCTTGACCCTGATCGGGTCAGATGTCTTTCCTAAGTACCATACCTCAAGGTATGATTGCTGATCTCATCTCTGCGCAAGCGCACAGGACGCATGGCTTCTGATTTCCTCGATCTGGTCTATCAGGGCGGCCGTCTGATATGGCCGGGCGGCTCGGCGCGCGCGGCCTGCGGGCGTGGCGGGGTGCGCGCCGACAAGCGCGAGGGAGACGGCGCCAGCCCGGAAGGCATCTATAGGCTGGTAGCCGCCTATTACCGCCCGGACCGCATCGCGCCGCCAGTGACCGGACTCGAACTGACGGCGCTCAGCCCCGAGCACGGCTGGGTCGATGATCCTGGCGATCCGCTGTATAATCGCCCGGTCTCGCTGCCCTGCGAAGCTCGGCACGAGCGGATGTGGCGCGAGGACGGGCTGTACGACCTCGTCGTCGTGATCGGGTATAACACCGATCCGCCGGTTCCAGGGCTGGGCAGCGCGATTTTTCTGCATGTCGCGCAGCCCGATTTCGCGCCGACCGAGGGCTGCATCGCAGTCGGGCGGGATGTGCTCGCGGGATTGCTGGCGTTGATCGGGCCGGGCAGTACGATCACGATCCGGCCCTGATACGGGTGCAAGGGGACACGGGTGCAAGGAGGTGGCATGTCTCTCGCCGTCGCGATCCAGATGGACCCGATCGACACGATCAACATCGACGCCGACTCGACTTTCGCGCTGGCGCTGGAGGGGCAGCGGCGCGGACACGCGCTGTTCCACTATCTGCCGCAGGCGCTGACCCTGGGCGACGGGCGGCTCTATGCGCGCGGGCGCAAGCTCGAAGTCTTCCGTCGGCACGGCAATCACCACCGCTTTGGCGAGCTCGAGGAACTCGACCTCGCCGGGTTCGACGTTGTCCTGATGCGGCAGGACCCGCCGTTCGACATGGCCTATATCACCGCGACGCATCTGCTGGAGCTGCTTGACGAACAGGGGCCGCTTGTCGTCAACGACCCGAGGGCGGTGCGCAACGCGCCGGAAAAACTGTTCGTGCTGCGCTTTAAGGAGCTGATGCCGCCAACCCTGCTGACCCTGGATATAGGCGAGATCCGCGAATTCTGGCGCGAGCACGGCAACATCATCGTCAAGCCGCTGTTCGGCAACGGCGGCGCCGGCGTGTTCCATCTGCGGCCCGGCGACGAGAATTTGAATGCGCTGATCGAGATGTATAACGCCTTTCACCGCGAGCCGGTCATGGTGCAGCGCTACCTGCCCGAGGTGCGGCGCGGCGACAAACGCATCATCCTGGTCGAGGGCGAGCCGGTCGGCGCGGTCAACCGGGTGCCGCCCGAGGGCGAGGCGCGCGCCAATCTGCATGTCGGCGGCCGTGCCGAAAGGACGACCCTGACCGAGCGCGAGCGCGAAATCTGCCGCGAGATCGGACCGACCTTGCGCGAACAAGGTCTCGTGTTTGTCGGGATCGACGTGATCGGCGACTATATCACCGAGATCAACGTGACCTCGCCGACCGGCATCCAGGAGATCGCGCGGCTCGACGGCATCGATCTGGCCGTCAATATTTGGGACGCAGTCGAGGCGCGCCACGCCGCCCGCCGCCATGACCGCCCGAGCTGATCTCAACCCAGCGCAGGAGACTTGACCGTGCCCGACGCCTCCGGTTCCGATCCAAGGCGGCCCGACCGCCCGCGCAACGTCTTTGGCGAACCGCTCACC
This sequence comes from Alphaproteobacteria bacterium, assembly GCA_050246595.1. GTDB lineage: Bacteria > Pseudomonadota > Alphaproteobacteria > ATCC43930 > CGMCC-115725 > DATARH01. The sequence goes on from JBFWVT010000086.1 coordinate 5,201, forward strand.
GAGTGCTGCGCCAAGCCGCTGACCGGGTTTTACCGCACCGGCAGTTGCGAGACCGGTCCCGAGGATTTCGGCGTGCACACGGTCTGCGCGCAGGTCGATGCCGAGTTTCTCGCGTTTTCAAAGGAAGCCGGCAACGATCTGTCGACCCCGTTTCCGGCTGCCGGGTTTGCGGGTCTCAAACCCGGTGATTGCTGGTGTCTGTGCGCGGCGCGCTGGAAGGAGGCGTTCGACATGGGCAAGGCGCCGAAGGTGCGGCTCGCGGCGACGCACGAGGCGACGCTGCGGATCGTGCCGCTCGATCTGCTCAAGAAGCATGCTCTCGATCTGAGCTGAGGCTGCGCTATGCCGGGGGCGATGCCGGGTTGGCTGGGACGCCTGTTCGGCCGCAAGGGGCCGGTCTGGGTGGAGATAGGCGAATTGCGCGACAGGCTCGATCGCGGCGAGCACCCGCTGATCCTCGACGTGCGCGGGCGGGACGAGTTCGACGGGCCGCTCGGCCATATCGAGGGCGCGCGCAACGTGCCGCTCGCGGAACTCTCGGTCCGCCTCGCGGAACTCGGAGGGGAGGAAGAGCCTGTTGTCGTCGTCTGTCTGACCGATAAGCGGTCCTCGCAGGCCGCCGCTTCGCTCGCCGAAGCCGGGTTCCGCAACGTCGCGGTGCTGCGCGGCGGCATGCGCGCCTGGCGCGGCGGATAGGGCGGGTTCCGGCCGCTGCTTTTCTACCGCTTTCTGGCAAGAAACTCGGCCCTGGCAATCGCGCGCTGCAAGCTCAGCCGTTGCTGAACGTTCAGCGGCCGGCGGGCGCGGCCGGCGACGATGTCCTTTGGCAGCCCGCTCTTCGCGAGCAGTTCTTCGAGGCGCGACAGCAACCCGTCGAAACCGCCGCCGTCGAGTGTCCAGTTGCGCACCGGCCCCGTATCGAGATGGACAAAGCGCGAGCGCGGATACCAGCCGACCCCGCCGCGCCGCATCGCGCGCGCCGCCCGCATCGCATCCTCAAGACGCGAGTCGAGCCGGATATCGAGCGCGCGGCCGTAGATATGATGGCTGTTGTCGGCGACCCCGAATGTGGTTTTCGCCAGCATGCGGTTGGTCGCCAGGGTGCGATAGGCCGACAGCACCGTGGCGCGGCTCGCGCCGACCCCGTCCATGACGCCGGCGAGAAAGTCGATGACGCCGATATCGACCGCGATGCGCTGGCCGGAACGATGGTCGCGCAGCAGATGGGAGAGGTCCTCCATCGCCGCCGCAATCGGTCCGTGCTCGTCGCGGTACGGCCCCTCGAAGGTTTCCTTGGTGTGCGCGTTATGGAGTTTGATGCGGCGCGGCGCGGCGGCCGGCAAGGCCATAGCCGGTCGCGACGCCATCAGCCCGCAGGCGGCGGCGAGAAAAACCCGTCGGTTCATTGCTTTATTACAATACAACCGGATCAAGAAGGGAAGCGTGCGGAGGCGCTGCTGAGTGCCGCCGCGATCGGCGGGTTGTCAGCGTTCAGGCATCGCGAGGCGCCGACCCGACCATGCCGGATGGGGCAGACCGGCATGCGAAGCGGCCATCGCCGCGACGCGCTCGTACATATCGGGCGGGAACGGGCAGACCCGGCGCGCCTCCAGATCGACATGCAGAAACATCAATTCCTGCGTCGCGGCGCGCTGACCGGCATGCGGGCTGTCGAGCGCGAACATCTCGTGACCGATATGCAGGCGCTTTGTGTCGCTCGCGATGAGCTGCGTCGCGACCCGCACCCGCGCCCCGACCAGCAGTTCGCGCTCGTAGAGATTGTGGGTCTCGGCGACAAAGGTGCCGAGCTTGCGGTCGCGGCGGTAGTCGAGCCCGAGCCCCAGCTCGTCGAACAGGAGGTCGGTCGCCTGATCGAACAGCACGGTGTAATAGGCGAGGTTCATGTGCCCGTTATAGTCGATCCACTCGGGCAGGACCTCGCCGCGAAACCGGTCGAACGGGGCGGAAAGGCTCATCGCGACGCTCCATGCGAGTCCGGATTGCCGGCATCACGCCAGCATTGCAAATGACTTGTAGCAGGCAGGACCGGCCATCGGCGAGCGCCGAAGGCGCATGTCCCGGCTGTCGCCGGGACTGCGATGCTCATCCAACCAAAACCATTTCGGGTCAGCCTCTAATACCAACTGCCCCTGACCTTGACCAATGCCCCCTCCCCAACCCTCCCCCGCAAGCGGGGGAGGGGGCGGCCGCGGGATGGATCAGGCTCAGGGGCGGTTGGTATAAGGGACATCCGCCCTGGATTGCCACTGGGGCGCGGGTTTGTTAGAACGCGCCGGCGCGTGAAGCCGCGGGATCGGACCCGACGGCACGGATTTCCTCGCCGGCGATGAAGATCCTGACCTGCAACAGCAATCGGCCGCTCGCCGAGGCGATCTCGGCCTATCTCGGCCTGCCGCTCACGCAGGCCAGCGTGCGCCGCTTCTCCGACATGGAAGTGTTTGTCGAGATCCACGAGAATGTCCGCGGCGAAGACGTGTTCGTGATCCAATCGACCTCGTACCCGGCGAACGACCATCTGATGGAGCTGCTCGTTACGCTCGACGCGCTGAAGCGCGGCTCGGCGCGGCGGGTCACGGCGGTCATCCCGTATTACGGCTATGCCAGGCAGGATCGCAAATCGGGGCCGCGCACGCCGATCTCGGCCAAGCTCGTCGCCAATCTGATCACCACCGCCGGCGCCGACCGGGTGTTGACCCTGGATTTGCATGCCGGCCAGATCCAGGGTTTTTTCGACATCCCGACCGACAATTTGATCGCCGCGCCGGTGCTGGTGAAGGACATTCGCGAGCACCACGACGGCAAGGATCTCGTGATCGTCTCGCCCGATGTCGGCGGCGTCGTGCGCGCCCGCCAGATCGCGCGCCGGCTCGACGCCGATCTCGCGATCATCGACAAACGGCGCGAGCGCGCCGGCGTGTCCGAGGTCATGAACATCATCGGCGATGTCGACGGCCGGCGCGCGATACTGGTCGACGACATCGCCGACAGCGCCGGCACGCTGTGCAACGCCGCAGCGGCGCTGATCGAGAGCGGCGCCGAGGCGGTTTACGCCTATGTGACGCATGGCGTGCTGTCCGGCGGCGCGGTGGCGCGGGTCGCCGCCTCGCCGATCAAGGAATTGGTGCTGACCGATAGCATCGTCGCGACCGAGGCGGTACGCGTGTCGCAGAACGTGCGGCAGTTGACGATCACGCCGCTGATGGCCGAGGCGATGCTGCGCATCAGCGAGGAACGGTCGGTATCGAGCCTGTTCGATTGATCATTGGCCGAGACCGGGCGCCGCGGCAGCGCTCGCCCGGTCGGTCTTCGCGAATAAAGGAGTTGGAGAAATGCCCGAAATGATCAGCCTCGCCGCCGAGCCGCGAGTGCGCGCCGGCAAGGGTCCGGCGCGCGCGACGCGGCGCGCCGGTCGCATCCCCGCGATCGTTTACGGCGACAACAGGGACCAGGTGCTGATCAGCCTCGAACCGCGCGAGCTGGCCCGCGTTCTGGCACGGCCCGGCTTTTTCAACCATATTGTCGAGATCAGCATTGAGGGCGCGACGCATCGCACGCTGCCGCGCGAGGTGCAGTACCACCCGGTGACCGAGGCGCCGCTGCATATCGATTTCCAGCGGGTCGGGGCGGGATCGCAGGTGACCGTCGCGGTGCCGGTCGTCTTTGTCAATCAGGAACAGTCGCCGGGGCTGCGCCGCGGCGGCATCCTCAACGTCGTGCGTCATGAGATCGAGATGGTCTGCTCGGTGGACAGCATTCCCGAGCGGATCGTCGCCGACCTGACCGGGCTCGATATTGGCGACAGTCTGCATGTCAGCGCCATCGAACTGCCGGCCGAGGCGCGTCCGGTGATCCAGGACCGCGACTTCACGATCGCCAGCATTGCCGCGTCCTCGGCCGTGCGCGAGGAAGCCGCCGCAGCCGCTGCGACGGCCGCAATCACGCCGGAAGGCGAGGAAACGCCACAGGGTTAGCCGGTCAGGGTCGGACCCGGCATGCGTCTGATCGTGGGTCTTGGCAATCCCGGCCCCCGCTACGCCCGCAACCGGCACAATGTCGGTTTCATGGCGATCGAGGCGATCGCCCGCCGCTATGGTTTCCCGGCATTCCGCAGCCGCTTCAAGGGCGAATTGGCCGAGGGGACGATCGCCGGCGAGCGGCGTCTCTTGCTGCGTCCGCAGACCTTTATGAATGCGTCGGGCGAGGCGGTCCTGGCGGCGATGAGCTTTTACAAGATCGCTCCCGGCGACATCGCGGTCATTCACGACGAACTCGACCTGCGGCCCGGCAAGCTCCGTGTCAAACGCGGCGGCGGCAGCGCCGGGCATAACGGGCTGCGCTCGATCGATGCAATGATCGGGGCGGATTACTGGCGGGTGCGCATCGGGATCGGTCATCCGGGGATCAAGGAGCTGGTCCACCCCTATGTGCTGCAGAACTTCCCGCCGGACGACATGCGCTTTGTCGAAAAGCTGGTCGATGCCGTGGCCGAGACGATCCCGCTCTTGCTCGGCGGCGCGCCCGACGCGTTTATGAGCGAAGTTGCCCGTCTCTGCCCGGCGCCCGAACCTGGTATCGGCGGCGCGCCGGCGTGAGCGCAGAGGGTGCCATGACGAGAAGCGAAGACCGCCTCGATCGCCTGCTGCTGGCGCGGGAGATCGAGGAATTCCTATATCGCGAGGCCGAGCTGCTCGACGAGCGCCGCTATCGGGACTGGCTGGCGCTGCTGGCCGAAGACATCCGCTACTGGATGCCGATGCGGCGCAATGTCAAATACGGCGAATCCGAGCGCGAATTCACGCGCCCCCGCAGCGACATCAACTGGTTCGACGAAGGCAGGGAAACGCTCGAACGGCGGATCAGGCAGATCGAGACCGGCATTCACTGGGCCGAGGAGCCGGTCTCCCGCATCTCGCACCTGGTCACGAATATCCAGATCGTCGAGGCCGTGCCGTCGGTGGCCGAGGCGCGCGAGGTTGGCGTCAAATGCCGTTTTCTGATCTACCGCAACCGGGTCGAGACCGAGACCGACATCCTGGTCGGCAAGCGCGAGGATTTGCTGCGCCGTGACGGCGATGGCTGGCTTATCGCGCGGCGCAAGATCATCCTCGACCAGAATGTGTTGCTGAGCAAGAACCTGACGTTTTTCTTTTGACGGAGAAACGGAAGCGAGAACGCTTTAACGCAAAGGTCGCGATGGATGTGCAAAGGACGCGAAGGGTGTGGAGTTTGGGGCGCACAGCGCCCATCAATGCTCAGAGGCGGTCTTCGCTCCAGGGATAAAAGGCGCTTCGCGCCATAAGGTGCCCTCGCGTCCTTTGCGTAACCTTTGCGTCCTTGCGTTAAAGTGTTCTCTCTTTCGACATCGGGAGGATACGCATGACAACGGCGCGCATACAGGGTTATCGCCCCGGTCTCGTTGATCTCGCCTCAGGGCAGATCAGCCGCAAGATTTTCGTCAACGACGCGATCTACGCCGAGGAGCAGGAGAAAATTTTTGCTCGCGCCTGGCTGTTTGTCGGCCATGAGAGCCAGATCCCGAACCAAGGCGACTACGTCGTCTCGTGCATGGGCGAGGAAGCGGTGATCCTGTGCCGCGACCGCGCCAACACGATCCATGTCTTTCTCAATTCGTGCCGGCATCGCGGCATGAAGGTGTGCCGCTACGACGAGGGCAATACGACCGTCTTTACCTGCCCCTATCACGGCTGGAGTTTTTCCACTGACGGCCGGCTGGTCGGGGTGCCGTTTTTCCGCGAGGCGTACCACTCGAAGCTTGACCGCGCCAAATGGGGTCTTGTCGAGGTCGCACAGCTCTGCAACTACAAGGGCGCGATTTTTGCCACCTGGGACCCCGAGGCCCCCTCGTTTGAGGAATATCTCGGGCCGTTCACGCGGTTTCTCGACTTGCAGCTCGACGGCTGGGACGGGCGCGAGGGGCAGGCCGAATTGCTGTGCGGCGTGCAGAAATGGCGGGTGCCGTGCAACTGGAAATTCCCGGCCGAGAATTTTTCAGGCGACACCTATCACAATATTAGCCATCGCTCGGTCGATCTCGCCGGCATCGGCCCCTCGGGCAGAAGCCGCCGCGACCTCGGCGAGCGCGATGTCAGCCGCAAGCTGCATGTCTGCATCCCCGATCGCGGCCATCAGACGATCCTCTATGTGATGCCGCGAGGCATCGCGACGCCGGTCGCGTATCAGAACGCGCCGATCGTCTCGGAATACTTCTCCCACTGCGAGGCTGAAAAACGCCGGCGCCGCGGCGAGGAGGCCCGTCTTGTCGGCGCGCCCGGCGAAATCTTCCCAAATACCGCGCTGCTGTCGCGCCAGCCCAGGACGATGGGCGTCTGGCATCCACGCGGGCCGAACGAGACCGAATGCTGGCGCTATTTCTTTGTCGATCGCGACGCTCCGCGCGAAGTCAAGGAGTTTCTGCGCGACTATTACATCCGCTATTCCGGCCCGGCCGGCATGACCGAGCAGGACGATATGGAGAACTGGAACTACGCGCACGCCGCCAGCCGCGGCGTCATCGCGCGGCGCTATCCGTACAGCTACGAGCAGGGCATCGACACAGCGGTGCGCGACTACGAGTTCCAGGGTCTGCGCATCCCCGGCGAGGTCATCGACATCACCGAGGTGCAATCGAGCGAACAGCCGATGCGCAATCTCTACCGCCGCTGGGCCGAATTCATGGAAGCGGACGGCTGGGACCAGCTCGCCACCTGGCGCCGCGAGGCACTGGCGGCGGCGGAGTGAGGCGATGCGGGCGATTGATCGCCCTTCTCCGCCCTTCAGGGGGGAGAGGGCCTGCCCCGGACTTGATCCGGGGGAGGGGTCCAGCGCGCAAGCGATTGGAGGGTGAGGTGGGTGCCGGCCGGCGCTCTGGAATTCGCCCCCTCACCCCAACCCTCTCCCCCGATGGGGGAGAGGGAGTAATGGAAAGGCCTCGGGACGCATGAGCGACCCGATCAACGTCCGCATGCTGGTTCCCGGCACCCGCATCGTGCTGACCGATGGCGCCGTCGCTGAGATCGTCTCGAACCCCGAAGACGGCGTCTGGCTGTTCGCCCGATATATCGAGTCGCCGCGCGACCCGGCCCTTATCGGCCAGGAGGACATGATCTTCGCGCAGGACGTCGTCGAGGTGCGGCCGGCGGGTTGATACCCCAAGGCTGTTCGACACCTTTCTCCCTATTCCGGAGAGGGTCGTCGTGCCCCTCCCTCGGAAAAGGGGAGACCGGGCTACTCGGATTTCGTCCGTGCCTGATCGGGAGTGACGGTGCTGATGGCGGAGTGGCTTCGCCGACGATCGTAATCACCTTTGACGCAAGCGAACAGCTCGCGGCGTGGGGCATGCCGATCAAGGTATCCGCGCTATGGGACGCGTTGCTCGGGCCCTCGGATGGTGCCCGGCTTTGCTGGGCGGTGATGCGGCCGCAAGCAGTAGCCCTCCCGAGGTCTCTTGATTTAATTGCAAATGAGTATCATTCGTGTTTAAATACCGTCCTGCCCCAGCAAGGTGCGGTAAGGCCATGTCGCGATGCGCCCGTGTCAAACCCAGCGATTCCCGATGACGCTGGCGCAATATCCAGGGCATGGGAAGCGGGCCGATCGCAGTGCGATTGGAATGGGCCCGGCGGCATCCGCCCGCAACCGCAACCGGCGTACCTTCTGGCTGAAGCAGTTGCGGCAGTGGCATTGGATCAGTTCGGCGCTGTCGCTGATCGGCATGCTGGCATTTGCCGTCACCGGCATCACCCTCAATCATGCCTCCCAAATCGAAGCCCGCCCTGTCGTCACGACACAGGAACTGGTGCTTCCGCAGGAGCTGTTCGTTAAACTGAGCAATCGTCGGCCGCAGGACGGTCAGGTTCTGCCGCGCGAGATCGCCGCGTGGCTGGACCGGCAACTGTCGGTCCCGATCGGTGCGCAGCGCGCCGAGTGGTCCGACGGTGACATTCATGTGACACTGTCGCGTCCCGGCGGCGACGCATGGGTCAGTATCGACCGGAAAACCGGCGAGGTGCTGTACGAGCGAACCGACCGGGGCTGGGTGGCCTATTTCAACGACCTTCACAAAGGTCGCAATGCCGGTGAAGCCTGGCGCTGGTTTATCGACGCCTTCGCGGTCGCCTGCGCGGTTTTCTGCCTGACAGGCTTGTTCCTTCTACAACTGCACGCCGGCAGTCGTCCGGTCACCTGGCCGATCGTCGGGTTCGGGTTCGTCCTGCCGCTCCTGCTCGCGATACTGTTTATACATTGAGAGGGTGCGCATGCGCATTTGGGTCACCGTTTCGCTGTCCGGTTTGATGGCGATGCCGGTCTATGCCGCGGATTTGGATGTCAAGATCGAGATTCCGCGCCTGAACGTCAGCGAGTATCACCGGCCCTATGTCGCGATCTGGGTGGAGCGGCCGGACCAGAGCGTGGCTGCGAATCTGGCCGTCTGGTACGACCTGAAGCTCAAGAACAACGAGGGAACCAAGTGGCTCAAGGATATGCGGCAGTGGTGGCGGCGCAGCGGCCGCACGCTGACGATGCCGGTGGACGGCATCAGCGGCGCTACCCGTCCGCCCGGCGAGCACCGATTGACCTTCGCCGGCGATAAGAAACCGCTCGGCGGCCTTCCTCCCGGCGAGTATGGCCTTGTCGTCGAAGCCGCGCGCGAAGTGGGCGGGCGCGAGTTGCTGCGCCTTCCATTCCAATGGCCGCCAACAAACGCAAAGACAGCCACTGCCAAGGGGGAGCATGAACTTGGCAGCGTAACACTCGACGTGAAACCGTGATCAAACAGGGGGAGATTTCCAATGACACGTCTGCTCGGAGCGGCAGCGTTGGTACTGGCTCTGCATCTGCCCGCCACGGCCGACGCGCATCGGGCGTGGCTTCTGCCATCGGCGACCGTGCTCTCCGGCGGCGAACCCTGGGTCACGGTCGACGCCGCGATCTCGAACGACCTGTTTTATTTCGAGCACAATCCGATGCGGCTGGACGGGCTTCAGATCGTCGCGCCGGACGGGTCGCGAGAGGAAGCACAAAATCGCGGCTCCGGGAAGTTTCGCAACACGTTCGACGTTCGGCTGGTGCAGCCCGGCACCTACAAACTGGCGGTGGTCGCGGATGGTCTGTTCGCGCGCTACGAGGAAAACGGCGAAACCAAACGGTGGCGCGGGACAGCCCAGCGACTGGCGGAAATCCCGGAGACGGCACAAAACCTCCAGCTCGCGCAGTCGCAAAGCCGGACCGAGGCCTTTGTCACCGCCGGAAAACCGAGCACCGCGGCGCTCAAGCCGTCCGGCATCGGGCTGGAACTGGAACCGGTGACGCATCCCAACGATCTGATCGCCGGTGAAGCCTCGCGCTTCCGGTTGCTGCTGGACGGAAAGCCGGCTGGCGGTGTTAATGTCATGGTCATTCAAGGCGGTATCCGCTATCGCGACCAGCTGAACGAAACCAAGCTCTCGACCGACAGTGAGGGGCATTTCGAATTCGTCTGGCCCGCGCCCGGAATGTACTGGCTGAACGCGTCCATTCAGGACGATCGGTCTACGATCACCGGCGCCAGGAGGCGGGCAAGCTACACCGCCACTCTCGAAGTGCTGCCGCCATGATCGGGCGATCGGCAAGGTTGACAGCCCCCGGCACCGGTCAATCGGGCATGCGCATTTCGGGTGAGTTCGGCGTCTGATGCGGCGGGTTCTCGTGCCGCTTGCCGTAGCGCCGGCACTGTGCGGCGGCTTTGCCGGTGTACGGTTGCACAGCTTGACGGGACAAACAATGGGGACGAGCTGGTCGGTAAAACTGGCTCTGCCCGAAGCGGTCCGTATCGCCTCGGTGCTGGAGACGGTCGAGCGGCAACTCGGTGTCGTCGTCGAGCAGATGAGCGGCTGGCTGCCGTCATCGGATCTGAGCCGCTTCAACCGCGCGCCGGTTGGTCGTTGGATATCGCTGCCGGCGGAGTTCTTCGCGGTGCTCGATCATGCGGTGGCGCTGGCGGAAGAAACCGCGGGCGCTTTCGATCCGACCCTCGGCAACCTTGTCGCGTTATGGGGCTTTGGTCCCGAACCGGTATCGACACTGCCGCCGCCGCAGGCTGTCGTCACGGCCGCTCTGGCGCGCAGCGGCTGGCGGCGGCTTGAGCTTGACCGGCGCAACCGGCGTGCGCGGAAGTCGGCGGCAATCTCCCTCGATCTCTCGGGGATCGCCAAAGGTTTTGCCGTCGATCTGATCTGTGACCACCTCCGGGAGCTGCCTCTGCCGGGCTTTCTCGTCGAGATCGGCGGCGAATTGCGGGGGGAAGGGGTCAAACCCGACGGCCTACCCTGGTGGGTGGCGCTGGAGCAGCCTCTCTCGCTTGGCATCGACCCTCATAATGACGATACCGCTGACATCGTCGCACTGCATCACCTTGCCGTTGCCACCTCCGGCGACTACCGTCGGTTCTTCGACAGCATGGGCAGGCGGTACTGCCACACGATCGATCCGCGTACCGGTTGCTCCGTGACAAACGGCTTGGCAGCGGTGACGGTGCTGCATGCCGGTTGCATGCAGGCCGATGCGCTGGCCACGGCGCTGAGCGTGCTCGGAGCGCGCGAAGGAATGGCCTATGCCCGGCGGCATCAAGTGGCGGCGAGGTTCATCAGCCGTGGCAATAGCGGGTTCGCGGAGGCGATGACACCTGCTTTTGCCGCGATGCTCGCGTGAGGCTCTGACGAAAGCAAAGCCGAATGAGACGTCGGCGCCGGAGATCGTACCGATGACGCTGCCGGGTCCTGACCGACTGATTGCGGCTGCAATCGTCGTGCTGGTCTACATCGCCTGCTGCGGGCTTATCCTGTGGCGGCATCGGGCGAAGCGCCGCTCGGCGTTAGACACTGAAAAGGTGCGGTCCCGGAGTTCGGAGGGGTTCTTGGCCGGCCGTCGCGCCGCGCCCGTGGCGGCGGTCGGCGGCCGGCCTGCCCGTGTCCAGGGCGACGCCGCTGCCGGCAGGCGCCGGCGCACTCCGTGTTGACGTGACGAGGGGCGGGCGGTCGAGACCGGTGATGGTGAAGGATACGCGCATGCGGTTCTCGAAACAGGCGCCGGGCGCGCTGATATCAGGTTGTATTTTCGCAAGTCCGGCCTTCTCGGCGGTGACAATCACGTTCAGTCATCCGGAATCCTATTCGGACCCGGGATTGCGCGGCGGCTTCGGGATTATGTCCCGCGAGGTGGTTCTGGCCGAATTGCGGCAGCATCTGGCGGTGCTCGGAAGCCGATACCTGCCGGGGAACCGAAGCCTGGAAATCGAGGTGATCGACCTCCGCTGGGCCGGTCATGTCGAGCTGCGGCACATCCTGCTCCGCGAGGCGCGGATCATGCACCCCAGCACCTGGCCGATGATCAAGCTGCGGTATCGGCTGCACGAGAATGGGGCGACGCTCGCCACCGCCGGGGAAACCCTCCGCGATCTGGATTATTTGACCAGAGTGCGCACATGCGCGTCGGCGGAACTGCTGCGGTTCGAAAAAGCGATGCTCGACGACTGGTTCCGCGAGCGGTTCGCTATCGCCGGAAGGTAGATAAGAAACGTCGCGATCCGCCGTCGTTCACGCGCATGAACCCAGTCTGAAGCGGCGATACCGCCACTGAAGCGAAGCTCCCGATTGCCGGGTTCCAGGCTGCCCCTCGCCTGAGGGGTCGCCCGGAACCCAACCTGCGGCTTTTTTGCGACACTTCGCTTCGAAATGCGAGTCATTCGCATTTCGATCACCGCGGGCGGTTTTCATTTGTTATGAAACTAAGAGTCATTTGCATAACGAGGTCGCGACGATGGGGTCTGGTGATTTGCAGCCTGCCACAACCTGGGGAGTCCTTAGCGCCAGCCTTGCCGTGGCGCTGCTTGGGGGGCTCAATCTCGATGCTCGGGCGCAATCCGAGGCAATACCTCCGGCGTCCCCCCCATCGGCCGGCAGCGGCGCTTCCCCCATCGTCCTGCCCGAATTGCAGGTCCAGGCGGTCGGCGCCGGCACGCCCGACAATACGTTGCGCGGCACCACGGGTCTGTCCCGTCTGCCGGGTCCGATCCAGAGCCAGCCGCGGCAGATCGATCTGATCCCGAGTGAAACGATACGGGAGCAGAACGCGACGACCCTCGAACAGACGCTGCGCAACGTACCGGGCATCACCTCGTCGGTCGGTGAAGGCGGCGGCGGCGTGCAGGGCGATCAGCTCCGGATCCGCGGTTTCAACGCCCAGAACGATATCTTCGTCGACGGGTTGCGCGATTTTGGCACCTATACGCGCGACACCTTCAATTACGAGGATGTTCTGGTACTGCTTGGTCCCGCCGGCCTCACCTTCGGTCCCGGCTCGGTCGGCGGCGTCGTAAACGTCAATACCAAAATGCCGCATCTGGGCAATCGCTACGCCGGCAGCTATTCGCTCGGCACCGGCATTTTGCCGCGGGCTACTGCCGACCTGAATCAGCAGATCGGTCCGACCAGCGCCGTTCGCCTGAACCTGCTGGCGCAGAACCAGACCTATCTTCCGGGCCGCGAGGGGCAGGACGGGTTCCGCTGGGGCATCGCTCCATCGATCGCCCTCGGTATCGGAACACCGCTGACCTTCACGGCGGAGTACATGCATTATCAGTATAATCAGGCCACCGATACCGGTGTTCCCGTCCTGACCCGGCCGGGCACGACAATCGGCAGACCGGCGACTGAATTCGGTCTGGACCGCAGCAATTGGTACGGCGTCAAGAACGACCGCGACAAGACCAGTCTCGACCGGCTGACCACCCGTTTCAAGTTGGAGGCGGCCGATTGGCTGACCCTCTACAACGATACCCGCGTCACCTATCAGGACCGGTACTTTGCCTATACTATCCTCAGCTGTCCGGAACCCTGTTTGACGAATTTCTTCACCAGGGCCGCCGTGCCGATCTATAATGTCAGTTCCGGCGCCAGCGCTCCGTATAATCAGGATACGCTGGGCGTGCAGAATATCGCCAGCGGGCAGGCGCGCTTTGCGCTCGGTCCGTTCCGCAACGAGGCGAATTTCGGCGTCGATTACTGGTTCCAGGACAACGAGCGCCGGGGGCTCATGTACGATCCCGCCCGGTCCGGAGGAAATTTCCTCAACCCGGACGATCGGCGCAACGCCTATCGCACCATTCCATCTACGGCGAACAACGCCTTGCGCAAGACCGATAATACCTCGCTCGGTCTGTTCCTTGTCGATCGCTTGTGGTTCACACCGCAGATCTCGGCGATCGGCGGCTTCCGCTGGAACCGCTTCACCACCGACTACAAGCAGGAGGGGCCGCTCGCCGATCCGCTCGTCGCGAAGGGCAACGCGACCTCTATCGATCCGCGCGCGGCGCTGGTTTACGAGCCGACACCGGCGCACACTTTTTATTTCTCCTACGCGACCTCGGCGACGCCGCCCGGCGCGAATATCGCGACAATTCCGGGGCAGGCGAGCATCAACAGCACGCTGCTCGACCCCGAACGCAACCGGCTCTATGAGTTCGGTGCCAAATGGAGCGCAACGGAAACCCTTGGCTTGACCGCGGCGCTGTACCGGATCGAGAAATCGAACGCCAGAGAGGTGGACCCGCTGACCGGCGACGTCATCACTTCGGGCGACAAGCAGCTGAACCAGGGCATCGAGCTGGGAGCCACCGGCCGTATCACTCCGCAATGGGAAGTCACCGCCCGCTATACGTTTATGGACAGCGAGATTCTGGACTCGGCGACGGCCGCCAGTATCGGCAATCGCGTGCAGTTCGTTCCCGAGCATGCCGCGGCGCTGTGGACCACCTATGATATCAACCCGGGCGGTCCATATAACCTCACCGTCGGGGGCGGCGTGACCTACCGCAGCCCGGTGTTCCTGAATGCGGCAAACAGCCAGAAGGCGCCCGCGAACTTCTCGCTGGACGCCATGGTCGCGCACCGGATCAACGAGAACCTTCAGCTCCAGGTAAACGCTTATAATATTACCAACGAACTCAACTACAATACACTCTTCGGCAACCGTGTCGTGCCGGCGCCTGGGGCAACGGTTCTGGCAGGAATCAACGTCGCCTTCTGATCCGTGTTGTCAGGCCTGTAGAAAGTCGGGCATCCTTGGTGCCGTAATCTCCGGAGGCGATTTGATGCTGGTTCAGGTGCCGCAGGTTCTGACCAAGGAGGAGGTTGCCTATTGCCGCCGGCGTCTGAAGGAGGAGGAGTGGGTTGACGGAAGAATTACCGCCGGCGACCAATCCGCCAAGGCCAAATTCAATCTGCAAATCCCGGAGGACTCTCCGGTCGCGCGGGAACTCGGCGAGCTGATCCTTCAGGCGCTTGGCCGCAATGCGCTGTTCACCACGGCGGCCCTGCCGTTGCGGGTATTCCCGCCCCTCTTCAACCGTTACGACGCCGGGATGGTGTTCAACCCCCATATCGACAATGCCATTCGCCCCGTGCGTGGCGGCGGCGGCCGTATCCGGACCGATGTATCGAGCACGTTGTTTCTGTCGGAGCCGGACGAATACGACGGCGGCGAACTGGTTGTCGAGGATACGTTTGGCGATCGCAAGGTCAAACTGCCGGCCGGGGATATGATCCTCTACCCCGCCATAAGTCTGCATTATGTAAAGGCCGTAACTCGCGGCAGTCGCCGGGCCTCGTTTTTCTGGACACAGTCGATGGTGAAAGACGACAACCGGCGTCGGCTCTTGTTTGAAATGGATATTGCGATCATCAGGGTCCGCCAGTCGCTATCCGACGATCATCCCGGCGTCCTCGGAATGACGGCCTGCTATCATAACCTGCTGCGTCAGTGGTCGGATTTATAGACACCGATCGGGACCGATCCGGTAAACCTTCGGACACATCACAGGCTCCGCTCAGTCCGGGAAGGAGCCAGGAAACTCGCAAACCTTCCGGGGGTGCGGGTCCATGATTTGCGGCATAGCTTTGCGTCCGTGGCAGTAAGCGGTGGCGAAAGCCTCTATATCGTCGGAAAGATCCTCGGCCATCGCCAATCCCGAACTACCGAGATATACGCGCACTTGGCTGCGGGGGACTCGCTTGGAAAGCCGTGCTGTCCGGCGATCGATCGGGGCTGAAACAGCGCTTCGAGGCGCATCCGCTATATCCCTGGACGAAGGCGCACCGTCAGCATAGTACGTGCACCAAGCTGGATTCACGCACGCGATCGCGACCGTCAGGCCCGCCCACCGGATCACGGGTTTTTGCCACTGAGGTTTGCTCAAGATGATTCCGCGCCGCTATGGCCCTCTCGCCTATGTACCGATCACGCGCCGTCCCAAGCTGACCTGGCCCGACGGCGCGCGGGTGGCGTTGTGGGTCAATCCCAATATCGAGTTCTTCGGCCTCGACG
>JBFWVT010000087.1:0-20102 GCA_050246595.1 Alphaproteobacteria bacterium
TCGCAAATCCTGTGAATAGGGTCTGGGCATGCGTGCTGGCCTCCGCCCCCCAGCCAGCATCTTGCGCAGAGATCCCCGCGCTTGGAAATCTTCAGCCTCGCTTCAACCTAAAACGATCAGGCTCTAGAACGCTTCAGCCGGCTTCTCCTCACCCGTTCCGCCGCCGGCGCGGGAGGGCGGGAAAGGCAGCATCGGCCAGTGTCCTGGGTGTTTGCCAGCGACCGATGGCGGCGTGGTCCGGGCCGGTGCAACCCGATCGGACCCGCTCCGGTGCCCGCGTCGAGCGGGTCCGGACCGGTTTCCCCGTCACCCCCCATCATCCATCGAGACGGTACGCAATTTCTTGCGCTTCCGATTGTTGAAACCATGCGGAGCAACGGGATTTGGAGGGCGGGATGCCGAAACGGAACATCGCTGCGTCCACGGCGGGGATCGCCGAGCTGATCGCGGTAAAATCGATCCATTCGATCAGCGTGGTTCTGGCCCTGCTTCCGGTTCCCTTTATAATATATTATGCGATGGTTCTTGATTTGGATATGGACTGGCAGTCTCTTTTCTCGGCCATAAGCCTGACGGCCGCTCTTTGTATTCTGATCTATATAAGCGTGCGCTGCGCGGCGTGGCTGCTTTATGCGGTCGTCATACCGGGCGCGGCATGGCTGCTCTATGTGACGGTGCACGGTTTGGCGTGGCTGGTCCGCACGATCATCGTGCCTGCGGCGGCATGGCTGCTCACCGTCGCCCTGCCTGTCGTGGCCTGGCTGCTTTATGCGGCCCTCCGCGGTCTGGCGCGGCGGATTCGAACCATCGGTGGTCGACTTGGAGTTCGACTTGGCCCGGGCATTCCGGCCGCTTTGTCACAGGCACGCACGTTCGTCGCGGATCGCCGCATGGCGCCAATCCTCCGCAAGGTGGCGCCCGGCGCCTCGGCGGCTTCCCGTTCGCCGCGCGGCTGATCCTGCCGGGAATGACGGCTGGTTTCACTGCGGAGATGCCGTTCGTCTCTATACGTCGAGGTCGCGGGCGAAGCGGGCATTTTTCTGGATATAGTCGAAGCGCAGCTCGGCGCGCCGTCCCATCAGCGTCTCGACCAGCCTGGCGGTGCGCGCCAGGCCCTCGTCCGGGGTCTCGATCGCAGCCGGGTCGGTCAGGCTCGAATGCGGGCGGGTCGGCAGGGTCACGCGCAACAAGGTCCGGGTCGCCGGGTCCATCGTCGTAGCCTTCAGATAGCGCGCCGGCATTTCTCCCAACCCCTTGAACCGGCTGACCTCGATCCGGCCGCTGCCGCGGAACGCGGTGGCGAGCAGCTCCTCGCGATGCGCGTCGTCGCGCGCGTACAGCGTGCGGTCCCCCTGCGTCATCCGGTACAGCGGCGGCAAGGCCAGGAACAGGTGGCCGTTATCGACGAGCTGCGGCATCTCGCGGAAGAAAAACGTCATCAGCAGCGAGGCGATATGCGCGCCGTCGACATCGGCGTCGGTCATGATGATGACCCGCTCGTAGCGCAGCACCTCCTCGCGGTACTGCTTGCCGATGCCGCAGCCCAGGGCCAGCACGATATCACCGAGTTCCTGGTTGGCGCGCATCTTGTCGGCCGAAGCGCTCGCGACATTGAGGATTTTCCCGCGCAGCGGCAGGATCGCCTGCGTCTCGCGGTCGCGCGCCTGTTTCGCCGAGCCGCCGGCGCTGTCGCCCTCGACCAGAAAAATCTCGGTGCCGGCAGCAGTGCTGCGCGTGCAGTCGGCGAGCTTGCCAGGCAGGCGCAATTTGCGCGTCGCGCTCTTGCGCGACATCTCCTTCTGCTGGCGACGCCGCGTCCGCTCCTCGGCGCGCTCGGCGATGCGGTCGAGCAACAGCCGGCTGGTCGCCGGGTCGGCGCCGAGCCAGTGGTCAAAATGGTCGCGCACTGCGTTCTCGACCAGCCGCGTCGCCTCGGACGAGGCCAGCCGCTCCTTGGTCTGACCCTGGAATTGCGGGTTGCGCAGAAACACCGATAAAAGCATCGCCGCGCCTGATCCGATATCGTCCCAGGTCGCCTGCGCGATGCGGCGGTTGCCGGTCAGCTCGGCATAGGCGCGGATGCCGCGCAGCAGCGCGTTGCGCAGCCCGGTCTCATGCGTGCCGCCCTCCTGGGTCGGGATCGTATTGCAATACGAATGACAGAATCCGTCCTCCTCGTCCTCGGCCCAGACGATCGCCCATTCGACGCTGCCAGCGCCGCCATTCGCCCCGTCGCCGACTCCATTGCTCCCAACCCCATTGCCGGCAGCCGGGAAATCCGTCTGGCCGATAAACGGCCGCGGGGTCAGAAGCGGACGGTCGGCCAGGGTCGCGGTCAGGTAATCGCCGAGACCGCCCGGAAAATGCAGCCGCGCCTCCCGCGGCACGCCGTCCGGACACGGCAGTGACGGATCGACGCGCCAGCGGATCTCGACGCCGCGGAACAGATACGCCTTCGAGCGCGCCATGCGATACAGCAGCGCCGGGCGGAAGACGGCATCGGCGAAGATCTCCGGGTCCGGGTGGAAGCTCAATGTCGTGCCGCGCCGGTTGTGCACCGGGCCGCAATCCTCGACCGGCCCCTCCGGCACGCCGCTTCGGTAGCGCTGCCGCCACAGCCGCCGGTCGCGCGCCACCTCGACCGCCAGCCCGTCCGACAGCGCGTTGACGACCGAGACGCCGACCCCGTGCAGCCCGCCCGAGGTCTTGTAGGCAGCGCCGCCGAACTTGCCGCCGGAATGCAATGTCGTCATGATGACTTCAAGCGCCGACTTGCCGGGGAACCGCGGATGCGGGTCGGTCGGGATGCCGCGGCCGTTGTCGCGCACCGTGACCCATCCGTTGCTGTCGAGTTCCAGTTCGATGCGCGTCGCAAACCCGGCAACCGCCTCGTCCATCGCATTGTCGAGCGCCTCGGCGACGAGATGATGCAGCGCGCGCTCATCGGTGCCGCCGACATACATGCCGGGGCGGCGGCGCACCGGTTCCAGACCCTCAAGGACCTCGATATCCTTGGCGGAATAGGTGTCCGCCGCCTTTTCCGGCTTGCCCGGCCCGAGCCGGTCGAACAGATCTGCCATTTCGCTCAAATGTGGATTGATCCCATTATACAACATCCGCTGCCCAATGCAAGCAGATACGGTAAGAACGTTACGGAAACCCAACAATATCTAGAGCGTCTCAGCGGGCGTCAACCGAGTCTATCGCGACAAGGGAACTGAACCGCGCCGCTGGGATTTATGACATCATGATGATGACGAACGAGCGCAAGATCTGGGAAGCGGCGCTGCTTCTGGTGCGACGCCACGGCAGCGACGCGGTGACGGTCGCCGAGCGCGAAGCCGAGCGGCTGCGCGGCGGCGAGGACGAGCTGACCTGCGTCGTCTGGTGCTGGATCGCGCGCTCGACCGCCGAATTGCTGCGCCCCGTGCCCGACGCCGGCGAGCGCATCCATTAGGCGCATCGCCGCTTCCCGCCGCGACACCGATATCGGTCACGCCAAAGCCCTTCACGCCGGGACCGGCGCACACGATATTTAGGCGCGATCCACCTTTTCGGCGAGGAACCATGACAGAAGGTCCATCCGGCCGCCTTGGCGGGCGCGGCCAGTCGTCAAAGGATGCCGCGCAACCGGAGCTGGAGGTCAAGCACAGCGACGCGGAGTGGCGCCAGCGTCTCACCCCCGAGCAATACCGGGTGCTGCGCGAGCACGGCACCGAGCGCGCCGGCACCAGCCCGCTCGACAAGAATTACGATCCCGGAGTCTATCATTGCGCCGGGTGCGGCCAACCGCTGTTCGAGGCTTCCACCAAATTCAACAGCCGCTCCGGCTGGCCGAGCTTTTATGCTCCGCTTGAGAACGCGATCGAAACCCAGACCGATCGCAGCCATTTTATGACCCGCACCGAGGTGCATTGCCGCCGCTGCGGCGGCCATCTGGGTCATGTCTTCGAGGACGGACCGCAGCCAACCGGTCTGCGCTATTGCATGAACGGCGTTTCGCTCGATTTCCGCCCCGGCGAGACCGCGCCGCCTCCATCGGCAAAACCCGATCGGGAGTAGGCCGGAGCCGGCGTAGACGCAACTTCGCGGAGCGAGCGTGGGAACCGAACGCACGGCTGCGTCCCGGACGGATCGAACCTGGGCGGATCGAAAACGGCCCGCCTCGGTGCTCGGACGCAATATCCGCGTGTTGGAGCAACGGCGCGAGCGGGAGGCAGCCAATGCCGGGTTTCAGGATCGGCTCGCGGATGCGGTCACCCGCGCCGCCGGCAGCATGCCGTTTGTCTACGTCCACCTGCTGCTGTTCGGCGCCTGGATCATAACCAATCTCGGCTTTATCCCCGGTCTGCCGCTGTTCGACCCGTCCTTCACGGTCCTGGCGATGGCGGCTTCGGTGGAAGCGATCTTTCTGTCCACTTTTGTCCTGATCACCCAGAACCGCATGGCCGCGGCGGCTGAAAAACGGGCCGAACTCGATCTTCAGATCAGCCTTCTCGCCGAGCACGAGATCACCAAGATCGCGGAGATGGTCGCGGCGATCGCCGAACGGATCGGCATCGACGCCAATGGCGATCCCGAAGTCGCGGAGATCACGCAGGACGTGACCCCGGAGGCGGTGCTCGACGAGATCGAGGAGCAGGCCAGGACGTAGCCGGGATCAGAACACGATCCCGGTCTCGATCAGGCCGCGCAGCTGCGTCTTCTTTGTGCCGTCCCTGCCAAAGGCGCCGGCGCTGTCAAAGGCGTGCACGACCGAGCCTTCGCCGCGCACAAACCACACGCCCATCTGCCAGGTTGGGGTCAGGGTCAGCGATCCCGCCGCACTGCCGGGACCGTACAGGACATTGCCGGGTCCGTCGGAGGCGATGTATTCGGCGCGTCCGGCAAGATTGAGATTATCGGTGATCTTGTAGTTCGCCAGCACGGCGCCGCCATAGGTCCGCGCGCCGAGAATGCCGAGCCGCGCGCTGCTCGGCACATCGGTGAACTGGAAATACGGTGTGATCGTCCATGGCGCGGCGTTGTAGGTATAGATCAGGTTGATGATCCGGCTGTTATTTTGCGGCGGCGGTGTGACAAAGGTCGATTTCGTGGTCTCGCGAAACGCGCCGCCGCCGGCCACCGCAATCGTGTTCTCCTGGTTCAGCGCGTAGCTCGCCAGACCCGAGATCCAGTTGTAGTTGTTCGAATAAAACCCGTCATTCAGCGATACCGACAGGGTGAGCGGCCCCGCGGCATAGTTGCCCTGGATGCCGCGCGAGATCAGCGGCTCCTGGTTCCACAACAGCCCGCGCTCGATATTCATGTTCTGGAACGTAAAGGCGTATTCCGCCCCGATCAGGGTCGGCAATTTGCCGAATTGGAACGAGATCTCCTCCGTCGCGACCAGCTTGCCGTAAGCCACCGGGACCGGCCCGAACGTGTCGTGATTGATCTTCGGCACGTGGAAATACGGCGTGCCCAATGTCGGGAACGAATAGACCCCGGCCATCGCAAAAAACTGGAACGGCCCCTCGTTGTTCTGCAACCACAACAGACCGTTGGTCAGGTCGAACTCGGTCTTGTTGTTGCCGGGAGCCGGGTTGCTCTGGAACAGCGCCATGCCGCTGATCGCCCCGCCGAAATGCACCCGTCCGAGCGGGAAGCCGGTATCGAAACCGATCGGGTGCGGGTTCGCGCTCAGCGGCCCGGTCAAGGCCGGGGTGGTCAACGCCGAGACGGGCGCCTCCTCGCTCTTGGGCGGGTTTACCCCCGGCGGCGCGATGAGGTTCGGCGCAACGAGGTTCGGCGCGGCGAAGTTCGGCTCGGATGTCATTACCTGCGCCAGTCCCGGCGGCACGGCGCCGAGCTGCCATGATGCCGCCGCGAGCAGCGACGCGGCGCCTGTCATCAGCCGGGTTCTCGATATCTGCGTCATGGTGTCTCCTTGTCATGCTCTCGCTCGCGGCGCCGACCTTCCGGCGGTCGGCGCGATCGCTCGTGCAAACAGCGCAGTCCTGGCTTTGCATAAATGTTCTGGTTGATAAAAAAGACAGATTCGGGTCCGGCGTAGAATTCGGTCCGAACTGTTTTAAGGATGCCGCAGCCCGATTAAAAACCGGGCAGCTTCCGCCGAGGCGGACAGGGTCGAGCCAAGCACCGGCGCGGCCCTGTCCTTCCCCCGCCCCTACTGGACGACTTCGCCATGGACTGCGAGATCGAGCCCTTCGCGTTCGGTGTCGACATCAACCCGCAGCCCGATGGCGGCATCAATGACCTTGAGCAGGATCAGGCTGACAACAGCGCAATAGAGCACCACGACGATCACGCCGTAGCCTTGGACGACGATTTGATACCAGTTGCCGTCGATCAGCCCGGACTTGCCGTCGCCGCCGACCGCGGCGACCGCGAAAACGCCGGTCAGCAGCGCGCCGACCACGCCGCCGACCCCGTGCACGCCAAACGCGTCGAGGCTGTCGTCATAGCCGAGCGTGTTTTTCAGCCAGGTCGCGCCCCAATAGCACGCCGCCCCGGCGGCGATGCCGATGATCAGCGCGCCGCGCGGATCGACAAACCCCGAAGCCGGGGTGATCGCGACAAGCCCGCCGACCGCGCCAGAGATGATGCCGAGGACGCTCGGCTTGCCGCGCGGCTTGACCCATTCGATCAGCATCCAGGTCAGCGCCGCCGCGGCCGCCGCGATCTGCGTCACAGCCATCGCCATCCCGGCATTGGCGTTGGCCGAAACGGCCGACCCGGCGTTGAACCCGAACCAGCCGACCCACAGCAGCGAGGCGCCGATCAGGCTTAGCACGAGGTTGTGCGGCGGCATCGGCTCCTGCCCGTAGCCGCGCCTTTTGCCGAGAACCAGCGCCGCCATCAGCCCGGCAATACCGGCATTGATGTGAACCACCGTGCCGCCGGCGAAATCGAGGATTCCGGCATCGGCAAGAAACCCGCCCGGCGCCCACACCCAATGCGCGACCGGCGCATAAACCAGCACCGACCACAACCCGATAAACCACAACAGCGCCGAGAATTTCATGCGATCGGCGAGAGCACCACAGATCAGCGCCGGCGTGATGATCGCAAACGTCATCTGGAACATCACGAACACCGATTCGGGGATCGTCCTGGCCAGCGGGTTGACCGCGTCGATCCCCATCCCGACCAGCATGAAGCGTTCGAGCCCGCCGAAGAACGCGGTTTCCGGCGTGAAGGCGATGCTGTAGCCGATCACCATCCAGATCACGGTGATCAGGCACGCCACGGCAAAGCTCTGCATCACCGTCGCCAGCACGTTCATCTTGCGGACCATGCCGCCATAGAACAGCGCCAGCCCCGGGATCGTCATCATCAGCACCAGCGCGGTCGCGGTCAGCATCCAGGCGGTGTCGCCGCTGTCGATCGCGACCGCCTCGGCGACGGCCGGAGCCTCCGACGCGGTGGTCTGCGCCAATGCCGCCGCCGTCAGCGACAACAGCGCGGCGCCCACCAGCGCCGGCTTCCCGTGGCGACGAAGCACTCTCATTTCCGACTCTCCGCATCAGCAAGGCATTGACCGGTCCGCGGCTACCGCGGCCGAGGCGAACTCGGACAAGGAGAACCAAGAATCGTGCCAAGTGGCGGAGCAGCAGGCTGCCGTATGACGCTCGGCCGGCCAAGCTTCGAGGCCAAAGATCCACTCGTTCCGGAGAGTTGTCGATCGGTGCTTATTCCGGCCGAGAGGCGTGCGAACCCGGAACTCGGGGACAGGGAACCCTCTCGCGGAGAGCCGAGATGAGAAGTGAAAGCGGCACAGCGACAGTGCCTATTGTTCAGGCAGACAATTGCCGCATTTCGCGGCATGCAAAGGAATTGAGGAAGCGGGCATTTCCGGCTTCTGTCTTGGCGCGTTCCATTGACAATCTGCCGCACCGCTCCGATGCTGATTGGCGGAACAAGCCGTTCTCGACTACGGCGGCATCGATGTGAGAGAGTGACGCATGCCCAACCTGACCGGCGGCTGCCTGTGCGGGCGGGCCCGTTATTCACTGAGCGGCGAACCCGCCTTCAGCGGCCTCTGCCACTGCCGCAATTGCCAGCGCTATACCGGCTCCGCTTTCGAAGCCGTTATCGCGTTTCCATCAGCGTCGGTAAGCATCCAAGGCGACCTGAAGACCTACAACGATACCGGCGACTCCGGACAGCAGGTCCGCCGCCGCTTCTGTCCGAATTGCGGCTCGGGCGTCGTCGCCGAGGCCGATATTCTGCCCGGGGTATCGATGGTGCTGGCCGGCACGCTCGACGATCCGGCCGCGTTCACGCCCGCGATGGAAATCTACTCTAGCAGCGCCCAGTCCTGGGTGCATGCCGGCGGCGAGCGTTCGCGGTTTGAAAAGATGCCGCCCTCGCCCTGACCGGGTGTCGCGTCCCATAGGGAAGAGACCAGGAACCGCAAGCGGCGCCCTGCCCCATAACATTGCCGAATTCGTATTGCATGATGACGCTCTGCAAAACACGGCGACGGGCGAGACAACCGATGCGGCAATTGCGGCCAGCGGGCGCAACAGCGATGCGCGTTTTCGCTGCTTTCACTTGTCCCGCCTCTGTTCCGGCGCGAGCCCTCCCTGTTCCGCAAAAATTTCCCTGCCTTCAGGGAAACCCCCAGGTGTCCGCTACGGCGGTGTTATTCCCTTCGCCTGCTCGCGCAGCGCGTATTTCTGGATTTTCCCGGTCGAGGTCTTTGGCAGCGGCCCGAAGACGATGTGGCGCGGCGCCTTATAGTGCGCGAGATTGGCGCGGCACCAGGCGATGATGTCGGACGCGGTCACCTCGCCGGCGCCGGGCTTCAGCGTGACAAAGGCACAGGGCGTCTCGCCCCATTTCTCGTCCGGCTTCGCGACAACCGCGGCTTCCATCACCTGCGGATGCCGGTACAGCACCTCCTCGACCTCAATGGAAGAAATATTCTCGCCGCCCGAGATGATGATGTCCTTCGAGCGGTCCTTGATCTCGACATAGCCGTCGGGGTGCATGACCGCGAGGTCGCCGGTATGGAACCAGCCGCCGGCAAACGCCGCATCGGTCGCTTCCGGGTTTTTCAGATAGCCCTTCATGACCGTGTTGCTGCGCAATAGCAACTCGCCGATCGTCTGTCCGTCGGCCGGCACGTCGCGCAGGCTCTCGGGGTTGGCGACGCGCTGCGCGTCGAGCGTCAGATACGGCACGCCCTGCCGCGCCATCAGCCCGGCGCGCTCGCCCAGCGGCAGCCCTTCCCATTCCTCCTGCCAGGCGCACACCGTCGAGGGGCCGTAGCACTCGGTCAACCCATAGAGATGGGTCACCCGGAACCCCATCCGCTCCATTGCCTCGATCACGGCCGAAGGCGGCGCCGCGCCGCCGGTCGCAGCCTCGACGACATGGTCGAAGCGGCGTTTCACCGAGTCGGGAGCGTGTACCAGCATGTTCAACACGATCGGCGCGCCGCACAGATGCGTCACCCCATGCGCGGCGATCGCCTCGAAGATCGCCGCCGGCTCGACACGCCGGAGGCAGACATGCGTGCCGGCCACCGCCGTGACGCCCCATGTATAGGTCCACCCGTTGCAGTGGAACATCGGCAGGGTCCAGAGATAGACCGAATGCCGGTCGAGCCCGAACGTGATCGCGTTGCCGATCGCGTTCAGGTAGGCGCCGCGGTGGTGAAAAACGACGCCTTTCGGGTTGCCGGTCGTCCCGGACGTATAATTCAGCGCGATTGCGCGCCACTCGTCTCGCGGCGGCGACCAGCCGGAGGCGGGATCGCCCTCGGTAAGAAACTCCTCGTATTCGACGCCGCCGGGCAAGCTTGCGTCATCCACGCCGGCGATCTCGACCAGCGGCAGGTCGCTTCCGTATTCGCGCAGCGCGTTCTTGGTCAGCGCGGCGAATTCGCGATCGGCGATCAGCAGCTTCGCGCCGCCGTGCTTGAGGATGAACGCGATCGAGCGCGCATCGAGCCGGTAATTGAGCGCGTTCAGGACCGCGCCGGCCATCGGCACGGCGTAATGCGCTTCAAGCAGTGCCGGCACATTCGGCGCCAGCACCGAAACCGTGTCGCCGCGCCCGATACCGTGCCGGCGCAGCGCGTCGGCGAAACACAAGCAACGTCTATAGAATTCGCGGTACGTGAAGCGCCGCTCGCCCCCCTGCTTCACCGTGGCAGGCTCGATGACCGCGATCTTGTCGGGATAGACCGCAGCGGCGCGTTCGATAAACCCAAGCGGGGTCAGTGGTGCGTAGTTCGCCGGGTCGCGCGCGAGATGCGGCGCGTCGTAGGGACGCTCGTCCGGTCGGGTGTCGCCATCGCTCATGCCGCCGTTATGGAAGCGGTCCTCCGGCGCGTCAAGCGAAGCGCGAGCAGACTCAGCGTTTCATGTTGCACTGATCGGCATAGGAATCGGCGTGGTCGTCGAACACCTTCTTCTCGATCATACGGACAAAATTGCCGTCCTTGTCCTTGCCAATTCGCAGCAGATAGAAGTCCTGGATCGGGAAATGGTTCTTGTTGTATTTGAACGCACCGCGCACCGACGGGAAATCGGCCTTTTCGAGCGCCGCAATCATCCCCTGCGTGTTCGCGACATCGCCGTTTACCGCCTTGACGGCGTAATCGATCATCGTGATCGCGTCAAAGCTCTGGGCCGCATAGTATGACGGGTAATAGCCGTATTTCTCGCGGAACGCGGCAACGAATTCCTTGTTGCGCGGCGTGTCGAGGTCGGATGCCCAGAAGCTGACCTCGTAATTGCCGTAAGCGGCCTCGCCAATCGCCGGCAATGTCGTCGCATCGACCGTAAAGGCCGAATAGAGCGGGATTGCCTCGCGCAACCCGGCCTGCGCGTATTGCTTGACGAACTGGATACCCATCCCGCCGGGTAGAAAGGCGAAAACCGCTTTCGGGTTGGCGTCGCGGATTTTGCTGATCTCGACCTGATAATCGGACTGGCCGAATTTGGTGTAAGTCTCGGCCGCGATCCGGTTTTTAAAGAACCGTTTGAACCCGGTGATCATGTCGCGGCCGGCGGCATAGTCCGGAGCGATCAGATAGACATCGTTCATGCTTTGATCCTGCATGAACTTGCCCATCGCCTCCGGGGTCTGGTCGTTCTGCCACGAGGCCGAAAAGAAATTCGGCGCACAATCCTTGCCGGCGAGCTGGTGCGGGCCGGCATTGGCCGAGATAACGAGCTTGCCGGACCGGATCGCCGGCTGGTAGGAGGCGAGCAGCACGTTCGACCAGATATACCCCGTCAGAAAATCGACCTTGTCGCGCTTCAGCAATTCGTCGGTGACCTGGCGGCCGACATCCGGTTTGAACTGGTCATCGGCATAGACGATCTCGGCCGGCTTGCCGCCGATTCTGCCGCCCTGCATCGCGAGCGCGAGGTCGGCGGCGTCCTTCATGTGCTTGCCGATGATGCCGGCCGGTCCGCTCAGCGTCGTGACAAAGCCGATCCTGACCGAGTCGGCAGCCTGCGCCGGCAGGCTCAGCAGCATCGCGGCGGCCGCGGCGATCAGGTGCTTCTTCATTCCCATTCGTCCGTCATGGCGGTGAATTTTTGCCTGTCGAGGCTATAGCATTGCCCGATCGGGGAGGCGCGCGCAAAAAGGGGTGATGCGGACCGGGCATGGCGGCGTACCCGCAGCGGTGCGCCGCAGGGGAAGCACGGTCCGGTCAAGCCGATAACCAAGTGGGCCGACAAGCGAGAGGAAAAGCGTGGCGCAAGCGGGCATGGAGCGGGGCTGGCGGGATCGGGTCGGCGTCAGGCGATGGTTCGTGGCGCTTTCGGTCTACCGCGAGCCGCGCCTCGTCGCGATCCTGCTGATGGGGTTTTCGAGTGGGCTGCCGCTGGCGCTGACCGGCGCGACCCTGTCGCTGCGTCTGGCCGATATCGGCGTGTCGCTGACCGCGATCGGGCTGTTCACGCTGGTGCGCTTCTCGTACAGCTTCAAGTTCCTGTGGGCGCCGATCATCGACCGGCTGCCGCTGCCGGGGATCACGAGCCGGCTCGGACGGCGGCGCGGCTGGGCGCTGACGATTCAGACGGCGCTGGCGCTGGCGATATTGTGGCTGGGGTCTACCGATCCGCTGACCGATCCGTGGACAACGGTGCTCGCCGCGATCGTCGTCGCGTTCCTGTCCGCTAGCCAGGACATCGTCATCGACGCCTACCGCATCGAGCTGCTGACCCCCGAGGAGCAGGGGGCCGGCGCCGCCGCGACGCAATGGGGGTATCGTTTTGGCATGATCGCCTCGGGGGCCGGCGCGCTTTATGCCGCAAGTTTCGGCGGCTGGGCGTTTGCCTATGCGCTGATGGCGGCGCTGATGCTGGTCGGCATGGCGACGGTATGGCTGACGCCGGAGCCGGGCGGGATCAGGGCGCCGGAACCGCTGCCCGGCGCAACCGCCGGTGAGCGGGTCGCGGCATGGCTGCGCGGCGCCGTCGCCGCCCCCTTTATCGAGATGTTCGGACGCAGCGGCGCCGCCGGGTTCGTTCTGATCCTGGCCTTTGTCGTGCTTTACAAATTCGGCGACGCGATCGCCGGGACGATGTCGAACCCGCTCTATGTCGCGCTCGGTTTCACCAAGGTCGAGATCGCGAATGTCGCAAAGGTCTTTGGCGTCGTCGCGACGCTGACAGGGGTGGCGATCGGCGGCCTCCTGGTGCTGCGTCTCGGGATATTCCGTGCTCTGCTGATCGCCGGCATCCTGCAGATGCTCTCGAATGTCTTCTACATTCTACAGGTCTGGGTCGGGCACGATGTCGGGATGCTGATGGTGACAATCGGCGTCGAGAACCTGACCAGCGGCATCGGATCCGCCGCTTTCGTCGCGTATCTGTCCGGGCTGTGCAATGTCGCCTTTACCGCGACGCAGTACGCTCTGCTCTCCTCGCTGGCAACGGTCGGTGTCAACATATTATCGGCCTCGGGCGGCTGGCTCGCCGACGAGCTTGGCTGGGTGCGCTTCTTTCTGCTCAGCATGGCTCTGGCACTGCCCGGGCTGGTGCTGCTCCTCGTGCTGATGCGCCATTCGGTGGGACAGGTGCAGTCGCAGCCGCAGAGCGGACTTGGTACGCGCCCGGCGCGAGCCGAGACGCGCTGATGCGATGAAGCATTCCAGCCCTTGTGCGCTGCCGTCGAGGCCGGTCCCGCGACCGCGCCCGTTGACGTACCCGGCGCAACAGCGCCACAGAGCAAGCCGGCAAGCGTAGCGCAACCGTGATCGGCAACACAGCTCACGGAGCGCGCGCGACGGCGCTGATGTCGTTCGCGTTAATGGTGAACCTCGCCCCGCTGGCGACGGTCGCGGCCGTTCTGCCGCAGATAACGGCGGCGTGGGGATTAAGCGGCAGTGAAGCGGGGTGGATCGGCGGCATCTATTTCGCGGGTTATGCCGCCGCGGTGCCGGTGCTGGCGAGCCTGACCGACCGGATCGACGGCCGCTGGATATTTCTCGGCTGCACGCTGGTCGGAGCCGGCGCGTGTCTTGCCTTTGCTGGCTGGGCCGACGGGGTGTGGTCGGCGCTCGCGCTGCGGTTTGTGGGCGGCGCGGCGCTCGGCGGCGTGCACATGCCCGGTCTCAAACTGCTCGCCGAGCGCACTGCGGGGCGCGGCCGGGCGCGCGGCAGCGCCGTCTATGTCTCCTCTTACGCTCTCGGCAGCGCCGGTTCGCTGTTTATAGCCGGCACCGTCGAGGCGGCACTTGGCTGGCGCGCCGCGTTTGCGGCAAGCGGCCTCGTGCCGCTGCTCGCGGTCGCGGCGGTCGCGCTGCTGCCGCCCCGGTCCGAGACGGCGCCAGTAACGCCGGTCGCGTTCGAGCTGCGGCCGCTGTTCCGCAATCGGCCGCTGATGGCCTATGTCGTGGGTTTTGCCGGCAATATCTGGGAGGTCTCGGCGGTGCGCGCCTGGTTTGTCGCGTATCTCGCCTGGACGCTGACCCTGCCCGGCAATCAGCTCTCGGTACCGTCGCCGGCCGTGATTTCCGGACTGGCCTCGCTGATCGGCTTCCCGGCCAGCCTCGTCGTCGCCGAAGCCGCATTGCGCTGGGGGTCGCGGGCGATTGTGGCGACCTGTCTTGTGTCGGTCGCGGTGCTCCTGGCGCTGGCGGGCAGCGCGGGCGGGTCCAGCCTGTTGATCCTGCCGTTGCTTGTCATGGCGCAGGTCGCGAGCCTCGCTGATGCCAGCGCGCTGGCGAGCGGCGCCGTGACCGCTGCCGATCCGGCCCGCCGCGGGACGGCGCTCGCGCTTTACGCGTTTACCGGCTACCTCGCGGCGTTTGCCGGTCCGGTCGCGGCCGGGATCGCGCTCGACCTGTTCGGCGGCGCCGCCGCGCCGGCCGGATGGAGCGCGGCGTTCGCGACAATGGCGATCGGCTCCGCAATTGCCGCCTGCGCGGTGCGCCGGGCGGACGACCGGCGCAACCGGGCGTAAACGCACCGCGGCCGATGCCGACATCGGGAACGGCAACCGGAACAATCGCACGGCACCCGCGTTGTCAGCCAATCCAACTCGACCGGACGCGACGGCATCGCGGCCGGCGTCTCGTGTCACATCGAGGGAGAAGACTGATGCATCGGGCGAGCCTTGCCGCCGCAATACTGGGATTGGGTATGCTGTTGACGCTCGGGCCGGCGCATGCCGCGCCGCCGCAGGAAGCCGGTGTAATTCCCGCGCAATGGGGCGGACCGCCGCCCGCCGCGGCCTGGCAAGCGCGAAGTCACTGCCGGCAGCTGCGCCGACGACTGCGCCAACTCCAGGTCATACAGGAACAGGCTCCGCCCTGGGAACGGGCGGGGTTACGGTCGGGCATTGTCGAGACCCGGCAGCGGCTGCGCTACGAGTGTCCGGGTTATTGAGCCGGAAGACCTGAATTTGGCCGCGACGGCCCGGTCGGCCGGGGTAATGGCCCGGACCGCCCGCGCCGTTCGGGACCCCGTGCTCTCCGGCTTTGTCAGAACACAGGGTTGACCCCAGCGGGTTAATGAAAGCGGGGCTTAACCTCCTGGCACAGCAGGCGCAGCGAGTTGAGGACGCGAGGCTGCGGGATCTGTCCGCCGCAATTCAATTCGGCGAGGATGCCGTCGAGGCCGATCTCCTCCTGGACCTCGCGCAGCCGGGAAGCGAAGCCGTCGGGGTCGTCGACAAGGATCTGCGTCGCCAGCGCCTCGTCATATGTCAATGATTCGAGACGCTCAACCTGACGCAGGCGCTGCACCGCCAGTTCGCCACCGGCGCGGCGCGCCGAGTCGCGCCCGAGTTCGGCCTGATAGGCGAAAAAGCTCATAATGCTATCGCGGGCCTCGGCACGGGCGCGCTCTCGGGTCTCGGCGACATGGGCCGGCACGCGCAGGAAAACGCGGCCATGTCCGGGATGGCCGGCCTCTTGATAGGCTTGGCGGTAGGATTTGATGCGCTCGGCGAGCTGCACAAACGGCCCCTGCCGCACCGCGACAAAGATCGGCAGCCCCATACGGCCGATCCGCGGGAAGGTGTCGGGCGTCGCCGCCGCCATGCGCAATTCGGGCCAGGGTTTCTGGTACGGCTTCGGCGTCACCGCGACGTTCTGGAACTGGTAGTACTTGCCCTGGTGGGAAAACCGCTCCTCGGTCCAGGCTTTTTTCAGGATGTCGAGCGTCTCGGCGAAACGCTCGCGGCTCTCGCCGTAATCGAGACCGTAATCCTCGTAAGTGCGCACGACGCCGCTGCGGCCGATCCCGT
The DNA here is from genome assembly GCA_050246595.1 of Alphaproteobacteria bacterium. Taxonomy (GTDB): domain Bacteria; phylum Pseudomonadota; class Alphaproteobacteria; order ATCC43930; family CGMCC-115725; genus DATARH01. Next base: position 15,727 of record JBFWVT010000087.1, read on the forward strand.
AGATCAGGCGACCGTGGCTGATCTGATCGACGGTGGCGGCCTCCTCGGCGAGGCGCAGCGGATGCGACAGCGGCAAGACCTGCACCGCGATACCGATCTTGATCGTGCTGGTGCGCGCGGCAATCGCGCTCGCCACCATCATCGGCGACGACATCACCGAGCGCTCGGGCGCGCCGTGCAGTTCGGCCAGCCAGACCGCGTCGAGACCGACCCGTTCGGCCTCCTCGACCTCGGCCAATGCCTGTTCGAACGCGGCGCTCTCGCCACCGCTCGCAACCGGCGGAAACTCCATGAAGCTGCCGAATTCCATGATCTCTCCTTTTTCGTCAATGATTTCAACAGATTAGTTTCCGGTTTTCCGGTTTTCCCGGTTTGGGTTTTCCGTTTTCGTGCCCATCCTGTTCCGCCTCCAACCGCTCGAATGCCGCCTTGGCGAGCCGCTTCCGGTCGGCTGTCTTGGTGTATCGTTCGGTCATTCGGGGCGTACTGTGTCCGAGCACCAAGGCGATTGTCGAATTGTCGCAGCCAGCTTCGGCGAGCCGCGTCCCCAACGTGTGCCGAAACCCGTGAAAGGTCAAACCCGCGGGGAGCCGGCCAGTGTCGCGCATCACTCGCATGAACTGGAAAAACCGGCTGCCAAGCAACTCGCCGCGCATCGATCGGCCGCGCACCCCCACCACGATATTCAGGCTTGACCGCGGCGCTCGGTTAAGTATAGCTCTGAGCTTCGGATGCGCCGGTATCCAAACGGGCGCCCCGGTCTTCATCGTGCGGGTCTCGAATGCGGTTCCGTCATAGGAAGCCCATGTCACATTCGCCACGTCGCTTTCCCGCAGTCCGGTGTAGACCGCAATTGCGATGGCGACTTTCAACCAATCAGGTGCTTCGGCCATTACGATTTCTATTTCTTCGTCCCGCCATGGTCGGTTCACAACCGGGGCATTCTTCGGCCGCCGTATCGTGTCTACCTTCTCGGCCGGGTTTGGCCCATCAACGATATTTCGCTTGATCGCCCAATCGAACAGGATACGCAACATCGCGACCGTATTGTTGGCCGCCGATCGACTATGCTTTTCATTGAGCTTATCGCGAATGTCGTAAACGATTTTGGACGTTATGGCTTGGGTTGATATTTTGGAATATGGTTGCAATCTTCCGAAACGGACATTGTATTGTCGTTTTGTACCTGGTGTCAGTTGCGTAAATTCGGGAGAGTTACAGTATCGTTTAACCAAATCGCCTACCGTACCGGAAACCGCATCAAACGGCTTTACCGCGTCCAGTTCGCGCAACCTATCCATGAACTTGGTCGAGCCGGGGACACCCGGCAGTCGGGTCATGGTGCGTCTATGGTAGTAGTAGATATGACCCTTTGACCGTACCGCCTTGACGCCTCGTATTCGCAAGTTCATAATTTTGCCAGGGCTTCTTCCAACTCCTTGTCCCACGATCCCGCGGGGCCTGGCATGGTAACGGCTTGCCCGGTTGCGTCAATCCATTGGTCAATTTCGGCCTTGTCCCATAAGGCCCGCGTCCCGATCCTGCGGGGGGCCACCGGCACATTTGCTAGGAAGTGGTTGACCGAAATCCCGCAATAGGCCGCGGCGAGCTGGCGGGACAGCAACCGGGGCCAGCCGGGCAGCTTATCGGGCACCCGCAATCACCCGTGCGAGCACCGCGGCCACCAGGAGCGGCTTTGGCTCCGATGGTTTCTCCTCGGTCTTCGGTGGCTTGGGGAGAACACGGGTGATCCAGGGGAGCATTACCCTTCCCCAGCGATGATGGCATTGAGCGCCTTCATCTCGCGAACCGCCGCCGTGTCACCGGCCAGGTAGCGGTCGGTCCATGCCTTGTCGCCAAGCAGCTCGGTCTTGCGGGAAACCGCCATCTCGCGGGTCAGAACCTCCCGGCCGGAACCGTTGCCGCCCCCTACGAACTTGTCCTCACCAAGACCGGCGCCGATAACCCGCATCATCTCACGGCCGAGCGCCCCAAACCCGAAATCGGTCAGGAGCTTCATCGCGCCATCGAGCTGCGGCGCCAGTGTCTCCCCAAGACGGGACGCCAAGGCCGCCTGCCCCTGCTTGGCGACGTAGTTGTGCGCGTCGTAGTTCTGCCCCCAGCTCTGCCGGATCGCCGTCTCGGCCGCTTCCCGGTTGGCCGCGACCTCGCTTTCATGCGCCGTTACCTGATCCTTGACCCATTTCGCGACCGACTTGCCGACCTCGGCCGCCATGTGCTTCGGCAGCTTGGCCGAGGCAGCCGCACCGCGCAACGTATCGACCAGGGACGCCGTTGCCTCGCCCGCCTCGACACCCTCAAACGTGTAGTCCTTCGCGTCGGCCGGGGCGCCCAATCGCTGCCACACGCCGGTCCAGCCATCGGTATCGGTCGCGTCCTTCGGCAGTCGAAGAAGATGTTCCTGCGGGTGGCCGATGAATTTCTGCGCCTCCCGGTGCGCCTTGGCAATCTCCACCGCAGCCGCGGCCGGTTCGAGCTTATCCCAGCCCTTCGACTGGACATGCCCGACATGCTCGTCGTCGAGACCCTGATACCACGTCGCCTGTGTAGACCCCCCGGTGTTCTGTGGAGGCGTCCCGCCATCGCTCCCCGTTTCCGGCGCGAAAACCCTACCCCTTATTAGCATCCTTGAACTCCTCCACCTTGCCCGTCATCACGAAACGGAACACTTCGTTGACACGTTCTTGCGTCTCGCCCCACTCCATAGCTCTACAGTGGGCTACTACCAATTTCAGGCATTCCAGCCGCAGTTCAACCTCATCCATCGTCCACCTGTGTAATTGGGAACTTGCCGCCGTAGGTGGCGAACAGCTCGTCTTCGGTCAGGTTAAGATGCTGCATGATGCGGTGCCATACCTCATTCCGGCCGACATACCGCGCGGTTTCCTCCGGGGTCGATCCCCAAGTCGGTGACGTAGCCCGGCAGAACTTCGCCAGGTCGTTGAGCACGATCGCCCCGGACGGTGAACGAAACGCCACCTGATAGGCCCGCTTGCGGTCCCGCACGAACAGCCAGGTTGCGGTTTCCCTGATCTTCTCAGTCAGCATGGTTCGATCCGTCATTGTCGAGCTTGACGCCGTAATCATTCAACAACGTTTCGTAGATTTCCCGGCGCTGTTCTCGGGTGTATTTCGGATGACCAAACCGGGCAACGAGCGCGTTGATCTCCCGCAAATCGTCTTGGGTAATCATACGAGGAGCCATAGCCATATACAAAAAACCGCCCAAAAAACGGCCGCCCCGATGCACATCCACAAAAAATCGTCTCGCGTAATCATGGCAGCAGGGACACCACGGCGAAGACGGTCAACACCGCGTATGCAGCCCAGAACAACCCGACCATCTAGTATCTCCCTCGGAATTGCGGCGTTCCCTGCGACGCCGGTTGAAGCACCCCGCCACCCGTCATACCGCCTTGGGTTTTCATCGCCGCGGCACGGGCCTTTATCATCGCGGCCTGGGCGGGCATTTCCTGTATCTGCTGTTGCCTCGCCATCGCCTGAGCACGAGCTTGCCGCTTCTGCTGCATCTTCTGCTGAGAGGCCATCCAGCGTTCCGGCACGCCCTGAATTTCGGCGATCTCGGGCACCGCTACGTCAAAATCAAACGGGTCGAGAAGGTTGGGGTCTTGTGTGATCGCGGCCAGCTCGCGCACGTTTTCGACCACCCGCATAAAGCCGGCGGCCTCCCCGGCCCGCATAGCCCGCGCCAACGGCGAAGTCGAAACGACGGTGTACTCGCCTTCGGCCTCCCGCAGCTCGGGGGGCATCGGCGGCAGCTTCCCGAGACGCGACAGAATATCCAGCTCCCGCGCCGTCATCGGGTCGATATACTCGGACTGCTGGCGGCCAACGGTCGGCGCCAACAGGATACCCTTTTCATTGGTCCGCTCGATAACCTCGGTCGCCGTCATCTGCGGCGTTTCGGTCAAAATCTGAAACAAGGTGACAAGAAACGCATCGTTCTGGATATTGCGCTCCTCCTCCATCATCTCCTTGCTGATCTGGATTTCACCCGTGGGGAGGATACCGATCAGCGCCCGGCCATCGGCGTTCATCCCGCCGGAAATCGCGGCGCCGGGCCGCAGGGACGCCATATCGGTCAAACCATCGTCAGCCGTCAGCAACACCGGATCGGCCGCCCGGTGCCCCTGTTTCAAAAATGTCTTCTTCTCGGCGTTCAAGGTCTTCATGGACCCCAACACCATCATCGCCGGGCCGCGGCCGTAGGTTTCCCCCGGCACCTGGAGATACCGGCCACCGGGTAGCGGGAAGCTGTAGTAGCCGCCTTCCCGGACGACACATGCCCCCTGGATGGAGACATAGGTGGAGGAGAACGGCAAAGCCCGAGCATC
>JBFWVT010000088.1:0-19980 GCA_050246595.1 Alphaproteobacteria bacterium
GGGGTGGGGGGGGCGCCAAAGGATGGAGAACGGCGCCGGCCCTCACCCGGTCGCCGCTGTCGTGGCGACCACCCTCTCCCGCAATGCGGGAGAGGGGCATTACAGTCGCTCAGTGAACGGCGGCGCTGCCGCCGCTTCCCGAAGCCGACCCGCCGCCGACCAGCGCGAAGCCGATCGGCGGGCGCGACGGCGCCTTGAAACCCTGCGGGCGGCCGTCGTCTTCGACCACGACTCCGTCGAGCGCGAGGCGGCCGTCGATGACCGACAGCGTCAAGAGACCGGTCTCGCCCTCGCCGCCCTCGCTGCGGTCGAGCAGAAGCTCGGCGATCGGGTCCTCGACGAGGCTCTGGATCGCGCGCTTCAGCGGTCTTGCGCCAAAGGCCGGGTCCCAGCCGAGTTCGGCGAGCCGGCGCCGCGCCGCATCGTCGGCGGCCAGGGTCAGACCGCGTTCGGCAAGGCGTTCGTTGACCCGCGCCAGCTGGATATCGACAATCCGCGCCATCTCCTCGCGACCCAGACGGCCGAAGACCAGCACATCGTCGAGCCGGTTCAGGAACTCCGGCCGGAACGCGCGACGCACCGCGTCCATGACCTCCTCGCGCGCCTGCGCAACCGGTTCGTCGTCGCCGAGACCGAGCAATGCCTCGGCGCCGAGGTTCGAGGTCATGATCAGGATCGCGTGCCGGAAATCGGCGGTGCGGCCCTGACCGTCGGTCAGCCTGCCGTCCTCCATCGTCTGCAACAGGACGTTGAGCACGTCCGGGTGCGCCTTCTCGACCTCGTCGAGCAGCACGACCTGATACGGCTTGCGCCGGATTTTCTCGGCCAGGGTGCCGCCGTCGTCATAGCCGACATAGCCCGGCGGCGAGCCGATCATGCGCGAGACCGTGTGCCGCTCCATGTACTCCGACATGTCGAGCCGCGTGACAGCGTTCTCGTCGTCGAACAGGAACTCGGCCAGCGCCTTCGCCAGCTCGGTCTTGCCGACGCCGGTCGGCCCGAGGAACAGAAACGAGCCGGTCGGCCTGTTCGGGTCCTTGAGACCGGCGCGGGAGCGGCGCACCGCACGCGAGACGGCGCGCACCGCATCGCGCTGGCCGACGACGCGCTCGGCGAGCTTCGCCTCCATCTCCTTCATGCGCTGGCGCTCGGCTTCGAGCATCTTCTCGACCGGGATACCGGTCCAGCGCGTCACGACCGAGGCGACATCGCGCACCCCGACCTCCTCGCGCTCGGTCGAGGCGCGCGCCTCGGCCTCGGCGAGACGCTTTTCGAGGTCCGGGATCACCGAATAGGTCAATTCGCCGGCACGGCTCCAATCGCCGGCGCGCTGCGCCCGCTCAAGCTCGGTGCGCACGTGGTCCAGCTCCTCCTTCAGATGGCGGCCTTCGGTGCGGCGCGATTGCGAGGCGCGCCACCCCTCCTCCATCGAGGCTTCCTCTTTCTCGGCCTCGGCGAGTTCGGTTTCGAGCTTGTGCAGCCGCTCCTGCGAGGCGCGGTCGGGTTCGGCCTTGAGCGCCTCGCGCTCGATCTTGAGCTGCATGACGCGCCGGCTGAGCGCGTCGAGCGCCTCGGGCTTGCTGTCGATCGCGATGCGCACGCGCGAGGCGGCCTCGTCGATCAGGTCGATCGCCTTGTCGGGCAGACGCCGGTCGCCGATATAGCGCGCGCCGAGCTGCACCGCCGCGACGATCGCCGCGTCGATGATGCGCACGCCGTGATGCACCTCGTAGCGGCTTTTCAGCCCGCGCAGGATCGACACCGCGTCGTCGCTCGACGGCTCGTCGATCGTCACCGGTTGGAAGCGGCGCGCCAGGGCGGCGTCCTTTTCGATGTAGCGGCGGTACTCGTCGGGGGTGGTCGCGCCGATGCAGCGCAATTCACCGCGCGCCAGGGCCGGCTTCAGCATGTTCGAGGCGTCGATGCCGCCATCGACCCGGCCGGCGCCGACCAGCATGTGCAACTCGTCGATAAAGACGATGATCTGCCCGGCGGCGGCCTGGATCTCGGCCAGCACGGCCTTCAGCCGCTCCTCGAACTCGCCGCGGAACTTGGCGCCGGCCAGGATCAGCGTCAGGTCGAGCGCGAGCACGCGGCGGTCCTTCAGCCCCTCGGGCACATCGCCGGAAGCGAGCCGCGTTGCCAGACCCTCGGCGATGGCGGTCTTGCCGACGCCGGGTTCGCCGATCAGCACGGGGTTGTTCTTTGTGCGGCGCGCCAGCACCTGGATCGTGCGGCGGATCTCGTCGTCGCGGCCGATAACCGGGTCAAGCCTGCCCTGGCGGGCTTCCTCGGTCAGATCGCGGGCGTATTTGGCGAGCGCCTCCCAGTTCTGCTCGGCCGACGGCGCATCGGCCGTGCGGCCCCGGCGCATTTTTTCCACCGCTTCGCCGAGTCCCTCGGGATTGACCCCGGCGCGCGCAAACAGGCCGCGCAGCGGGTTCTGCGCCGCGATGCTCGCGAACAGGCGCTCGGCCGTCACAAAACGGTCGCCGGCGGCGCGCGCCGCCTCGCTCGCGCCTTGCAGCACGGCGGCGAGTTCGGGTGACATGTAGATCGGGTGCGGCCCCTCGCCGGTTGCCTTCGACAAGCGGCCGAGCCGCTCTTCGGCGCCGTTCTTCAGCAAATCGGGATCACCGCCGGCATCGCGCACGAGGCGGCTGACAATTCCTTCCGGATCATCGAGCGACGCCTTGAGCAGATGCTCGGGAAGCAGGGTCTGGTGGCGCCCGGCCAGGGCTTCCATCTGCGCGGCCTGCAAGACGCCGCGCGCTCGTTCAGTCAGGTTCGCGAAGTCCAATTGGCACTCCGTCCGCAAATGCCCGTCCTCGAAAGGCCCGGGAGGCGCCCCCCACGATCCGCCCGATGCGCGACCGCCCGGCGCCGGGACATAGGTGGGGACCCTCAAACCCCCTTTCAATGTTGTATTTTTCTCATTTGCAGCAAAGCACCAGGATCGGGCAGTCCCGCAGAGTACTCGTCAGGCAGGAGTCAAATTGTTACCAAAATCATATACCGTAGAAAACCAGTAAACATCGTCAGAGTCTCTCGGGTTTTTTCGGTCGTCAATCCGTCATCAACCGCTCTGTGATCGGCAGCGTCGCGGCGCGCGGTGCATGGCGGCCGCCGAATGCCATAAGCCGGTTTATCACGCCGGCGATCACGATGCGGCGTCCGACCATAAGAGCCTGATATCCGATCCGGGCGACCCTGTCGGCCGGCATCATGTGGCGCAACCGGCGCGCGATCACCGCGTGCCGTGCCCCGGCAACCTCAAAGAAATCGGTGGCCGTGGCGCCGGGGCACAGCGTCGTGACCGTGACACCGGTGCCGCGCAGCTCGTGCGCCAGCGCCTCACCGAGGCTGAGCACATAGGCCTTGCTGGCGTAGTAGACCGCTGCGCCGGGACCGGGCTGAAACCCGGCGACCGATCCGACCAGCATGATCCTTCCATGCCCGCGGGCAATCATGCCGGGCAGCAACAGCCGGGTCAGCTCGGTCAGCGCGACGATATTGATCTGGAGCATCTCCGCGACGCGCGCCGGATCGATGCGATCAAAGCGGCCGAGCCCGCCGAGACCGGCATTGTTGATCAGCACGTCAATGCTCAGGCCGCGTCTCTCGATGTCCCCGGCGAGTTGCGCGGCGGCGCCGGGCTGAGACAGATCGGCCGCGATCACGGTCGTTTCGACCCCGATCCGGCGGAACTCCTGGGCCAGCTCCTGCATCTGCTCGGTGCTGCGCCCGCTGAGCACGAGGTCATGGCCGTGCCCGGCCAATTCGCGCGCCAATGCAGCGCCGATGCCGCGCGAGGCGCCGGTCACGAGAGCGAGAGGGCGACGGGTGCTGCTGTCCATGTCCTGTCGCCTCACGGTCGAACCGGCGATATTTCTCCGGCGGGCGTGGCCGCATCCGCGGGCACCGCGGGCGCGGGGCCGTCGGCCGGCGCGGGGAATTTGACGGGCGGCGGGGCGACAGCCGCCTGGTCTGCCGTGCCTTGTCCTCGCAGCACCGCCGTCCTTGCCTCTTCGAGATCACCCGGCCACATCGGCGGCGGTGACTGCCATACCGCCGCAGCCGGATTGAAGCACAGCTCGGCCAGATAGGGGCGGTGATCCGACCCGAACTCAGGCAATACCCGCAACCCGGTCAGCGTAAAATTCTGGCCGGGCAGGATGTGGTCGAGCGGCCATTTCAGCACCGGGTTTTCGGCGTTCCAGGTGATGTAGAAACCGCGTCCGATGCGCGGGTCCAGCAACCGCCCGACCCGCTTTGCCAGATCGATCGTATCCTCCCACGGAACCGCGTTGAGATCGCCGGCGACAACATGCGGCAGGTTGTCGTCATGCGCCGCCAGGGCGGTCGCCAGGATCTGCGCGTCGCGTTCGGCCGTGCTCTGGCCCGGAAGCGGCGGCGGCGGATGCAGCGCATAAAGACGGATCGGCTGATCGGAGGGCAGCCGGACGCCGGTGAATACCGACGGCTCGCGCGACCCCGTTAGAAACCGAACCTCCGGGTCGATCAGCGGGTAGCGCGAGAACAGCGCGGCGCCGAAATAATTCGGCTGCGCCTGCGTGATGGAGTGCGGCATCGTTGCGGCAAGCGGCGCCAGGTGTCGCAGCCACCACTCGTCGACTTCCTGGAGCCAGGCGATATCGGGATCGACCTGGCGGACCATGTTCAGCAGCCGGTTGTCGTGCTCGGTCGTCATCCGAAGATTGACCGTTAGCAGCCGCAGCCGGTTGCCCGGCGCGCAGGTCTCGGTCGCGATCTGATTGGGCGGCGCCAGGGCGGTATAGGGATGAAGCACGTAAGCCTGCCAGGCGATCACGCCGGCGAGGGCGAACAGCGCCAGCCGGCTCACCCGTCCTTGCGAGACCAGCAGCAACAGCAGCCATACCGCGGCGCTGGCGAGCAGGATCTGTATTCTCGGAAAATCGAAATAGCGGACCCACCACATATTGCCGGGGATTGCCGGGATTATCGTCGCCGCGATGCCGACTACCGCCAGCCCGATCAGCAGCCATCTCGCGACCCGACTGAGCATTCGAATGAGCATCGGCGCAGCCTCTCCGGCGCGATGATTGGGTGACGCTCGCACCTGCGGCACGGCGCCCTTTATCAAGCGGGCAATTCAGTAACGCGACAATGTACCTGAAGTTGCGAGAGCCGGCATTTCCGGGGCGGCGGCCGATCCGGCGGTTCAGAGACGCGAATCGCGGCGGCGTGCGTGTCGGACCGCGAAGATTTCGACATCGGCTCCGCGTCGGCGATAGGACAGGATATAGTCGCCAACGACGAGCCGGCGCGTTCCGGGGCGAGCGCCGGACGCTCCGGAATCGGGGAAATCCGCGAGTTGTCTCTCAGCCCTTCGAAGCAGTGCTCTGAAACGCTCCGCGGGCCGCTCACCATATTCGGACAGGAAGGCGATGATCTCCTCCGCCTCGGCCGCGGCGCGTCTTGAATAGATGACCGAGACGGTCACTTGTCATGCGCACGCTGTTGCGTTGCGCGAGCCGTTATCCTTGCCAATTTTTCGTGCAGGTCATCCGCCGAAACGTATTCGCCCCGGTCAAGTTCCGCCAAGCTCTCGCTGTCCTCGGCGATTTCCGCCCCCTCGCCATCTTCGAGATATTCGCGCAATGCGCGCAGCATGACCCATTCGCGCGGGCGTTCGAGAGCGGCAGCGAGCTTGTCGTAAGCCTCAAGCATGTCGCCCGGCACCTCCAGTGAAACCTTTCCCGGTATTGCCTGGTCGTCCGGCATCGGTCGCACTCCCGCAACTCGTTGCTTCCGCAGTAGCACATGACGCCGAGGGAGCGGAAGATAAAGGGTGTCAGTCCCGGCGCGGGGTTCCGGCCTGCCGCCGCCACGCGATATAGACGGCGATCGCCGCCGCGGCGAGCGCGAACCAGGTGATCGCATAATTCAGATGATCGTTAGGCAGGTCGATCGGGGTCACGCCGCCTTTCGGCCAGCCATCCGGGTTCGGGGTCGCGTCGGCGTCGATATAGAACGGCGCGACATCGGGCAGACCGGTCGCTGCCGCCATCGCCGGCAGATCGACCCAGAACCAGTAATTCATATCGGGGCGATTGTCCGGCACCAGCCAGCCCGGTCTGCCTTTCGGCAGCCGCAACGGACCGGCGACGCGCACAGGTCCGGCGAGCTGGCCGGCAGCGCGCGTTTCCGGGTCCTTCATCTGCGAAGGAACAAAGCCGCGATTGATAAAGACGATGCGGCCGTCTCCCAGACGCAGCGGCGTCAATACGTGAAACCCGGACGGGCCGCGGCTCGGCGAGGCGGCCCCGAGATAGACCTCCTTGTCGTGCAGAAACACGCCCTCGGCAATGACGGGGTGGAATTCGAGACGGCGAGCCTCCTCCAACGTCTGCGGGACCGGGACCGGCGCCGATTGCACCGCGGCGCGGCGCTCGGCGATCAGATCGGTTTTCCACTCCAGCCGCTCCAGCTGCCAGAAGCCGAGCGCCAGACAGACGAGGGTCACGACGGCGGTGAACACGGCCGGGACGAGCTGCGAGCGGGACACGGGGCTCATGCAAGCGGCGGCTCGTGCAGAATGCGATGCCGGTACTGCAAGGCGATCAGCGCCGCCTTGAGCGGCCGCAGCATCGCGATCGCACCGACGACGATCAGCGGCGTCCACAGCGTCATGTGAACCCAGATCGGCGGTGCAAAGCGAAGCTCGACCCAGAAAGCGAACCCGACAACGATCAGCCCGAGGAAAAAGATCGCAAAGACCGCCGGCCCGTCGCCGGCATCCTGTCCGGACAGGTCGAGCCCGCAGACCAGGCAAACCGGCCGCACGTTCAGCAGACCGGCGAACAAGGGTCCCTCGCCGCAACGCGGGCAGCGGCAGGCCAGGGCGGCCCGCAACAACGGGACCGGCGCGAACCGTTCCGCTCCGTCGCGCACCCGATTGCCGTCAGGCTCCGACGCGCCGCTCAATGCGCCGCCGGTACCGCGTTGCCCATGCCCCACCAATAAATGCAGACAAACAGGAACAGCCAGACAACGTCGACAAAATGCCAGTACCAGGCGGCGGCCTCGAAGCCGAAATGGTGATCCGGCTTGAAATGGCCTTGGATGGCCCGCCACAGGCACACGGCGAGAAAAATCGTCCCGACGATCACGTGGAATCCGTGAAATCCGGTCGCCAGAAAGAAGGTGGACGGATAGATGCCGCCGGCTCCGGGCACGCCGGGTTCGAAGCGCATGCTGAACGCGGCGTGCGCGTATTCATAGGCTTGTAGCGCGGTAAAGGAGACCCCGAGCAGCACGGTCAGCGTCAGACCCTGGATCAGCCCCTTGCGGTCGCCTTCGAGCAGCGAATGATGCGCCCAGGTCACCGTGGTTCCCGACAGCAGCAGGATCAGCGTGTTCAGAAACGGCAGGCTCCACGGATCGAACGGGTGAATACCCGCGGGCGGCCATACGCCTTCGGCCGGGAACAGCGACGCCGAGAAGAAGGCCCAGAAAAAGGCCGCGAAAAACATCACCTCGGAGGCGATGAACAGGGCCATCCCGTAGCGCAGCCCAAGCTGCACGACCGGGGTGTGCATGCCCTGAAACGTCGCCTCGCGGATCACGTCGCGCCACCACACCGCCATCGACGCCAAGACGGCGATGACGCCGATGATCAGCAGCCACCAATGTCCACCATGCATATAGAGGATGCCGCCAAACGCCAGCAGCCCGGCCGCGATTGACATGACGATCGGCCACGGGCTCGGATCGACCAGATGATAGGGATGCTTCGGCGGTCCGTGTCCGTGGCCATGGGCGTGCCCATGGCCCTGCCCGTGTGCGTCGGCATGAGCGGGAAGAGGCGCGGTGACGTGCGTGTCGGTCATGTTCTGTCCGCCCAAATCGGTCGTTTTGCTCAGTTCACAGTCCGGGTCACAGTCCGGGCCGACCCGGCCGCGCCCGCCACCGGATGCGGCGCCGCGGCATCGAGCTTGCGAAACATTGTGTAGGACAGCGTGATCGTGGTCACGTCACGGGTCGACGGATCTTTCACCAGATCGGGGTCGACAAAAAAGCTCACGCCCATGTCGAGGCTCTGGCCCGGCGCCAGATGCTGCTCGTTAAAGCAGAAGCATTGCAGCTTGTCGAAATAGATGCCGGTCTTGGTGGGCGTCACGTTGAACGTGGCGGTGCCGGTTACCGGCTCCGAGCCGCGATTGGTCGCGCGGTAGAAGATCTCGTGCGGCTCGCCGGGTCGGACCTTGATCGCGCGCGTCAGCGGGCGGAACTCCCACCCGAGATCAGGTGCGGTCGCGGCGTCAAAGCGGACCGTGACAAACGCGTCGGCCACTTCGTTCGGCGCGGCGGCGGCACGCTGCGGCGTGCCGCCCCAGCCGGTCGCCTGACAGAACAGGGTGTAGAGCGGCACCGAGGCGAAAGACAGCCCGGTCATTCCGGCGACGACCGAGAGCAGCAGCACGACTGTCGTGCCGTGGTTGCGCCGACGCCCGGCAGATCCCATGGTCTAGCCCCCGCTCATGCGGACCAGGCTGATGACATAGAACAGCGCCACCAGCGCCAGCAGCACGATCAACAGCGCGCGGTTGCGGGCCCGGATGCGGCGCTGCCTTTCGTCCATCGTGCCTTCACCGGCGGTCATCACGCGATTTCTCATTCATGCCCCTGCCGCGATTCGGTCCGCGAGCAGGGCGGCGAAAATCAGGAACAGGTACAGCAGCGAGAAATGGAACATCTGCCGCGCGCGTTGTACGCCGGCCTCATCGCCCTCGCCCCATACCCGGACGGCGGTCCCGGTGAACAGGACACTGAGCACGCCGGCGGCAATGCCGTAGAGCGGTCCGGCCATACCGAGGAGAAAAGGAGCCAGCGTCGCGGGCCACAGCATCAGCGTATAGAGCAGCATCTGGCGCTTGGTTTCACGCGGCCCCGCGACGACCGGCAGCATCGGCACCCCGGCAGCCGCGTACTCGCCGCTGCGATACAGCGACAGCGCCCAGAAATGCGGCGGCGTCCAGAAGAAGATGATCGCGAACAGCGCGACCGCGCCCCAGCCGACATCGCCGGTCACCGCGGCCCAGCCGACGATCGGCGGCAACGCGCCCGCGGCGCCGCCGATCACGATGTTCTGCGGCGTGCGGCGCTTCAGCCACATCGTGTAGACAAAGACATAAAACCCGATCGTCAGCGCCAGCAGCTCGGCGGCCACCCAGTTGACCGCCAGCCCCATAACCACGACCGAGCCGGTCGCGAGCACGACGCCGAACCCGAGCGCCTCGCCGGGCAGCATCCTGCCCGCCGGTAACGGCCGCAAGGCGGTGCGCCGCATCACCGCGTCGATGTCGCGGTCATACCACATATTGATCGCGCCCGATGCGCCGGCCCCGACCGAGATGCACAGCACGGCGACCGCGGCCAGCACCGGGTGCAGGTGACCCGGCGCGAGAAACATCCCGACAAAGCCAGTGAACACGACGAGCGACATCACCCGCGGCTTCAGGATCGCGAGGTAATCGCCCACGGCCGCGCCGGCATACCCGCTCGGCACGGTCGATCGGGCAAGAGTTGTCGGCAATTCGCTCACCTGACTATCCGTCCTGCCGCCGCACCGCTAATGGCGATGCCCGGCCGCCGCCGGAGCGCCGTGCCCATCGGCTTCCGGCGCAATGACCGGCGGCTCCTCGAAACTGTGGAACGGCGGCGGCGAGGGCAGGGTCCATTCCAGCGTCGTCGCGCCTTCGCCCCAGTAATTCGCGCCGACCCTTCTGCCGTAGAGCAGCGTGTGAAACACGATGAAGACGAAGAACAGGGTTGAGGCGTAAGAGATGAACGCGCCGATCGACGAGACCATGTTCCACCCGGCGAACGCGTCGGGATAGTCGGCGATGCGCCGCGGCATGCCGGCGAGGCCAAGAAAGTGCTGCGGGAAGAACGCCAGATTGACGCCGATGAACGTCGTCCAGAAATGGATCTTGCCGAACGTCTCGTTGTACTGACGCCCCGACATCTTGCCGATCCAGTAATAGAACGCGGCGAACAGCGCGAACACTGCGCCGAGCGACAGCACGTAGTGGAAATGCGCGATGACGTAGTAGGTGTTGTGCAGCGCGAAATCGACGCCGGCATTGGCCAGCACGACGCCGGTAACGCCGCCGATCGTGAACAGAAAAATAAAGCCGATCGCCCATAGCATCGGCGTCTTGAACTCGATCGAGCCTCCATACATCGTCGCGATCCAAGAGAAGATCTTCACGCCGGTAGGCACCGCGATGATCATCGTCGCGGCCGTGAAATAGGCGCGGGTATCGACCGAGATGCCGGTCGTGAACATATGATGCGCCCACACGACAAACCCGATGACACCGATCGCAACCATCGCATAGGCCATGCCGAGATAGCCGAATACCGGCTTTTTCGAGAAGGTCGCAACGATGTGCGAGATCATGCCGAATGGCGGCAGGATCATGATGTAGACCTCGGGATGCCCAAAGAACCAGAACAGGTGCAGAAACAGCAGCGGGTCGCCGCCGCCGGCCGGGTCGAAGAACGTCGTCCCGAAATTGCGGTCGGTCAGCAGCATCGTGATCGCGCCGGCCAGCACCGGCAACGCCAACAGCAGCAGAAACGCGGTGATCAGCACCGCCCACACGAACAGCGGCATCCGGTGCAGCGTCATACCCGGCGCGCGCATGTTGAAAATCGTCGTGATGAAATTGATCGAACTCATGATCGACGACGCGCCCGCCAGATGCAGCGACAGGATCACCATGTCGATCGACGGACCGGGATGACCGGATGGGCTGGCCCCGGACAGCGGCGGGTAGACCGTCCAGCCGACCCCCGCCCCGGCGCCGTTCACGCCCTGACCGCCGCCGACGAACAGCGAGCCGACCAGCAGCGCAAAAGACGGGATCAGCAGCCAGAAGCTGACATTGTTCATGCGCGGGAAGGCCATGTCGGGCGCACCGATCATCAGCGGCACGAACCAGTTGCCAAACCCGCCAAACGTCGCCGGCATGACGACGAAGAACACCATGATCAGGCCGTGCGCCGTGATCAGCACGTTGTAGACCTGATGATCGGTGATCACTTCGGCGCCCGGAGTCATCAGTTGAGCGCGCATGATCACCGACATCGCGCCGCCGATCAGCCCCGCGATGATCGCGAAGATGATGTAGAGCGTGCCGATGTCCTTGTGGTTCGTCGAAAACAGCCAGCGCGCGACGAAACCCGGCCGGTGATCGGCGTGCTCGGCGTGGCCGGCGGCGTGAGTATCGTGGTAACTCATCTTGGGCCTCTGGCTGTCAGTTCGCGGCCGCGGCGGCGGCGGCGACCGTGGTCGGCTGCGTTTCTTCTCCGGCAGGCGCGCCCGCGGCGAAGCGCTGCCTCGCCTCGACGAGCCACCGTTCGAATTCGGGTTTGGAAACCGCCACGACCTTGATCGGCATGTATGCGTGATTGATGCCGCAGATCTGGTTGCATTGGCCGTAGAAGGTGCCCGGATTCTCGACCCGCATCCAGGTCTCGTTGACGCGGCCGGGATACGCGTAGAACTGGATGCCGAAACTCGGGATGAACCAGCTGTGCATCACATCGACCCCGGTGACGAGCACGCGGATATTGGTGTCGATCGGAACCACGAGCGGATTGTCGACATCGAGCAGCCGTTTGTCGCCGGGTTTCAGATCGCTCGCCTGGATCAGGTTGCTGGCGAAGCTGAAATCGCCCTGATCGGGGTACGAATAAGTCCAGAACCATTGGTTCCCGACGACCCTGACCGTCATCTCAGCCTCCGGAACCCGATCCATGAAATACATCAGCCGGAATGACGGGATCGCGATGATGACCAGGATCAGCACCGGCACCACGGTCCACAGAACCTCGATGACCGTATTGTGCGCGGTGCGAGTCGGCACCGGGTTGCGGCTGGCGCGGAAGCGCACGATCACGTAGAGCAGCAGCGCCAGAACGAAGGCGCTGATCGCGAAAATGATGATCAGCAGCAGGTTGTGCAGACCGTCGATTGCCGCCTGCACCGGCGTCGCCGGAGGCTGCATTCCGAGCTGCCAGTTATACGGTTCCGCCGCCCAGCCGAGGGCCGGCAGGCCCGCCAGCAGGATCGCGGACAACCCGGTAATGAGGCAGGTCCGCAGCGCCGACCCCGGCGTGCGCCGCCTGAAATACCCCGTCAACAGAACCATTTCCTTGCCGCCTCTCTTCGACGAGGACGCTCCCGCGTGGTAATGTCGCCGGCCGAGAGGGACATCGTGTTCGCCGAAGCCGCCCTTCGAGCGATCCCTTTCGGGGCGCCGATTGGCGGACCGCCCGGCCGAGCCGCGCCGCCGTTCTTCCGTACAGCCCTCGCAGCGGCGGCAACCGCGGGGGACCGTACACCAAAGCTTTACGAACCGACAACTCGGGCGGGCGTCGGCGCGGCCCCGCATTTTGTCGCAAGCGCCCGCATTCTGTTGCAAGCAACGGCGTCCGCCGGCCGCGTCGGACCGGTGCGCCTTTGTCCGACGGCCCGGAACAACCATATCTGACGGGAATTATCGAAGCCGACAGCCTGAAGCGGAGCCGCTCATGTCCAATCTCGCCGTCACCGACGACCTGTTTTTCGCACGCACCGGCATGGATTCGGAACGCGTCGAGCGGCTTGTCGGCGAGGCGCTCGCGGGTATGGACGATGGCGAGCTGTTTTTCGAGTACAGCCAGTCGGAGAGCGTTGCGCTCGATGACGGAAGGATCAAGAGCGCCTCGTTCGACACGACGCAGGGTTTCGGGCTGCGTGCGGTGGCCGGCGAGGCGGCCGGCTACGCGCATGCCTCCGAACTCTCCGAGGCGGCGATCCGGCGCGCCGCAACGGCGGTGCGCGCGGTCGCGAGCGGACATGCCGGCACGCTCGCCGAACCGCCCGCCGGCACCAACCGCGCGCTATACACCGATCTGAACCCGCTCGGCATGGTCGATCTGGCCGCCAAGACGCGCCTGTTGACCGAGATCGACGCCTATGCCCGCGGGCGCGATCCGCGTGTCAAGCAGGTCATGGCCTCGCTCTCCGGCGTCTGGCAGGCGGTGCAGATCATCCGTCCGGACGGACGGCGGGCCGCCGACATCAGACCGCTGGTGCGGCTCAACGTGGCGGTGGTTGTCGGCGAGGGCGACCGCATGGAAACCGGCTCGCACGGGGCCGGCGGACGCGTGTCCTACGAGTATTATCTCGATCCGGCGAACTGGAAGGCGCAGGTCGACGAGGCGCTGCGCCAGGCGCTCGTCAATCTCGGCTCGGTGCCGGCGCCGGCCGGCGAGATGACCGTCGTGCTCGGACCGGGCTGGCCCGGCGTCATGCTGCACGAAGCCGTCGGACACGGGCTCGAAGGCGATTTCAACCGCAAGCAGACCTCGACCTTCTCCGGCATGATCGGCCAGCGCGTCGCGGCACAAGGCGTCACCGTCGTCGATGACGGCACCCTGCCCGACCGGCGCGGCTCCTTGACGATCGACGACGAGGGCACGCCGTCCGGCTGCACGGTGCTGATCGAGGACGGCATCCTGAAGGGCTACATGCAGGACCGGCTCAACGCCCGTCTGATGGGCGCCGCCCCGACCGGCAACGGCCGCCGCGAGAGCTTTGCCCATGCGCCGATGCCGCGCATGACCAACACCTACATGCTGGCCGGGAAGCAGGACCCGCAGGAGATCATCGCCTCGGTCAAACGCGGGGTTTACGCGGTCAATTTCGGCGGCGGCAGCGTCGATATCACCTCCGGCAAATTCGTGTTCTCCGCCTCCGAGGCCTACCTGATCGAGGACGGCAAAATCGGGCCGGCGGTCAAGGGCGCGACCTTGATCGGCAACGGCCCGGATGCGATGACCAAGGTCACGATGATCGGCAACGATCTGAAGCTCGATGACGGGGTCGGCACCTGCGGCAAGGACGGGCAGGGCGTGCCGGTCGGGGTCGGCCAACCGACCTTGCGCATGGACGGGCTGACCGTCGGCGGCACGGCGGCATAGCCCCCCGGCGGTCGGGCAGTTATCGGGGGCTGGGAGGGTTGCGCAGGTGCGGTCCCGCCGGGAATTCTCATCCAGGGCGTTGTCGGTGAGCGGAAGAATCAGGCTGTCCTAGCCGTTCTCCTCGGTTTCTGGAACGAGCCGCACAATTGAAATGACAGAATCGATCGGGATTGCCGTTCCGGCCGTTCGCCTGGCAGTGCGCGCGTCTACGCTCGCTCGTGTTCTTCAGTGGCTTGCGCTGCTGACCATCCTGCTCGGAGCGGCTCGCATCGTCGCAACTTATCCTGCCATTTCGATCACTTTCGACGAGCCGGCACATATCGCGGCCGGCATGCAGCTCCTCGACCGGGACAAGTTCACCTATGAACGGCTGCATCCGCCGCTGGCGCGGGTCGCGGCCGCGCTCGGTCCCTATATCGCGGGCTATCGCTCCCAGAATGGGCTCGATATGTGGAGCGAAGGGCGGCGCCTGTTCTATACCGCCGGGCATCCTGATTATGTGATGCTGACGCTGGCGCGGCTCGGAATTCTGCCGTTCTTCCTCGCCTCCCTGGTGCTGGTATGGCTCTGGACCGACCGTTACGTCGGTGCGGTCGAGGGGGCGCTCGCAGTGATCGCGCTCGGCAATCTGCCGCTGTTGCTCGCCCATTCCGGTCTGGCGACAACCGACGTGCCGTTCGCTGCGACATTCACTGCGGCCTTTTTCGCATTTCTGTTGTGGCTGGACCATCCTTCGACAGTGCGCGGTCTATTGCTGGGTGCGACCGTTGCGCTTGCGGTGTGCACAAAACTGTCGGCGCTGCTCTTCTTACCGGCGGCGTGCGGCCCGGTACTCGCCCATCGCTGGCTTTGCAGCGGGCGTGACTGGCACCCCGGCCATCTTTTCGCCTCCTGGCGCGGTCTGCTCGCCGGGAGCGCGGCTTTTCTGCTGGTTGTCTGGGTGGTTTACGGCTGCAACGCCGATCCGCTGTACGGAATTGTCAATCTGGCCGGCGGCATCGGCGAGCTGCTCACTCTCGCTGATCGCGGCCAGCCGTCGTTTTTTCTCGGCAAACTTGACCTGGACGGCGATTGGGCGTTCTTCCCGGTCCTGATCCTGGTGAGATCGCCGATCCCGTTTCTGATCGCTGTCGGTATCGGGGCGGTGGTCCTGATCCGCCGCTATCGCTGGGATTGGCGGCAGATGGCGCCGCTGCTTGGGGCGGCGGGATTGATTGCCAGCGTCCTGCCCTCGACGGTCAATCTGGGTCTTCGGCATCTGCTGCCGGCATTCCCGCTTCTGGCGATCGTCGCGGCGATCGGGCTTGGCCGCCTGCTCGCCCCGCCCCTGCTGCCGCGCCGCGCC
The DNA here is from genome assembly GCA_050246595.1 of Alphaproteobacteria bacterium. GTDB lineage: Bacteria > Pseudomonadota > Alphaproteobacteria > ATCC43930 > CGMCC-115725 > DATARH01. Next base: position 15,368 of record JBFWVT010000088.1, read on the forward strand.
GTGCTAGCCGGTTTGCTGCTGGTCTGGCAAACCGCCGAGGCGGCTGTCGCAACGCCGGATTACCTGGCGTACTTCAACCAGCTCGCGCTCGGCGAACCGGAGCAAATTGTGACCGATTCCGACCTCGACTGGGGCCATGACGTCGACCGGTTGGCCGCGGCCCTGAAACAGCATCGCATCGACCGGCTGCACCTTGCGCTGCACACGAGCGCCGATTTGCGGCTGCACGGTCTGCCGTCGTTCGAGGTGCTGTTTCCCGGCCGCCCGGCCGCCGGCTGGGTTGCGATCAGCGAGCAGATGCACGCGTTCTATTGCGCCGGCTATCGCTGGCTCGACGCCTATGAACCGGTTGCCCGTGTCGGCGCCTCGATCCGCCTCTACTACGTGCCGGGTCCGGCGCCGCCGGCCGACCCGGATGTGATACGCCGTTTCAATTGGAACTGGTACGCGCCGCTGCCCTGCTCCCCGGAGACTATCTCCCGCCGGAACAGCCTGCCTGCTTCGAATGAAGCATTGCGCAGCCATGCGCGACCGTATCCCGATAACCCCGCTCAAATACCCGCGGTGCGGGCGGGCATGCGGTCCTTGGACCCATGACGCATCCTGCGGCATACCGCCGCGAAACACCGCGCCCCGGCGCAGGCAATTCTCCAGGATACCGCTCGATCATGCTTCTACCGCACATGCCGAGTCAGCGGGACGGCCGCGACGGCCGGACCCGGCTGTCCGGATTGCTCATCGGAATTTTCGGTCTTCTGGCGCTGGTCGCCGGTCCCGCCGCCGCCTGCGACCTCGATCGGGTCCCGTCGAGCCGCTGGTCGGTGGCGACCGAAAATGGCGTCTCCTGGCTCAAAAATCCCTGCGGCGAGCGGTTTTACAGCAACGGGGTCAATGTCCTCGACGGCGGCTATCCGGAACGCGAAAAGGACGGCAAGGTCTATTACAGCTGGACCGCGTTCGCTCCGGATCTCGCGACATGGGTTGCCGAGACCCGGTCGCGGCTGCGCGCCTGGGGCTTCAACACCGCCGGCGGCTGGTCGCTGCCGCCGCAACAACTACGCCTTCCGACCGTGATCAACCTGGAACTCGGCCGCCGCACCCGGTTCCACTGGTTCGAGCCGTTCGCGCCCGACATGCAGCAGCAGATGATCGAGCAGGCGCGGGCACTGGTTGCGCCGTTCCGCGGATCGCCGTACCGGATCGGCTATTTCTCTGATAACGAGATCGGCTGGTGGACCGGGGCTCTGTTCATCTTCTACTCGCAGCGGCCGGCCGCTTCGCCAACCAAGCAGCGCTGGGTCGAGGTGCTGCGCCGGCACTACCGCGACGATTGGGCCGCTTTCGCCGCCGATTTTGTGGTTGCCAACGGCGTCCGCTCGTGGCGCGGGCTGCTGGCCAGCACAACCAAGATCAGGATGCGTCCCGACCGCAACGGCATCGCCGCGGCGCGCGCCTGGACCGAGACCGTCGCCGGGCATTATTACGCGCTCGCCAGCCGGGCGGTTCGCGCTACCGATCCCGACGCGCTGTTCTTCGGCGACCGGTTGCCGATCTACTACGACGCGGCGGCGGTGCGGGCAATGGCCTCCCATGTCGATGCGATCGCGATGAACTACAACGTCGACAGTCCGGACGGCTGGCTCGCCCGCTACTTCTTTGACGGACTCGCCGCGCTGTCCGGCGGCAAGCCGGTGCTGATCACCGAATGGTTCTTCGCGGCCCACGAGAACCGCAGCGGCAACCGCAACAACGGCCACCTGATGACGGTCGACACGCAGACCGAGCGCGCGCGCGGCGCCGCCGCCGCCGTCGAGAATTTCGCCCGCATCCCGCAGATCGTCGGCGCCCATTGGTTCCAGTACCACGACCATCCGCAAGGCGGACGCTGGGACGGCGAGGACTACGCGTTCGGGCTGGTCGACATCAACAATCGGCCTTATGAGGAGCTGGTCGCCGCGCTGGCGGAAGCAAATCGCCGGACGGCGACCCTTCATGCCGCCTCCGCCGAGGACCCGGCGCCCCGCAGCCGCATCGATCTGCCCCATGCCGCCATATCGGTGCAGGATCATTCGCTGGGCGACTGGCCGAAGCCGGCGAGCCTCCTGCCGCCGCTGCTGCCCTCGCCGGGCGCGGTCGCCTTCGGCGAAATCTATCTCGCCTGGAACGAGCGCGGTCTCGCGCTCGGGACAATCGGTCAGGATTATTTCGATGTCGATCTGCTCGATTACGGCGACGCCTTTCCGCTTGGCGAAGCGTACCGCGTCGAACTCGGGGTTGATGCCGGAGCCGGACCGCACCGCGCCACATTGTTCTTCATTCCGCCGCGCACCAAGCTGCGCGACCATCCGCCGATGAGGGCGGTGCTGTGCGCCGGTACGGCGGAAGCGGCCATCCGGGACGGCTGCACCCCGCCAGCAGGGGCGCAGGCGGTCTATTTCGGGGCTGACCAGCCGCGCATCACCGCCGAGCTGCTGATCCCGTGGTCGGCGTTGGGGGTCGCGCCGCCCGAGGCGGGGACCGTGCTGCGCGCCGAGGTGGCGATGACCTCCTGGCATCGCGAGCGCTGGGCCTCCCTGTCGGGCCGTCCGCCCGCCGAAGGACTGTCCGATCCGGCGGGCTGGCGACCAATGCGGCTCGATGACGGGTCTGCGGTCACGGCGCCATCCGCTCCGGCCGGCGCGCCGGGCTGAACACTCCGCCGCCGGGGAAACCGGCGCGCCGCCGCTCCTGCCACGCGATCAGCAGAAATGCGATGGCCACCACAACAAAGACGACGGCGAGAAAAATCGTCGCCAGCGCGTTGGCCTCCGGGGTCACGCCGATACGCACGCTCGAATAGACCGCCATCGGCAATGTCGTCGCGGCCGGGCCGGACACAAAGCTCGCGATTACAAGATCGTCGAGCGACATCGTAAAGGCCAGCAGCCAGCCCGACACCAGCGCCGGGCTGATCCCCGGCAGGGTGATCCGCCACAGCACGGTCCAGGGCCGCGCGCCGAGATCCGATGCCGCCTCTTCGAGGCTGCGGTCGAACCCGGACAATTGCGCGCGTACCAGAACCGCGACAAAACAGGCGGCGAAGGTGGCGTGCGCGATCGTCACGGTCAGCACCCCGCGTTCGGCCGGCCAGCCGAGAATGCTCTGTCCGGCGACAAACAGCAGCAGCAGCGACAGACCGAGGATCACCTCGGGAACGACAAGCGGCGCGGTCACCATAAAGGTGAACAGACTGCGGCCGGGAAACCGGGCGAAGCGGTTCAGCGCCAGCCCGGCGGCGGTGCCGAGCACCAGCGCCAGACTGGCTGCCATGACACCGATCTTGAGACTGGTCAGCGCGGCGCCGAGGAACGCCTCGTTCTCGATCAGCGCGCCATACCAGCGGGTCGAAAATCCGCCCCAGATCGTGACCAGCCGCGAGGCGTTGAACGAATAGGCGATCAGCACCGCGATCGGCAGGTACAGAAACCCGAGACCTGTTGCGAGCGCGCCGGCCCGCAGCATCGCCGTGCCGCGACCGCCGTTCATGCCGCCCGCTCGCCGCCCAAGAGACGCTGCGCCCAGAGCAGCGGCAGGCTCAGCAGAACCACCAGCGCGACCGCGATCGCCGCCGCCGCCGGCCAATCGACGTTGTCGAAGAACTCCTGCCACAACAGCCTGCCGATCATCAGCGTATCGGGGCCGCCGAGCAGGTCGGGAATGACGAACTCGCCGACCGCCGGGATAAAGACCAGCAGCGCGCCGGCGGCGATGCCCGGCAACGCCAGCGGCACGATCACCGAAAACAGGATGCGCCAGGGTCGCGCGCCGAGATCGGCGGCGGCCTCGACAAGGCTTTCATCGAGCCGCGACAGGCTGCCGTAAAGCGGCAGGATCATGAACGGCAGATACGAATAGACCAGCCCCAGATTCACCGAGAACGCGTTGTACAGCAGCGGGATCGGCTGCTCGATCAGGCCGGAGGCGAGCAGCGCGCGATTGACCAGACCGCTCGGCTGCAACAGCGCGATCCAGGCATAGACGCGGATCAGGAAACTGGTCCAGAACGGCAGGATCACCAGGAACAACAAGAGCGCGCGCCAGCTCTGGGGCGCCCGCGCGATCGCTAGCGCCATTGGAAACCCGATCAGCAGGCACAGCAAGGTCGCGACCGCGGCGTAGCCCAGCGATCTGACATAGATCCTCAGACAGCCCTCGGCGAGCCGACAATAATTCTCCACGGTCAGATTGCTTTCGATCCCGTCCGGGCCGATTGCGAGCGGCGGTTCGAAGGGCGGGATCGCTTCGGCGCTCTCGGTCAGGCTGATCCCGGCGACGATCAGCAGCGGCGCCAGGAAAAACACCAGGAGCCACAGAAACGGCAGCCCGATCAGCACCCGCCGCAGAAACGGAGAGGCGGTCATGATCGAATCGGCAAGGATATCCCTCTCCGCCCTTCAGGGGGGAGAGGGAGGGACCCATTGCAGAGCAATGGGAGGGTGAGGTGGGCGCCGGCCAGCGCTCTGGAATCCCCCACCTCACCCCGACCCTCTCCGCCCCCGAGGGCGGGGAGGGAGACAAATCCAGGGTGCTTTCGAGTGGTCATTCCGTCAGCACCACGGCGGCGCGCGGCACCC
>JBFWVT010000089.1:0-19417 GCA_050246595.1 Alphaproteobacteria bacterium
GTCGGGGGGGGATGGTGGCCCTCCCTGTGCTTGGGTGCCACACCCCGATTGGGGGGTGTGGGTGGGACCCATGGGGGCCGCTTTGGGTGGGTGTGGGACTCCCCGTTGCCGGCACCCTCACCCGTCCGCGGGCTGACGCCCGCGGCCACCCTCTCCCGCAATGCGGGAGAGGGTATTAGGTCACCTCCTAAACCGGCTTCGTGCCCTTGAGCTGTGTGCGGTGCATCAGGCGGCGGGACGAGGGGTCGAAGGCGTCGCGGCGGTGCATCGCGCAGCGATTGTCCCACCAGACAAGATCGCCAACCCGCCATTCCTGCTTCCAGGTGAATTTTTCCTGTTTTGTGTGCTCCCACAGGAAATCCAAGAGCGACTCGCTTTCCTTGACCGGCAGGCCGGTGATGTAGGCATTGATCCGCCGCCCCAGGAACAGGCATTTTTTCCCCGTTTCGGGGTGCGTGCGCACCAGCCTGTGCTTTGCGCCGGGTACTTTCGAGACATCCTCGACCGTCTCAAAACCCTTGTGCGCGCGGCCGCCGCTGGTATGCGTCGCGGCGTGGATCGCGGTCATGCCGTCGATCCGTTTTTTGACATCTTCCGGCAAGGTCTCGTAGGCCGCGTACATATTCAGAAAACAGGTCGCGCCACCGGCGGAGGGCGGCGGGCATTCGAGACAGCGCAGCAGGCTGGCGGCCGGCGGCACATCGACAAACGACGAGTCCGTATGCCAGAACGCCTCGCCGTCGCCGAGACCGCCGATCGGTTTCCCGTTTTCGAGAATGTTCGAGATCACCGAGATTTCCGGCGGGATTTCGCCGCGCCGCCCGGAGGTCTGGGTTTCGACCCCGTATTGCTTCTCGATCAACCTGGCGGGGTTGAATTCAAGTTCGCCGAACTGGCGGGTGAACGCCATGTGCTGCGCGTCGGTCATGGTCTGGTCGCGGAAGCGCAGCACCAGATGGTCGAGCCAGGCGCGGCGGATCGCGTCGCGGTCCTCGGGGGCGAGCGGTTCGCGGAGATCGGCGCCGGAAATGTCGGCGCCGCAGCCGGCATCCTTGAACGGCGTGACGGTGACGGCCATCGCGCTCACTCCGCCGCTTCGTCGAGCGCCTCGACGCCGAAATCGTTGATCGAGACGCGCCAGTGGATGCGGTCCTCCTCGGGCGGGTAGTCGCCGGCGGCCTTGTGATACGAGCAGCGATTGTCCCAGATGACGATATCGCCCTTTTCCCATTTGTGGTGGTATTCGGCGTCGGGGGCGATCATCCGATCGGTCAGTTCGGCGATCAGCGCGTCGCCCTCGGTGCGGTCGATGCCGATAAAATCGACGATCTTGCCGGGGTCGAAATACAGCGATTTGCGGCCGGTCTCGGGGTGCACGCGGATGATCGGGTGATGCACCGGCGTCCAATCGCGGTCCTCCGGGTTCAGCAGTTTCGCGTTGCCGCGTCGCCCGCCATAGGAGAACAGGCCGATCACACCGTCGAGCCGGTCCTTGAGGCGCTGCGGCAGCGCGTCATAGGCGGCGTAGGCGTTGGCGAACAGCGTGTTGCCGCCGCTTCTCGGCACCGCCAGCGCGTAAAGCTGCGTCGCCTTGAACGGCGCCTGGTTGTAGGCCCCGTCGGTGTGCCAGCCCTCGGCGCCGCGACGGTAGATTTCCTGGCGCAGTTTGCCGTCGGTGTCGAATTTGTTGATCCCGAGCATCGTGATCTTCGGGTGTTCGGGGTGCCGCGTCGATTTCGACGGGTGCGGCGTGACCGGACCGAAGCGCTCGCTGTAGCGGATGAAATCGGGGATCGTCAGCTCCTGGCCGCGGACGCACATCACATTGTGGTCGAGCCAGGCCTGATAGATCCTGGCGAAGGTGTCGTCGTCCATCGTCTTGACGTCGATCCCGCGGATTTCGACCCCGATCTGCGGACCGAGGCGGCGAATTTCGAGCATGATTTCCTCCCGGCACAATCGCGCCGCCCGCGTCGGGCGGCCATGCGGCGCCCCGGCGCTGCGTTCGGCGCCACATTCGGACAGTCAATACCCGAACCGGGCGGTTGACAATTCGCGATTGCGGCGGGCCGCCCCGCACCGGCGGCATGGGCGGCAGCCGTACCCCGAGGACGCGCCGACCTAGCGCGACGCCTCCCCGGCGAACCCGCCGCGCGCTGCGGCGCCGGCGATCTTTTCGTGCTCCTCCGCCTCTTGCAGCAGGCGCGCCTTGAGCGTCAGGCTCGGCGCGCTCGACGCCAGGGCGCGGCAATGCGAGGCCTGCCGCTCGTGATAATCCGGGACCTCCCGCGGCAGGGCTGGCGGCAGCTTTCCGATCTCCTTCTGCATTCTGCGTCTCCGCTGATCGGTGGCCTAGTGATCGGCGATCGCCCGGACCGCTTGATGCGGTTGTGCGATCAATATGCAAGCTGGTGTTCCCCTGCATTTAACGTGAGTAAAGCAGCACCATCCTAATCAAAACTTAAATGCGTAAGGTTCGGGTGGTTCGCGCAACGAACTGGTGGGTCGCCGCGACGGGCGAAGTCTTTGCCGGCGCTTGCGGGACCGGTCGGAACCTGCGGTCCGGCCCGCGTGTTCCAGGCTCAGGTTTTCCGGTCGCGGCCGTTATTCGGTGACAACGGCGGCCTGGCTCGGCGAATTCCGCAATGCGCGTTCGATTCGGGATGCGATGAGGAAACGAATTCGGCAGGACAGCCCGTCGTCTCCGCGCTTGGCCATTGCCCGATCGGCCGTTGCGCGATCGGGCGGAGGCGGCGCCGGGGTCCGCGGCGCGGAGGATCGTGGCCGAGATTTGGCGGGGGATAGCGGAATGGCATGGCGCGGCTCGACAATTGACCCGACCACCGATGTCGCCGCCGGAGCGGTGCTCGAAGCCTTCGAGGGAGCGCGCGCCGACGGGCTGCCGTCGGTCGATTGCTATCGCGCCGGGGTCGAGGCGTGGCGGCGCATGCACCCGGACCAGTCGGCCGAATATGCCGCGAAACAGGCTGTCGCGGTCATCCTCGCCGCCAAGGTCAGTCTGCGCGTCGAGGAGTGAGATGCGCACCCGGTGCGGGCGAGCCTCGCCGCGGCAGGCCTTGCGCCCCGCCGATTGACAGCGCCCGATTGACAGCGCCCGATTGACAGCGCCCCCGGGGTGGTCTTCTGATCCCGCCAATGCCCGATTCTCCCCGACTGACCCAGGCGACCCGACTGACCCAGGCGACCCGACTGACCCGAGCGAAACGTGCCGAACGCGCGCTGCGCGAGGCGCGACTGGCCGAGGCGCTGCGCGACAATCTGCGCCGCCGCAAGGAACAGGCGCGCGCCCGCGCCGCCGATCGCGACACGCCGGATGCAGCGGCGGGAGACGCACCGGCCGGGTCGGGCGAGCGGCGGCGGGATGCGGACCCGACGGGTTGAGCGCGACCCGGCTCTCGCCTAAAAGCAGACCGGCACGACGAGAGCGGCAGCGGCCGGTGGCGGCAGCGGTCCGACGACATCTCAGGTGGGCCGCCGGGAGGCGAAAGCGATGGACAAGATTCTGATCCGCGGCGGTCTGCCGCTGTCGGGCGCGATCCAGATCGGCGGGGCCAAGAACGCCGCCCTGCCGCTGATGGCCGCGAGCCTGCTGACATCCGAGAAGCTCGTCCTGACCAACATGCCGGACCTCGCCGATATCAGGACGATGGCGAATTTGCTGGTGCAGCACGGGGTCGGGATTGCGTTCGCCGACAGCGCGCCGGGCGAACCGGGGCCGAGGGAACCGGGGTCAAGTGAACCGGGGCCAAGGGAACCCGGTCATGTGCTCGAATTGTCGGCGCGTCACATCACCTCGACGACCGCGCCCTACGATCTGGTGCGCAAGATGCGCGCCTCGGTGCTCGTGCTGGGGCCGCTCGTCGCGCGCTGCGGCCGCAGCCGCGTGTCGCTGCCGGGCGGCTGCGCGATCGGCACGAGACCGGTCGATCTGCACCTGAAGGGGCTGGAGCGGCTTGGCGCCGAAATCATCCTCAGCGAAGGCTACATCGAGGCGCGTGCCCCGAAAGGGCTGCGCGGTGCCGAATTCGTGTTTCCGAGCGTATCGGTCGGCGCCACCGAAAACCTGCTGATGGCGGCCACCCTGGCCGAGGGCGAGACGGTGCTGATCAATGCGGCGCGCGAACCCGAGATCACCGATCTGGCCAACTGCCTGGTCGCGATGGGCGCGCGGATCGACGGGGTCGGCACCGACCGGCTGACGATAAGCGGGGTCGGCAGCCTGCACGGCGCGCGCCACCGGGTCGTCCCCGACCGGATCGAGACCGGCACCTATATGATGGCGGCGGCGGCGGCCGGCGGCGAGATCAGGCTCGTCGGCGGCCGGCTCGACCATGTCGAGGCGGTGCGGCGCACGCTCGACGCGGCCGGGATCTGCGTCAGCGACGACGGCGACGCGATCGCGGTGCGGCGCCGCGACGGGAAGCTCGCCGGCATCGATGTGATGACCGAGCCGTATCCGGGGTTTCCGACCGATTTGCAGGCGCAGATCATGGCGCTGATGGCGACCGCCGAGGGCGCCTCGATGATCACCGAGACGATCTTCGAGAACCGCTTCATGCATGTCCCCGAACTGGCGCGAATGGGGGCCAACATCACCGTGCACCAGGCCTCGGCGCTGGTGCGCGGCGTCAAGGGGCTGACCGGCGCGCCGGTCATGGCGACCGATCTGCGCGCCTCGGTGTCGCTGGTCATCGCCGGTCTGGTCGCCGCGGGCGAGACCGTCATCAACCGCGTCTATCATCTCGACCGCGGCTATGAGCGGCTCGAAGAAAAACTCTCCGGCTGCGGCGCGCGCATCGAAAGAGTGCGGGGATGACACGAGGCGGCGCTCCCGGCGGGACGCCTCCTGGCGCGCCATCCCCGGGGTTGATGCCGCTGCGGCTGCGCGCCGAGGACGAAGAGGACCTCGCGGTGATCTCGGCCTGTCTACAGGACGCGCTCGTCACGCTGCGCGATATCGCCTATGACCCCGGCGCACAGGCCTTCATGCTGGTCGTCAACCGCTTCCGGTGGGAGGATTGCCCCGGCAGCGGCGGCAGCGCGCCGTTCGAGCGGATTCTCTGCGGTGTCATGTTCGACCGCGTAACCGCCGTCTCCTACCGCGGCTTCAACCGCGGCGAGAAGGACCGCATTCTGGCGCTGCTGGCGATCCGTCCGGCGCCCGATGCGCCGCCGGGCGGTCCAGGGCATCCGGGAGAAACGCGATCGGGCATGGTGATCGATCTCGAATTCGCCGGCGATGCGCAGATCCGGCTGACCGCCGCATCGCTGCGCATCCGCGCCCGCGATTTTGGCGATCCCTGGCCGACCCCGTGGCAGCCGCTGCATGCGCTGGACGAGACGGCATGAGAAGCGCCGCCGCATCGGTCCCGTCCCCGGACGATGCCGGGACGCTGATCATGGCGCTGCCGAACGGGCGCATTCTCGGCGAGTTCATGCCGCTGTTGCAGCGTATTGGCGTCGTGCCGGAACCGGCTTTCTCCGATCCGGCGAGCCGGCAGTTGCGGTTTCGCACCTCGGACCCGACGCTCGACCTGATCCGGGTGCGCAGCTTTGACGTGGCGACCTTTGTCGCCTTTGGCGCGGCCCAGCTCGGGGTGGCCGGCAACGACGTGCTGATGGAATTCGACTATTCCGAGATCTATGCGCCGCTCGATCTCGATATCGGGCATTGCCGTATGGCCGTCGCCGCGCCGGCGGAATGGGCCGGGCACGAGGACCCGCACAGCTGGAGCCATCTGCGGGTCGCGACCAAATACCCCGAAATCACGCGCCGCCATTTCGCGTCCCGCGGCGTGCAGGCCGAGTGCATCAAGCTGAACGGCGCGATCGAACTGGCGCCGCTGCTCGGCGTGTGCCGCCACATCGTCGATCTGGTGCAGACCGGCGCGACCTTGCGGGCGAACGGTCTGGTCGAGATCGAGCGCATCGCCGATATCAGCTCGCGCCTGATCGTCAGCCGCCCGGCCCTGAAGACGCGGCCGGAAGAGGTCGGCGGGTGGATCGACCGCTTCCGCGATGTGATCGAGCGGCCGGGCCGGCGGCGCGCCGCCGGTGCGGGCGGCGGTTGAGACGCGATCGTGGCGACGAACACCTTGGTCCCGCCGGAGCTGCTCGATCCGGTTGTCGCGTATTTCAACCCGCGGCGGATCATCCTGTTCGGTTCTACCGCTCGCGGTGAAGCAAGTGCGGACAGCGATATAGATCTTCTTGTAATTCTCGACGATGACACACCCCCGGAACGGCTCACGCTCCGAGCGGGCTGGGAAGCAAGACAATCCTATAATCAAGGTCCCGCCGATGTGATCCCGTGCCGTGAGGCTACTTTTGAGACAAAACGCCAGATAGCCGGCACTCTTCCCTATGAGGCCGCGTGCGAGGGCATTGTCGTTTATGAACGCGGATGAGGATGCCGAGAGGCGACGCGAGGCCGCGCGCTGGATGATCATCGCAAGAGAGGACATGCGAGTCGCACATGCGTGTTTGCGAATGGAACCGCCCGCGATCGGGGTCGCGGCCTATCATTCGCATCAAGCCGCCGAAAAACTGCTTAAAGGTCTGCTGATTGTTGCCGCGGCCGAGTTCAGGATGACACATGACCTGAACTGGCTGGCTTCGGCCGTGCTATCATACTATCCGGAGTTGGAGGACATTGTCGCGGTGTTGCCGCCGCTGAACCCGTGGGGCGTAGCTTATCGGTATCCTGGCCCGGAGCCTGAACCCGAACCGCTTCCTTCCAGCGGCGACATCAAAGGAAAACTCGAACTGATGGAAACGCTTGCTGCTCGGCTGCGCGCCCTTGCGGCGGGATAGTAAAGAGAGCGGCGGTGGTCGAACCTCTCAACACGAGCGATCCCGGTTTCGAGACGATGTTCCGAGCGCTGCTCGCGGCGAAGCGCGAGAGCGCGGCCGAGGTCGATGCGGCGGTGGCGCGCATCATCGACGATGTCGCCGGGCGCGGCGACGCGGCGCTGGTCGAATACACCAACCGGTTTGACCGCGTGTCGCTGACCGAAGAGCAATTGCGTCTCGGGCCGGACGAGATCGCCGCCGGTGCCGACGCCGCCCCGCCCGATACCGTGGCGGCGCTTGAGGTCGCGGCCGAACGGATCGGGGTCTTTCACCACCGCCAGCTTCCGTCCGATATCGATTATGTGGACGGTGCCGGGGTGCGGCTCGGGCAGCGCTGGCGCGCCATCGAAGCGGTCGGCCTCTATGTCCCCGGCGGGACGGCGGCTTATCCGTCATCGGTATTGATGAACGCGATCCCGGCGCGGGTCGCCGGGGTCGAGCGGCTCGCGATGGCGGTGCCGGCGCCGGACGGGGTCTTGAACCCGCTGGTGCTGGCGGCGGCCCGGCTCGTCGGTATCGACGAAATATACCGGGTCGGCGGGGCGCAGGCGGTGGCGGCATTGGCCTATGGCACCAAGACGATCGCGCCGGTGGATAAAATCGTCGGACCGGGCAACGCCTATGTCGCGGCGGCCAAAAGGCGGGTGTTCGGCAAGGTCGGGATCGACATGATCGCCGGACCGTCGGAAATCCTGGTCGTCGCCGACCGGCACAACGATCCTTCCTGGATCGCCGCCGATCTGCTGTCGCAGGCCGAGCACGACGCGGCCGCCCAGGCGATCCTGATCGCCGACGATGCCGGTTTCGCGGCGTCGGTCGAACGCGCCGTCGAACGCCACCTGCAAACCCTGCCGCGGGCCGCGACCGCGCGCGCCAGCTGGCGCGACAACGGCGCGATGATCCTGGTGTCCGGCTGGGACGAGGCGGCGGCGCTGATCGACCGCATCGCCCCGGAACACCTCGAACTCGCGGTCGAGCACCCCGATCGAATCGCCGAGCGGATCCGGCACGCCGGCGCGATCTTTCTCGGCCGCCATACGCCGGAGGCGATCGGCGATTACGTCGCCGGTCCCAACCATGTCCTGCCGACGGCGCGCAGCGCGCGTTTCGCCTCCGGGCTCGGCGTGCTCGATTTCATGAAGCGGACCACCTTTGTCGGCGTTGACCCGGACAGCTTGGCCGCGCTCGCCCCGGCCGCGATCCGCCTCGCCCGAGCCGAGGGGCTCGACGCCCACGCGCTGTCGCTGACGCTTCGCCTGGGGCGCCTGGAGGGATCGTGACAGCGGGAGCGCCCGACTCGGCCCTGCGCATCGCCGCGCTGACGCTCGACGAGCACAGCGTGCTGGCGCGCAGCGACGCCGTCGAAAGCGAGCGCGCCGCCGCAATTTCCGACCTGCTGAAAGACAACGAATTCGCACCGTGCTCGGGTCTGCGCGGGCCGTTCGCGCTGCATCTCGCGGTCGAGGAAAACCGGCTCAACATGGAAATCCGCCCGCTCGGCGAGGATTGTCCCGCCGGCGAGACGATCGTGCTGCCGCTGGCCCCGTTCCGCCGCATCGTCAAGGATTATTTCCTGATCTGCGAGAGCTACTACAAGGCGATCCGCGAGCGCGGCTTTGCCCAGGTCGAGGCGATCGACGCCGGAAGGCGCGCGCTGCACAATGAGGGCGCGGAATTGCTGATCGAGCGGCTGGCCGGCAAGGTGGCGATCGACCACGCGACTTCGCGCCGGCTGTTTACGCTGCTCTGCGTCCTCCACCTGCGCGCGTGACGGGCAGCGGCGCCGGGGCACCCGAGGTTGCCGATCGGTTGACGTTAAGCCTTGCCACTCCTAGATTTTGTCGGCGCGGAGGTTGGACGACACACAACATGGGCAAACAGTCCGATCATGGCCGCGGTCCGGATTACAGCCGTGGCGAGGACATGAAACGCGGTGAGCGGAACGGTCAGGCGCCGGCGGCCTCGCCGTTCAGCAAGCTTAACGAGCGCGGCCGGGAGATTTTTCGCCTGATCGTCGACGGTTATGTGGCGACCGGCGAGCCGATCGGGTCGCGCACGCTGTCGCGCATGCTCGGGCAGAACCTGTCGCCGGCGACGATCCGCAATGTGATGGCCGATCTCGAAGAAGCGGGACTGCTCTATTCCCCGCATATCTCGGCGGGCCGCCTGCCGACCGAGGCCGGGTTGCGGCTGTTTGTCAACGGGCTGCTCGAAATCGGCGACCTGGCCGAGGACGAGCGGCACAATCTCGAGTCGCTGTGCGCGGCGCGCGGCAAAAGCCTGGCGCAGGCTCTGGAGGAGGCGATCGCCGCACTGTCCGGGCTGTCGCATTGCGCCGGGGTCGTCGTCGTGCCAAAGCAGGAACGGCCGCTGAAGCACATCGAATTTGTCCATCTCGGACCGGGCCGCGCGCTGGTCGTGCTCGTCACCGAGGACGGGATGGTCGAGAACCGGGTTATCGAGGTGCCGCTTGGGGTGCCGCCGGCGATCCTGGTCTCGGCGTCGAACTACCTGAACGCGCGGCTCGTCGGACGCACGATCGAGGAGGCGCGCAGCGAGATCGAGGAGGAGATCGGCTCGCACAAGGCGCAGCTCGACGAATTGACCTCGCGCGTCGTCGCAACCGGGATCGCGAGCTGGGCCGACGGCGAGAGCGCGCTGATCGTGCGCGGCCAGTCGCGTCTGCTGGAGGACGTGACCGCGTTGACCGATCTCGAACGGCTGCGGAATCTGTTCGAGATGCTGGAAACCAAGGAAACCGTGCTGCGCCTGCTCGACGCCAGCAAACAGGCGGAAGGGGTGCAGATATTTATCGGCGCCGAGAATCATCTGTTCGGCGTCGCCGGGTGTTCGATGATTATCGCGCCGTACCAGAACAGCCGCGAGCAGATCGTCGGCGCGATCGGGGTGATCGGCCCGACCCGCATCAACTACGCCCGCATCATCCCGATGGTGGATTACACCGCCAAGGTGATCGGCCGGATCATCGGATAGCCCAAAGGATAGCCCAAAGGATAGCCCAAAGGATAGCGAGGTATGATCGAGGAAAAGGACGAAGCGGCAACGGTCGGCCGCGCGCGCGCGGCGGCGAACGATCAGGAGGGTCGCGCGGATGGTGCCGCGGCTTCCGAACTGCCCGACGAGGGCGTCCCGGCCGCGGCCGATGACCGGCTCGCCGCGATCGAGGCCGAGCTTGCCGAGACCAAGGACCGGCTGTTGCGCGCGCTGGCCGAGACCGAGAATGTCCGCCGCCGCCTGCAACGCGAGCGCGACGATGCGCAGAAATACGCGGCCGGCTCGTTTGCAAAGGATCTGCTGTCGCCGGTGGATAATCTGCGCCGGGCGCTCGACGCGGTGCCCGAGACCGAGACAACCGACCCGCGCACCAGAAGCCTGCGCGACGGCGTCGCTGCGACCGAGCGCGAGTTCCTGGCTGCGTTCGAACGGCACGGGCTGAAGCGGATCGACCCGAAGGGCGAGCGCTTCGACCACAATTTCCACGAGGCGGTCTTCGAGGCGGAGCGTCCCGACGTGCCTTCCGGCACCGTTGTCGAGGTGTTGCAGCCGGGCTATGTGCTGCACGATCGGCTGCTGCGTCCGGCGATGGTCGGGGTCGCGAAGGGCGGCGCGAAGGCGGGCGGCGATGCGGCGGGTTGACCGAAATCGTCATCCCGGCCCACGGGTCCGGCCTACGGCCGGCCCGAGGATAAACTCCGGCCGGGATCCATGGTTCAACGGCATCGTCGCGGGAAGCGCGGCCCCGGCTTTCGCCGGGACGACGCTGCTTCTCATTACGAAGGTGTGCGCAGCATCCGCTCCAGGCGCGCAAAACCCATATCGGTGACGATCGCGAACAAGGCGACCAGCACCGCCCCCTGGATCACATAGGGCAGCTTGTTTGCGGCGAGCCCGTCAAAGATCGGGGTTCCCAGGGTCAGCGCGCCGACCGTCGAGCCGATCGTCGCGGTGCCGATCGCGATCGTGACCGAGACCCGAACCCCGGCGAGGATCGCCGGGGCGGCAAGCGGCAACTCGACCTGGTATAGACATTGCCGGGGCGACAGACCCATTCCCGCGGCGGCCTCGCGCACCTGATCCGGCACGGTTTCGATCCCGGCGATCGCGTTCTGCACGATCGGCAGAAGACCGTAGAGGAACAGCGCGACAAGGGTCGGAAGCGGTCCGAAACCGAGCGCCGGGACCGCGAGCGCCAGCACCGCTGCCGGCGGGAAGGTCTGGCCGACCGTCGTCAGGGTCGCGATCAGCGGCCGGAAGTCGCGGCCGATCGGACGGGTCGCAAACACCGCCAGCCCGATGCCGATCGCCGCAGCCGCCGCGCTCGCTACCGCGACGATCCCGGCATGCGACAGCCAGAGCGCAACATAGGGGCTGCGGTCGAATACCGGCGGGGTGACGTCGGGGAAAACCCGCGCGAATACCGGGGCGAGCGCCGGCATGCCGAGCAGCAATGCGAAAAACAGCGCTGCTGTCCACGGCAGCGGGCTGGCCAAGGGGGAACCCCCCACCCCGGCCCTCCCCTCCCCGTCCCCGGACTTGATCCGGGGATCACGGGGGAGGGAGTTTTTACCACTGCCGCAGGAAACCCTCCCCCGCTTGCGGGGGAGGGCAGGGTGGGGGTCAAGACGGTTCACCGCACCAGGTCGCTCAACGCAATCGTCCCGATCGCGCGGCCCGATGCATCGGCGACCGGCAGCCTTTCGGCGCGGCGCGCGATCATCGCCGCGAGCGCATCGCGCAGCGAGGCATCGCTCGGTAGCGGCTCGCCCTCGACCCTCTCGCCGGGACGCACCCGCTCGGCGACGCTGTGCAGACCGAGCAGCTTGAGACCGCTTGCCGCGCCGCCGACAAACTCGGCGACAAAAGCGCTCGCCGGCTGTTCGAGAAGCGCGATCGGGCTGCCCCATTGCGCGAGTCGTCCCTGTTCGAGCACGCCGATGACGCTCGCCAGCTTGAGCGCCTCGTCGATGTCGTGCGTCACGAATACGATTGTCTTCCGAGTCTCCCGCTGGATGCGCAGCAATTCGTCCTGCAACGCGGTGCGCGCGATCGGGTCCAGCGCCGCGAACGGCTCGTCCATCAGCAGGAGGCCGGGATCGGCGGCGAGCGCCCGCGCCACGCCGACCCGCTGCTGCTCGCCTCCGGAAAGCTGATGCGGGTATTTATCGCGATAAATCTCCGGGTCGAGCCGCAGCAGCAGCAGCAATTCCTCGACCCGGTCGCGGACGCGGCGGCGCGGCCAGCCCAAGAGGCGCGGCACGGTCGCGATATTGTCCCGAACCCGCCAATGCGGAAACAGCCCGACCGACTGGATGGCGTAGCCGATGCGGCGGCGCAGCGCCTCCTGCGGCAGGGTCCGGACATCCTCGCCGCCGAGCCGGATCACACCCGAATCGAACGGCACGAGCCGGTTTATCATGCGCAAAATCGTCGATTTGCCGCAGCCCGAAGGACCCAGCAGCACACAGAACGCGCCCTCCGGCACGCTCAGCGACAATTCTTGTACCACCCGGCGATCGCCGTAGCTTTTTGTGACGCGGTCCATCTCGATCATCGTCGCGCCGCCGCCCCGGTCAGGAGTTGCAGCAGGAAGTCGGCGGCCAAGGCGAGCGCGATTGTCGGCAGCGCACCGAGCAGCACCAGATCGGCGGCATACTGGCCGAGCCCGGCGAACACAAAGGTGCCGAACCCGCCGGCGCCGATCAGCGCGGCGACAACGGCCAGTCCGATCGTCTGCACCATGACAATGCGCAGCCCGGCCAGCAGCAGCGGCGCGGCGAGCGGCAATTGCACCCGCCAGAACAATTGCCGCCCGGTCATTCCGACCCCGCGCGCCGCATCGACGATTGCGGGATCGACCCCGCCGATCCCGGCGACCGTGTTGCGCGCGATCGGCAGCAGCGCGTAAAGGATCAGCGCGATGATCGCCGGCGCCGGTCCGATGCCGGCGATCCCGAGCGCCGCCAGGAACGGCAGCGCCGCGGCGAGCGCCGATAGCGGCACGATCAACAGACCGAACAGCGCGATCGACGGGATCGTCTGAAGCAGGTTGAGCACCGCGAAAACCGGCCCCTGCCACCGCGTCCGCCGGGTCATCGCGACGCCAAGCGGAAACCCGATCAGCAGCGCCGCGCCGACCGATGCCGCGACCAGTTCGATATGGCGGATGAAGGCGGCGGCGAACGAGGCTTCGCGGGTGCGGTACTCGCGGGCCAGCGACAGCGCGTCGAACAGACCGGCATGCGCCATGATCGCAAACCCGGCGATCAGGAGCGCGGCGATCGCGAGATGCTCGCCGGTCCCGCCGCCGGCCCGCTGCAACAAATCGATAACCGCCAGCCCAGCGGCGCCGGTCAGGACCCAGAACGCGGCGCCGAGCGACACCCGAGCCAGAGGCGGACCCGCCGCCGTCAGCGACGCGGCCGCCTCCCCGGCCGCGGCCAGCAGAAGCAGCAGCAGCGCCGCCGCGACCAAGGTGGCGA
Source organism: Alphaproteobacteria bacterium (assembly GCA_050246595.1). Classification (GTDB taxonomy): domain Bacteria; phylum Pseudomonadota; class Alphaproteobacteria; order ATCC43930; family CGMCC-115725; genus DATARH01. The sequence continues at coordinate 13,374 of JBFWVT010000089.1, forward strand.
TGCGATACAGCGCGCGGCTCGGCGGCGCCGGCGCGGTCGCGAGCAGCGCGATGCCGAGCGCCGCGATCACCAGGCTCAGCCGGGAGTCGGCAGCGGCGAACAGCCCGACCGGCTCTCCCGACAGGAGCCGGTTCGGCGCCACCGCGACAAACCCGCCGCCCGCCGCGGCTGCGGCGGAAACGGCGAACAGCAGCGGCAGCACGCGATTATGGATCACGGCAGGAGGTGCCGCGAGCGCAGCCAGTCGCGCGCCACCACCGCCGCATCCTCGCCATTAACCGCGATGCGGGCGTTCAGCTGCTGCAAATTCCGCACCGCCAGGCTCGCGAAGACCGGAGCGAGCGCCGCCGCGATCCGCGGCTGATCGTTCAGCACGGTCTCGCGCGCAACCGGGGACGGCGCGTAGACGATCTGCGCCCCCTTGTCGTCGCACAAGGCGGTCAGACCGAGCGCGGCCAGTTCGCCGTCGGTGCCGTAGGCCATCCCGGCATTGACCCCGGAGATGCCCTCGGCCGCCGCCCGCAACGTCGCCGCCGTGTTGCCGCCCGACAGGGTCAGCAACTGGTCCGAGCGCAGGCGAAACCCGTAGGTCTTCTCAAAGGCGGGCAATGCCGCCGCGCTGGCGACAAACTCGGCCGAGGCCGCGAGTTTGAGCCGCCCGCCCTCCCGGAGCCAGACCGCCAGATCGCCGAGGCATTTCCGCTCGGGGAACCCCGGCAGGTCGTCGCGGATCGCGATCACCCAGGTGTTGTTGGCCGGCGCCGGTTGCAGCCAGACGAGGCGGTTGGCCTCCCGGTCCAGCGTCTTGACGGCGGCGTATCCGGCGGCGGCGTCCTTCCACACCGGGTCGCTCTCGCGATGAAAGAAAAAGGCGCCGTTGCCGGTGTATTCGGGATAGAGGTCGATCTGTCCGGCCAGGATCGCGGCGCGCAGGATGTTGGTGGGTCCGAGCTGCATCCGGCGCTCGACCGGGATGCCGCTTGCTGCGAGCGCCTCGGCGATCATATTGCCGAGCAGCGCACCCTCGGTGTCGATCTTCGACGCGACGACGACCGGTTTACCGGCCCTTGCCGGGTGCGATCGCGCGATCAGTCCGGCAAAAGTCAGGAACAGACCGGCACGGTGCAGAAACCGGCGGCGGGTCTCGGCCTCCAGCCGATTGTCATTGCGAGCGAAGCGAAGCAATCTCGTGCCGTCTTGGAGTGGTTCCGCCGAGATTGCTTCGTCGCTGCGCTCCTCGCAATGACGGGGTGTAGATTTCAGAGCGGGATCGCGAGCAGCGTGTCGATCTGGCGGCTGTCGAGCACGACGTCCTTTTGCGCGAACTTCCATCCGGCATCGCCGCGCACGACCCGGTCGATATAGCGGCCGGCCGCGAACAGAGCCATCGCGCCGTCCTGCATCGTGCGGATGACAAGGAAGTTCGCGGCGAGGTCGAGTTCGTTCGAACCGCTGGCGGGCGGGACGCAAGCGGTCCGATCGTTGTCGATGATCCTTATGCCGGAAATGAGGTGCCGATAGCGCTGCGGCTCGTAGATATTCGCTTCGCGCAGCGCGCTGACCCGGTCATGCAGCATGTTTTGCGAGGTCGCGTAGATCAGCCCGAGCGGCAATCCGGCTTCGAAATTCTCGGCCGAGGTGATGCGGTAGCGGCAATCCTCGGTGAAGAAATCGGGCCAGCGTTCGAGCGCGTCGCTGTCGAGACACTCGGCATAGGCGGTGTACAGGTCGTGCAATTCGAGCCGCCGCGCGATCCTGGCGAGATCCCCGGGGAGGTCCATCTCTCACGCCTCCATCATCCCCCGCCAGGCGTGCCAGAACCCGCGCACCGCGGCCTCGGTCGCCCGCGTCTCCTGCGATTCGTGGTCGAACCCGCCCATCTCGATCACCGAGCATTCCTCTTCCGCGCCAGGCATTGCGCCCTTGGGGATCGCGCGCTGGATAAACCCGCCGACCGCGCCGTCCTCCATCGAGACATAACCGGCCGGACCGACCAGATTGGCCTGCTGCAAGCGGCGCTCGGTCATCGCCGGGTCGTCGTCCTCGAACCCGATATAGGTCCATTGCAATTCGGTCCGATCCGGCCCCTTCGGCAGGACGAGGCGCAGCGCGATCGAATTCTGCACTTGCTGCAACACGAAATTCGGGAAAACGCTGAGGATTTGCAGCGTCACGCCGTCGCCGATCTCGTCGACCGAGTCGAGCAGGCGCGGGTCCCGCAGGCGGTAATCCTCGTGCAAGGAATGGATGCCGGCATAGTGCCGGTCGGCGGCTTCGGTGTCGGTCTTTCCGCGCGTATAGCTGGCGTGGTGGCCGCCGGTCTCGGCGATATGGACCCCACCCGACGAGGTCAGCCGGCTGATGCGGAAGGTGGCAAAAAACGTATGCAGCAGGCTTGCGTGATAGGTGTCCTTGACGTTTTCGATATAGAGCTTCCAGTTGTTGTGCAGGATTTGCGAGGTCGTGCCGAGGAGTTTCGGCTTACCGCGCATGACCCGGCCGATCCGCGACCCGATCAGATTGCCGATATAGTCGGGCAGCGGCGGCGCGTCTTGTGACAGCGTGCCGAAGACGAGCCCGGCGAACTGGTCGATGCGCAGTTTCCTCAACCCGTGATCTTCGAGGCGGAAGCTTTCGGGCATGCCGCCCTTGCCGCCGACCCCGCGGCGGAACGCGACACTGGTCAGATTGCCGGCCAGATCATAGCGCCAGGCGTGATAGACGCAGGTCAGCCCGTCTTTCGTGTGGCCGCGCTGTTTCAGACAGACGAGATTGCCGCGATGGGCGCAACGGTTGACCATTGCATGAATTTTTCCATCTTCGCCGCGCGTGACGATGACGGGCGTTTCCCCGAGAAAGGTCGTCTTGTAGTCGCCCGGTTCGGGCAGCTCGTCGGCGAGACCGAGATACTGCCAGGAGGGGCCAAGAAAGATGCGGTCAAGCTCGGCGCGATAAACTTCCGGATCGGCGAACACACGGTACGGAACGCGCGCGTCCCCCTGTTGCGGCCATTCGAGCGCCAATTCGGGCATGCGATCCTCCCGGGTTGCATCGCCTCCGGCCGCCGCGACCGGCCGGAGGCGGTTTCCGGTGTCATTATAGAGGATTTTTCGGATCGCCGCTCGCCCGCGGTTGCGCTTCCGGGTTCAGCGGCATCCGTTCGGCTTCGATAAGGCGACGGAAGCGCTCGTCGATCACCTGCCAATCGACGATATCGACCCGGTACGGAAGATCGCTCTCTTCGAACGTCTCTCGCAACGTCGAGGCCTCGTCGAGCGTCCGACGACGTCCGGCATCGATCGCGAGGTCGGGATCGGAATAGCGCCGCGCACGCCGGGGCGCGGGCATGGCCCGCGAACCCGGAATCCATGAATACAGACTCCGAAGCCTATGAAAAGCCGGTGTTCATGGCTTCCGGGTTCCTCGCTTCGCTCGGCCCCGGAATGACAGGGTGGCCTGTTACATTCAAACTGAGACAATACCCTATTTTTTGCCATATGGACAATTTTCGAGAATTGCCGGTAGTGACTCAGTTTGAATGTAACCGACAGCATTGTCATGCCGGATCATGGTTCGTTCGTGCCCGGCCTTGGGCCGGGCATCCACGAGCCGCCCCAGCCTCCCGCCTTCTCGTGGATGGCCGGGCCAAGCCCGGCCAAGAACGACATGCGGCAAGGCCTCGGGCAGGTGATGTTACAATCAAACTGAGTCACTACCGAATTGCCATATCATTACTCCGGTTCAACCCCAGCCGGTCACCTCCAAAATTCAACCCTGGGTTATCAAGCTGGCTGCTCTTTTACTGTAGAAACAGCCAGCGAAGCGGAGCGCCCCAACCGAGGATTGCGCCTCAGCCGCCGTAGAAGACGTTGTCGCCAAGGTCCTTCATTTCGAGGATCGCGACATCGGGGCGGCCCTCGATCGGCTTCGGCAGATGCGCCTCGATGACCTCGCCGACGACGATATGGTGATCGCCCTGCTCGACGATGCTCGTTACCTTGCATTCGACCGCGGCCAGGGCGGCGTCGAGGATCGGCGCGCCGTTGCCGGCCTTGCGGATCGCCTGGCCCGACAATTTGCCGTCCGCCAGCTGGGCCGGCTTGAAGAACGTGAAAGCCATCCCCTTGTGCTCCTTGCCGAGCATGTTGAGGACAAAACTCTTCGTGTTCTTGACGATCCCATAGGCGCCGCTGTCGGTCTTGACGCCGACCACGACAAGCGGCGGGTTGAACGCGGTCTGCGTCACCCAATTGACCGTCGCGGCCGCGACATTGCCCTGTCCGTCATCGGCGGTCAGCACATAGATGCCGTAGGGGATCATGCGCAGCGCGGTCTTTTTGGCGTCCTGGTTCATCGCCTGTCCTCCGTATCGGTTCACCCCGGCACTACACCGTGTCTGCGAAAAACTGGCAAGAGGCGCAGAGGCGTGCCAGTCTGGGCATGCCAGTCTTTACCGTCCCAAAGCGGAGTGCGCGGCGCCCGCTTTCCATGACCAAAACAGGAGGGGCGATGGATCTGAACACGCTGCGCGAGGCGGCGATCGAGGCGACGGCGCGCGCCCTCGACGACCGGCTCGGCTACGTCCCGAGCGACGACAGCGACGAATGGGAGGAGGAATACCGGAAGCAATTCGCCGCGCTCAGACAGCTTCACGGCGGCGATCTCAAACCCGCTGCGCCGCGCCCGGCGGCGGCGCCTTCCGGCCCCGCCCGGCATTCCGAGCAACGCTGGCCCGAGCTGTCCGGCACGCCGGAGCAGAAGAAGTGGGCGGCGACGATCCGCGACGAGCGGATGCGCCAGATCCCGAGCGAGCCGTTTCGCGCCTTTCTCGGGCGCAGCTGGACCCGCGCCAAGCAATGGGTCGATACGCGCGACGTGCCGATCGCGGTGCTGGTCCAGCGGCTGCGTCCGCAATTCGAGGAATACCGCCGGCAGGAGGAAGAGGCCGCCAGGGCGCGCGCCGCCGCGGCGCAGAAAAAAGCCGCCGAACTTGCCGCCCACCAGCAGCGTCTCCAGGAGGCCGGCATCACCCCGGAGGGGCTGGTCGAGCTGATCGACGCCAGCGAGCGCTTCGACCCGGCGCCGCTCGCTCTCAAACTGGCCGAGATCGCCGTCGAGGGACGGCAGTTGCGGGTCTATGAAACCAGCGATCCGAACCTGCTGCTGGTCAAGGAAAAGCGCGGCCCGCTGACGCTCGACGATTATGCGATCGAGCGCGACGAGGGGCTGGCCGCCGACCTCAAACTGTTCGCACAGGCGCCCTAGGTTCTGTGGACATTCAGCGTAGCCAGAGGACGATAGCGGCGAGGGTGACGACGGCGAGGTAATGTCTGGCAGTCTTTTCAAAGCGGGTGGCGACACGTCGGAACTGCTTGAGTTTGCTGAAGCAGCACTCGACGAGGTGGCGCTGAGCGTAGAGATGTTTGTCGAGAGGGTATTTTTGGCGCGAGATGGGTTGTTCGGGATCACCGCGACGGCGCCTTTCTCGGCGATCTTCCGGCGCAGCCGATCGGAATCGCAAGCCGCCTCGGCCATGACCGCCTCGGCCGGCAGGGCGTCGGTCAACGGCTCGGCCTGAGGCGCGTCACCGCGCTGGCCGGCCGTGAGAGCAAAGCGCACGGGACAGCCCAAGCCGCGCACGGCCATGTGAATCTTGGTGCTCAGCCCGCCACGGGAACGGCCAATGGCCTGATCTTCAACCCCCCTTTTTTTGCCCCGGCCGCGTGCTGGTGAGCGCGAATGATCGTCGAGCCGATGATCAGGTATTCGAAATCGGGATCATCCGATAGCGCCGCGAAGATGCGCCACCACACCCCCTTGGCGCTCCATCGGCTGAAGCGGCGGAAGACGCTGTTCCACTCGCCGGATATCGCGGGCAGATCGCGCCACGGCGCGCCCGTGCGTACGATCCACAGCACGCCCTCAACAAACATCCGGTTGTCCCGCCCCGTCGAGCCCTTCTGATCCGGTCGGCCCAGGATCAGCGGCGCTATCCGCTCCCCTTGATCATCCCTCAGCACCAAACGGTCATGTGCCCCCAAGAC
>JBFWVT010000090.1:0-19265 GCA_050246595.1 Alphaproteobacteria bacterium
CCGCGGACCATATCCCCCGCGGACCATATCCCCCGCGGACCATATCCCCCGCGGACCATATCCCCCGCGGACCATATCCCCCGCGGACCATATCCCCCGCGGACCATATCCCCCGCGGACCATATCCCCCGCGGACCATATCCATTGCCATTAGGGTTGGAGGAAGTTGCCGATGGCTCAGCCGCGCATGCTCGCCCCTCGCTTTGAAAAGGTGTTGGTTGCGGACAAGCTGCAGGACGGGTACTGGATTCAGGCCGTCGATATCAACGGCGACGGCAAGCCCGATCTTGTCACGTCCGGGCTCGCGCTCGGCGAAGTCTACTGGTACGAAAATCCGACTTGGCAGCGCCGGCTGATCGGAACATTGCCAAAACCGGTGGCTATCGATGTTGCCGATATCGATGGTGATGGACACCCTGATATCGCAATCTCTCACGATTACGGCAGTTGTATGTACCATTGCAGACCGGAGGACGGCAAGGTCTCGTGGTTTCGCAATCCTGGCCGTCACGACGAAGATGCGCGGTGGGACCAGCATTTCATTGCCGATTTGATGGCGACGCATCGGCTGCGGTTCGGCCAATTCACGCAAACCACCGATTTGGAGCTGCTGGCATTGCCGGTGGTCGGTCCAAAGGGGGTACACGAGCCGATTGCAGTGACGCTTTACACCAGGCCGAGCGATGTGCTGAACGCAGCGCGGTGGGAAGGTAAGATTGTCGACGACAGCTCCTATCGCATTATCCATGGCATATGGCCGGACAAATACCGCGCCAAGCACGGTTCGCCACTTGATTCAGCGCTGCTCGCGAGCGAGGAGGGTCTGACCTGGTTCGGCTACAATCCTCAGGAAGGGCGGTGGCAAATCGAGTTATTGGGAAGCGGCGAACAGAGCGAAGAAGCCGTCACGCATTTCAAGGGCACCGGCAATGTCGCGGCTGGGCGAATTGGCAATGACCCCTATGCCTATATCGCGACTGTAGAGCCGTTTCACGGCAATACCGTCGCGGTTTACAGCAAGGCGACACAAGTGCCTGGCGAGATCGGCGGGATAAAATGGAATCGCACGGTTCTTGATGTGTTCGGCGATCCGAACGAGGTTGGTGAAGGCGCCGGGCACCATGTCGTCACCGCCGATTTCGACGGCGACGGCGATGATGAGTTTCTGGTCGCGCTGCGCGGCCCGATGCCTTGGCAAGGCGTATTCTATTACAAGGCCATCGACGTAATGAACGGCTTGTGGGTCAAGACGCGGGTCGCGACGGTATCGGCCGCGCGGATCGCGGTCGCCGATTTCGACGGTGACGGGCGACTGGATTTTGCCACAACCGGCTATTACACACCGGGATATTTCCTGTGCGACGAACCGCAGGTTGCGGTTTTTCTCAATCGCTTTGGCGACGGACCGGTCAAGTCGTAGCGATAGGCATTCGGGCAGCGGACATCGGAATAGCGGGTGAAATTTTGCTATCCGCTCCGTGCATCTACCTGCCACCAACCAACTCGACAGCGTGACGCATCGGAGTCAAATCGACTTGGCCGAGCCCGGAATAGGGGTGACTCAGCGACCAGACCAACAAGCTCGACAAGGACACCGTAATGGAGAGTCCGACGATCATCAAGATATGAGCGCCGGTATTGGAAGTTCCGAAAAAATAGGCGAATCCTATTGTGATGGCACCGCCAACTCCCAAGACGATCCACATGATCGCCGGGAGGCGGTGCTTGCCCCCTGTGATCCGGATTTCTCGGGATCGAGCCAGCGTGTTGAGGCGCGTGAGAATTTCGGCGTACCACAATCTGTCGTTGTCATCCTGCGGAATGAACGAGGAGTAGGTTTGCCAGAGCGAATCGAGAGCAAGCTTGGCGCGTTCGCTGCCGCGACCATCCTGCGTTCTCTGTACTTCGTGCTCGACGACTCCCATCACGTAGGTGCGCAGCTCGTCTCGCAGTGCCTCGCGGAATGGGGAGGGAAATGCAATGGTATCACGATAAATTTGCATGGCGACATTGGCTTCGTCCTCAACCGCTTGCTCGATCGCCATATGGCGTTCCCAGACCACGATCACGATGAGGCCGATCAGAACGCCATAAATCACCCCGATGACGGCGTATATGAACCCGGCGACGTCATTGTGCTGTTCAAGCCGTCGGAAATCGATGTTACGGCGCAGAACCAGAAAAATGACGATGGGAACGAAGACGACGGTGGCGACAAAGGCAATTGCATTTACCCAATCGATCATCTCAGTGCCGCTCCCTGCGATCCACGGATATCGTCTTCTACAGGATCGCGCCTTGGGCTGTCACCTGTTCCCGAGTCGCGGGTGATTCGCCGGACTGGTGAAAGTTACCCGCAGCATACTTGACCCGAGACGATTTTTTTCGTCTTTTGCGTCGGCAGGGTAAAGCTTGGTTGCGATAGGGAAGAGAGGTTTTGGATGCGAATCCAGCCTGCCCGGAGGCGGACCAGTGATGTAACCAAATATCGGCTGGCGAAGACCGTAATCGTCACGTTAAGGATTTCTTAGGCTATAATCCCCTAACAGGTACGGTGATGAGCGCCATGTCGATCCCCAATTTTCAAATCCGTCCGGAAGATGCGTCCGGTACCGAATACGACGCCGTCATCGTCGGGTCCGGCGTTGCGGGTTCGGTCGTCGCCCAAGAACTCGGCCGAAACGGTTTCCGGGTACTGGTCATGGAAGCGGCGCCCGGCAACGAGATCACGCTGGCCGATTATGAGGTGACTGTCAGGCGGTTCTACGCTGCGGTGTCGAAGGACAACAATTCGCCGCATCCGGAAAACCGCAATGCGCCGATGCCGCGCAGCTACGAGACGCAGAAGCTGCAGCCCGGGATCCCGAACACCAGCGGCTATTTTGTTCAGAACGGGCCGCTTGAAATCGACAGCACCTACGCCCGTGTCCTCGGCGGCACGACGCGTCACTGGGAAGCGAAGGCGCTGCGCATGCTGCCCGAGGATTTCGAGCTGCGCAGCCGCTTCGGTCAAGGTCTCGACTGGCCGCTGAACTACAAGGATCTGGAGCCCTATTACCGCAAGGCGGAGTTCGATCTCGGCGTTTCCGGCGATGTCGAGGACCAGGATTATGGCGGGCTTGATTTCGGCCCCAGCTACGTCTTGCCGATGCACAAGATGCCGCCATCCTATCTCGACAAGGTACTGGCGCGCGATCTCGACGGAACCGAAGTCGCTCTGGACGGACACACCTATACACTGCGCGTGCGCAGCACGCCGCAGGCGCGCAACGGCATCCCGAACCCCCGATATGACAATGGCAAAGGCTACCGCCCGACCGGCGCGGTCAGCATCGACCAAGCGGAGGTCGGGCACCGTTGTCAGGGCAACACGAACTGCGTTCCGATCTGCCCGGTGCAAGCGAAGTACGATGCACGGCGCACGCTGTTCGCGGCGCTGAATACCGGTCGCGTTGATCTGCTACCGCAGACCGTCGCTTCGAAGGTTCACGTCGATCCGGCAAGCGGCCGGGTCACCGAAATCGAGTACAAGAGCTACCGCGATCCCGAATCGAGCGAGCACGTTACCGGTACCGTCCGTGGTAAGCTGTTTGTGCTCGCGGCGAATGCCGTTGAGAACGCCCGTCTGATGCTGGCCTCAAACCTGCACGGGTCGAGCGATCTTGTCGGGCGCAACCTGATGGATCACGCGTTTCTGTTGACCTGGGCGCTGATGCCGGGAGTCGTCGGCGCATTGCGCGGGCCGCTATGCACGTCGGGCATCGAGGATCTGCGGACCGGCTCTTTCCGGCGCAAACACGCGGCGTTCCGCTATAGCATCCACAATGACGGGTGGGGCTGGGCGACCGCCTCGCCCTATACCGATCTCGATCTGCTGGTCGACCGGCAGAACAGGTTCGGTCGTGCATTGCGCGAGGGTCTCGTGCAGCAGATCTCGCGCCAGGTGCTGATCGATGCAATGGTCGAGCTGCCGCCGGACATCAGCAACCGGGTCAGCGTCGATCCGGCTTATTGTGACCAACTGGGCAACCCGCGCCCGGTAATCTCGTTCGGCATTCCGACCTATACCCTCGAAGGGATTGCCGTCGCACGCCGCTTGTCGAAGCGGCTCTACCAGCGGGTCGGGGCCGAGGATCACACGCTGTACGAGCCGACCACCTATGGCTGGATCAATTATCAGGGCGACGGGTATGTCATCCGCGGCGGCAATCATTGGGCCGGCACGCATCTGATGGGCACCAGCGCGCGCGACTCGGTCGTCGATGCACAGCAGCGCTCGTGGGATCACAAAAACCTTTATCTTGTCGGCGCCGGCAGCATGCCGACGGTCGGAACATCGAATACAACGCTGACGATCGCCGCACTGTCGTTCCGCACCGCCGAACACATAGCCAAAGCTCTCGGCAGACCGTTGGCTGCCGTCGGGAGTGCCGCATGAGCCTCTATCAAATCACCGACATCGACGAACTGCGCCGCCATTTGCAGGCGGCGGTGCAGCTCGAACATGCGACAATCCCACCCTACCTGACCGCGCTATACTCGATCCGCCCGGGCACAAACGCCGACGCATATCATGTGCTGCGGGTCGTCGCGGTCGAGGAGATGCTGCACCTGACCCTGGCGGCAAACATGCTGAACGCGGTCGGCGGTTCTCCCGATCTGACACAGCCCGGCTTTGTTCCCGATTATCCGGCATACCTGCCGAACGGCGAGACCGATTTCCAGGCGGATCTCAGGCCGTTCTCGCGCGAGGCGATGGATACGTTCCTGAAGATCGAGCGGCCGGCTCGCCCGCCACTGCCGGAGCCCACGCCGGGAGGCGGATCGAGCGCGGCGGCGGCTTCGGCTGATAGCACGCATCACAGGAATCGCGGGCAGGGCCGCCGCCGCGCGGCGCAGACCGTGCACCGCCCGCGGCGACACCGCTCGGTGCGAGCGGCGCATGTGCACGACGGCTCGGAGGAGCATTTCTACAGCATCGGCGAGTTCTATAAAGCGATCGAAGACGGTCTGGTACTGTTGCACGAACAGCATGGCGACGCGCTGTTCAGCGGCGATCCGCGGCTGCAGGTCACGTCGGACTACTACTACTCCGGCGGTGGCGAACTTTTTCCGGTTGCCGATCTCACATCGGCCAAACAAGCGATTCGGCTGATTTCGGAGCAGGGTGAAGGGGTCGGCGGCGGCATCTTCGACTATGAGGCCGAGATTTCGCACTATTATCGCTTCGAACAGCTGATCCGGGGCCGTTATTATCGCGAGAGCGATATGCCGCAACATCCGACTGGCGGAACGGTAAGTGTCGATTGGGACGCGGTCTATCCGATCAAAGCCAACGCGAAGCTGTCGGATTATCCGAAAGGGTCCGACGTCCATCGGGCAGCCGAGGTATTCAATAATCAGTATTCGGCCTTTCTGCAGATGCTGACGCGCGCGTTTCGCGGCCAGCCGGAACTGCTGATCGAGGCCGTCGGAGAAATGTTTGTCTTAAAGGAACTGGCATACCGGCTGACGCGGCAGCCGATCGATGGGCCGGGGACACCGCACGCTGCCCCGACATTCGAAATGCCGGCGTGAACGCATTATGACGAAATGTCGGCACCTCAGAAGAGGCCAACATGGCATCGGATAACCTTCTCGACGATTTTCTGGCGCTGTCGTCGGCCCTCACCGGATTTTCGGTGTTCCGCCTGAAAGGCACCGGACAGGCGGAGTCCTATCTGTCCACTGCAACCGAAATCGTCGGCGAGGCGACAGTGCGCGCGCTTCTTTCCGTCTTTCGTCGCGTTGCCGGCGAAGCGGGTGACGATGAGGCCGCGCGCGAGCGCGGCATCCGCCGCGACATCCTCAGCGATGACAAGCTCGGCCCGGTTGCGCGCAATCTCATCAAATTATGGTATGTCGGCACATGGTACGTGTTGCCCGTCGAGTGGCGCGAATTGTATGCCGCCGGCGGTCGCGATCGCACGTTTGTCGTGTCGCCTGATGCATATACCGAAGGTCTTCTGTGGCCGGCGGTCGGGGCCAACCCGTCGGGCGCGAAGCCATTTGGCTACGGCATGTGGGCAATGGCGCCGCGGATCGAGACGGATTGAGCGCCACAGCTCCGGACGGCGCCGTCATGCGTCGGCCGGCGTAATTGTCCCTTCACGTCCGGTACTGCAATTGTGAGGGTTCAACGCTGCGGAGCGGCCCGAACTTCAAGCAGGATTGTTTCTACAGACACCGCAGGCTCGGGGGAGGCCGTGCTGATGGATACCGTCGGAATCGATAGCGATAAACCTGGATCGGGCGCAGCCGGAGCCGCTGCCTGGCCAATTACTGCGGCGCCTTTGCGCGCCTGCCGGACTTGGCAGATAGGGGCGGACTGCACATTGAGCGAGACCCGCCGGTGGTAAAAGCCGATCAGTGCCGACTGCTCTGGCGAAGTCGTTCTACGGTGACCTGACTGGCGAGATCTGAATTCCGCGATGTCGACCTCCCTCGCGCACCAGCCCGAAACAGCGCGTCTTCTTCGGGTAAATGTCGGCCTGCTGGTGGCCGGCGTGACCTATGCGACCCTCGCGGTTCTGCATACAATCGGCCATGATTGGCTGCAACAACTTGATAATCATTTCCGTACCGCACTCCTGTTTGTGTGGATCGTCGGGTTGATCCTCGCATCCGCGATGCAGGTCATGCATCACAGCGAGACATTGGCCGAGATGCTCGGTGAACCGCTGGGAACCCTGGTTCTGACAATTTCGGCGATTTCGATCGAGACCTCGCTCATTGTCGTGTTGATGCTCTCGGGGGCGGCCAATCCGACGTTGGTGCGCGACACCATCTTTTCCGAGCTGATGATTATCCTATGCTTGATGGTCGGCGCATCGCTTCTGCTTGGCGGCATCCGTCATCGTCAGCAGACTTACAATCTTGATGCTGCGCGCTCGTTTCTGTGCGTTCTATTTCCGACGGCGATCATTATCCTCGTCATGCCCAATTATGTCGGCCCAACAGTCGGTCCGACATTAAGTCATGGGCAGGCGGCGCAGGTTGGCATCCTCACCTTTGCCATCTATCTCATCTTTCTCGCTATGCAGACCGTCCGTCTGAGGCATGTGTTTGCCGAACAGTCGGAAAGCCGCCTGTCCGAGACATCCGGCACGCTGGCCACAACGCTGCGGCCATGGAATGGCGCGGTGGCGGCGCGAGCCGCTTTCATGCTCCTGCTGATGCTCGCTCCAGTTCCCATTCTGGCAGAATCGCTCAATCCGATTGTCGATTACGGCGTTCATCAGCTTCAGGCTCCGGAGGCGCTGGCCGGTCTTCTGATCGCCATTCTCGTTCTGTCGCCGGAGGGCATAACCGCAATCGAGGCTGCCTGGCACAACCGGATGCAACGCTCGGTCAACCTGATGCTCGGCTCGGCGCTGTCGACAATGGGACTGACCGTCCCGATCGTTCTGCTGATCAGCGTGCTCACCGGCGAGGCGCTGATCCTCGGCCTTGACCAGAAAGATACGATTCTTTTGGCGACAATGCTGCTATTGAGCTCGGTCACGTTCGGCGGCGCAACGACGGATATGTTGAAAGGCTGCATTCATCTTGTGTTGTTTGCGATGTTTTTTCTATTTATGCTTAGCACCGCGACAGAGGTGAAGCATGAAAGCCCGGAAGGCGCGTTGAAACACAGCTCGATAATCCTTTGGGCGCATGAGCCGGACGCTGGTGCCGCCTGCGCATCGCAGCAGATATGCGAGGTCCAGCATGAGCCAGGACACTCTTGAGGTCCCTGATGTGCCGAGCGACCGGTTCGGCCGCGACGTCTGCGCCAATCTGGCAATCGCCGAGCACCGCGAATGGCTGGTGACGAACGGCATCGGCGGTTATGCCTCCGGCACGGTCTCCGGCAATCCGACCCGCGGTTATCATGGCATTCTCGTCGCGGCGCTCGATCCGCCGCTTGGCCGGACGGTGAAGCTGGTAACCGTTCTCGAAACGGTGCGCGCCGATGACGATGTGTTCGAACTCGGCACCGTGCGCTGGCGGAATGGCAGCGTCAGCCCGAGCGGTTACGGTCTTCTCGAAGAATTCCGCCTGGAGGGATCGGTTCCGGCATGGCGCTACGCCTCCGGCCGCTTCACGCTGGAGAAGCGGATTTTCATGGATAATGGCGCCAATACGACACGGATCGAGTACGCCAATCTGTGGTCGGACGTGCCGCTGAGATTGTCGCTGAAGCTGATCACCGATCATCGCGATTATCACAGCCGGACATTCGCGGGCAGCGATGTGCCTGCCATATCGGTCGCGGGCGACGTGCTGTCCGTGGCCGCGCCGGGCGGTTCGCCCGCGGGGCTGTTCGTGCGGCTTGCCGGTGGCCGCGCCGAAGGGGCCGGGGTTTGGTATCGCGATTTCGATCTTGCCCGCGAGCGCGACCGCGGTCTGACCGACAGCGAGGACCATCTGTTCGCCGGCACGCTCTCGATCGACCTCGATCCGGGCGCGACGGTGCAGCTCGTCGCCAGCATCGGTGCGGCGGCACCGGCCAATCCGACAGCACTCGATGGGCGGCGGCGTCGCGACGCCGATCTACTCGCCGTGTGGCGCGCGGCGCGCAACCCCGCGCTGCCGCCGGCTCCAGACTGGGTCGAGCGCCTCGTGCTTGCCGCCGATCAGTTTGTTGTCGGCCGCCGGATGCGCGACGGCAGCCCGGGGCATTCCGTGATCGCCGGCTATCATTGGTTTTCTGACTGGGGCCGGGACACGATGATCAGCCTGCCGGGTCTTGCGATCGAGACCGGACGGTTTGAAGTCGCGCGCTCGATCCTGCTGAGTTTTGCCGAAGCGGTCGATGGCGGCATGATCCCGAACCGCTATCCCGATCTCGGTGAAACGCCGGAGTTCAACACCGTCGACGCAACGTTCTGGTTCATCGACGCCGTGCGCGCATACCACGCCGCGTCGCGCGACGACGCGTTGCTCGCCCAACTCTTCTCGACACTCAAAGACATTATCGAACGCCACGTGCAGGGCACGCGATACGGCATCCGCATGGACCCGGCGGACGGGCTGATCCGTGCCGGCGAGCCCGAAACACAGCTGACCTGGATGGACGCCAGGGTCGGCGATTGGGTCGTGACACCGCGAATCGGCAAGCCGATCGAGGTCAACGCGCTTTGGTGCTCGGCGCTGCGGTTCATAGCCGATGCCGCGGCGATCCTCGGCAAGCCGACCGACCGATATGCATCGATGGCCGATCGAGCGGCCGCCGGCTTCCAGCGCTTCTGGAACCCGGCGCGCGGCTTCTGTTTCGATGTCCTCGACGGGCCGGACGGCGATGATCCGACCCTCAGGCCCAACCAGATCTTCGCGGCCAGCCTGCCGACGCGCGTGCTGCCGAATGAACAATTGCAGGCTGTCGTGCGTATCTGCGAGCGCGCGCTGCTGACCCCGGCCGGGCTCAGGAGCCTTGCCGCCGGAGAGCCGGGATATACGCCGAGCTTTGGCGGCGGCCCGGCGACGCGTGATGCGGCCTATCATCGGGGCACGGTCTGGGCCTGGCTGATCGGGCCGTTTATCGAAGCGCATCTGAACGTGTTCGGCGACCGGGATCATGTCGAACGGATCCTGCAGCCGATGCGCGATCAGCTGCGCATCGAAGGTCTCGGCACCATTAACGAAATCTTCGAAGCGGAGCCGCCTTATGCCCCGCGCGGCTGCATTGCCCAGGCATGGAGCGTCGCCGCGATACTCCGGGCCTACGGTCTGATCGAGCGTTTCAAAGAGCGCGCCGGCGATGCGTCGGCGCCGGTCGTGAAAGCGAGTGCCCGTGCCGCAGCCGAGTGAAGAAGACCGCCGTCTTGCGGCCGCCTGGAATGACGAGGAGCCCTGGCTGCGCTGGGGTCCCTATCTCAGCGAGCGCCAGTGGGGAACTGTCCGCGAGGATTACAGCCCTTACGGAAATGCGTGGGATTATTTTCCGCACGACCACGCCCGCTCGCGCGCCTATCGCTGGGGCGAGGACGGTTTGGCCGGCATATCGGACGACCGCCAGATCCTATGCTTTGCACTGGCGCTGTGGAACGGCAATGACCCGATCCTGAAGGAGCGGCTGTTCGGCTTGACCAATAGCGAGGGCAATCATGGCGAGGACGTCAAGGAGTATTATTACTACCTCGACAATACGCCGACCCATAGCTGGATGCGATATCTCTACAAATACCCGCACAAGGCGTATCCGTATGGCGATCTGGTTGCCGAGAATGCCCGTCGCAAAGCGTCGGACCCCCGCGCACTCGAATACGAACTGATCGATACCGGGGTCTTCGACGAGGATCGCTATTTCGACGTGACGGTCGACTATGCGAAGCGCTCGTCGGACGACCTGCTGATCCGTATCACGGCCGTTAACCGCGGACCGGATCCGGCGCCGCTATGGCTGCTGCCGACGCTGTGGTTCCGCAATACCTGGAGCTGGCGGCGGAATTCGCCAAAGCCCCGGATCGCCGTCGCCACCGATGCGATCGAGGCCGAGCATCACGTTCTTGGCCGCCGTCGCCTGATCTGCCCCGGGGCGGACGATATTTATGTTGTCGATAATGAGACCAACCTGGCGCGGCTCTATGGGATAAACGGCCTCGCCTACCCGAAGGACGGGATCAACGACCGCATCCTGCATGGAAGCGATACGGTCAACCCGGCCCGCGAAGGCACCAAGGCCGCTTCCCTCTATCAGCGCACGGTCGGCGCCGGCGAGAGTCTCACCGTGACGTTGCGCCTGACCGATGTTGCCGCGGCGCGCGACCCGGGAACGGATGCCGATGCCGTATTCACCGCTCGGCTGCGCGAGGCCGACGCATACTACGCTTCCCGCATCGCGCCCGATCTCAGCGATGATCGCAAGGCGATCGCGCGGCAGGCCTTCGCCAGCATTCTGTGGTCGAAACAGTTCTTCCATTATGTCGTCGAGGACTGGCTCGAAGGCGACGAGTTTGCTCCGCCACCTGAGCGGCAGCATGGGCGCAACCGAGGATGGCGCCATTTCTACTCCGAGGACATTCTGTCGATGCCCGATAAATGGGAGTATCCCTGGTTCGCGAGCTGGGATTTGTGCTTCCATACCGTGGTACTGGCGCGTCTCGATCTCAATTTCGCGAAGGAACAGGTGCTTCTGCTGACGCGCGAGTGGTATATGAGCCCGGACGGTCAGGTTCCCGCCTATGAATGGGCCTTCGATGATGTCAACCCACCGTTGCAGGCATGGGCCGCGCTGAAGATTGCCGAATACGAGCTGGAGACCTATGGAACGTGCGACTATGATTTTCTTCGCCGTGTGTTCAACCATGGTCTTCTGTATTTCACGTGGTGGGTCAATCGGAAGGACGCGGAAGGCAACAACCTCTTCCAGGGCGGCTTTCTTGGTCTCGACAACATCTCTGCCTTTGACCGCTCGTCGGGATACCTGCCGGGCGGCGGCAGACTTTACCAGTCCGACGGAACAACCTGGGTCGGCTTCTTCGCTCTGCAGATGATGGAGCTCGCCTCGGAGCTGTCGAAAGACAACCCGGCGTATCTCGACTTTGCCGCCAAGTTCTTTCAGCATTTTGTCTATATCGCCGACGCGCTCGACCATGTCGGCCGGGCGTCGAACGGTCAGGCGGCGCTGTGGAGCGACGAGGACGGGCTTTATTTCGATGTTCTGCGGATCGGCGACAGTTTTATTCCGATCAAGATCCGCTCGCTGGTCAGCCTCCTGCCGATGATCGCGGTTGCCAGCCTCGATCTCAAAGCCGTGGAGCAGGCCGATAATCGGCTATTCGCCGAACGGATCGAGTGGTTCCGCAACCAGCAGCGCGATCTGCTCGAACGCGCGAGCGAGGAGCGCGACAGCGGCGACGGTCGGTTGCTATTGTCGTTTCTCGATCACAAGAGCCTCGAGCGGCTGCTCGGCCCGCTGCTCGACGAGAAGGAATTCCTGTCGCCGTTCGGCATCAGATCGCTGTCGCGCCGCCATGCCGAACAACCGTACCGCACGACAGTTGCAGGCGAAAATCTCGAAGTTTCCTATTGGCCGGCCGAGTCGGGCTCGGGAATGTTCGGCGGCAATTCGAATTGGCGCGGCCCGGTCTGGGCGCCGACAAATTTTCTGATCATCGACGCATTGCGGCGATACCACGAATATCACGGCGATCATTTCACGGTGGAGTGCCCAACAGGGTCGGGCACTCGCATGACGCTCGACAAGGTTGCCGACGAGCTGTCACGCCGGTTTGTGTCGATATTCGAGCGTGGAGCGGATGGAAGACGGCCGGTCTTCGGAGGCAGCGAGACGTTCCAACGCGATGCTCGCTGGTACGATCAACTCCTGTTCTACGAGTATTTTCACGGCGACATCGGGGCCGGGATCGGCGCCTCGCACCAGACGGGATGGACCGGCCTCGTCGCTGTCCTGATGGAGGCACACGCAAAGCGCCTCCCATTTGCCCCTTCGGATGACAGTGCAGCAGCGTCCTCTCTCGGCCTTCGCCCGGCGAGCTAGGCCCTGTGGGAGCTTGCTGACGTGAGCCAATCCTTTGTTGCGGCGAGACGGAGAACGCCGAGAAAGGAGAGCCCTTCAGGGCGATCTCGGCGGTTCGGGAGCCGAGTTCGCTTGCTCTGCTGGCTGCTGGTGTGACCGGGCTTGGATTGGTGCCGCTGCGCCGATGCCGCCAGGTCTGAACGCTGCCTGCCTTCTGTCGCCGCATTGATTTATTAGACCAGCCGCTGTTCCGAAGGGTGGGCTTTCCCCTGGTTTTCGCTGGGGTCACAACCCATCCCGCGCCCGCTGTTCCGCGACAGTATCCCCCTTCCAATATTTCGCATCTATCAAACCCGTGCCGTCAATCGCGGCATGGAGGCGCGGGCACGGCCGTGCTAGCGTCGCGCCTCGGGGACGAAGACCACGGACAAACAGACGAAAACGGGAGACTGCCGCGATGCCGGAACTGCTGCGCCACCTCGCCCGGCTCGACATTCCCGGCGGCGGGCAGGTCGTCGCCGAGGGGGGCTGGGCCTATATCGGGCATATGCGCCCGCCCGAGGGCACCTCGATCATCGATGTCGCGGACCCGAGACGGCCACGCATCGTCTCGCAGATTTCGCTGCCCGGCCATACGCATTCGCACAAGGTGCGCGCGCATGGCGACATCATGCTGGTCAACAACGAGCTGTTCCGCAGTACAGTGGGCGAACGGCCCGACGATTTCGAGGGCGGTATCAAGGTTTACGACACCAGCGACAAGACCAACCCGCGCCAGATCGGCCACTACAAATCATTGGGCGCGCACCGTTTCGATTCGGACGGGCGTTACGCCTATATCTCATCCGAGGAAAACGGGTTTGTCGGCGACATCGTCGTGATCCTCGACCTCGCCGATCCGACAAGGCCCGAGCCGATCGCGCGCTGGTGGATGAAGGGACAATGGGCCGAGGGCGGCGAGGAGGCGGGCTGGCCCGGACGGCGGCACCGCTGCCACCACCCGCTGCGCCGCGGCGACCGGCTCTATACGAGTTACTGGCACGGCGGGTTTGTGATCCTCGACATCAGCGACCTGCGCAACCCGACTTATGTGAGCGGCCTCGACTGGAGCCCGCCCTACCCGTGCCCGACGCATACGGTTCTGCCGATCCCGCAGGAATTGATGGGGCGCCGGATCGCGGTCGTCACCGACGAGGAGGTCGCCGATCGGCTGACTCCGTCGCCAAACGCCTTCATGTGGATCGTCGATATCACCGACGAGCGGCACCCGGTGCCGGTCGCGACATGGCGGGTGCCGCATGACGAGCCGTTCAACCGCGATTGTTGGTTCGGCGCACACCAGCCGCAGGAGACCGTGAACGGCAACATCATCCTGGTGACGTGGTTTGGCGGCGGGTTGCGAGCGGTCGATATCTCGAACCCGTACCGCCCCGAGGAGGTCGAGCATTTCATGCCGGCACCCGGCGCCGGACAGAATATCGTGCAGTCGAACGACGTGTTTGTCGATAAGGACCGCGGCCTCGTCTACCTGATCGACCGGTTGAACGGTCTCGATATTCTCGAATACCGAGAGTGAGGGCGGTGTTGGCGCTAACAGCGAAAATCGCTGCCGGCAAGGAATTTCACCGGACGCTGCGAGGTTTCCGCATAGAACGTACCGCAATTGAGCCGAGCGACACTCGTCGTCTCGGAAGTCGACCGCGGCTTCGGAGGATGGGCCTCGACTTCGCTCGGCCCATCCCATACTTGCCCGAATGCGGGTCTATCCGGGGGCTGTTCGGATGAGTGCTGTCGAGGATCGGTTGCATCGTGCCTATGCCGGGCGTCGGGTCGCGATCACCGGCGGCGCCTCGTTCATCGGGAGTCATCTCGCCGAAAATCTTGCCGATGCCGGCGCCCTGGTGACAGTCATCGACGATCTTTCGAGCGGCCGCCTCGAACATCTTGCCTCGATCAGGTCGCGGATCGCGTTTATCGAAGGCGACCTGCGCGAGCGGGACTTTGCCGCGGATACGCTGGCGGGCCACGACATCGTTTTTCACCTCGCGGCCTCGCATGGCGGCCGGGGCTACATCGAAACTCACCCGGTCGAATGCACGAACAACATGCTGCTCGACCATATCGTGTTTGCGGCGGCGGCAGCCGGCGGCGCGCAGAAGATCGTGTTCGCGAGTTCCGCCTGCGTATACCCGACGATTCTGCAAGCGGACGAAGACTCGCGCCTGCTCCTGCGGGAAGAGGACGCAGATTTCGACGAACCGGGGAAAGCGTTCGCCGACGGCGAATACGGCTGGGCGAAGCTGATGGGGGAACTTCAACTACGCGCCTTTTGCAAGCAGGTCGGTATCAGCGGTATCGCCTGCCGCATCTTCACGGCCTATGGCGAGCGTGAAAACGAAAGCCACGCGGTAATCGCGCTGATCGCCAAGGCGGCGGCCCGCCTCGATCCTTATCCGATCTGGGGAGACGGTTTGCAGACTCGCAATTTCACCTATGTCCAGGACACCGTGACCGGCATGGCGTTGGCCGGCGCGACGCTTGACGGGTTCGAGGTCGTCAATGTCGGCACCGACAGACATCACACGATCCTCGACCTGATCGAAGAAATCTTCGACTGCGTCAACTGGCGGCCGAACAGCATCAGGTGCGAATTGGACAAGCCGGTCGGGGTCAAGAGCCGCGCCGCCGATGTTTCGAAATGCCGGGAACGGCTCGGCTGGGTGCCGTCCCATGCGCTGCGCGAGGGCGTTCGACGGACCGTGCAATGGTATCTCGAACGCCATGCCGGTGACCGCCAAAGCCGCTTGGGCGAGCGCCTGCTGATGGAGCGGAACTGATGCACGAAGCCTTATCGGCGCTCTACCAGGCGGCCGGGACGGAACATGTCGCGCCCGGGCTGTCCCCACGGTTGCATATCATCTGCGAGCGGGATGTCGGCCTGTTCTCGTTGATTCAGCAGGTCATCGCGAACATTCCGTGGGCGCTGCGGGGCGGCTATATCCCGATCACATATTTCGGCCCCCGCACGTGCTATTGGGTCCCCGAGGGATATCAGGGAGCCGATACGGTATGGGAATATTATTTCGAGCCGATCGTGGAAGACTATCCGGTTGCCGCCATTCCCGAGCCTGTCCGCCGGTTTATCCAAACGCATCCTCCGGTTGTCGGCGATGGAAATTTCTCCCCGGAAGCCGTCGGCTACGCGATCGATGATAACATACTCGTCTGTGCTCAGTACGGAGATCACCCGCTGATTGCCGAAAAGGCAATGCCAATTCCGTATCTTCACGATCCCGATCGGGCGCTGCGCGACAAGGCCGGCCGGATCGTCGCCCGGTACATACGCCCGCGGCGCTATATCGACGAGAAGGTCGAGGCATTCGTCGCCAGCAATATGCACGGCCGTGCTGTCATCGGGATGCATGTACGCGGCACCGACGCGGTCTCGGCCGCCGAGACGCGCGATTATCGCCGCGGTTCGCTGGCGCTGGAGCGCTACGCCGAAGCAGTCCGCGCTCTGCTCCGCGCCCGCGGCAACGCGGCCATTTTCGTTGCCACCGACGACGAGTCCTCTCTGGCCTTTTTCCGGGACAGGTTCGGGGCGCGGGTGCTGGCCTATGACAGCATCCGGCACAGCGGCGGCGAACCCGCCGGCACGGGGCCTCTCGGGTGCATCATGCCCGCCTATATCGCCGCCGACCGCCACAGGGCGTCGCGCAACGGCGAGGAGGCCGTCATCGAATATCTCTTGCTCGCGCGCTGCGATCATCTCGTACACAACGGATCGAGTCTCGCCCGCACCGTTCTTCTGAAGAATCCGGCGTTGCCGCATACCAACACGCACGCGCAAGCAACGCTATCGTAGACCAGGTCGGGAGCGCGTCACCGATGGGGACCAACCAAACCGTATCGCCGGGCCGGCAAGACGGCGGGCAACGGAGCGTTTCGCTGGCGGCTGCAGAACCATCCGGCAATGCCGAGGCGAATTCGCTCGGGCGCCTGCTCGAAACCGTTCATCACGCGGCACGGCGGTTCTGGTGGAATCTGTGGGCCAAGCCGCATGAACGGACGATCGCGCGAGTCAAGATGGAGAAGGAGAGACAGCGGCTTGCCGGCTTGCAGTACAACGAAGCGCCGCTTGTCTCTATCATCGTCCAGTCGTTCAATCAGGTCAGAAATATCGCTTTTCTCGAGAGCCGGCTGCGCAATACGTGCATGAACGAATTGATCGTCTGTGAGGACGGATCGCTCGACGGATCTCTGGAGGAGTGGACGCGGCGGTTGACGCGGCCCAACGATTTTCTGATCCGCTCGAACGATCTGCACGAAATTCGCGCATACGACAGAGCTATCGCTCTCGCGCGCGGTGAGATCATCTGCCTGATGCAGGACGACGATCGTCCGCCCAAGGACGGAGCATGGCTCGCAGAGGCGGTGCAATTATTCAACGATTATCCGCAGCTGGCGGTCCTTGGCGGCTGGGTCGGCTTCATGAACTATTTTGCGCAAGAGTACAACGCGCCCTGGCAACTGGGCGACCGCGACATACCGTTCGAGCATCCGGATACGGGCCGGCCATTCATGTTCGTCGAAAACGTGAACATCGGCCCTTATTTGCTGCGACGCAGCATATACGCTGAACTGGGCGGTTTCGACCTGAGGTTTTCCGATCCCGGCGCACCCGGCATCTGCTTCGAGTCCGAGCTCTGCTATCGCGCCTGGAAACGCGGCTATCAGGTAGGTCTGACCGATCTGCCGGTGAAGGCTCCGATAGAAAACGGCTATCCGTTGCCCGGGGGTACACTCTTATGGGGCAAACAGCAGCGCGAGCGCAACGAGCAACTCAATAAAAAGCGGATTGTCGAACTGCACGGCAGGCATTTGCCTGTCATTCAAGCCATGGTAGCTCAGGCGAACGGAAGGCTTCGGCCGATGAAGCGAACTGCCGATCAAGCGACCGCACTGGCGAGGGGGTAAGAGCGGGATCGATTGCCGGCTACTTCCTCCCGTAATGGTCCTCAAAGCGGACAATGTCGTCTTCGCCGAGATAGCTGCCGCTCTGCACTTCGATGACGTGCAGCGGGATTTTGCCGGGGTTTTCCAAGCGGTGCGGGGTGCCGAGCGGGATGTAGGTGGACTGGTCCTCGGTCAGGATCTTTTCCGAGTTGCCGCACACGATCTTCGCCGTTCCCTGCACGACGACCCAATGCTCGGCGCGGTGATGGTGCATCTGCAATGACAGCTTGCCGCCGGGGCGCACCAATATGTGCTTGACCTGCACACGGTGACCGTTGTGCAGCGAGCGGTAACTGCCCCAGGGGCGATACACGGTCGGCAAGGCGTCGGCCTCGTCGCGCTTCTCGGCCAGCAGGCGCGCAACGAGCTGCTTTACCTCCTGCGTGCGGTTGCGCGGCGCGACCATCACCGCGTCATCGGTTGCGACGACGACGATGTCCTCGACCCCGATCGCCGCGACAAGCCCCGCTTCCGAGCGCAGATAGCAGTTGCGCGTCGCCTCGGCGACGACATTGCCGCTCAGCGCATTGCCGCGCTCGTCCTTCCGGCCCATTTCCCATAGCGCATCCCACGAACCGAGATCGCTCCACTGCATGCTCACGGGTACGACGGCGGCAGCCTGCGTGTGCTCCATGACCGCGTAGTCGATCGAATCGCTCGGGCAGGCACCGAACGCGGTCTTGTCGAGGCGCACGAAATCGGTTTCGGTCCTGGAAGCGGCGAGCGCCGCCTTGCAGGCTTTCAGCATATCGGGCCGCAGCCGCTCCAGCTCAGACAGGTACAGCGAGGCCGGAAACAGGAAGATGCCGCTGTTCCAGAAATATTCTCCGGACGCGACATAGCGCTCGGCGGTTTCGGGGTCGGGCTTTTCGACAAAGCCGGTGACCGCGAAAGCGCCCTCGACGGCCCCCGTGGTGGCATCGAGCGGCCGCCCGCTCGCGATATAGCCGTAGCCGGTCTCGGCCCGTTCCGGCGTGATGCCGAAGGTGACGAGACGGCCGGCGCGCGCCGCCGCGGCGGCGCGCTCGGTCGCCTGCCGGAACGCATCGAGATCGCCGATCGCGTGGTCGGACGGCATGACCAGCATCAGCGGTTCCGGGTCGTCCGCCGCCTGGATTGCGATCAGCCGCAGCGCCGCGACGCAGACCGCCGGGGCGGTGTTGCGGCCGAACGGTTCGAGGATCAGCGTCTCAGGGGTGATGCCGATCTCGCGCAACTGCTCGGCGATGATAAAGCGGTGCTCCTCGTTCGCGACGACAACAGGCGCGGCGAAGGCGCGGTCGCCGGCCACTCGGTGCGCGGTCTCCTGCAACAGGCTGCGCTTGCCGGTCAGCGCCAGAAGCTGCTTCGGGTACAGCGAGCGCGACATCGGCCACAGCCGCGTGCCGGAACCGCCCGACAGAATAACCGGATGAATCATTACGACGCCCCCCGCATGCCGGCGAATACCGAGATTGCGCTTCGGCAAGTCTCTGACCTGAATAGCCCCTACGGAATACCGCGCGCGCCCGGATAAGAAAAGAGCCAGCCCGCCGCAATATATCCGCCTTTTGCCGAGGGGTCATGGCCCGTATCCGCACCGTGTCCGCCGACAAGGGTGCGACGCCGAACGCCGCCGCGAGGGGTGCCGCTCCTCGGGAATATCCCTCAGCCGACTTGGAACGTAAGCGTCTGGTCTGAGCCGGCCTGCGGGGTGTGGCCGGATCGAGCGGGCCGAGGGAAGCTTGTTTCTTCTGGAGGGTCCAGA
>JBFWVT010000091.1:0-18603 GCA_050246595.1 Alphaproteobacteria bacterium
CATCCGATCGGCCGGCTCGGCATGCCGACCGACATTGCCAAGGGTATCGTTTTTCTCGCCTCGGATGACGCCGGCTTTATGACAGGCGCGAGCCTTGTCGCCGACGGCGGGCTGACCGCGCACTGAAGCAGCGTACCGTCCGCCGGAACGTCCGGATGGCGTCGGGCGGCGGGATGGCAACCGTGGCCGCAGATCGACATGCCGATCCGCATCTTGCAATAGTTCACGGCGGCCCTTCGCTCTTTCGGTTCGATTGAAGCGCGCAGCCTATCCGTATGCGATACTGTAGACGATCGGGCGAACGCACGGCGAGCTGGCCTTTTCTCGGTGCTGGCGGTCGAAATCCGAGGGCTACATTCGCTCGGCAGCCGATAGGCAGCTCGGCGCCCGGTCCGTTCTGCGGCGACGCTGGCGACAGGTCGCGGCGGAGCGCCTCATATGCCAATTTGCGACACGCAACCAAAGGACGCCACAGTCGTGACCGACGCCCTTCCGATCAGCCGCTTCCCTGTCCCGGATCTTGCCGATATGCCCGAGGACATCCGAAACCGTATCCTCGCCGTGCAGGAGAAGTCGGGATTTATCCCAAACGTCTTTCTCGTGCTCGCTCACCGGCCGGACGAGTTCCGTGCCTTCTTCGCCTACCACGACGCGCTGATGGAAAAGTCGGGAAACCTGACAAAGGCGGAGCGCGAGATGATCGTCGTTGCGACCTCAAACGCAAACCAGTGCCAATATTGCGTCATCGCCCACGGGGCGATCCTGCGTATCCGGGCAAAAAACCCTCTGATCTCTGACCAGGTGGCGATCAACTACCGAAAGGCCGATGTCACGGAGCGCCAGAAGGCGATGCTCGACTTCGCGCTCAAGGTCTCCCGTTCGGCCGAGACCGTGGGCGAGGCCGATTTCGATGTGCTGAAGTCCCATGGCTTCGACGAGGAGGACATCTGGGATATCGCCGGCATCGCCGCCTTTTTCGCGCTGTCGAACCGCATGGCGAACGTGACCGCGATGCGCCCCAACGCTCAATTCTACACTATGGGCCGGAGCTGACGCGGACGATCGCAACATGTTCCAGACCGGAAGGTCGGCGTCCGCCTGACGATCAAATCCGGCCGTTGACCGCGAGCTTGACGATATGCAACGCAAGACCTTAATCGGCAGATGAGCGAATATTCTCTCGGCATCGATATCGGCGGCACGTTTACCGATCTCGTAATCCACGATCACGATACTGGCCGCCGCTGGGGAAGTAAGGTCCTGACGACGCATGCCGACCCGCAGCAGGGTGTCGTCGCAGGCGTTCGTACGATCCTCGCGGAAAGCGGTCTCGATCCGCGCAGCATCGGCCGCGTTGTGCACGCGACGACGCTGTTCACCAATGCACTGATCGAGCGCAAAGGCGCGCCGACCGGCCTGCTGGTCACCGACGGATTTCGCGACATGCTCGAAATCGGGCGCGAGCGCAAATACGACCTATACGATATCGGCATCGAAAACCCCGCGCCGCTGGTGCCGCGCAACATGCGGCTCGGTGTCCGCGAGCGGATGCGGGCCGATGGCAGCGTCGCCGAACCGCTTGACGAGGCACAGCTCCTGCGCCAAGTCGATGTGCTGCGCGCCGGCGGGGTGACGTCGGTCGCTATGGTGTTCCTGCACGCCTACGTCAACTCGGCACATGAGGAACAGGCTGCGCGCGCCATCGCAGCGCACGCGCCGGAGCTATTCGTCACGCCGTCGCATCAGGTAGTGCGCGAAATCCGCGAGTACGAACGTGCCTCCACGACAGTCGCCAGCGCCTATGTCAAACCGATCGCCGCGGGTTATCTCGCCGCCCTGGCGAGCGAACTGACCGGCCTCGGCATCGCGGCGCCGCTGTTGCTGATGCTGTCTGGCGGCGGGCTTACCCATGCGGCGGAAGTCAACCGCAACCCCGTGCAGATGCTCGAATCCGGACCGGCGGCGGGGGCGCTGGCGGCGGCGTTTTTCGGGGCGCGCGACGGGGTCGGCGACCTGCTCGCCTTTGATATGGGCGGCACCACCGCCAAGCTGAGCCTGGTCGATGGCGGTGAGCCGCTGGTCGCCTACGGGTTCGAGGCGGCGCGGCAGAAGCGCTTTATCGAAGGCAGCGGCCTGCCGATCCGCCTATCGACGATCGAATTGATCGAGATCGGCGCCGGCGGCGGCAGCATTGCGCGTCGTGATGAGATCGGTTTGCTCAAGGTCGGACCCGACAGCGCCGGCTCGGAACCGGGCCCGGCCTGTTATGCTCGTGGCGGGACGGCGCCGACCGTGACCGACGCCAATCTGCTGCTCGGCTACCTGAACCCCGATTTCTTTGCTGGCGGCACGTTGCGGATCGACGGCGGAGCCGCCGCCGACGCAATGGCAAATCTTGCGGCGACGCTCGGTCTTTCGACCGAGACCACCGCTGCCGGTATCCACGAGGTCGTCAACGAGAACATGGCCGGCGCGGCGCGCGTTCATATCGCAGAGCGCGGCCGCGACCCGCGCCGCTATGCGCTCGTCTGCACCGGCGGCGGCGGGCCGGTGCACGGGTACAGCGTTGCACGCAAGCTGGGCATCACGCGGCTGGTCTGCCCGCCGTCGCCGGGGGTCGCCTCGGCCTGGGGACTGCTGGTCGCCCCGGCCCGCATCGACCGAGTGACGACGATCGGTTTTCGCCTCGATAGCGACCCGCTCGCCGGGTTCGAGGCGGCATTCCGCCAGCTCGAGGACGAAGCGCGTGACGTCGTCGCCGCAACCGGGCTGCCGCTCGACGAATTGCGCATCGACCGGCTTGGTGACGGCCGCTGTGTCGGCCAGGGCTTTGACCTTGTCGTACCGTTGCCGCCCGGCCCCTACGCCGACGACGCCATCGCCCGCCCCGCGCTGGCCGCTGCGTTCGAGCACGGCTATCGCGAGAAATTCGGCCGCGCCCCGCCCGACGTACCGTTGGAGTTCATCAATGCGCGCGTGTCGGTGCGCGTTGCCGTGTCCGGCGGACAAATCGCCGAACTCCCTGGCGCCGCCGGTCAGGCGTCCGGCAGTGCCATCAAAGGCCAGCGCCGCGCCTGGTTTGCCGAAGCCGGCGGGTTTGTCGACGCGACGGTCTACGACCGCGACCGCCTCGCGGCCAACACGGAGATCCCTGGCCCTGCGCTGATCGAAGACCCGGGCTCGACCCTGGTTATCGGCCCTGCCGCGACTTCTATGGTAATGCCTTCGGGTAGTATCGTGGTCGAGCTGCGGTGATGCGTGTAGCGGCCCTGTTTACGGCATGCGGAGATTGCGATGCTTGATGCAGTGACGATCGAGATTCTGTGGAGCCGCATCACCTCGATTGTCGACGAGGCGGCGAAGGTCATCATCCGCACCTCGTTTTCGACCTTGTCGAACGAGGCCAATGATTTCGCCTGCGTGCTGACCGATGCGATGGGGCAGTCGCTGGCGCAGAATACCGGCAGCATCCCGTCATTTATCGGCACGCTGCCGGCGACCGTGCGGCACTTCCTCGGCGAGTTCGGACCGGACAGCCCGGATGGCGGAATGCAGGACGGCGATGTCTACATCACCAACAATCCGTGGCAAGGCACCGGGCATCTGCCGGATGTCTGCGTCGCCAAACCGGTGTTCCGCAACGGCCGGCTGGTCGCCTTTGCCGCCGCGTGCTCGCATGTGCCCGATATTGGCGGCATGGTGCGCTCGGTCGAACCACGCGAGGTGTTCGAGGAGGGGCTGCACATTCCGCTGATGCGCTTCATGCGGAATGGCGTGGCCGATGCGACTCTGATCAAGCTGTTGCGCACCAATGTACGGACGCCCGATCAGACCCTGGGCGATATCTGGGCCCTGGCCGGCGCCGTCGAATTGATGGCGAGACGGCTCGTCACGACACTCGAGGAATACGATCAGCCGGATGTGCGGGCGTTGGCCGACGAGCTGTTTTCGCGCTCCGAGGCCGCGATGCGGGATGCGATCCGCACGCTGCCGGAAGGCATCTACCGCTACGGTTTCGATACCGACGGTCTGGCAGAGCCGTTCCGTTTCGAACTGATGCTGACGATCCGCGACGGCGAGATCACCGCCGATTATGCCGGCTCGTCGCCGCAGCAGCCGCGCGCCATCAACTGCCCGCTGACCTATACGAACGCGATGACCGCCTATGCGGTGAAATGCGCGCTGCTGCCGAATTTGCCGAACAATGAAGGCATGTTCCGCCCGGTAACCGTGACCGCACCGGCCGGCTCGATCCTCAACCCGACGCCGCCGGTCGCGGTCGGTGGACGCATGGCGAGCGGGCATTACGTTCCGATGCTGGTCTTCGGCGCCCTATACCAGATTGCACCGGAGCGGGTGATGGCGGCGCCCGGCTCTCCGCTCTGGGCCGTTACGCTGGCGGGGCGGCGGCAAGGGCGGAACTTCGCGACGGTATTGTTTTTCAATGGCGGTTTCGGGGCGCGGCCCGACAAGGATGGTGTCAGTTGCCTGTCGTGGCCATCCAACATCTCGTCGACACCGGTCGAGGTTGCCGAGCGCAACAACCCGATCTTCTTCCGCTACAAGCGGTTGCGCGAAGGCTCGGGCGGCGACGGACAATACCGTGGCGGGCTCGGCCAGGATGTCGCGATCGACATCGAAAGCGATGACGATATCGCCGCGTTGTTTGTCGTCGAGCGTACCAAGATCGCCGCCCCGGGACTTGGCGGCGGCACGGCCGGTGGGCTCGGCTTTGTGACGATCAACGGCAAGACGATCGACAACCGCCGCCCGCAATTTGTTCGCGGCGGCGACCGCATCGTGCTCGGCACTCCCGGCGGCGGCGGTTTTGGAAGTGCCAATCTCCGCAGCACCGCTGATCGCGAGCGCGATCGGAAGATGGGATACGTTGAACGTTAAAGCAGCGGACTGTCTTGCGTCGCTGCCACGAGGCATTCTCATGGTCAGGGTATCGGCGGCCCGATCCGGTTGACCGGCAGGTTCACCCGCCCGAACTGGGTTGTAGCCGCCAAACCAGACATATGGATAATCGATCGTCGCCGTTTCGGCACGGAGCCCTCCGATGTCCCTCGAAGAACACCCGAGCGTTTGCACCTTCGACTGTCCCGATACCTGCAGTCTGACCGTCACGGTCGACGCCGGCCGCATCACGAAAGTGCGCGGCTCTGATGCGATGCCGTTCACCGACGGGGTAATCTGTTCCAAAGTCGCACGCGATATGACGGCCTTTGTGCACGGGCCGCAGCGCCTGCTGCACCCGCTGCGCCGGGTCGGGGTGAAGGGCTCGGGGCAGTTCGAGCGAATCTCTTGGCAGGCAGCGCTCGACGAGATTCAGCACAGGGTCGGCAAAGTCATCGGTCGCTGGGGACCCGAGGCGGTTGCGCCGTTCAATTACGCGGGCCCGCACGGCCTGTTGGCCTACGACAGCATGTCATTGCGCTTTTTTCATAAGCTCGGCGCCAGCATCGTCTATCGCCGCGGATTGTGTGGCGGGGTGCGGAGCGAGGCCTGGGCCGGCACTTACGGCGCCGTCGCCGGGTGCCCGCCGGAATTCGCCGAGCACGCCATGCTCAACATCCTCTGGGGCAATAACGCGACCGTCACCAATCTGCACCTCGTGCGCTGCGTTCGCCGGGCCAAGCGTAGAGGCGGAAGGCTGGTGGTGATCGACCCGTTGCGTACCAAAATCGCCGAGCAGGCCGATCTGCATGTGGCGAACTTGCCGGGTACGGACGTGTTGCTCGCCTGGGCGCTCGCCACCGAACTGGAGCGGATGGGTGCATTCGACGACAAATTCATCGCCGCCAATGTGCTCGGCTGTGACGCGTTCATGGCGCGGGCGCGCGAGTGGCCGGCGGCGCGCGCAGCCGCGGCCTGCGGTGTGCCGGAAAGTCAGATATTGACCTTGGCTGAATGGCTGGCCGAGGCCGACCCGCTGGTCATGGCACCCGGCAACGGCTTGGAACGCGGCCGCAACGGCGGCAGTGGCATCCGTGCCGCGATCGCCTTGCCGGCATTGCTCGGCAAGCTCGGTAAAGACAGCGGCATCGCTCTCGGCGCCGGTAACGCCTTTCCGAAGACGCTTGCCAAATTGCAGCGGCCGGATCTGGCGCCACCGGGCACTCGCACGCTCGATCTGGTCGATTTCGGCCGGCACTTGGTCGAAGACGACATCGACCCGCCGCTGCGCGCGCTGTTCATCTATAACCACAACCCGATCGTCGTGCATCCCGACCAGAACCGGATGCGGCGCGGCCTCGCCCGCGATGACATCTTCTCGGTAGGCATCGAGGTGGCGATGACCGAAAGCATGGCCCATTGCGACATCGTCTTGCCGGCGGCGACGCATTTTGAATACCCCGACCTCTACGCCGCCTATGGCCAACACTGGTTGCAGCGGGCGGAAGCGGTAATCCCGCCGCTCGGCGAGTCATTGCCAAACACGGAGATTTTTCGCCGGATGGCCGCGCGGTTCGGGTTTGACGATCCGTGTTTCAAGGCGAGCGACGCTGAGTTGATGGACGAGGCGGTCGACGCCGCCGATCCGCGTCTCGGCGGCACCCGGCCGCGCGAGATTTCAACGGGCAAGGCGGTTCCGATGACGGCGTCGGACGGCAAGCCGATGGTCCTATTCGAGAACGTCTTTCCCTCGACGCCGTCAGGCAAGGTCGAGTTGAAATCCGAGGTGTTGGCGACACGCTGGGGCGACGGGGCGCTGTATCCCGAGTGGCGCGAGCAGCCGGCGGCTTCCGCCTACCCTCTGCTGCTGATCTCGCCGGCTTCCGACAAGCGCATCTCCTCGACCCTGGGCAGCATCGGCGGCTCGCAGCAGGCGCCGCCGTTGATGATGCACCCGGAAGACGCGGCAATGCGGGGCCTTACCGCTGGCGATGTCAAGGTGTGGAACGAGCGCGGCGAGGTGATCTTGCCGTTGCAGGTCACCGACAAGGTGCCGCGAGGGGTCGTCGCCAGCGAAAAGGGCGCTTGGCTCTCGACCAGCCGCACCGGACAGACGATCTCTGCGCTCGTCTCGGCCGACACCCGCGCCGATATCGCGCTTGGCGCCTGCTTCAACGACACCCGCGTCGAAGTCGCGGCCGCGTAAGGGCTGTCGAGCCGACAGCCGTCACCGAGCGTCCCAGACGGAAACTGGACCAACAGCGTCCGCGGATCGCCTGCGCCGGCAGCTTCCGTGGCCGATTTTTGCTGTGATGCGCGCTCCAAAGGCCGCAGCCCCGTTGAACGGGCGCGGTTTCGGCCGTACAGCTTCGCAGAAACGGCGAAACACGGGAGGCCGGCACAATGACCGCAAATCTTCAGGCGCGCACAGGGCAAGACACCGACTCGCCGGCAACTCCGGTCTTTGCCGCGCCGATCCGGCATCCGAGTGCCTGGACGGTTTCGGATTTCCGCTCGCCCGCAGATTACTCGATCGATCTCGACGCGGCGCAGCTGCGCGACATCGCGGCAGCCATGCGGCGCATCAAAGCGGCCGGGATCGGGCTGGACGGGTTGCAGCGCGAGCATTTCGAAGTACCCGCGCTGCGCCCGGTCATCGCGGAAATCCGCGGGCAGGTCGAAAACGGGCGCGGCTTTGTGCTGCTGCGCGGGCTGCCGATCGAGGAGTACTCGAAAGACGAGCTTGGCATGGTCTTCTGGGGCATCGGCACGCATCTCGGGCGCGGGCTGTCGCAGAGCGTCATGGGCGACCGGCTCGGGCACGTCAAGGATTTCAGCCGAGAGGACCCGGGGGCGCGCGCCTACCGCAACAAGCAGGAATTATCGCCGCACACGGATTCGTGCGATCTGGTGGGTCTATTGTGCCTGCGCAACGCGCCGGCGGGCGGCGGCGTGTCACGGCTGACCAGCGCCATTTCGGTGCACAATGCGCTGCTGGCGGAGCACCCCGGTGTACTCGCGGCGCTCTACCGCGGCTATGTTCGCCATCGGCGCGGCGAGGAACAGCCGGGCGAACTGCCGTACACGCCGTATCGCATTCCGGTGTATTCGAATGTCGAAGGTAAGGTGTCGGCGCGCTATGTACGCTCCTATCTCGAGGCTGGTGAGGCGGCGGCCGGGCGGCCGATGGGCCCCGCCGAGCTCGCCGTCATCGACACGTTCGAGGCAGTGACCAAGCGGCCGGAACTGATGCTGGAGTTCACGCTGCAGCCGGGCGAAGCGTATTTCATCAACAACTACACGATCCTGCACGCGCGTACCGCTTTCGACGACGGCGATGCGCCTGAGGACGCGCGTCGTCACTTGTTGCGCCTGTGGCTCGACTCGCCGATCCGGCCGGTGCATCCGTACATCCGGAGCCGCGGCATCCTGCCGGTAGCGGGCCGCACGCCATCTTTCGACTGGAGCAGCGTCACTGCCGTCCGTCACTGAGCCGGCAAACGCCTCCCCCTCCGCCCCCGGGGTGGGCAAAGGTCAAATGCGCCGGTGGAGGTGGAGAGCGCTGCCGGCAGTCGGCGATATGTACTGATGGAGCAAGAGCTATGACGGTGACAGACCTGGACCAGCAACTCGCGGAATTGCGAGGTGCGGCCGATGCCTATGCCGCTCGCCACCAGTTCATCGAGGACCTCGCCTGGCCGGAAGGCGTGCGTATTGCGGTGAACTTCACGTGCGACTTCGATGCGATGTTGCTGCGCAGGCTGCTCAATGAGCCGCCAATGCAGCTCGCCAAGGGCGAATTCGGCGGGCGGGTCGGCATCTGGCGGCTCATCAAGCTGTTCGATGCGCACGGGATCAAGGCGACGATCTTCACCCCCGGGCGGATCTGCGAACTGTACCCGCAGGCGCTGCACGCGGTGGTCGAGAGCGGCCACGAGATCGCCGATCACATGTGGGAGCACCGGGTGCCGAAGGAGCCGGCGCTCGAAGAGGACCATCTCGCCAAGACGGTTGCCGCGCTCGAACGGATTGCCGGCCAACGGCCGATCGGAACGCGCAGCAATCATAGCGCCAAGCTGCTCCGGCAATACGGGTATATCTACCGCTCCGAAGGCTCGGCCGACCAGCGCCCGCATTACGAGTTCGATGACGACGGCAGCCACTGCTTGGTCAACCTGCCGATGCACTACGCCATCGACGACGCCATGTACTTCAACTTCAACTGGCTCGGCAGCGATCCGTCGGCCCAGCGGATCACCGATCCGGAGCGGGTCTGCGATATCTGGTGGGCGGCGTTCCGCCAGCAATACAATGTCGGCGGCTATCTCAATGTCTGCATGCACCCGTTCCAATCCGGCCGCGCTCTCCGCATCGCAATGCTCGACGGGCTGATCACCCGGATGAAGTCCCTGCCGGGCGTGTGGTTCCCCACATGCGAACAGGTGGCGCGCCACTGCATCGACCGCCATCCGCCGCGCGCGGGCGCGCTTGCGAGGGTCGAGGCGGCGAGGATGCAGCGGACGATCACGCCCGAATACATGTGCCAGGGCTGCGATTGAAGACGCAACTTGAGGGTGATGCGGTCCTCCCCCGCCTGGCCGAGCAGATCGTCGAGCTTGCCGAACGCCCTGACGGAAAACGGGCAGGTCGGCTCGAGGAACACCTCGAGAATGCGAGGCCCGTTGCCCCACTCAAGCGGATCGGCTCGCCAGGTATTCGTCATTCGATCGCTCCTCGTTTATCTGATTTGCCCGCGGCCGAGGCCGGCCGGCCGCCTGCCAATGGCTGTTGAATAAAGGCCGCTCAGCCGCACTGAGCAATGTTCGGTCTGGACAACGCGGGACTCAAGGGGATTGATGGACCGACACACACTCTCCGGCGCAAGCCGGCAGTCCTGAAAGGGGACATGGATCATGAAAGCTGGTGTGGTCTACCCGCAGATCGAACTTGGCGGCGATACCGGAGCGGTCAAGGCGTTTGCCCAGGCGGCGGAAGAGCTGGGATACGACCATATCGTGATCTACGATCATGTCCTCGGCGCGGTTCATGCCGGCAGGGAACCAAAGTTGACCGGCCCTTACAAAGAGAACGACCCGTTTCACGAGCCGTTGGTCACCTACGCGTACCTCGCCGGCATCACCAGGAAACTCGAATTGGTAACGGGCGTGATCATCCTGCCGCAGCGCCAGACGGCGCTGTTCGCCAAACAGGCTGCGGATGTCGACCTGTTCTCCGACGGCCGGCTTCGCCTGGGGGTCGGGATTGGCTGGAACTGGGTAGAGTACGACGGTCTCGAAATGTCCGGGCATTTTCGCCGCCGCGGCAAGCGGCAGGAACAGCAGATCGCCTTGATCCGTAAACTGTGGGAGCAGCCTGTGGTCGAGCACGAGGACATCGACCACCGGATCGACAGAGCCGGGATTTTGCCGCGCCCGAAACGGCAGATCCCGATTTGGCTCGGTGGTTCCAGCGAGGCCGCGTTCGACCGGGCGGCCAGGATCGGAGACGGATTTCTGTTTTCGGGCCGAACTCAAACCGAGGCAGTCGAAATCAAGGCGAGGATCGAAGCCAAGCTTGTCGAGCTCGGAAGGAACAAGGCTCTGTTCGGTTTTGAGTCCATCCAGCAATACAGTCGCGGAGACAACCAATGGCCCGGCGACATTGCGGCTTGGCGCGAAGCCGGAGGGAGTCACATATCTGTCGTTACGATGGGCGCGAATCTCACGACGGTTGATGGCCATATCGAAGCCATCAAGCGTTGGCGTGAGGTCTATAACTCGGTCCATTAGAGCGCTGGCACGCGGTCGAGGACCTGCACCGGGGACTTTGCAATGACGACCTGAACAGTGTCTGAGGATGGGCTATCGGCTTTCGACCCATGCCAATCGAAACTCGAAACTGCCGGGAAGTTGACGGAAGTCGGGTAAGTAGCGAAGAAACCATGAAAGTGCTTCTGACAGGAGGGTCGGGGGATCTTGGGCGGACCCTTGCCCCTATGTTGGCCAGCAGAGGTGATATACCAGTAATTCTGGACGTCCGTGCTCCCCGTGACTCGAAATGTGGAGTATTTATTCAAGGGTCTATTCTGGATCGAGAGAAGTTATCCGAAGCACTTCGCGGCTGCGATTGCATTATCCATATAGCCGCCTGGCATGGTATTCACGAAGCTCGTGGCGTGAAAAACTCCTATGATTTCTTTGACCTGAATGTGCGTGGGACGTTCGAAGTTTTCGAAGCGGCTGTCTCGCTCGATATCGATAAGATCGTATTTATTTCCACAACCAGCGTCAGCAGGCCTGATACGCTATATGGGCGTAGCAAGATTTTAGCAGAATGCATTGCGGAGGATTATAGAAGATACAAAAATATCAATGTGATCACACTGCGTCCGCGGGCATTTATTCCATATCGGAACCAAGATGTCTACGCAGACTACATTGACTGGGCGCGCTGGTTTTGGAAAGGGGCTGTCCATATCAATGATGTTGCGTCAGCGGTTATGCTGAGCTTGGATCTCATCTCCCGGCAGCATCTCGGACGGCAGCTCATTCTGACGCTTGATGGCGCATATGAATATACAGATGCCGATCTAGTGCATTGGGATGCCGATGGAGCTGGCTCTACATTCAAGAAATATTATTCGGAATATTACAATTTGGCAATATCCTATGGACTTGACCCGGCATTAAAGCCAACCAAGCTCGATATTTCCGAAACGGTTCAGTGGTTGGGCTACAAACCGTCATATAGCTTGGCGACCTTGTTATCTGAATTGGCAGCCTATGGCGAGAGCGGACCGCCATAGCTCGCGGCGTTCTGGTTCATCGGCACCGCCATGCGCCTGCGGCTGTTCCGGTACGTGCGCCGCAGGCGGCCAATCCGGCGATTTGGCTGCCGGCAGCGTAGCTACCAATCGGCTTTCTTTGCAGCGCGCCTCAATGGAACGGCGTGCCGGTGCCAGGCGGCCCAACCGCCGAGTTTCGGGCGACCGGGCATATTCCCCTGCGGCTTGGCTGGAAAACCGTCTACGGCGCCCTGCTGCAGGAGACTGCAGATATTCGAACTGCTGCGGGGAGCCGCGCCAAGCCTTGTTGACCCGGCGACAACAGCAGTCTGGGAGATGCAGCTCGACGATATCGTTTCCAGCCGCACCGACTTCCGGGCAGTCATTGACGACATTGCGGGAACGGCGGAACAGCTGATCGAGGTTCTTCGCGGGCATCCGGGAAGCACGGTGGAGCTGGGCCTCACCACAGCCCCAACAAGTCGTAGGCGGCGTCAGCCCGGAGCGATGAACCGGCCGAATAAGGGTCCGTCAGCCGCACGGGCACCCCCGACAGCGGCGATCGGCCAAGCCGGCCGTCCCAACACCGCCGACGACGGACAAGGACCCGGAGGTTCCGCCAAACCGGCCCACAAGGCCCACGGATCGCCTCCAACCGCAAAGATGGTTGCGTATGCGAAAAACCCGGCGGG
This sequence comes from Alphaproteobacteria bacterium, assembly GCA_050246595.1. Classification (GTDB taxonomy): domain Bacteria; phylum Pseudomonadota; class Alphaproteobacteria; order ATCC43930; family CGMCC-115725; genus DATARH01. The sequence continues at coordinate 12,376 of JBFWVT010000091.1, forward strand.
AAACATCGGCAATACCGTCCGCCGCTCCGCGATACTGCCTGCGCAGAGCACGATGATAACGGACATGCCCGAGGGCCTCTATCAGGATTGGCACCCGGCCTCCCGGCGCCAGCTTCTCGTCGTGCTTTCCGGTACACTCGAAGTCGAAACCAGCGACGGGAGAAAGCACCGGTGCAGCAGCGGCGAAACATTCCTTGCTGACGATGTCGGCAGCCGCGGTCATCGAACGCGCACGATCGGCGGCCCGGCCCGCGTGCTGTTCGTGCATCTGCCGCCCGAAGCCAGTCTCGGCGGCAAATCGTGACCTATGTAGAATTGGCCAACATCAACCTAATGCGTTCGCACATAGCAATATTGTACGATGCAGCCACGCTGCCATAGCATATATTGGACTTCAGGAGCCTGACAGCGGAGGCGCTGGCTCCCTAGCGCGAGCTGCGAGCGTGGTGGGGCGGCGGAGCAGCACCTGGCCCGGATTGCTGCCGCGCCGACAAACAGCAAAGCGAGCACACCGGTCTCTGACAACGGGGATCACTCGCGTCCAGGCTCCTCGTTAAGGCTTGCGCCAAACAGTAGCGAGCCAAGGTTGCCTCTCTCGCGGCCGGCCGTGCGGTCGGTAATAATGGTGCAGTTCGACGAAACCGGCCGAAATCACGTAGTCGCGCCAGGTGTCGAAGTCGAAGAAGCAGGCGTAACGGCCGTCGCTGAAACCCTCTTCGTTGTTCCCTCGCGGATTTGACGAGAACAGCACACCGCGCGGCTTCAACGTTCTGAACAGCTCCAATAGAACCCTTGGCAATTCCTGACTCGGCACGTGGAACAGCGAGGCGTTGGCAAAAATCCCGTCAAAGCTGCCCTCCGGCAATCGCATCGTCAGCAGATCCTGATGCAGGACCTCGCAGCCCGAATGCGCGCGTGCCATGGCGACGAATTGCTGAGACCCGTCGAGCCCCACGGCTTCGTGTCCCAGGGATCGAAAGTAACGGAGATCGCGGCCGGGTCCGCAACCGAGATCGAGGATCGAGTATGGCGGGTCGCCCTCGATGGCCTCAAGGAATGCCGCGTAGTTCTGGCTGACATCGTGGTCCCGTGTGCCGTACCAGAACTCCCGTGCGAACCGATCGTAATAAGCGATCGTCGTTTCGCCGAAGCGCCGGACTTGTTCTGGACTATACGGGCTGCGGCTCATCGACCCTCGATGTTCCCGACCTTCGCCGGAGCTTGATTGCGTTCCCACCCCGATGCGCTGCGCCCGCCGTAGAAGGCCGACTGTTGCCGCTCTAGCGCGATCAGGGCGGGAACACCGGGAGCGGCGGCAAGCCGCTCCAGCCGTCGAGCCTGGTCGTCCAGTCGCTTGAGCGCGCCAAGCCGTTCCTCCTGCCCGAGTTTCGCATGCCGGATCGCCGATTTCAGTACCTTGATGGTCTCGTCGTACACGCGCAACGGCACAGGAAACGGGTGCCGGTCCTTGCCGCCATGAGCGAAGGAGAACCGCGCCGGGTCGGTGAAACGGCATGGTGCGCCATGCACCACCTCGGCAACCATCGCCAGCGACTGCACGGTCCGTGGCCCGACACCCGGAACCAGCAGCAGCTCCGGGAAATCCGCCGGGCCGGCTGCTGCCGCTGCGGCCAGCGTGCCATGCAAGCGGTGCTCGAATACATCGCTCGGGTGAACGTCGTGATGCGCCGGCATCACCAAATGCGGTAAAATCGGCTGTCGTGACGGTGGCGGCGGCTGGCCGGTTTGCAGGTTGCAACTCTGCGCATCGCGCCAATGGCGTGCGATCCGATCCGGGCCGAGGGATTGCAGAATATCGATCTGAGTTTGGCGCGAGGCTGCGGCGCGGCGATCGGTCAGGTTGATGATCTCGCCCTGCTCTGGGCCGTCTATCCCTGTATGCGGCTGTTCGACAAAACTCTTCAGCCCTTCTGACAGCCAATGATAGCGGCGTGCCTGCCGGCGCTCTCCGTTCATTCCTTGCTGCACTACCACCCAATGGCCGTCATTGGTCACGATGAAGCCGTGCAGGTACAGGTCGAACCCATCCTGCACCGCGGCGCTATCGACCTTGGCGATCAAGCGGCTGGCCCTAGCCAGAGCATTGCCATCAAATCCGACTCGCTCGCCAATTGCGACCAGCTCGTGCGGGGTCTGCCGGGAGTGCTTGCCGCGGCCTCCGCATACATAGACCCCTAACTCGGTCGCGAGCGGGGCCAAGCCGCGCTTCAGCGCGCCGATCACGCTCGTCGTAATGCCCGACGAATGCCAATCCATGCCCATCACGGCACCGAACGATTGGAACCAAAAGGGATAGGCGAGGCGCCGCAACAGCTCGTCGCGGCCATAATGACAGACGATAGCTTCGCCGATCAGTGCGCCAACATTGGCCATCCGATCCGCAAGCCACTTCGGGACGCGGCCACCATGCAGCGGAAGGTCGGCCGTTCCGGCTTTATTGGCCATTGGTCGAATTGCCTCGGCGGTGGTCCGCGGCCGCCGCGGACAGAACATTAAGTTCACATATTGTTCGCCCCGAACATGGCACAGGGAGCCTGTCATGTCGAGCGCCCGCCAAGGCACATCCGTGTGAGACCGCTTTGAGGGCACGGGTGTTTCAGGCGCGGATTTTGCGCAGCGATGCGGCCGTCGGATCGAAAAGGTCGAGCAGCCGCGCGACATAATAGCGCAGGGAAACCCGCCCACCCGCTTGCCGCAAGCACGGCTGCGAGCGTGTCATGCCGCTGCCACAGAGTTTCTGGTTCAGATAAGCCGCAGACTGGCGGCTTCGGGGCCCTTCTGACCTGGGGCTACGTCGATGGCGACGCGCCGTCCTTCGGCCAGGCCCATGATGCCGGCGCGCTCCAGCATCGAGGCATGCACGAAGATGTCCTTGCCGCCCTGATCCGGAGCGATGAAGCCGAAGCCCTTACTGGCGTTGTACCACTTCACCGTGCCTACCTCTTCGACCGTGGCCCGGTCGCCCGACGGATATGCCGGTCGCTCCGGCCGCGGACGTCGAGGCGGCTCTTGCGACGCAGTGCTGGTATCCAGGCGGATGATCTCGGTCACCTGAGGCCCTTTCGGTCCCGGGCCGGTGCGCACCTCAAGCGTCGCGCCCGGCGGTACGCTGCTGTGGCCCCTACGCTCGGCCACGCTTGCGTGCAGGAAGGCATCGCCTGAGCCATCCGCCAGCTATGCGAAGCCGAACCCCTTCTCGGGATTGCATCACTTGACGGTGGCGCGAACCGATGGACCAGAGGGCGCTTCGAACTGCGACCCGCTCGGCGGGGCATATCCGAAACCACGCCTCGGGGGCTCGTAGGTGTCATCGTCGAAACTGCGGCGGCGGTTCGGACGAAAATCCCGGCTTCTATTGTTCACGGCCGGTCGCCGCGGGGGTTGCAATCATCCGGTGAAGCTCACGGCCCGCGCATTGCGGGATCGATCGTCAGCGACGCGCCGGCTGCTTCGCCGGCCTCGTAGGCAATCGGCGACACCATTCGCGCAGCGCCGGGTATCGTCCGCAAGTGCACATCGAGCTTCGCGAGTTCGGCATCAACAACCGATGTTTTTAATACGACGAGATCGCGGCCAGTGCCGTTTCTCACCGCATCGCGCTCCCGCTTTATCGCGGTCAGCTTGTCCGCGATGAACGCGACCATGCCCAGAGTAAAAGAGGAATTTGCCGCATGCCGATCCTGGTGCCGGAAACGCCGATAGCTGGCAGAATTCTTGTAGCGGCCGAGTTCGGACCGTACCGCGTTGTCGATCACCTCGGTCAGGTAATGCGCGGCTTCGATATCGGCACGGAGACCAAAGAACACATAGCGGGGATTGGTCAAGTGCATAATTGCCCAAGTTCGACATACTGGCGCTTTCGCGGGCCGTTCGGCACGATTATGCTGCCCGGCGGGCGAGAGACAGTGCAGGTCGACAATGACGCAGCAGCGCCGAGGAGGAGGTCGCGGCGACTTGCAGCGTTGCGGATTGGGGATAATTGGCTCATAGCGACAGCCTTCACGCGCGCAGCTTGACGGCAGGATACCGAAACCGGCGACGCGTGCTCAACCTTTGAATGTTGTTATCCCGGGGGTGTTGCCGGAAAGGTTCAGAGACGCCTTACCAAATAGGCGAACGCAACATGCCGGATGATCCGCCGTCAACCTGGAGAGCCTGTATGAGCGACGAACTGCCGACCGCCGCGCGGGTGTCCGATCCCGGCATCCGCGCCCTCTACCGCATCGAAAACCGCTGGCAGGCCTGGCTCGATGTCGAGGTCGCGCTGGCCCGCGCCCAGGCCGAACTCGGCATCGTCCCGAACGAGGCGGCCGAGGCGATCGCCGCGGCGGCGCGGCTCGACCTGCTCGACCGGCGCCGCATCGACGAGGGGTTCGCCCGCACCGGCCACACGATCGTGCCGCTGGTCTGGGAATTGTCGCGCATTGTCGGCGAGCCTTACGGCGGCTGGGTGCATTGGGGCGCGACGACGCAGAACATCACGCAGACCGGCGATCTGCTGGTATTGCGCCAGGCGCACCAGGTCTTTCTACGCCTGATCGGCGACGCGCTGGCCGCCGCCGCCGAGCTTGCCGCTGCCGGCGCCGACATGCCGATCGCCGGCCGCACGCATGGCCAGCACGCGGTGCCGGCGACATTCGGTTTCAAGGTCGCGGTATGGATCGACGAGCTGATCCGTCACAGCGAGCGGCTGCAACAGGCCGCACCGCGCATTTTTGTCGCGATGCTCGGCGGCGCGGCCGGCACCTTTGCTTCGCTTGGCGAGCTGGGACCGGCGGTGCAGGCTGGGATTGCCCGTCATCTGGACATGCAGCCGATGCCAATACCGGCGCGCACGATCGGCGACCATCTCGCCGAAAACATCTGCCTGCTCGGTCTGCTGGCCGCGACAGGCGGCAAGATCGGCCGCGAGATCTACACGCTGATGAAGACCGAGTTTGGCGAGGTCGAGGAGCCGGTGCCGCCCGGCACGGTCGGCAGCTCGACGATGCCGCAGAAGCGCAACCCGAAACTGTGCCAGGACATCATCGCCGCCGCCGCCGAAGTGCGCAGCGCCGTGCCGCTGGCGCTCGAAGCGATGTACACCGAGCACGAGGCCGACCGCGCGACCAGTCTGATGTTCGACTCGGCCGATGCGCGCGCGTCGATCGCGACCGGCGACATGCTGGCGCGGCTCGTCGAGGTGCTGCGCGGATTGCGGCTCGACCCAACGCGGATGCGCGCCAATCTAGATCTTGGCGGCGGGCTGATCATGGCCGAGGCGGTGATGCTCGAACTCGGCAGGACGATCGGCCGCCAGCACGCGCACGACGTCGTCTACGACGCGGCGCAGGCGGCCTTTGTCGAGGACAAATCCTTTGCCGCGCTGCTCGCCGCCGACCGGCGCGTAACGGCGCATCTCGACGCCGCTTCGATCGACCGGCTGCTGGACCCGACCGCCTATACCGGATTGTGCGCGACGATGGCGCGCGACGCGGCGGCGCGGGCGCGCAGCGCCGCCGGCGAATTGCAAAGCGCGGGGGCGCGCCGCTAGGGCCTGTCGTCAACCACGCTCCAATTGTCGTCCCGGCGAAGGCCGGGACCCACGTTTCGGCCACTCATGCGACTGCCCAGTAGATCCCGGCCTTCGCCGGGATGATAGTAGGAGATAGAAAATCGGTCGGACTGCTCATTTGACGACAAGCCTTCGCGGCGGCGTCGCCCCGATCGCGGCCGGTATTGATAAGCCCACGATAAATGTCCAGCTAACAGCGACAAGGTCAAAGAATATTTCCGGGCGCCCCATGCTATTTTAGAAGAGGATTGCGTTCAGCTTCTTCGCCCGATGGTCGTCATCCCCGTAATCGGAGAAATAAATGGTCGATGACGAAATACGGCGCAGCGCCGACGAGTTGCGGGATACCGCCGAGAAATTGAAGCTGCTGGCGCGGCGGACGCGCTCGATCTATGCGCGTGACGGGCTGCTCGATCTCGCCGAGCGGTTCGAGCGCCTGGCCCGTTGCATGGGCGGCGCGTCGCCTCCGTCGTAAAGGCTGATCGCTTTTATCGACCCCGTGCGGTCGGCGCTGCTTGTCGCGCGGCGGCTAGAGTGTGATCGGGTCTGGTTGAAACGGGATAGGGGTTCCCCGGCGCGGGGATCTCTGCGCAAGATGCTGGCTGGGGGGCGGAGGCCAGCACGCATGCCCAGACCCTATTCACAGGATTTGC
>JBFWVT010000092.1:0-18254 GCA_050246595.1 Alphaproteobacteria bacterium
ATGAAGACCAGCCGTTTGGCGTCGAGCCGGCCCTGGTATTTCTTCCATCGCTCGCGCCGGCGGGCAATGTCGGGGCGATCCTGTTCGCTGGCGTGCAGGCTCTTTTTTTGAACGTAATGCCTTCGCGCGTGAAAAACGCCCAGAGCGCGCCATGGCTCACCTTCACCCCATCGGCGGCCAGCTCGGCCAGGAGCGCCCGCAAGGTCAGGTCCGGCTTCTCCGCAATCCGAACCAGCAGCCACTCGCGCCTGCCGGCCAGACGGTGCGGCCGGCGCCCACCCATCGTCAGGGCCGCTGCGCTCCCCGTCGCCTGGAAACGCTGCGACCATCGCACGACCGTGGCGACGCTCACGCTGAATAGCTTCGCGGTGGCGCGGCGCGAGCGACCGCCCCTCACCGATGCCACCACTCGGTCTCGCAAATCCTGTGAATAGGGTCTGGGCATGCGTGCTGGCCTCCGCCCCCCAGCCAGCATCTTGCGCAGAGATCCCCGCGCCGGGGAACCCCTATCCCGTTTCAACCAGACCCGATCACACTCTAGTGACTGATTGGGGAGCAGTCACGTCGCCGGGCTGATCGCCTCGACATACTGGAATTCATTGCTTGGCCTGCATCAGGACACACTTCGGGCCTCGTCCACCGTCACGTCTGCTCTGGGTGGCTCCTATATCGGCGCGGTCGGTGCGCGTAGTCTGGCGATCAGCGATAGAATTTTGGCGAGCATCTCTCGCACTACCGCGCTTCGGCCAACTGGAATGTAACGTAATGACCGCGACTGGCGACCTTCGCGCCGCTCTTGACCGACATTCACCAGATTTCCGGCGTCTTGCAGCCAGGATCACGCTTCTGATCGTCTCGGGTAACGGTCACAAGCAGCTTTCTACTCCGCCGCCAGCGCCGTGCCCCAATTGTATATCGGAACGGGCCGGTCGCCGCGCCGCGCCCGCATCGCCTCGCGCACGGCTTCAGTCGCGGCCTTGTCCACCTGATGCGGCTCGCCGGTCAGCACGACACCGTAATCCTCGCGCGCCGCGTCGGGGCTGACGAAGTCGTTGCGCACATCCCCGAGCACCAGCGCCGGGTCGCGCTCTAAGGGATCGCCCCAGCCGCCGCCGCCGGCCACCTCGTGGCGAAAGACATCGCCCCGCCGCATCGTCATCGTCAGCTTCGACGGCAGCGGTTCGGGGTTCTTGTCGGAGTTCAGATAATTCATCGACGGCCGTCCGGGACCGCCCCCGTAAAGACCGAACGGGCGGAAATCGTGCCGGTCGGAGCGCACCTGCAAGATCGCCTCGTCGGCCAGCAGCCTGTATTCGCGGCGGAACGGCGCGCCGCCGCGGAATTTGCCCGGACCCATCGCGTCCCGGATGAACTCGTAGGCGGTGATCTGCAACGGCTGCTCGCTCTCGGTCACCTCGATCGGCTGCGAGGCCATGTTCGCGTAAATATGCGAATTGCCGTCGAGCCCGTCGGCATGAGGCCGCGCACCCCAGGCGCAGCAGGTGAAATCGACATAGATGAACGGCGTCCGGTCCTTGTGCCAGCCGCCGATCGAGACGCCGGTATTGCCGCCGTCGGAAGCCGCGAACACTTTGTCGGGCAGCATTTTCGCCAGGGCGCCGAACATGCAGTCGACCATGCGAAACCCGGTGAGACCGCGCGCCGCGCAGGCGCCGGGCAACACCATATTGGCAATCGTGCCCTCGGGCGCGGTGACCGAGATCGCGCGGAACACGCCCTCGTTGGTCGGGATGTTCTGCGGCAGGATCGAGCGGATCGCGCAATAGCTCGCCGATTTCGTGTAGCTCAGCGTGTTGTTGATCGCACCCTTGACCTGCGGCGAACTGCCGGTCCAATCGACCGCGATCCGGTCGCCCTGTTTCGTGATCGCGACCTTGAGCGGGATCGGCCTTCCGACATCGATCCCGTCATCGTCGATATGGTCGAGAAAATCGTAAACGCCGTCCGGCAACTCGCGGATCGCGGCGCGGGTCATGCGCTCGGCGTAATCGACCAGCTCGGTCATGTATTGCGCAAGCCTCGCCTCGCCGTAGCGCGCCGCCATCTCGTGGATCGCCTGCTCGGCAATATGACAGGCGGCGAGCTGCGCGCGCAGATCGCCGAACACCTTGACCGGCACCCGCACGTTGCTTTCGATCAGCGCGAACAGCGTTTGGTTGCGCGCACCGCGCTCGTAGAGCTTGAGCGGCGGAATGCGCAGACCTTCCTGGTAGATCTCGGTCGAGTCGGACGCATTCGACCCCGGCACCCTGCCGCCGATATCGGTGTGATGGCACACCGCGCCGGCCCAGGCGATCGGGCGTTCGTTGCTGCTTTTCCCGGAGCCGGTGCCCCCTCCCTGACCCTCCCCCGCTTGCGGGGGAGGGAAGGGTGGGGGCTTTGCGGGGGAAGGTGCCGGCGGGTGCGAGAAAATCGGCTTGAAGACGAACACGTCGGGCAGATGCATGCCGCCGCGGAACGGATCGTTCAGGATAAACACGTCGCCTGGATAAACCCGTCCGGCGAAGGCGGATGTGACCGAAGCGATCGCGGTCGGCATCGACCCGAGATGCCCCGGCAATGTCAGCCCTTGCGCGACGAGCACGCCGTCGCCGTCGAACAGCGCCGTCGAATAATCCATGTTGTCCTTGAGCACGCCCGAATAGGTCGTGCGGAAGACGGTCAGCGCCATCTCGTCGGCCGCGCCGAACAGCGCGTTCTTGAATAATTCGAATTCGATCGGGTCGCTGATCATCGCGTCTCCTTATGGCGCCGCTCGTGATTGTGCCGGTCGGGGCAGCGCGGGCGCGGCATGCATCCGCGATCACGCGCTTTGGCCAGAAAATGAAAATTCTGCATTTGCCGTATCATACCGCCTCATACTACCGTCAAGCGAGACGGGGAAGACCCCGCTATTGGCCCTGAGGCCCTGAACAGGAAGGCTTCGCTCTGCGCGGGACCCCCCGCCCGAGCGCGGCCGTGGAGGCGGAGATGACGCGAGCGCTATGTGCCGTCGCGACGGCATGGCCGTGCGGGTCTATTGCCAGCGCCCGAAGCAAGACGCCTCCCGAAAAATCTTTGAACGACGATTGACACCGAGAGCCCGTAGCGGGCGCCGGCATTCGAACGACGCCGCGGCGAGAGCGCGACAAGAACCGCGGCGACGCGGGATCGCCATTCCGGCGACCCGCGATACAAACGGGAGGATAAGCGCGATGAAGCATTGGATGAAAGCCCTGGCGACGGCCGGTCCGCTGCTGGCAGCAATCGCGTTGGCCTCGCCGTCCGTGGCGCAGCAACCCGGCGGCACGCTGCGGGTCGGGCATTTCACCAGCCCCGCGAGCGTGTCGATGCTTGAGGAATCGACGGCGGCCGTCAACCGCCCGATGATGGGGGTGTTCAACAATCTCGTCATCTTCAAGCAGGACGAACTGCAGAACACGCCCGATACGATCCTGCCGGAACTCGCCACGAGCTGGAGCTGGAATGAGGACGGGACCGAACTCACCTTCCCGCTGCGCCAGGGGGTCAAATGGCACGACGGCAAACCGTTCACGGCGGCGGACGTCAAGTGCACGATCGACCTGTTGCAGGGAAAGGCGAAGGAGAAATTGCGCATCAACCCGCGCAAGGCGTGGTTCGACAATGTCACGGAGGTGACGGCCAACGGCGATTACGAGGTCACGTTTCACCTGAAGCGGCCGCAGCCCTCGCTCTTGTCGATGCTGGCGACCGGGTGGACGCCGATCTATCCGTGTCACGTCGCGCCGGCGCAGATGCGGCAGCATCCGATCGGCACCGGACCGTTCAAGTTTGTCGAATTCAAACCGAACCAGTCGATTACGGTGGTGCGCAACCCGGATTACTGGAAACCGGGCAAACCCTATCTCGACGGCATCGAGTGGCGCATCATCCCCGACGTCTCGACCCGATTGCTGTCGTTTCTGGCGGGCAACGAGGAGGCGTATATCGGTGTTACGATGCCGCAGCTGAAGGATGTCAGGCGGCAATTGCCGGAGGCGATCTGCGACACGTTCGTCTCGAACGTCGCCCGCAACATGCTGGTGAACCGGGAGGCCGCGCCGTTCGACAATGCGCAGTTGCGGCGGGCGATATCGCTGACGATAGACCGCCAGGCGTTCGTCGACATCATCGCCGACGGGCAGGGCGCGATCGGCGGGGTCATGCAGCCGCCGCCCGAAGGCATCTGGGGCATGGCGCCCTATGCAATGCGCAGCCTGCCGGGTTATGACCCCGATATCGCGGCGAGCCGTGCCAAGGCGCGCAAGATCATGGAGACGCTCGGCTACGGCCCGAACAACCGGCTCAAGGTCACGCTCTCGACGCGCAACATCGCGCCGTATCGCGACCCGGCGGTGATCCTGATCAGTCAGCTCAAGGAAATCTATATCGACGCTGATCTGCTGCCGATCGACACGGCACAATGGTATCCGGTGCTGATGCGCAAGGATTTCAAGATCGCGATGAACGTCACCGAAACCGCGACGGACGATCCCGACATCGCGTTCTACGAGAACTACGCCTGCAACTCGCAACGCAACTATACCAACTACTGCAACAAGGAAGTCGACGGGCTGATCGACCGGCAATCGGCGGAGCCCAATATCGAGAAGCGGAAAAAGATCGTCTGGGAGATCGAGAAAAAGCTGATCGAGGACGACGCCCGCCCGATCCTGTTCTACAACAAGGCCGCGAACTGCCGCCGGCCGCATCTCAAGGGCCTCGTCACGCAGGTCAACAGCATCTACAACTCCTGGCGCTTTGAGGACCTCTGGCTCGATCGCGCGGTCGGCAGCAGCACCGCAGCGAAATAACCGAACCGCCCTCTATCGCGCGATGGCCGGGCCTGGACCCGGCCATCGTCGTTTCGGGATGAGGTTGTCGGGCGCGCTTGATTGTAGCCACACGGATGGCTACATGATCGAATGGAATTTGAGCGGCTGGAGGCCAAGCGGCTGGCTGTGCTCAACGCGCGGGGCCTCGACTTCATTCGTGGTCAGGTGCTGTTTGACGAACGACCGCTTGACACAACACCGTCTCCGCGTGGCGAAGAGCCGAGGTGGGGCAGCGTTGGCGAGTTGAACGGACGGCTGGTCGCAGTCGTCTGGACGAAGCGGGATCACACGATCCGGATTATTATGATGAGGGCGCGCCGTGTGAGGAGAGGCGATATCGTGCGCTATACGGCTGAGGAACCGGAGGAAATGCGCCGTCGCGGCGAGGATCGGACCGACTGGGCCAAGGTCGATGCGATGACCGAGGAGGAGTTGGAGGCCAGCATCGCCGCCGATCCCGACGACATCCACGAGGAACTCGACTGGAGCAAGGCGATCAAGGGGCTACCGCCATTGCCGCCGGCCAAGCAGCACATCAGCCTGCGCATCGACGCCGACGTGCTCGACTGGTTCAAGGCGACCGGCAAGGGCTATCAGACGCGCATCAATCATGTGCTGCGCGTCTATGTCGAGAGCCGCAAGCGGGCGGCGGAATAACATCCGGCCGCCGGACGCGCCGCGGCAACCAAGTCTGAGGCGAGGCGGGGATTGCGCCTTCCGTCGCCGCTGCGCCAGTCTATGCCGGCAACCACGCTCAGGAGCACTCGATGCCCGACATCCCGCGCCTCAACCCGGCGATCCGCGCGCTCGACAGCGGCAAGCCGGCCTTTGTGACGTTTTCGCCGGCCGAGATCGGCCCGGCGCAGGCGATCGGTGCCGCCGCCTATGACGGCGTCGTGTTCGAGATGGAGCACAATCCCTACGACATCAGACAGTTGCGCGACTGCATGCAGTACATGCTCGATCGGGCGCAGATCCTGAAGTCGGGAAGTCTCGCGCCCGCCGTCGCGCCGTTTGTGCGCATCCCGCCGAACGGCGGCGAGATGAACCAGTTCATCGCCAAGCAGGTGCTCGATATCGGCGTCTACGGCATCGTGTGGCCGCATGTCAGCACGGTCGAGGAGGCACGCAACGCGGTCCAAGCCTGCCGCTATCCGCGCCCGCGCGAGGCGGCCTATTACGAGCCGGCCGGGCAACGCGGCGACGCGCCGCGGACCGCCGCGCGCTATTGGGGGATCGACCAGCAGACCTATTACAAGCGCGCCGACACCTGGCCGCTCAATCCCGACGGCGAAATCCTCGTCGTCATCATGTGCGAGGAAAAGCGGGCGATCCGCAACCTGCCGCAAATGCTGAAGGAGGTGCCGGGGATCGGGGTGGTGCTGATCGGCGAGGGCGACCTGTCGCAGGATATGGGCTACCCGCGCCAGTATGAGCATCCCGAGGTCGCCGCCGCGATCGACGAGGCGCTGGCGATCTGCAAGGAGGCCGGTGTGCCGTGCGGCCATCCGCATGTCGATGCGAACAATATCGAGATGCTGCTCGAAAAGGGCTTTCGCTGGCTGATGCCGGCGCCCTCGCAATCCTTCGCGGCGCTCGACAAGGGGCTGAAGGCGAGCGGGCGGAAATAGCCGTCCCGCAGCGGCGGACCGATGGCGACGCTACAGCGCGCTGCGCCGGCTGGAGCCGCCACCGTCGATCGTGATGATCGAGCCGGTCGTGTAACCCGAGCGGTCGGAGGCGAGGAAGGCCACCATATCGGCGATTTCGCGCGGGTGCGCGGCGCGGCCGAAGGCGTATCCTTGCAACAACTCCTGCCACCGTTCGGGGTCGCCAAAGCGCTGCTGTGCGCGGTGCCGGTTCAGCGTGATCAGCCGCTCGGTCATGACCGGGCCGGGGTTGATCCCGACGACCCGGATGCCGTCGCGCGGCGCGGTGCCGCCCATCGCCCGCGTGAACGCCATCAGCGAGGCATTGCCCGATGATCCGGCGATATAGTCGAAATCCGGGTTTTCGCCGGCGGCGCCGAGGATGTTGACGATGACCCCGGATTTGCGCTCGGCCATCAGCACGTAGAAGCGGCGGGTCATGTTGATGTAGCCGAACACCTTGAGGTCCCAGGCCTGGCGCCAGCGCGCCTCGTCGATCTGCGCGATGCTGCCGCCCGGGATCGCGCCGGCGTTGTTGACCAGGATTTCCGTATCGGCGCACTCGGCGGCGAGCCGGTCGATGTTGCGGCTGTCGCCGAGGTCGAGCGCGTAGGTGCGAACCGCGATATTGTGCTCGCCGGCGATCTTGGCGCGCGCCGCTTCGAGATCGGCTTCGGTGCGCGCCACCAGCACGACATCGACGCCTTCCTCGGCCAGCACCTCGGCGCAGGCCCGGCCGATCCCTTTTGATCCGCCGGTGACGAGCGCCTTTTTGCCGCGCAACCCGAGTTCCATTTTCTCCTCCCCTTATACCGGCCGCCTTAGACCTGGACCGATTACCCCCACCCTCCCCTCCCCCGCAAACCCCCGTTCAAGTCCGGGGTTTGCGGGGGCGGGGAGGGGGGGGGCAGTGTGTGGCTGTCGTGATCCCTCCAAGCAGGCTGTCGTTACCGCGTCGCCAGCCGCCCGACTTCGCCGGCATCGGCCAGCGTGTCAAAACCCTCGATCGCGCGGCGCAATTCGCGGGCGCGGGCGGCGCCGAGGACCGGCTCGGCCAGCGCGTCGAATTTCGCCGCTAGCCGGTCGCCCTGCGCTCTGATATCGGCGCTTGGGACGCCGGCGTCGTGGCTCGCCCGCAGCACATTGCCGTCGCTGAGCGCGACCGCGATCTCGGCGGCAGCCTGCGGCCAGTTATCCTGAAAAACGAGCGCCACCTTCTCGCGCAGCGCAACGAGATCGGGATCGTTGGCGGTCGCGGGGCTGTAGGCGCCGAGGCTCGCCGTATCGACACCGGCCAGCGCCATCGCGACCGTCTGGCGCAGGCTGAACTTGGCTTCGAGCCCGTCGGTCGGGGAGGGGATGTTGCAGACCCGGTCGCAGCTCCGATCGAGCTTCAGCGTCACCCGCGTGATCTGATCCGGCGCGACATGGTGCCGGTCGCGGATGGCGCGGGCAGTCTCGATCGGGCCGTGCGTCAGATAGCAGGCGGCGTGATACTTGAACAAATTGGCTAGGATGTGGAACCCGCCCGGCGGGTCGGCCAACGCCTTCTCGGAGCGGAAATCGGGGCCGTGCGTCAGGGCAAAACCCTGTTCGCATTCGACGATATCGGGCCGGCTCGAAAAGCCGCGCGACGCGAGACGCGCCGCCAGCAAGCCGTTATGCGACGCCTTGCCGGCATGGAACGGTTTGCACATCGTACCGAATTGAGACTTGAGACCGGCAGCCTGCGTGCCGGCGATCCCGAGCGCGCGCGAGGTGGCCTCGGCGTCGAGACCGAGGAGATGCGCACAGGCTGTCGCAGCGCCGAAGCAGCCGACCGTGCCGGTCGCGTGAAAGCCGAGATCGTAATGACCGGGGCGCAGCGCCGAGCCCATGCGGCAGGCGGTCTCGTAACCGGCGACAAACGCCGCGATCACGTCGCGCCCGCTGCGTTGGCGCTGTTCGGCGAGCGCCATCAGCCCCGGCAGGATCGCGACCGACGGATGGCCCGGCATCGCCAGGTTCACGTCGTCGTAGTCGAGCGCATGACCGATCGCGCCGTTGACCAGCGCGGCCGACAGCGCCGGCAGCCGCATCGAGCGGCCGATCAGGCTCGCCTGCGGATTGCCGCCGGCTTCGGCCAGCTCGTCGAGCAATATCGAGACGAGCGGATCGTCGGCCCCGGCCAGCGCGACGCCGTAATAATCGAGCACGCATTGCCGCGCCAGCGCGCGCACGTTCTCGGGCAGGGCGTCGTATGACACCGCGCTTGCCTGTTGCGCCAGGGTGCGGGTCAAGTCTTTCGACTGCGCGCGGTTTGTCAGATCGCCATCCATGGCGCCTCTCCTTGTGCCTGAACGGGCGGGTCCGCCCGGAGACTCTTTATCTTTATCATTACCCGATCGGTGACGGCATGGCGCTTTCTTTCTGCCCTCCGCGTCCCGGTGGAGTGGGCCGGGCTCAGGCGGGGAGGCGGGAGGGATTGCCGGCCTCCGGCTGGCACTGGCATGCCGGCGAGACGCCGGCGGTCCCATTTGACCCGCCTTTCCGCGTCCGGCGCGGCGGGTCTCCTCTCCGCCCGGAGATGGCAGAGGGCCTCAAACGACGCGGATGTTCTTGAACTGCCAGGGATCGTCGCGGTCCAGATCCTCCGGGAACAGAAGCTCTCGGTCGGTGAGCGGCGTCCAGTCGCCGTACACCCCGACGACATCGCCGAGATAGGGCCGGCAGATTTCGAGAATACGGGAAAAATCGATCTCTTCCGGTTCGACGATGCCGCGGCGCGGGTGCTCGATCGCCCAGACGACCCCGGCAAGCACCGCGGCGGTGACTTGCAGCGAGGTGGCATTGTTGTGCGGCGCGAGGCGGCGCGCCTCCTCGATCGATAGGCGCGAGCCGTACCAGTAGACCCCCTTCTTCGGCCCCATCAGCAGAACGCCGAGTTCGTCGATTCCATGGGTGATCTCGTCCATCATCAGGCGCTTGCGGGTTTGCAGGCGCCAGTTCTTGCCGGCCAGCTCGTGCAGGCTCAGCACCGCGTCGTCGCACGGGTGGTAGGCGTAATGGCATGTCGGGCGGTAGCGCACCGTGTCGCCCCCCGGATCGCCGTCCCGCACGGTCAGATAGTCGGCGATCGAGATCGACTCGCCGTGGGTGATCAGAAAGCCGAGATAGGGGCCTTCGAGCGGCGTCCAGCTTCGCACCCGCGTGCTGGCGCCCGGCCGCAGCAGATAGATCGCCGCCTGACCACCGAAATCGTGCCGCATGCCGTCGATCGGGAAATGCCGCTCGTGCGTGCCCCAGCCCAGCTCGGCCGGCTGCGAGCCTTCGCTGAAAAATCCGTCGATCGACCAGGTGTTGACGAATTCGCCCGGCTCCTTCGGGATCGCCGAGACCTGCGTGTCGCGCTCGGCGATGTGGATCGCCTTGACCTGGAGCCGTTCGGCGAGACGCGCCCAGCCGGCGCGGTCGATCGGTGCCTCGCTCGCCGCGTCGGCGTCGCGCGCGATATCGAGCAGGGCCTGCTTGACGAAATGCGACACCAGACCGGGATTGGCGCCGTGCGTGATGACGGCGGTCGGGCCGGGCTCGCCGCCGGGATCGCGATCGGGGCGCAGCGCCAGGGCGCTCTCGCGCAGCGCATAGTTGGAGCGCGAAGCGGGCGGCAGGTCCGGGTCGGTATAGCCGCCCGGCCACGGCTCGATGCAGGTGTCGAGATAAAGCGCGCCCTTGTCGCGGCACAGCTCGATCAACGCGATGCTCGACACGTCGACCGACACGTTGAGCAGGAAATCCCAGGCGCCGAGCCAGTTGTCGAGCACCGCGCGGTAATTGTCGCGGGTCAGCGCCGTTTCGACAAAGCGCACGCCGTATTTCTCGGCCACCTCGTGTCCGCGAAGTTCGGCGGTGATGACGGTGATCTGGTCCGGGCGCAGATCGATATGGCGCAGCAGCAGCGGCAAAACCCCCTGACCGATGCTGCCAAAGCCGACGATCACGAGGCGGCCGGAAAAGGCGGTGTGCTTTATGTCGGGCATATCGGCGCTATTGCATCTCGCAAGCTGTTTAAGACGACGGGCCGGGCAGCGGTACGGGGGCGTGCAGCCCATGTCAAGCCGGGCGGCGCGGAACGAGGCGGGACAGGGCGGTGCCCGCACGCGGCTGCCGGGATGGCGTGCAAGGCAAAAAACGGCCAAGCCGGAGAACCTTGGAGGCTGTCAGGCGGGGGAGGGGAGCCTGATTGGAGGCAATCCTCCCGTACTGTGAGGCTATATCAGAGCGACGGCACGGCGGGTGCTGCCTCCAAATGGGGGCAGTACCGATGCACAAGGCGACTGCCCGAGCGGTCGAGACGCGGGTCCCGGCTTGCGCCGGGACGACTGCCTTGAATGCACCCGATCGGAACTGGCGAGCGGCCGCCGGTCACTTCACCGCAGTCACCATGATCTCGACCAGCACCTCCGGGCGCGCGAGGTCGGCGCGGACGCAGGCGCGGGCCGGCGGGTTCTGCGGATCGACCCACTCGTTCCACACCGAGTTCATGTCGGCGAACAGCGCCATATCTTTGATCCACAGATTGGCGGTGAGCAGGTTCGATTTGCTGGTCCCGGCCTCGCGCAGATAGTGGTCGATGCGCTCCAGGATCTGGCGCGTCTGCCCCTTCACGTCCTGGCTGGTGTCGGCCGCGGTCAGACCGCACAGATAGACGTTGTCGCCGCGCACGACAGCACGGCTCATGCGCGGCCCCGGTCCCTGGGTGACGTCGATCCGCCTGATGTCGGCCATAGCCTGTCCTCCCGTTGAATAAAGGGTGTCCGACCGCAGTGTGGCGCGGCCGGTGCGAGAAGGGAAGCGGCTCGCGCCGGATCAGCGCGGCGAGGCTTCGTCCTTGAAGTTGACGATCCGCTTGCCGAAGGTGTGGATGCCGAGCGTCACAAGCGGCTCGTCGCCCAAGGCGCGGAACGCGTGCGGGCGGTTGGCGGGCAGGACCACCGTGATCCCCGGTTCGAGCGCGATCCGGTCGGGTTCGCCCTCGGACTTATCGTCGAGCCAGGCTTCGCCGCGCCCGGAGATGACGGTCAGCGTCTCGACATAGGGGTGCGAGTGGACCCGCGTCTGATAGCCGGGCTGGGATGTCTGGATGCCGGTGCGGATCGGCAGCCCTGCGCCGGTGTCGTCGCCGATGATCGTGCGGTAAGTGGCCTCCCCCGGCGCGCCGACAAACGGCACCTCCGGCCGATCGGATTCGCGGATCACGGTGATCGTGTCTGTCATTGCTGTTCTCCCGCCAGCACTTGCCTTGCGGCCTTTAAACGCTAAATGTATCATCACTGTCTCTACAATGCCAGCCCCTATACCGGAGGATGTCGATTGCTGATCCGTTTCGCGAAGTGGGGCAACAGCCTGGCCTTGCGCATTCCCTCCGTCTACGCGAAGGAGATCGGCGCCTGCGAGAACGGGACAGCCGAGGTCGCGATCGAGGACGGCAAGCTTATTGTCAGGCCGGTGGAGCAGACCCCGGAATTCGACCTCGACAGCCTCGTCGCGCAAATCACCCCGGACAACCGGCACGAGGAGATCGGCACCGGGAGCGCCGTCGGCAACGAAATCGGCTGATGCGCGGGGCCTATTGCCCTGATGCCGGGGACATCATCGACATCACGTTCGACCCCCAAGAGGGGCGCGAGCAGCGCGGTCGGCGACCCGCGCTCGTCCTAACCGGGCGCGCTTACAACAGACGCGCGGGATTTTGCGTGCTCTGCCCGATTACGGACCAGCAGAAGGGATACCCGTTTGAGGTCGTAATACCGCAGGGTCAACCCGTCACTGGTGTCGTGCTGTCCGATCAGGTGAAGAGCCTGTCGTGGGAACGCCGCAATGCCGTCCTGCGATGCCCGAGTCCGCCCGGCGTGCTGCGGGAAACAAAGGGCAAGATCAAGGCGCTGCTGCAAATCGTGTAATCCCGGGCTGCGCTATTCTGCAATTCGCACGATGGTAGAGGACGAGGTATGCCGTCGGCCTTTTCACAACTCGTCGAGCGTGAAGCCGTGCGCCTTGAGCCAGGCGGCGAACCCGGCGCCCTCCGGGGTCGTCGCCTGGCGCGCCTTGTCCTCGGACCAGCCGTAGAACTCGGCCGTCCCGAACCGCGCCGGGTCGCGCTGGCGATCCTTGATCGAATGGCGCGCGTCGCGCCGCCGGTCGTAACCGTCCACCGCCTGTTCCAGCCCGGAATCGTCGTAGCGGTCGATATGCACGGTTGCCTCCAGCGGCAGACGCATGCTGATAAAGCCCTGTTGCGCCGGCCAGCCGAGACACAGCCCGGCCACCGGGAACACCTTCTCCGGCAATTCGAGGATTTCAGCGATTTCGGCGATGCGGTTGCGCAGCACGCTGATCGGGCAGGTGCCAAGCCCCAGTGTCTCGGCGGCCAGAATGCAGGTCTGCAAAGCCAGCGCCGCGTCCACGGTGGCGTTGAAAAACCCTTCGAGCCCGCCGTTGTCTCGCGGTTTGCCGCGCAATTCGCCGAGCCGGTCGAGCCGCCTTGCGTCGCCGAGAAAGACGAGAAACACCGGCGCGTCGCCGATCCACGGCATATCCGGAAACAACGAGGCGAGAAGGTCGCGCCGGCCGCGGTCCCTCAGCCACAGCGTTGAGGCCTGCTGGAAATCGGATTTCGACGAAGCCGAGAACGCCGCTGCCAGCAACAGCCGGACCAGCGCATCGGGGACGGGGCGATCGCTGTAGCGGCGATGGGTACGCCGCATCAGCACCCGGCGCAGCCAGGGATCGTCGGGTATCTCGCCGCCGAGATCGACATCGAACCCGAAGCGGGCGCGCAGGTCCTCTTGGTAGCCGGTTGTCATTCCAATCCTTTCCCATCGGCTTCCCGAAGCGCCGCCACGCATCAGCCGCTGCAAGCGAGTTTGCTGCATTTACAGCAAATCTGCAGCAAACCTTCCCCGCCGGCCCTCCTCATGGGAACGAGTCTGTGTCCGAATTCCGGCGATTTTACCGTCGATGTTTTGCACTCGCACGCGGAACGCGACCGGCCGATCCGGGCATGCTGCCGGCCGCGCGCCGGCGCTTCTGCGGCAGAGGGTTTCAAAAAACGGGCGTCGGCCCTAACATCGCCCGAGCCACTTGGCGGAGCCCCGATCGATGCCCGACACGCTGACGACCAATTCGCAGATCATCGCCGCCTATCGCGCCGCGACCCCGGGTTCGGCCGAGCGCGCGCAACGCGCCGCCGATCTGTTTCCGAGCGGGATCACGCACGATTCGCGCTATATCGAGCCTTACGGTCTTTACATCACGCGCGCCCAGGGGCCGCGCAAATGGGATGTCGACGGCCGCTGCTATGTCGATTACTTCGGCGGGCACGGCGCGCTGCTGCTCGGCCATTGCCATCCCGAGGTCATGGCGGCGGTGCACGCGCAGCTCGATCGCGGCACGCATTTCGGCGCCAGCCATGAGCTTGAGATCGAATGGGCCGAGCGGGTCAAGGCGCTGATCCCGACCGCCGAGCGGGTGCGGTTCACCTCGTCCGGCACCGAGGCGACCTTGATGGCGGTGCGGCTGGCGCGCGCCTTTACCGGCAGGCCGAAGCTGATCCGCTTCAACTATCATTTCCACGGCTGGCACGATCACATGACATCGGGCCACACAAACCATTTCGACGGCACCCCGACGACCGGGGTGCTCGACGCGGTGGCCGGCAACGTGCTGCTGTGCAACCAGAACGACGAGACGGCGCTCGCCGAGTTGCTTGACAAGCATGCGGGCGAGATCGCCGCCGCGATCATCGAGCCGACCGGCGCCAATGGCGGCAAACTGCCGATCGACCCGGATTTTCTGCGCGCGCTGCGCCGGCTGACCGCCGAGCACGGTGTGCTGTTGATCTTTGACGAGGTCGTCAACGGGTTCCGTGTCGCGCCGGGCGGCGCGCAGGAGGCTTACGGCATCCGCCCGGACCTGACGACCCTGGCGAAGATTCTCGCCGGCGGTCTGCCCGGCGGCGCCGTCACCGGACGCAAGGACATCCTCGAACTGCTGGACTTCCAGGCGACAAAGAGCGCCGGCAAGGAGAAGATCGCGCATCCCGGCACATTCAACGCCAATCCGCTCTCGGCCGCCGCCGGCATCGCGTGCCTGCGAATCGTGCGCGAGACCGACGCCTGCGCCCGCGCCAACAAATACGGCGAGGAATTGCGCACCCGGCTCAACGAGGTGTTCGAGGAGGAGCGGGTGCCGTGGGCGGCTTACGGCACGTTTTCGTCGCTCGAATTGTTTATGAACCCGGAGCGCGCGCCGATCGCCCCGACAAAATTCAACCCGCTCGAACAGCCGTTCAGCGCGCTGAAGAGCGACCGTACCGCTGGCATCGTGCACAAGATGCGGCTCGGCATGATGATAAACGGCGTTGATCTGAGCAGTCATCCCGGCGGTGTCATCTCGGCGACGCACGGCGAGGCCGAGCTGGAGGACACGATCACGGCGATGCGCAACACCGTGCGGATGCTGCGGGAAGAGGGCGAGCTGTAGCGGTCGCATTCTCCCTCCCCCGCTGGCGGGGGAGGGAAGGGGTGGGGGTATATCGCGCCAAAGCCGGCCTCAGCGTCCGGCCGCGGCCGGCCATCTCTGGCCGCGGGCGATCTCGGCAACATAGCGCCCGAGTTCGACCCCGAGTTGGCTCGCCGCGAT
Organism: Alphaproteobacteria bacterium; assembly: GCA_050246595.1. Lineage (GTDB taxonomy): Bacteria > Pseudomonadota > Alphaproteobacteria > ATCC43930 > CGMCC-115725 > DATARH01. Next base: position 15,188 of record JBFWVT010000092.1, read on the forward strand.
CTTGACGTCGCCCCGCGTTCGCGCCGATACGCCGATGACGCCCGCGCCGGTCTGCCGCGAATCGCGCTGAAAGGCGGCAAGCCGCTGCGGCGCCTGGCCATGCACCTGATAATCGATCGCGACATCGACCGCGACGCCGCTGTTCTCGGCGCCGACCCGGCGGCGCTGCCCCTCATCGATCCGGCGGAACGAGCCGCTGACGACGAGGGCGCGCATGCCGGGTTCGACCGAGCCCGACTCGGAACGCAGCACGTCGTAGCCGAGGCCGGTCAGGTACTCGGCCATCGCATCGGTCGCATTGAATGCGACCGCGCGACCGAGACCAGCCGCCCGCTGCTCGCGCGGGACGCCGCGTTCGCCGCGATACAGCGAGAACCCGAAGCTCGGGTCGAGGGTCACGATATCGGGCGAGAATGCGAACTCGCGGATCACGATCGCGTTTGGATGCGCTGTCGGCGGCGCCTCGTACTGCGCACCGCAGCCGGCGAGAAAAACGAGAAAAAGAAGACCCGCACACGTGGCGGCAACCCGCGAACGCATCAGTACCCGCAGCGCTTGCATCGACGCCGGCAACATAGCCGAAAACCGCGGCGGGCCAAATCCGCGCTCCGATCGCGGATTGCGCTACTCTGCCGCTGCCTCCGGGGGGTCGATCGAGCAACGGAATCGGTCGGGGCGCCCAACCGTTGACAAGCCCGCCCGGCGCTGCTGTATGCGCCGCATCATGCAGCGCAGAACCATACTTCAGGCCATGCCGGCCGCGTTCCTGGCGGGACTGCGGCCGTTCGCCGCCGTCGCCGAAGAAAAGCGGCTGCACATCTACAACTGGTCCGATTACATCGCGCCCGAGACGATCGCGAACTTCACAAAGGAAACCGGCATCGCGGTCACTTACGATGTCTATGACAGCAACGAGGTGCTCGAAGCCAGGCTGCTTGCCGGCCGTTCCGGCTATGACATCGTCGTGCCCTCGGCCAGCCCGTTCATGGCGCGGCAGATCGTGGCCGGCGCCTATCTGCCGCTCGATAAATCGAAATTGCCGAACCTGAAAAATCTCGACCCCCGGATGCTGGCGCTCGCCGCGACCGCCGATCCCGGCAACACCTACGGCGTGCCGTATCTGTGGAGCGTCACCGGGCTTGGCTACAACATTGCGATGCTCGACCGCGCGCTGGGTGATAAAGCACCGCGCGACAGTCTCGGCCTGATCTTCGATCCGGAGATCGCCGCCAAGCTCGAACGCTGCGGCATCGTGATCCTCGACACGCCGCAGGAGGTGATCCCGGCCGCGCTCAATTATCTCGGCCTCGACCGCGGGAGCCGCGATCCCGCCGATCTGGAGCGCGCGGCCTCGCTCTTGGAACGGGTGAGGCCGTATGTCCGGCGGTTTCATTCGTCGCAATACATCAACGATCTCGCCGCTGGCGATGTCTGCGTCGCGCTCGGTTACTCGGGCGATGTGATCCAGGCGCGCAACCGCGCCCGCGAGGCCGGCAGCCCGGTCGAGATCGCGTTCCGCGTGCCGCGCGAGGGGGCCCAGATGGCGATCGACATGCTCGCCATCCCGAGGGACGCGCCGCATCCCGACAATGCGCACCAATTCATTAATTACATCCTGCGCCCCGAGGTGATCGCCGAGATCACCAACACGGTTTCCTATCCGAACCCGAACCTGGCGGCGACCGCGCTGGTCGATCCCGAGATTCGCGGCGATCCCGGCGTCTATCCGCCGCCCGAGGTCATGCAGCGCCTCTATCTCGACGAGCCGGCGCCGCGCGCCTATGAGCGGCTGCGCACGCGGGTGTGGAACCGGGTCAAGTCGGGCTGTTGAGCGGCGCGGATGGCGCTTCTGGAGATCATCGGGGCGAGCAAATCGTTCGGCGGCCCCGCGATCGTGGACAATGTATCGCTCGCGGTCGAGGCGGGCGAATTCTTCGCGCTGCTGGGTCCCTCGGGCTGCGGCAAGACGACATTGCTGCGGATGATCGCCGGGTTCGAGACCCCCGACGGCGGCCGTATCGTCATCGACGGCGCCGACATGACCGGGGTGCCGCCCTATCGCCGCTCGGTCAACATGATGTTCCAGTCCTACGCGCTGTTCCCGCATCTCGATGTCGCGCGCAACATCGCGTTCGGGCTGAAGCAGGAGGGCATGGAGCGCCGCCGGCGCGAGGAACGCATCGCCGAGATGCTGGCGCTGGTGCAGATGACGGGGTACGGGCGCCGCCGTCCGCACGAGCTGTCGGGAGGCCAGCGGCAGCGCGTCGCGTTGGCCCGCGCCCTGGCGAAAATGCCGAAACTGCTGCTGCTCGACGAACCGCTGGCGGCACTCGACCGCAAACTGCGCGAGGAAACCAGGCTCGAACTGACCGGCATCCAGCGGCGGATCGGCACGACGTTTCTGGTTGTGACACACGACCAGGACGAGGCGCTCGGGATGGCCTCGCGCATCGCCGTGATGAACCGCGGCCGGTTTGTGCAGATCGGCGCTCCCGCCGACATCTACGAGCGGCCCAGGTCGCGCTTTGTCGCCGAATTTGTCGGCAAGGTGAATCTGTTCGAAGGCGAGGTCGCGGCCACGGCGGGCGGGTTCGGTCTTGCGGTCGCCGATCTGGCGGAGCCGGTCCCGCTGCCACCCGCCTGCGACCTGCGGCCGGGGAGGCGGGCGATGCTGGCGCTGCGCCCGGAAAAGCTGATCGTGAGAAGCGAGCGCCCGCCCGGCCTTGCGCTGGCCGCCACCGTGACCGCGATCGACTACCAGGGCGCCCAGTCGCTGCTGCGGCTGATGACCGGGGCGGGACGGGAATTGCACGCCTATCTGCCAAGCGCTTCCGCCGCTTTGCTTGCGCGCGGCGCCGAGGTGTGGACCGCGTGGGAGCCGCGCGACGCCGTGGTGCTGACGGAATGACCTCTCGAATGATCCCTGGATTTGTCTCCCTCTCCGCCCTCGGGGGCGGAGAGGGTCGGGGTGAGGTGGGGGATTCCAGAGCGCTGGCCGGCGCCCACCTCACCCTCCCATTGCTCTGCAATGGGTCCCTCCCTCTCCCCCCTGAAGGGCGGAGAGGGA